>CAVUGX010000027.1:0-113871 GCA_963741035.1 uncultured delta proteobacterium
TCACCCGTATTCGCTAAGACCGAGCTTCGCAGACGAACTCCGCATGATATGCGCCACACCTACGCTACGCTGAGGCTCAGCAATGGAGATTCTCTTGCCGAAGTCAGCAAGGAGATGGGGCATAGCTCGTCCGATATCACATACCGAACGTACTACAAATGGCTTCCAAAAGAGAGCCGAACCGACATCGATGCACTGGATGACACGCAACCATCCGCAACCTATACGCAACCAGAAAATAAAAAAAGACTCGACCAATCTGGCTAAGTCCTTGATTTTACTTGGAGGGCGACGTGGGGATCGAACCCACGACCTTTGGTTCCGGAGACCAACGCTCTATCCACTGAGCTAGTCGCCCTCTGTGTCAGGCAGGAAAAAATGGTGATGCCGTTGCCTATAATCCGGCCATCGGTGGCCCGGACTCAGGTAGGTTGGGTACCACAGGCCAGGGTCTTTGTCAATCAAACCGCGTCATAGTGTCGACAGCACCTGGAAATGCCCCATTTCAAAGTACATGGAACCGCGACGCCTGCAGCCGCTACCATTGCGGAAACTCAGGCACTTTCGCGCAGGAGGGCGTCATTTCTTCTTTTTTGGCCGGGCGCACCTCTTTTACCAGGATGTCGAATTCGGCCCACGTTCCGGCTCGCGGATCGTTAAAATCAGCCACGATCACGTCTCCTCGCACATCTTTTACCATGAACTGCACGAGGCTCTTGCGCTTCATCTCCCGGTACATCCTGCCGGGCTTGACTCTTTCCTGCTTATAGTCGGCCATGGGAAGATCGCGAATAAGTTCCGTATCGTATGCGCCGAAGATTTCTTCGGGCGGGATGTAGACCTTTACGCGGTCGCCGGCCTTTTTGTGCATCAGGGCCGATTCAACAGACGCATACTGGGGGTCTACGCCCATTACAAAACTGCATGCCTGAGACTCGACAACAGGGCCGGGCCCATCGGCCGGGACGATCCGCATCTCGCATTCGATTGTCACCCTGGAACATTCTTTGATCCGCTCTTCCATGTTGCTGTGCTCTTCTCTCATCTTCGATCGATGTTCACTTCACATTTGCCCGCGCTCTGCAGCACGCCTTTGCGGTGAATTCATTTTAACCACTGGCGGGCAAAAAGGGGACATTTTCTGTTTACTGTCGGACACATTCTGATTAAAAGCTAATTCATGCACCACAGAGACACAGAGGACACAGAGAAAGAGAAAGAGAAAGAGAAAGAGAAAGAGAAAATTCAAAAAGATTAACAGAGGACTCACAAACAGCCATTTATGTTAGTCCTGTTTGTCCTGTTATCGACGCCTCGCGAAGTTTTTCCCGGTGTTCTCTGTGTTCTCTAAAGATCGACCCTGGCCCCTCGAAACAGGCCGCCGGGTTTTTGGAATTATCGAACGCCTCTGTGGTGGATTTGTGTATTTTGTTTATGAAAGGTTAGAGAAAAGCTGATTTGATGAAGCTGGAAATTGCGGCTCAAAGCCTGCCCCGCCTTACCTTCAAGAACCTGTCTGCTGTTCCGGGACTTGTGCACGGAGTTTTCACCAGACGGGGCGGAGTTAGCATAGCGCCCTACGAGAGCCTCAACGCGTCCTGGAGTAGCGGCGACTCACCCGAGGCCGTGCAGGAAAACCTTACCCGCATAAAGAACGCGATCGGCCTCGAGCGGCTCGTTTCAAGCCGCCAGTTCCATGGCGACACGATAAATTTTATCGACAAAGAATCGGCCCCGGAGCTGGAAGCGCACCCGCCTCTTTTGATCGCGCCTCCGGGGGACGCGCTTGCGACAAATCTTCCCGGCATTGGTCTCGTTATAAAGATCGCGGATTGCCAGTCCATTTTTCTTGCCGATTTGCAAAGCCGGATCGTTGCCAATATTCACAGCGGGTGGCGCGGAAGCGTCCAAAATATTGCGGGAAAGACCGTGAACTACCTGAGTGAGCGCTTTGGGTTAAATCCCGCCGGGACCCTTGCGGCGGTTTCCCCTTCCCTTGGCCCGTGCTGCGCCGAATTTGTAAACTACCGCAGTGAGCTTCCGGAGAAGTTTTTGTCTTCTCAGGTCCGCCCGCATTACTTCGACTTTTGGGCAATCACGCGGGACCAGTTGACATCGGCCGGAATCTGCGAGGAGAATATCGAATTTTCACAAAGATGCACCGTGTGCGGGAAGGCGGATTTTTTTTCGTACCGGGGCGAAGGGCAGACAGGGCGCATGGCGACGGTAATCGGGTGGAAAGACTAAGGGCGAGGGTATTTTTCACGCGAAGACGCGAAAGCGCGAAGAAAGAAAAAACATATGGAGATTGAGGAAATCGCCCCGAGAGATTGCTGAGGGCGAGGGTATTTTTCACGCGAAGACGCGAAGGCGCGAAGAAAGAAAAAACATATGGAGATTGAGGAAATCGCCCCGAGAGATTGCTGAGAGCGAGGGTATTTTTCACGCGAAGACGCGGAGGCGCGAAGAAAGAAAAAACATATGGAGATTGAGGAAATCGCCCCGAGAGATTGCTGAGGGCGAGGGTATTTTTCACGCGAAGACGCGAAGGCGCGAAGAAAAAAAACATATGGAGATCGAGGAAATCGCCCAAAAGATTGTGGACTGCGGATATAGGGTGCATACGGAACTGGGACCTGGATTGTTGGAGTCCGTTTATGAGGTCGTGTTGGCGAAGCTACTCAAAGACCGTGGTCTTTCGATAGAGCGGCAAAAGTCAATTCCAATAGTCTTCGAGGGGCTGCAGTTTGATGAAGGCTTCCGGGCCGATCTGCTGGTTGAAGGGAAAATCCTGATTGAGATCAAATCCGTTGAGAACCTTTCTCCAGTCCACGGCAAACAGGTGCTAACCTATCTCAGGCTCCTCAAAATGCCCCTCGGTTTCCTGATAAACTTCGGATCTCCTCTTTTCAAGAACGGCATCAAACGGATTGTAAACGACCATTCAGACTTCGAATTTTTCGACGTCAAAGAACGCAACTTCGCGTGCATCAGGCGCCTGAGTTGTGAAGACACAGGCAACAGAAGGTAGAGGGCGAAGAGAGGCTCGAAGCGCGGTGGACACGGTGGACAGAGTGGACGGAGAGACATTGGAGCTAAGTTTGGATAAGATGGGGAGTGGGTAGGCCATTTTTAATCCTGTAGATCCTGTTAATCCTGTCAGAGGCGGTTCGCTTTGCCTCCGAGGTCTCTGTGACTCTGCGGTGGAGAAACATTGGAGCTTGGTTTGGATAAGATAATCGAAGATGCCCGGATAATTTCCCAGGAGAGGATTTGCGGGCAGATATTCCGGCTCCGGCTGCATTCGCCTGAAATCGCGGGCGCGGCCCGGTGCGGGCAGTTCGTGATGATTCGCGTGCGCGAGGGGACCGATCCGTTGTTGCGCAGGCCCTTTTCCTTCAGCCGGATATATGCCGGGCAGGGAGATTTCGAAATCCTCTACAGGGTGGCAGGCCGCGGCACGTGGCTCATGTCGCAGCTTGCGCCGGGACTGACGGCAAGCCTCGTCGGCCCTCTGGGAAACGGATTTGAACTGCCGATCGACAGGACCGTTCCATTGGCCTTCATTGCCGGCGGGATCGGGATGGCGCCTCTTTTGGAGCTGATCTCACAGGTGGTTTCAGAGCGCGGGGCGAAGGGGACCCAAGACCTGCACCTTTTCTACGGCGCCCGCACCGCATCCGAGCTTTTGCCCGAAGAGTTCCTTCGATGCCCGGGCGTGCAGGTACACTTTGCAACCGATGACGGAGGCTTCGGCTACAATGGGCGCATTACCCGAATGTTTGAGGAGTTTTGCGCGGCGGAGGACTTTCAGCCTTTTGAGATCTATTCGTGCGGACCTCTTGCCATGCAATATCACCTGGCAATATGGGCGATGGCAAATGACGTGCTCGCCCAGCTTTCGATGGAATCTCTCATGGCCTGCGGGATCGGGGCCTGCCTGGGGTGCGCGCTTCCGGCTTCAACGCCCGATGACCCCGAATCCGACCGCTTCGTCCACGTGTGCGAAGACGGCCCAATCTTTTCTGCAGGATCTATCAAATGGAACAAAATCTTAGCCCAGCAGACGCCTCCTGCGGCCTGGCTGTTCAGCTAGGGCCGCTACGCCTGAAAAACCCTGTTATGAGCGCATCGGGCACCTTCGGCTACGGTCAGGAATATTCGAGCTTTTTCGACCTGCGACGGTTGGGGGCCATCGTGGTAAAGGGGATATCGCTTAAACCCCGCGCAGGGAACCCCCCTCCCCGCCTGGTCGAAACTCCCGCCGGCATGATTAACTCGATCGGCCTGGAAAATGTCGGGGTCGAAAGGTTTTTGTCCGTCAAGCTCCCTTTTTTGCGCGATCTGGACGTTCCGGTGATCGTAAATATTTTCGGCAACACGATCGAGGAATATGCCGAACTTGCCGCGCGGCTCAATGGGGCGCCCGGGATTGCCGCCCTGGAGATCAACGTAAGCTGCCCGAATGTAAAAGAAGGCGGAATGGTTTTCGGCACCGATCCGGCGATGACATCCAGGGTGGTGGAATCTGTCAGGCGCGCCACAAGTCTTCCGGTAATCACCAAGCTCACGCCCAACGTGACGAGCATCTCGGAGATCGCCAGGGCCGCCGAAGGGGCCGGAAGCGATATTATCTCCTGCATAAACACCGTGGCGGCCATGGCCGTGGATGTTTTCTCCAGAAGGCCGCGGCTGGCCAATATAGTGGGGGGGCTTTCCGGGCCTGCGGTAAAGCCTGTCGCTCTTCGGTGCGTCTACGAGGTCTGCCGCGCGGTCAAGTGCCCGGTGATAGGGATCGGCGGGATCAGCAACGCAACGGATGCCCTGGAGTTTTTGCTGATCGGCGCCGCCGCCGTCCAGGTTGGCACTGTCAATTTCATAAACCCCCGCGCTGCAGCCGAGATAATCGAAGGGATAGAGCGCTTTCTCAAGGTGGAGGAAATTGCGGATATAAAGAGCTATATCGGGAGCCTCGACACAAGCTGCCTATTTCCTTTTGCCGAGGATTCGTGCGCCGTAATCCAATCGGAAATCTCTTAGAGTCCCCCGGCGCAAACCCGGGGAAAAAATCCTTGTAATTCAACTTGTAAAAAGTAGAATCAATTTCGTTCCTTGTGCGGTGGCACCCTGATGCGTACTTTCATCTCAATCAGGTACCTCTATTTAGCTGCCGGAATGGAGGCAATCCGTCTCCCGGCCCGTGAACCGGCAAGAACAGCGGGGCCGGAATGTCGGTTTTTCAGTTCAGTTCAGCCAGAACGAAGCCGATTTAATACCTTGACACCGTATGGATCAGGGCTGGAGATTGTTCGGGCTCGCTCAGAGGAATCACGCCATGAAGGTTCAAATTACATTCACTGCCAAGCTGCCGATTCAGATTACCCGAAAAGCAAAATGGTTTGTTGCCTCCTGCCCCGCTTTGGATGTAGCCAGCCAGGGCGAAACCAAGGAAGAAGCGAGAAAAAATGTAGCCGAAGCCCTCTTCATGTTCCTCCAGTCATGCTTCGAAAGAGGGACGCTCGATGATGTATTAAAGGAGTGCGGGTTCAGGTCCATGGAGCAGCAAGATGCGAATATCGGGCCTGCGGAAGCGCCCGCAGGGCAGGAGTATGTGGATGTTCCCTTGCATCTTCTTTCACAATTCGAGGAAGGCCGCCAGTGTCGCCGCGCATAACGCCGGTCCATTGGAGAATTTTGGAATGCATTTTCAAGAAAGATGGTTTTGTTTTTGACCGCCAAGCAAGCAGCCATAGATCCTATAGCAAACCCGGGTGCCTGCGCCCCATCCTGATACCAACCTACAACGAAGTCGATGACGACATAATCCACGGGCTTATGCGAACAGCAGGGATGACGAGAGACAAGTACTTTGAGTATTTGGAGCAATGCAGGTAGGCAGTCCGCCTGACCCATTAGCCTCGCAACATCACCAAACTTACGCCCAACGTGACGAGCATCTCGGAGATCGCCAGGGCCGCCGAAGGGGCCGGAAGCGATATTATCTCCTGCATAAACACCGTGGCGGCCATGGCCGTGGATATTTTCTCCAGAAGGCCGCGGCTGGCCAATATAGTGGGGGGGCTTTCCGGGCCTGCGGTAAAGCCTGTTGCTCTTCGGCGCGTCTACGAGGCCTGCCGCGCGGTCAAGTGCCCGGTGATAGGGATCGGCGGGATCAGCGACGCAACGGATGCCCCGGAGTTTTTGCTGATCGGCGCCGCCGCCGTCCAGGTTGGCACTGTCAATTTCATAAACCCCTGCGCTGCAGCCGAGATAATCGAGGGGATAGAGCGCTTTCTCAAGGTGGAGGAAATTGCGGATATAAAGAGCTATATCGGGAGCCTCGACACAAGCTGCCTATTTCCTTTTGCCGAGGATTCGCGCGCCGTAGTCCAATCGGAAATCTCTTAGAGAAATTATTCCCACGCGAAGACGCGAAGTACGCGAAGAGTAGAGAGCGAGAAAATCGCCTGCGAGAGCATCGCGCCTTGCGATCCCCTTTAGAAAAGGTTCATATGGCACCTCCTGGATTATCGGGTGATAATCCGGAACGTGCCTGAACCCCTTTTATGCTATGTATAGTAAGTCAGAGACTACGAAACACCGGCAAGGCAATGTCCACCACAAGCGGCTTGCTCTAACTTTTCCGCCACCCATTTATTCAGGCTTTTCCCCTCGGTTTTGGCAGCAATTACCGCAGACCGGTGAACCTCAGGGCTCAACCTAACTATAAATCGGCCGGTGAAAGGCTTTTCCGGTTGTTTGCCAAACTGACCGCAAGCCTCTATATAATCGTCCAAAGATTCCTTGAACGCCTTTCTCAGCTCAACCACAGATCTACCCTGAAACGTCACAATGTCGCTCAAATTAATGACTTCACCGTGGAAGATCGCGGCATCCTCATCAAACTCTATAGCGGCTATAAACTTTCCGTACTTCATAGTGTTCATGGCTCGTCCTCCATCCGCTTTAACAGCTCCGCCATGATTAAGGCAGTTCTCCTAAGATCGATCTTCGACCCTTACTTCGGCTCTGCGTAAAAGATTTCTAACCGATTTGAGCGTTCCTTTGTCTGTTTGATTTTGTGGGTGAGGGCGGAGGAAGGTCGCAACTACGCCATTGAGGAAAAACCGGACCCGCGAACCCCTGCCCTCTTTAACATCACCACCAAGAGCTACAATCAAGCTTTCAATTTTGTTCCATTGTACATCAGACCTGACGGGATCTTCAAAGATTTCCTCAAGCGTTTTCTGCCGGCTTGAGTTCAGCATTTCCCCTTTCCCTTTCATCGCAAACTCCTAATGGATCCACGACGCCCCTCATTGAGGATTAATGTAGTATCACTAGGAGATACTAGTCAAGCGGTTTTTATCCTCTCGGGGTCTTTTTCTTTGGGGGAGTTGCGAGTGCGTTAAAAATCAAATTGAGAAAGTCACGTTGCGACCCACGCAGAGAAATGACAGGTGAAAGTCAAGAATTTCAAATGGTCCGTTGCTCGATTCCCGCCATGGGTCCGTGAAGTGACATATCGCTTGGGTACGGGAAGGATAATATCGCGCCTCACGATCCCCTCCAGAAAAGGCTCCTATGCCTTCCTCCTGGATCGTTCAGGTGATAATCCAGGTGCGCCTACCCCTTTTTGTGCAGTGCAACAAATCCAGTATATCCTTACGTTCACGGTATTATCAAATACTGTCTTTGCCCCATTGATAGCTGAGCACCAGAGAATAAGATTGATTCAGTCGATAAGGGACCCGGTATCTTTTCAAATCAACGGTTCGAGATTCGCCATAAAAATGAAATCAATGTCGCAGGCTGGTTTTCAACGCAATGCAGGGCCCTTCTGGCAAAGCCTTTGCTTTTCGCTCTTCACCAGAAACCCCTGGTAAAAGGATGGCGCGCTATCATGAGAAACACAATTATCAAGGCTACGGGCAGTTATCTGCCGGACAAAGTGGTGTTCAACGAAGAACTGACTCAATTTCCGGAAGACTCACGGCCGAAAATAGCGATCAAGACAGGGGTTCTTTCCAGGAGAATCGCTCCCGAAGAGGCATGTACATCCGACCTGGCAATTGAAGCGGCCCGCGTGTGTCTCAAGAAGGCGAATTTTCCGGCCGACAAGATTCAGGGGATTGTACTGTCAACGTCTTCTCCGGACCGCGTGCAGCCTCCGACATCCACCCGCACCCAAGCCGCCCTGGGCGCGCCTCAGGCTTTCGCCTTCGACATGAACTCGGTCTGCGCAGGAAGCACTTACGGCATTTGCATGTCCGATGCCCTGATAAGGTCGGAAAGGTTCGACAACATCTTGTTCATTGCGGCCGAAATGTATTCCAAGATACTAAATCCGAACGATTTCGGCACAGCTCCTTACTTCGGCGACGGCGCAGGGGCGATCCTGTTTGGAGCGGGCAACGGCGACAAGGGCGTCCAGCACTCATGTCTTGGATCGGACGGCCATCTGTGTGAGGAGGTGGGCGTTTTCGGGGGCGGGACGATCATGCCGTTCAAAAGGCTTACCGGTCCAAACACGGTATATTTGAAAATGAATGGACGAGCCATTAAAGAGTTCGCCATGAGAAGGGGACCCGGAACCATAGTGAGGCTGGCAACGGAAGCCGGAATTTCACTGGACGATGTCGATTGTTTCATCTGCCATCAGGCGAACATAAATATACTCAAAGAGATATCCACTACTCTGAATATCCCGTTCGAGAAGTTTTATGTAAATCTCGACCGGTACGGAAACACCGCCAGCGCATCGGTCATAATTGCAATGGACGAGGCAATCGAGTGCGGTATGATTCGCGAGGGCAGCCTTGTGGTTACCGTTTCGTTTGGCGGAGGGCTGAACTTCGGAGCCAATCTGATTCGTTTCTAATCGACTGAAACAGTCCGGATCGGTGAATGGACCTTTTACCGCCCATCTGTTCACCGATTCATAAGGAGTTGCGTTCAAATCGAGTGCTAAAGATCAACCTCGCCCCTTCGAACCGATTACGGGATTTTGCGAGTTGTCGATCGGGAGGGCGTAAAGCCCTCCCCTACGAACGAACCGTGCGACAACGCTGTAGGGTCGGGGTTCTTTTGTCGTCGAAAAATCCCCGCCCGGTCTTGAACGCAACCCGATTCACCCTCCCACCGGGACGCCCCTTCGGCAAAGCCGGGCTGCTCCGACCAGGGCCGCATCGTTTTCCGGACGGCTTCTCATAACATGGGCAAGGCCGGGGTCGAGCATCGAACAATTCCCGGCGAGGGTTTTTTCCAGCGGGCCTATGAAAAGGTCCCAGGCCGAGCTGACACCTCCTCCTATGACCGCGTGCCTAATTCCGAGAGCCGAGAAGATGTTTGCAAGGCAAATCCCCAGCGCCCAGCCCATCTTGTCGAAAAGGGCAACCGCAACCCGGTCTGCCTTCTTTGCGCACTCATAGATAGTCTGCGCGTCCAGTTTCCCTTCTTTTTCGAGCACATGGAGCGGACCAT
Organism: uncultured delta proteobacterium; assembly: GCA_963741035.1. Taxonomy (GTDB): domain Bacteria; phylum Desulfobacterota; class Syntrophobacteria; order Syntrophobacterales; family Syntrophobacteraceae; genus SbD1. The sequence continues at coordinate 9,484 of CAVUGX010000027.1, forward strand.
CTTTGAGCTCGCGATCGTTTACGGCTCTTCTTGCCCCTGATACGAGGGCGCGCGCGGATGCGAAGGCCTCGAGGCACCCATGCGACCCGCAGGGGCAGGCAGGCCCACCCGGCACCACTATCATGTGGCCTATTTCCGCCGAAAACCCGAGGCCGTCTCCCTCCCACAGCTTTCCATCGAGAAACAGACACCCTCCCGTACCAGTACCAAGCGTTATCCCGACCCAGTTTCGAACTCCCCTGGCGGACCCCGCAAAACTCTCACCCAGACCGAAGACGTTTGCGTCATTTTCCATATATATCGGGATTGCCAGATTCTGCCTGATAACCTGCCCCAGGGGGTATCCGTCGAGCACCGGAAGGTTGGGGGAAAAAATCACCAATCCGCCGGCCCTGTCGATTTTCCCGGCAACCCCCATCCCGGCGGCGGAAACCTCGACGCCCAGCTTCGCTGCCGAACCGATGAGCGTTCGGCACTGAGCGAGCAATTTTTTCGAAACCGATTCGGCCCCCAGCTCAGTCTCTACTTGAGTTGTCCGAGACTCGATTATTTTCCCGGACCGATCCACCAGGGCCGCCCTGAGGTTGGTCCCACCCAGGTCGATTCCGATACAGACGCTTTTTCTGATATTTTTCATTATCGGGATATTTATCGCCCGGGGCAGCATATGCGCGCCCTCAAGCCGTTGATCATCTGGTCGCGAATGCTCCCGGCACATAGAAGACGTACTTCTCTGCGAGAATGTCAAACTGGGAGTTTGTCTCTTCTTCTATGCCGCTCAGGAGGTCTTTTAGAGACGGAGCGTTGCGGATGGTCTCGATGAATACGCCCGGATCATAATGTTCGGAGTGGAGCGGAAGCAAAAAATCGCGGACGTTTCCCTTCCAGGAGACACTTAGCTTTTCGCGTTCCTCGTTTATGATTTTAAAAAACCTTCGCACCAGATCGGTCCGCAAAACGGGGGACGGCGCCTTGGTAACACACTCCATGAGTCCAGCGAGCCAGTAGAGGCGGCGCATGCGTTCTTCATCTTCACGGAACTTGAAAAGCCATAGAAACGTGAAGTGATAACCACCGTCAAGTCTCACGTGGTTTGGAACAAGCGTTACAGGAGGTCTATCCGTGGTCGCCTTGCGGCGCTGGGCTTCAAGTTTTGCCGATTCTTCCCGAGTGCACAGGATAGCGCTTCCGGAGAGCCATTGGCCTCTGCGGAACTCGAGCGGAGCCGAGGCGATCAGGTTGTTTCCGGGTTTAAACCTTGTGGAAAGATCGATGATATCTGCCATTCTCTTTTCGAACGGTCAACAAACGGACAAGTGTGCTCCGGCCGGCTTTCGAGGCCTCGCAATTTCTAGTTTATGAAAACCTGTCTGAAAAAATCCACGTGTTCGATAACCGAACCGGCGCCCCTGGCCACAGCGGTAAGCGGGTCGTCTGCTATGTTGACCTTGAGCTTGGTGTTTTCTACAAGAAGCTTATCGAGTCCCTTTAAGAGAGCGCCTCCGCCGGCGAGCCAGAACCCGCTGTCGTGAATGTCGGCGGCAAGCTCCGGGGGCGTTTTCTCGAGCGCGCGCCTCACCGCTTCAACGATTGCCGCGACCGGTTCCTTTATAGCTTCGCGGATTTCTTCATCACAGACCGTAAAAGTCTTGGGTATTCCGGACAGGATTTCCTTACCCGTGATCTCCATCGATTCGGGCTTTTCGGGGGCAACGGCCGAACCTATCTTTATCTTGATGTTTTCCGCGAGCACCTCGCTTATTATCATCTGGCGCTCACGCTGTATGTAGCGCAGTATCGCCTCGTTGGCCTCATCGCCCGCCACCCGGACCGATTCGCTGTAGGCCACGGCGAACATGGAAATTACCGCGACCTCGGTCGTCCCGCCTCCGATGTCAACCACCATGCTTCCAAGAGGCTGGTCGATGGGAAGTCCCGCGCCGATCGCGGCGGCCATCGGTTCTTCGACCAGGTGTATGTACCTGGCGCCGGCCTGTTCCGCGGCTTCGATTACGGCCCTTTTTTCAACCGAAGTGATCCCGGTGGGGACCGCCACGACAAGCCTGGGCCGGAAGAGATTACGCCTGTTCAAAACCTTTGAAAGAAAATACTTTATCATCACGGCTGTTACTTCGAAATCGGCAATGACCCCGTCTTTGAGCGGGCGAATGGTTACGATTCTGTGGCCGTGTCTTCCGATTATATTTCTTGCTTCCTGCCCTACGGCTATAACCTGGTGAGTATCCTGGTTGATCGCTACAACCGAGGGTTCGTTCAGCACGATCCCTTTGCCCCGCAGGTAGATAAGGGTGTTGGCGGTCCCCAAGTCCATCGCCAGATCTTTTGAGAAATACGACAAAAGCCATCCAAACATACACTACCCTTCTATTCTATCAGCTTTTGCGCTGAGTCTATAGACAATGGATCAGGCGGTCAACTGTTTATGAGGCCGTCTTTTCAGGTTTTAGACCAAAGGCCGAAAAGAGCCGCTGATTGACAAGGGGCCACAGGTCCTCAATTTTTGCCGCATCCTGTGGAAAACCCGCCGAAGAAATGTAGAGGTGGAGTTTGACTCCCTTGATTCCCTTGAGCGCGACCTTTCCATGGCGGGCAAGCTCTCCAAGCATGCTTTCGGCCTCCTGCACGGTCGTTTCGGCAAACAAAACACCAAAGCGGTTTTGCGCGAGCTGGCCGACAAGGACTCCGGGCGGCAGCGCATCGCAAAGAGACGATGCGAGTTCGCACTGTAGCTGCCGGATTCTTTTGGGCAGGACTTTCGTGGTAAGTATCTGCCAGGGTTCGACCTGAATCAGCCCGAGAGCAAATGGAGCGTTGGACTGCATGGAGGCGTGAAACAGGCCTGCGACTCTCGATTCGAAAGCCGGGGCGCTGAAGAGCCCTGTACAGATATCGTATGATTGGAGCGCCTCGTTTTCTTCCCGGTAATAGATCTGTTCGAGCAGGAGCTGAAGAAAATGAAAGGCGTGCCCCGCGGCCCGCTCCGAATCGGTGTTCCAGTCGATTACCTTCCGGGACAGGAAAACGAGGGCAAGTTCATAGCCCAGGGAAGTTCGGCCGGGCATTCCCCAGACAGTGCCCTGATGGGGAAGGTTTTCGCCCGGCGAAAAAAGGAAATGATCCGACGTATCCGGATTTAGACGGATGACGAGCAGGTTTTTCTTGTTCTGCAAAACCCAACTGATCAGCCCATGCTTGATAGAAAAAGTCTGAGTGACCAGGCCTCTTGGCGTATTCGCTGTGCAGCCCAGGATGCGAAAACTTTTCTTCTCGGGTTCTTTGAGGACGAGAAAGCCGTAGTCCGTGCCCAGCAACTGCGACCACTCGGTAACGAACAGCTCGCAGTAGCTGTCAAGGGCGTGCCCCTTGAAGGCGACTTCGTCGAGCCGGCTCAAGACATCGAATATCCTGGCGTAGTTTTCCTCCCGCCCTGCTGCTTCCCTGTTTTTCAAAAGCTTCCCGAGAAGCTCGGCAAACTCTTTTATCCATTTTTGCTGCTTGTCGTTGAATCCCCAGCCGTATTTTGTGTCGACGTAGAGAATCCCCGCTCCGCCCGCAACCGGCACCGCAAATAGCCCTTTTATATGAGATTCGCCTTCGCGGTAGAAAGGAAGAGTGAGGGATATGGATGAGGTCGCCTCATGGAGCTTATCGAGGTGTATGGTTTGCCCCACTTTTTGGACCTGGGAAAGTATCCCGCTCCCTTCAAGGGGAAGAGAAATGTCGGGGGGAATGAACTTACTGAGGCTCTGAATGGCGACGAGATTGAGCTGGCGGTTTCTTTCATCGAAAATAAAAAAAGCTGTGGTATAAGCTTCGAGGATGTTGGACAGAAGGCTTATCAGCGGCTGATAGGGATTGGAATCCATAGGTCTGCTCGATTCTACGGGTTGCTATGCATTTAGGGTAAAATCCCTGCCCATGTTTTTAGCTTGGGATTTTGCGGTATGATACAATAGGTTCTAATAGTGTCAAACTAGTACTGGAATGGGAGTTTTCTGTCAATAGACTTGAGTCCCTGGAGAACCTGGTGGGTAAGATAGCGATTTTACCAGATATTTTATGCAACCAGATCGCCGCCGGCGAAGTCGTCGAACGTCCTGCCGCAGTGGTAAAAGAGCTTGTCGAAAACAGCATAGACGCTCAGAGCACAAGGATTTCGGTCAGCCTGCTCGAGGGAGGCCGCCGGGAAATCCGGGTAGTGGACAACGGGTGCGCCATGAGCCCCGAGGATGCGCTCCTGTCGCTTGAACGGCATGCCACAAGCAAGATCAGGTCTGCCCAGGACTTAGCCGCCATATCTTCACTCGGATTTCGCGGAGAGGCCATTCCCTCGATTGCCGCTGTCAGCCGCTTTGAGCTGAGCACTCGCGAGAATGAGGCACTTTCCGGGACCTCTATAAGAGTTGAAGGGGGCGTAATAAAAGACGTTCGTGAAAGGGGGTGTCCTCCCGGAACTCAGGTGCTGGTGCGCGATCTTTTCTACTGTGTTCCGGCCAGGCGCAAGTTCCTGCGGACCGCGGAAACCGAACTTTCCTACATAACGGACCAGTTTCTGCGCGTTTCACTGGCAAACCCCCAGATTCATATGCAGCTCCTCTCCCAGGAAAAGTTAGTGTGCGATCACCTGAGGTGTGAGGGTCTTCTCCCGAGGGCTGCTCAGGTGCTTGGGCCTGAGATTGCGAGGTCGCTCACATCGATCGATTTTGAAAAAAACGGCGTAAGCGTTTCGGGTTTTCTTGCGCCTCCCGACATCCAGAGAACGAACAGCCAGAATCTTTTTCTTTATGTGAACGGGAGAGCCGTCTGGGACAGGCTTTTGCAAAGGGCTGTCCTGACAGCCTATGAGGCCCTGATTCCCCGAGGAAAATTTCCGGTAGCCGTTCTATTTGTGGGAATTTCGCCGACCCGGGTAGATGTCAACGTGCATCCCGCAAAAAGGGAAATCCGGTTTAGAAACCCCGGCGAAGTGATATCCGTCCTGCGCGATGCCCTGTTTGAGGCCCTTTCGGCGCTTCGCCCGAAATCATACGGATTTGCGCGGCAGGAAAGCGGATTTTTCGAAAAGAAGCAGCCGGGCTTCTATGGCGCAATGGCGCGCGAAGGCCAGGCGCCCTTTCGTTCACAAAGCCGGCCCGCTTCGGGAAGCCGGCCGGCAGATACAGGGTACTTTAATAAATCCGGAGAAAATCAGCCTCCCCACCCGGCTTGCATTACACCCGTACCCGGCGAGGTTTGCGCAGAGGCACCCCACGACGGGCAAGTCTTGCCGGAAAAGCCGGAATACGCATCGCTGGAAGCTGAGCCCGGCGCAGAGGAATTTACCTATTCCAGCCTGAATATTATCGGCCAGCTTGCAAACTCTTTCATCCTTCTGGAAGCTCCCGACGGCCTGGTTCTGATCGACCAGCACGCGGCGCACGAAAGGATCGTCTTCAACTCTTTGAGCAAGAAGAAGACAAAGGCCGCACAGCTTCTCACCCGGCCGGCAGTCGTGGACCTTTTGCCAAAAGAAGCCGTGCTGCTGAAAAGCATCATCCCCACCTTGCGCGATCTCGGATTTGAGATCGAGCCTTTCGGAGGAAGCAGTTTCGCGGTTCATGCAGTCCCGGCGACTCTATCGGAGTTTAAGCCCGAAGACATAGTGCGCGACTATCTCCGTTATGCCGAAGAGGAGTGCCCGGCAAATGAGGGCGAGATCCTGCTGGGCCTTGCCAGAGTGGCGTCATGCCACGGATCTGTGCGGGCCAGGCATAGGCTTAAGACAGATGAAATAAAGGGCCTGCTCGCGCTTCTGGATTCGGCCGATGTTCCCTTTACATGCCCTCACGGCCGGCCACTTTCATACAAACTGACTTATGAACAGATTTTTCGATTCTTCAAAAGGAGTTGATGAGGGGAGCCCCATCCCGCTGGTGCTTCTTGCCGGGCCGACCGCATCGGGTAAGACCTCGCTGTCGATCGAGCTGTCCACCCGTATTTCAGCCGAGATTGTAAACGCCGATTCAATGCAGGTCTACCGGCATATGGAGATCGGTACTGCAAAACCGAGCCCTGAACAACGGCAAACCGTCCTCCACCACCTCATAGACGCAGCAGACCCCGATGAGCCGTTCGATGCGGCCAGGTACCTCCAGCTAGCCCGCCCGGTGATCGAAGACATAAGAAAGCGCGGCAGGGTCCCTCTCGTCGTGGGAGGCACCGGCCTCTACATGAGAGTTCTAACGCACGGCCTGTGCTCGGGGCCCTCCTCGGACGCCGACATGAAAAAGAAACTAACCGCAGAGGAGAATTCTAAAGGCCTCGGTCAACTCTATTGCGATCTTCAGCGGATCGACCCCGAATCGGCGGCGAGAATCCACCCGAACGACCGGCAGAGAATTTTTCGGGCGCTGGAGGTTTTTGGCCTCACAGGCGTTCCATTATCCGCTTTGCAGAAGGACCATGGTTTCAAGGAGCGGCTTTTCCCGACGATCAAGGTCTTTGTAAACCGTGAGCGAGAGGAACTCTACGACCGGATCAACCGGCGGGTGGACTCCATGCTGGAATCGGGCCTCAAAAGTGAGGTCGAAAGGCTCCTTGCCATGGGATACGCAAGGGAGCTCAAATCGATGCAGTCGCTCGGATACAGGCAGATGGCCGCTCACCTTGCGGGCGACATATCAATCGATGAGGCGGCCTATCTGATAAAAAGGGAAACCCGGCGCTACGCCAAGCGGCAGATCACCTGGTTTCGCGGCGACAGCGAGTTCAAATCTTTCGATGCAGACGATATTGATGGGATTTCCCGTTATGTAATGGATGAGATCTTAACCACGGATAACACAGATTACCACGGATAAAGCGACTCATGGGGAATCGAACGAGTCTATCAAGCGGGAAAGCCTATCCGTGATATCCGCGAAATCCGTGGTTTGCCGCGTTTGTTGGCCGGTTATTTATGGATAACTGTTTCTTACGGAGCGCCGGGGGAGTTGTCATGTGGGGACTTGAGGAACTGAAGACCAACCGTGAAATAGTAGATCGCATAGACTGGGATATGACACCCGAAAAGGCTGTTGAGACCTACCTCGAGTGGGGGACCGGATGGACGCGCAAGGATGATTTCGTCAGGTACGCCGGTCAGGAAGCGCTCTATTTTGTTATTTATGACTGGGAAAAACCGGCCCAGGTTACCTTGATCCGGAGAAGCATGAAAGAGGCCGATGAAATCGCTAAAATTCCCGCTCCTCCCGAAATGGTCAACAGAGCGTGCGAGGAGTCCGGACATAAGCCAGGAGTTGGAGTGCACGCCGTTTCAGAGGAATTAAAGGCATGGTTGAAGGAAGCGCTTGGCTGCTGAACCGCAGCAAAAAGATGAGCAATCGAGCAGGCATTCCGGGGAACCGCAGCGACGGCTACTCCACGATATGCCCGCAACATACCCTGACGCCTCAAACGTTCATCGGTTTTCCTGCGTGATTTCCGTCTTTAATAATAGCCTTCGCGCGAGGCTTTCCCTCTGAATACATAGTAGCAGTAGGCGGTGTAAGTGAGAATCACCGGCAGGGTGATGACGATGCCGACGAGCAGAAACGACTGTGAGGTCCCGGCGGCCGCAGCCTGCCGGAAGGTGATGGCGAAGGGAACCAGCCACGGCCAGAGGCTGACGCCAAGACCGAGGTAGCCCATGAGAAAAACACCGACGCTCATGAAGAAGGGACGAGTCTCCATGCCCCTGTGCAGGTCATGCCATATCATGATGAAAAGGCCTGCGGTGACAAGGGGTATGGGCAACAGGTAAAAGAAATTCGGGAAGCTGAACCACAGATCCCTCACACCCGCGTTCATCATAGGCATGCTGATGCTCACGATCCCCATGAAGACGCCCACATAGCCCAGAACATAAGTGGCGCACTTACGTGCCCAGTCCTTGGTGATTGTCTCCGTTTTCATCACCAGCCACGTGGCTCCCAGCAGCGCATATCCGAACAGCAGGGCCACTCCGGTCATGAAACTGTATGCATTTAGCCAGTCAAAAGGATGGCCGGCAAAACTTCGCCCGTCAACCTGCACGCCTCTGACGATGGCCCCGAGGATCATGCCCTGCATGAAAGTGGCCACTATCGATCCAAAATGGAAAGCGTAGTCCCAGACAAAGCGGGATTTGACCGCTTTGAACCGAAATTCGAACGCCACACCTCGGAAAATCAGCCCCAGGAGCATCAGGATGACCGGCATGTAGAGCGCCGGCATCAGGATCGCATACGCAAGCGGAAAGGCCGCGAAAAGTCCCCCGCCGCTCAACACCAGCCAGGTCTCGTTGCCGTCCCAGAAGGGGGCGATCGAGTTCATCATACGGTCCCGGCATTCATCCGACGGCGCGAATGGAAACAGGATGCCCACTCCCAGATCGAAACCATCGAGCATGACATACAGAAAAAGTGCGGTGACAAGCAGGCCGAACCAGATGAGCGGAAGATCAAGGGAGCTCTCGAAGCTAAACATGGCGCCCCTCCTCTTTTGAAGTAAGGCCCACAATCAGAGGCGGCTCTTTGACGCCGTGCGAACCATAGACATCAGCCTCGACATCGGGGCCCTTTTTGATCAGCTTCACTATGTAATAGGCGCCGGCGCCGAACACAACCGAATAAGTCAGGACAAATGCGCCAAGCGATATGGCTATAGCAGGGCCAATTACCGGAGAAAGGGCCTCCGAGGTCCGCATGACACCCTGGATTATATAGGGCTGCCTGCCGATTTCCGTAACAAACCACCCAGCCAGCACGGCGATGAATCCGGCCGGGGTCATGGCTATGCACCAGTATTGAAACCACCTCGTGTCAAACAACCGCTTCCTGAAATAAAGAACGATTGCCGACACGCCGGTTAAGATCATCAACGTCCCGATACCCACCATGAAACGAAAGGACCAGAAAACCCAGAATACCGGCGGGCGGTCCTCCCTTGGCCAGGCTTTTAAGCCCCGGACCTCGCCGTTAAGGTCATGTGTAAGAATCAGGCTTGAAAGCCGGGGGATTTCGATAGCATATTTTGTGATTTCCTCTTTTTGGTCCGGCCATCCGAAAAGATTTAAGGGCGCGCCGCGCTGGGTTTCCCACAGACCTTCTATGGCAGCCACTTTGGTCGGCTGGTGTATAAACGTATTGCGCCCGTGCATATCGCCAAACAGCAGTTGCAAGGGAGCTACGAAAATGGCCATGATCATGGCCATTGCGAACATCACCCGCGCATGCTTCAAATTACGGCCGCGCCAAAGGTAAAGCGCTCCGATGCCTCCGACAACGAAGGCTGTGGTCAGATAGGCGGCAGTGACCATATGGACGAACCGGTAGGGAAATGAAGGGCTGAAGATAACCTTGAGCCAGTCGGTAGGATAGAGCAGGCCGTTTTCACCCACACGAAATCCCTGTGGCGTTTGCATCCAACTGTTGGCCGAAAGAATCCAGAATGCGGACATCACGGTCCCTGCAGCCACAATCAGGGTAGAGGCAAAATGAATCCCGGGTCTGACGCGGTTCCAGCCAAACAGCATCACGCCAAGGGAGGAAGCTTCGAGGAAAAATGCGGTCAACACTTCATAGCCCAGCAAGGGTCCGAGCACATTTCCGGCTCTGTCCGCGAATGCCGAAAAATTGGTGCCGAACTGAAAGGACATTACAACACCCGATACGACGCCCATGCCGAAGGTGACGGCAAAAATTTTCACCCACATGCGGTAAATCTCCGCGTAGGCCGTATCGCCCGTTTTCAGCCATAGCCCTTCGAGCACGGTGAGCCAGCTCGCAAGGCCGATTGTGAAGGCCGGGAAAAAGATGTGAAACGAAAGCGAAAAAGCGAACTGAATGCGTGAGAGCAGGACTGGGTCGAGGTTTTCAATCATGACCTGAGTCTCCGAATAAAGCCTTGGTTTTGAATCCTGAGGATCAGGCCGGTACCGATACCCCATGCGCCGTTAGCGAGAAGAGCCGTCAGTAGAAGAGGCAGATGCCAACCGTTTCCAATCGGGAGGCCCTTGAGCGGCGCGACTACCAGACGAGCCGTCATCGTAGGCAAAACGGCGCCAAACAGAAAAGCAGTCACCCAAAAGCCGCTGCGGGCCGGGAATCTATGGTAGACCATCGAAAACACAATGCCCCAGAGTCCGCCCCAGAAGGCATGAGAGAACACCGCAGGCACACCAAAGGGTTTGGTGACTTCCATCGAGAAGGCTGCGAAAGGCGCCAGGCCAACGCCCCAGAGCACCCACCATGTTAGTTGGTGAAATATCAAGGTTGCGACAAAGCCGGCAATAAAACCGAACAGAAGCCGTGCCGGATAGCCCGTGTCCGCAACTTTAAAAACCATGACCGCCCCTCCTGGACACATGACGAAAATAAGCCTGTATGGACCCGGCCGCATCTTAAACCTACTGATAAGGCTTGATGCTCTTTTATTCAACGAGCGGTCCACATTTAAAGGGGCACAACTATCTATTTGACACCCCGAGGCGGACAATATCTATTTAGGAAAGCTGAAAGGCTTGATCGGTCCAACCGCTTTTTCGCCGCCCTCGTTTTCCTTGTTGCCGGATTCCAGGATAATTTCGTTTTCACGGACCCAGCCGAGTTCCTGGCGAACAAGTTTTTCCTGTGCTCTGGGGCTGACTTTGAGGGACTGAACCATCTCGAAGAGTTTCTGGTTTTCGACCTTGAGCTTGAGGACCTTTTGCTCAAGTTCCTTTACCTGCTGGTTTTGTTTTCTATAGCCGGGCAGACCGTTGGAGGAAAAAACAATCGCGTAGATAAGGATGAAGTTCAGAGCCAGCAAAAGACAGACCAGGAGCCGGACGATATAGACGCCTTTGACGGTGAACCTGGACTGTTTCCCATTTTGCTGATACCTGTTGGTCTGTGTGGGTCGGTTCATCGTAAAACCCCGTAGGTTATTGCGGCCCGTCCTGCGGAAAACGGACGGAGGGAAAGAGCTTCGGGTCGGTATGCGGAATGAAAAGCGCCCCCCGAAATTCATTGATCAATTCGACATTTACGTTGAGTTCAAGGTAGGTGATCATGTTTCGGACCTTTTCGGCTTCGGCCAAAAGTGTTCGGTCGCACAGAAACATGCAGGCCCCGAGGAGACTCGAATTCCCGACCGCATGGTAAGTTTCCAGGGGCAAATCCGGAATCATACCGATTCGAACCGCCTTTTCGGGATCGATATGGGCGCCGAAATTTCCGGCGATGTAAATAATTTCTAAATCATCAAACTTCAGTCCCACCTTTCGGCAGATAAGCGACAGTATAGTGTACATTGCCGCTTTTGACTTCAGAAAAACTCCGATATCGACCTCGGAGATCAGCATCTCGCGCCCGCCGCTGCTTTCAGAGCAAAGCGCCAGGGCATACGCCGGACCGTCCGGGGTGTTTCTAAGGCGGGCGCAATTCAGGCCGGTGGTGAATTTGCCCTGGATATTGACGATTTTCGATGAAAACATCTCGGCTACAAGTTCTATCAGGCCGGAACCGCAGATCCCCGAGGCTTTCCCACCTCCGATTACCTGAAACTCCGGTTCAAGCGTCTTACGGTCGATCCTTACCGAGTCTATTGCCCCGGCCATAGCCTGCATTCCGCGTTCGACAACCCCGCCTTCAAGAGCCGGACCGGCCGCTCCGGCGCAGGCGAGCAGCCAATCGCGATTTCCAAGCACGATTTCGGCATTTGCTCCAACGTCTATCAGCATCCGAACGCCGTCAGACCGGTTCAGACCGGCCGCGAGCACCCCCGAGATGATATCGCCGCCCACGTACGAACCGACATTGGGGAAAAGATAGAGGAGCGAGTTGGGCAGGAAATCGAACCCAAGTTCGGCAGCGCGGACTATGGGGAAGGTATTGGCCGCGGGAATGTAGGGTTCCCGGCAGATGTTTGACGGGTCAAGGCCCCATAAAAAATGGCTGATCGCCGTGTTTCCCGCGCAGGATAAAGCATATACGCAAAGAGCAGAGACCCCGGAATCTCTCAGCATCTTTTCCATAGCATCCGAGCAGGCTTCTACCAGCAGGCGTCTAAGGACCCCGAGGCCTCCGGCATCTCCGCCAAAGATAATGCGGCTGAGGATGTCCTCCCCGTAGGCCGCCTGGGGATTTTTTACCAGGACCTCCCGCATTATCTTCTTGCGGGCAATGTCGATCAGCCGCAAAACCAGGGTGGATGTGCCGAGGTCGAGCCCGAATCCCAAAACGGGCGCATCCGGCGATCGGGCAACCACGTCGAGGACTTCCCAAACCCTACCTGTGTATCCCACAACTGCGCGGAAGCGCAGATCGTTTTCACGCATTTTCCGAACGAACTCGTTCATTTTGCCGGCCGAGATCTGAATCGGAAAGAATCCCTTCCGAGAAAGAGATCCCGCGAGCCTGTCGAGGTCTGCGGTATTGTCGGAAAGGCTTGGGGCGGGCAGTTCAACCTCCACTGACTCTATCAGCGGCTGGTTGGCAAGTCTGACCGTGATATCGGAACTGGTTTCAGGAATTTCCTTCTCCATTTTCAGGCGGTTGATTACCTCTCAGTTCACCCGGCGTGCGATGGGTGATCGTAGCATCCATAGGTTTGTCCGGGGCAATGGATTCAAGTGATCGCTTCTTCGTCGCACTCTTTTCTTTCGGTCCCGGATCAGTTATTTACAATCGTGAAAGATCGAACAGATGAGATACTGGGCCGGGGCATAGAGCTTGTGACGGATTTCATTAACTAACATCTTATTTACACTCGAAAAATGAGTTGACACCATAACCGATTTTTCATAATTTCACAATGAATGATAAGCCGTTAGCTGTCAGGTTCTTGTTCTTCCTGCTTCTCGCATACCAGAATCCCCTTTTTCCACGTCTTTCTGCCTGACTGCAGTTGCCCGAGCGCACCCAAACATATTGCCGGAATTCCCCGATTCTCGGATTTTTTGGCAGAAGGCCATCAACTAGGGAGCCTGGATTTATGGAAGACATTCAAGTAAAAGAGCTGGTTGAGTACATTGCACGTTGTCTTGCGGAATTTCCCGAAAAGGTTGTCGTCAAAGAGATTACCGGGCACCAGATATCCGTGATAGAATTGCGGGCGGCCAAAGAGGATCTCGGAAAAATTATCGGCAAGGAAGGCCGAAACGCTCACGCGATGCGTACCATCGTGAATGCAGCGGCAACGAAGCTTAAAAAACGCGCCGTACTGGAAATTCTCGAATAGGACGGCGCGCTGGAGCGCCTGTATGAAAGCGACACCACCAAGTTGTTCTCAACCCGGGAATACTGCCCTTCCGGAATGTTTCGGAGACGGGGAGAGGGTGTGCCCTGTAGATGAGGAAGGGATCATGCAGCCTCAGCGCGAGTGCGTCCCATGCCCTCACCTGAGGCCTTGTATGCAGAGTGTGATGGTCAAGCGAGGAAAGCTCAGGATAGTCGAATCTCCCCCCTGCTCGAAGGTGACCGGATTCATCAAAAGGTGGTCGGATCAGAAACTCGGCAAAATCAGGGGTGAATAGCCGTAGGGCATCCGGCAAAAAGACTTTTCACCGGGGACGGCGGCGGGGCGGCTCTCTCGCAGATCTGTAGGTATTCCTGTCCGGTAACCGGCAGGTTTTCTTATCCTCGGCGGCCTCGCTGGGTATTGTAGGCGGTAACGGCCAGCTTTGCCCGGGACAGATTCTGAAGCTCGGCCGCCGCCCGGCTGCTCTTCCTCTCCAGAATCTCCAGGCAGGCCTGTGTCCGGGTATAAAGGTCCCGCATTTTTCCAAGCACCTGGGTTTTTGCCGCAAGCGCGCCTTTCTGATCCTGAGGCATGGCCAGTTTTAATTCTTCCAGACGCTTTGCGCATGCGTCTGCAAGGGCTTGGGCGTCCACTTGCGGATCGTTTCCGCATTCCGCGAGCTGTGCGGTAAATTTCAGGAGTTGGTCCAGAATGGATTCAGCGTTATCCAGCCCGACCGATCCGTTGCTTTCCATGATCCCAATCCTATGCCGAGGCCTGCCAGCTTCGGGGGAGAAGTCCTGCCTTCACTGGAATCCGGTCCGGGTTCAGCCTCATCGCTTCCCAGCCGTCCTTGAGTTCTGAAAGGATCTTCACCAGGTGGCCGTATACGGCGGTATCCCTTCGGCTGTTTATTCCTATCAACTGGCGCAGGACGAAATTGTAAAGCCGACTGAGGTTCCGGGCGATATCCCCTCCCCTTTCGTAATCGAGGCCAACTAGGAGTTCTGTGATTATGTCCTGGACATGCCTGATTTTCCGGTAGGCGTCATCCATTTCTTTTTTTTCGTGAAGTTCTTTGGCATTGTTGAGATCGATAATTGCCTCGTCATAGCACAAAATGATCAATTGGAGCGGATCGGCGGTTTCAATAGCTGTCTTGTGATAGACGTTGGATGCATGATTCAGCACCATCTGCACTCTCCTGGAAATGGGTCCTGGGCCTTTGTGAAGATAATCGGAAAAAACCGGTCTCGGGTTAAAGCCTTAATTTTGAATTGGTGACTAAACAAAAGCTGCTTCGAAAAGTTTCGGTGGGCTGCTCTGCCGCTCAGCCCATCCTACGGGTCCCAAGGGGACATGAACAATGCTTCGAAAAGTTCGCTGCCTGCATGGTCCGCCTGGCGGAGCGTGGAGCCAGCCGCTTACTTCCGGTATTTAAAATATCGTCTCGGAGGCGGCAAATCTTTACTATTTTTTGAGCATCGGGGAAGTGCCGCGACGCGAGGGACTGAATTTGCGCAATCTCCACATCCCCCAATCTTTGCAATTGACCTTCTCTGCCATGATTCGTTAGATTACCCATCGCTATGAAAAAAACCTTCTATTTTTATACTCTGCGCGAGCAGATCATCCCGGTGTTCATCTGCCTAACGGGTATCTGCTTCCTGCTCGTTACGGGGCAGCTTCTCCAGCTCCTGCGCATTCTTTTCGCCTCATCGTGCAGCCTGAAAGACCTTGGCGAGATAGTGCTCTTTGCCTTGCCGAAGCTCATTTCGTATGCAACCCCGATGGCGGCGCTGCTCGGGGTAATGCTTGCTTTCGTGCGCCTGAACGGCGATAACGAACTGATTGCTTTCCGGGCGGCGGGAATCGGCTTTTTCGGCTTTCTGCCACCGGTGCTTGGAATACTTGTATTTGCAACCGCGCTCTCCTTCATAAACACCATTTTCGTCATTCCTGTGGCAAACCAGGCGTTCCAGGCGAAGCTCAGGTCGCTTGGCCGCAACTCTGTTCCGTCACTTTTGAAAGAGGGCGTATTCATTTCGGCCATTCCGAATCTGGTCCTTTTTTTCAGGTCGGTTGACCATTCAGACCTTTCGATCAATGGGGTTTTTATCCAGGACCAGAGGAAGCCGAAAGAAAAAGTCACAATAGCGAGCGAGACCGCCCAGGTCGTTATCCCGCTGGACGCCAACAGCATTATTTTCAAGCTCGCAGACGGCGGGCTGACCCGAACCTCCCAGGACCTCAAAGAAGCGCAGGCCGTTGTGTTCAAAAACTACGACTTCTTACTTTCGATGGACGAGATCATGGGGTCGACCGATAAAGCGGGCAGGAAAAGAAGTGAAATGAGCCTGGCCGAGATATACCACGAGATAAAAACAGCCCCGGACAGAACCAGGTACGTATGGTGGAGTCTCGAGTTTCACCAGAGGCTCGCCTTTCCCGCAGCCTGCCTGCTTCTCGGGTTGCTCGGGCCTCCGCTTGGCTCGCTTTTTCGCCAGAAAGGCCGAATGACGGGAATTACGCTCGGGATAATTATTTTTCTAGTCTATTACGTTATGCTCTCCGCAGGCCACGGACTTGGCGAAAACAACATACTCCCGCCTTTTTTAGCAATTTGGACTCCCAATCTGCTGAGTCTTGCTCTTGCCATCTATTTATGGGTAAAAATGCACAGGGAGACGCCGTTTAAAATAATAAACCTCGGCTGGCGGTTCACCCGGCTGGCGCAGACAGGGTATGACACCCTCATCCATGGGACGGCCGCGCGATGAAAATAATTCCCCGATACGTCCTGGTGAAACATTTCCTGCCCGTCTTCGCGCTGTCTATTACAGGCTTTGTCTCAATTTACCTCATCGTCGATTTTTTCGAGCACGTGGACCAGATGATGGCAAACAACGTCCCGCTGCGCGATATCTATACGTATTTTCTATGCAAAATTCCCATGGTCGTAACCCAGGGCATCCCGATGGCCGCGATCCTTTCAGCCATCATAGCCCTTGGGCTGATGAAGCGAAACCGGGAGTTGATCGCAATGGAGACGGCGGGCGTAAATCCCGCCTATTATTCAGCACCTATCGCCATGGCGGCGCTCGCGCTTGCGGTAATCCATTTCTGCGTGGCGGAGTTCGCGGCGCGTCCCCTCAATCAAAAGCTTGAGGAAACCTGGCAGGTCATGGTGGAGCATAAGCAACCGACGGCCTGGATGAACCCTGAAAACTTGTGGTACCGCCAGGAGAATACGATCTACCAGATCCGGCTCTACGACAGGAAAAAAAATGTCATGCAGATAGCGTCGATATTTTTCCTGGACCCCAGCTTCCACATTATCCAGAGGGTGGACGCGCGGCGCATAATCTGGACCAATCCGGGGTGGGTGGCCGAGGACGGCCTCATGCTCGGATTGCAAGGCAAAACTGCTGAACGGGAGTGGTTCGATCGAAAGCCGCTCGATTTGAACATTACTCCGAGGGATTTCAAGGCCGGCCAGACTGTTCCGGACTACCTTAGCTGGAAAGACCTGCACCGTTACGTGGAAAAAATTGAGGGGGAGGGATTCAGCGCAACCCCTTACAGGGTTGACCTGAATATGCGGATTGCATCGCCTTTTGCCACCTTCCTCATGGCTTTGCTCGGCATCCTGGTGGCCCTGAGGCCGGGGCTCCATGGAGGGATCGGCGCCGGAGTCGGCATCTCGCTTGGGGTAGCATTCGTCTTCATAACAATATCAAACGTGGGCACCTCGCTCGCATCAGCCGGCGCTCTACCGCCTTTTCTGGGGGTGTGGGCGGGAAACATAATTTTTAGTGCGATCGTATGTTATTTCTGGGTCAGGGGGTCGGGGTAACCGGCGCAGATCGCAGGCATGGGGAGGCTCGCCCTCGCCGAGCGTGGTGCTTGACTTCCGATGCCCAACATCTGCAATCGACTACTCAAAGACATTTGGCGCAGCGGGGATCGGGCTTACTCCCGACCACCCGCCTCGCCAAAGCGGATCGAGTCCGGACCGGATCACACCCCGCCCTTGCCTGCGCCGGCCAGGATGGTCGTTCCCGGCGGTGGCGTGAAAACCCTTTGCGCGAGTTCCTGGTCCAGCAGGTAGAGCCCCCCGCCTTCGCCACCAATCAGCTTCAGTTTCTGCACTATGCCGTCTGCGGTGGTTTCTTCCTCGACCTGTTCGGTTATGAACCACTGGAGGAAATTGCTTGTCGCGTGGTCTTTTTCTTCCGTTGCGATATTTACCAGGTCGTAAATCAGACCGGTCACCCTGACCTCATGCTCGTAAACCGCCTCGAAAACGGAAAGAGGGGAATCCCATGAGGTCGGAGGACCTTGGATTGTAATTAGATCAACCTTGCCGCCCCGCTCGTTTACGAAATTGAAAAACTTCATGGCGTGCGTCATTTCCTCGAGCGCCTGGATTTCCATCCAATTGGCGAATCCGTCGAGACTCAGCCGCTTAAGGTAAGAGGCCATCGAAAGATATAGGTAAGAGGAATAAAGCTCCGCATTTATCTGCCCATTCAACGCATTCCTTATTTTCTCATTCATTTTTTTCTCCTGATTTGACGCACGACACTTTAGCTGGTGTTAATCGGTAAACACCGGACCAAACAAGCAAACGCTCTATTCGAAGGCTATCTTCCCATGGGGGGAGCGATTAAATGTATTCATCATTTCATCCCAGTCAATTTCGGGGACTTGATCTGCAGATCAGGTCTACTTCAGAGTGCCTCCTGAGCGCGCCCGGAAGGCATGGATCGTTACGGTAGTGCCGAGCAGCAAAAAAAACGAGTCTCGCACGAGATACCAAACAGTGTGCGTTGCTCCTGCAGCCTTGACGCTGAAACATCCGCACTGCAAATCGATTCCACGCGCAACAGCCTGGACAAGCGCCCCCAAAAAACAGACCAGGAGTAAATTGGCCAGGGCGGCGGCGCCCGGCAGCCACCAACCACATACGATGAATAACCCCAGGATCGCTTCCAGCCAGGGGAGCACGATGGCGACAATATTCACCATATAGCCCGGAAGGATTTGGTAATTGGAGACAATTGCGGCAAATTCCGCCGGATGGGCTATCTTGTCTATACTCGCGGCTATGAAAATGGCCCCGAGAACCAGGCGTGCGGGTAGGAAAAAGTATGTGCCGAAGCGGGATTTCATTTTACCTCAATACTGCAGCCGGAGGCTCCCGGAACACCAGTTGCGCCGCCGGGACAGCGGCCAGCAGGGCCGTTGCGCACACCAGCGGGAAGGACGCCGCAAGGGTAAGCCAGTCAACCGAATAAATAAAAGTCCACCCGAAAGACTGCTTGTTTATCACGAAAATCAACAGTACCGATAGAATAAAACCGCATGCAAGGCCGAGCACCTCGCCGAGCACAACCATCATAACTGCCTCCCAGCCGATTACGGCCCTTATCTGAGCTCCGCTCGCTCCGGTAGCTATCATTGTCTGAAACTGCCTGGCGCGCTCCAGTACAAGGATTGTCAGTGTGGTCGCCACACCCAGCGCGGCTATCAGAAGAGAGATGCCAAGAAGCACCGTAGTGACTGCGAACGTCTCGTCGAATATTTTGAGTATGGCAAGGCGCAGGTCGGACCCGACAGTGGCTTCTATGTTCTCTCCCCGGTCCGCGGCGCCCATGAGAATACGGTTTCTCAGATCGATGATCCTCTGGTTCAGACCGGCGCTCCTGTCCTTAAGGAATATGTTTGCGCCGGTCCGTCGACAGTCTCCCGTACGGCGCTCGAAAAAAGAAAGGGCGCAATACACGACACCGCCCTGCGTTCGGTAGTCCCGGATAATCCCGACGATCGGAAGATCGAGATCAACGGATTCCACATTCGCGTGGAACCGTTGTCCAACCTGCAATCCGGTCTGGTTCGAGAAAACCTCCGAAACGACGACGCCTTTACCCTCGTTTAGAACGGGCGCCACTCGTCCAGGGTCGCCATCAATGAAAATGAACCCGGATCGGCGCATGTAGCTCGCGGTGTCGATGGATTCCAGCAGATAGGGGACACCGCCGCGGTTCAAGAAAATCCGGTGGTACGGGACAAGGTCCGCCTCACTTCTCAAGCTTTCGAGTTGGGCCGCAGTCCCGGGCGGAAGCGGGTCGCGGTACTTGTTTATGTCCGACATTTTAGCCCGCACGTAAAGGTCTCCATTTATGCTCTGGTTAACCCAGGCAAAAACGGTATCCCTGAAACTGTGGACCATGATGACCAGGGCCGAGAAAAGGGCGATCGCGGTTATAAGAGCCCCCGCCGAGATCGCAACTCTAGCGCCCGCGACTTTCAGATAGCTCGTCCCGAGGTACGCCGTCTCACCAAAACCGGCCCTCATCACCGCGGCAGGCAAATGTGTTCCGGCGGCCTTCAGGATAACAGGCGAAAAGAGTGCAAAGGCGAGAAACAGGAAAAAAGTGGCCAGGTATCCGGGGATCGGGATTCCGGAAAAAGCGGGCATGCTGGTCAGCGGCCAGACGGCCGCCCCGAGAATCAACCCGAAAAAGGCAAGCCTCCTGATGAGGTTTCCCTCTTCCTGAGAAACGGCTTCCCGCATGATCAGCGCTTCACGCGCCCGAACCCGCGAGGCCTCGAAAGCGGGCTGACATGCCGCCAGCACGGCTACCAGCAGGGTTATGGCAAAGGATAGAAAGATTTCACGGCCGGCCAGCCCCAGGCCTTCCACATTCACCCGCACGAAAAGGTGTGACACAGTCGAGCTGACATGGCTGATGAGTTTTTTGGTCATGAAGAGGCTGGCCGGAATTGACAACGTCCAGCCCGCGACCCCGAAAAAGCAGCCTTCGGCGATGAACAGAAAGAAAAGCATGCGCGAAGAAGCGCCCACCGAGCGCAGGATGGCAAGCTCCTTTCGCCTCGATGTCGCATGCAGCGAGATCAGGCTGTAAACCAGGAACATGCCCACGAAGAGTGAAACGAAACTGAGGACCGAAAGGTTCAACTGGTAGGCCCGGATCATGGCCCGGCCCGTTTCTTTCGCTTCCGAAGGCTGGGCCAGTTCCACCCCGGCCGGGAGCAGGGCGCTTACCCTGTTCAGTTTGCCCGCGTTGAGGGGCGGAGTGAATATAAGGTCGATGCGGTCAACTTCGCCGTATGTTCGGGTGAATTCCTGAAAGGTGGCGATATCGACTACCGCGACATTACCCCCCTCCAGTGTGGCGAGCCCCTCTTCGGCAAGTTCGCCCAATACGCTAAAAGAGCTAGCGCCTGAGGCGCCCTGAAGACGGACAGGCTCACCTGTACCGGTTCCGCGTTCTTTTAGAAATCTCTTTGCGGCGATCATGGTGAAAGGGGAACCGATGAGCCCGCCCCACAACGAAAGGGCCTCCCGCGAATCGGAGCGCCCGGCTTTCCATGTGTGCAGGGGCCGGTTAAGGATCGGATCGATTCCGATGAGCAACAGCGGCTCATCGCCGTTCCCTTCCACGCGGACGTAAGTGGACATGAAAGGAGAGGCGGCAATGAGATCGGGCGAATTGAGCAGCACGGATACGAGTTCCTCCGGAAGGCGTCCTCCCGGACGCGTCACTGTCCGGTCCGCCCTGCCGGAAATCGCGTCTATGCCATTTGCGAATGACTGAACAGATGCGTTTGTGGCCAGACGCACACTGGTGAAAACCGCGGCCCCGAGGCTGATTCCCAACAGGACAGCAACGGTTCGCCACGCATGGCCTTTCAGGTCACGGAAGCTGAACTGGATCCAGAGGCGAAAGAAGGCGCTCATTGAGAGCGCTCCGCCATGGAACCGTCCTTTAGCACTATCCTGGCGGTGCCATAAGGGTCGGCAAGAGAGCTGTGAGTTGCGATGATTACCGTGCGGCCCGAATTACGATTAAGCTCGGTGAGAAGCTCGATGACGGCTGTCCCGTTTTTGCTGTCGAGGTTGCCCGTAGGCTCGTCCGCAAGGATGAGCGCCGGATCGTTTATAAGAGCGCGGGCGATGGCGGTGCGCTGCATCTCGCCTCCTGAAAGCTGGGAAGGAAAGTGGTTTGCGCGCTTGTCCATCCCGAGCCAGCCCATAAGCTCCGATGCGCGTTTCATGACCTTTCGGCGCTCCTGCGCCGCAAGCAGCGCGGGAAGGCAGATGTTCTCGAACACCGTCAGTGTGGGTAAAAGATTAAAGGACTGAAAGACAATTCCGACCGATTTCCTGCGAAATTCGGTGAGTTCGCCGGCAGTGGCGCTTTCCAGCCTCAGTCCGGTCACGATCAGGCTGCCGCCCGTAGGACGGTCCAGCCCGGCGAGAAGCGAAAGCAGCGTACTTTTGCCCGAACCGCTCTCACCTTTTATTATGACCATTTCTCCCTGAGGGATTTCGAGGTCGATCTCATGCACCCCGACGACCTCGTCTCTTCCCATCGGGTAGATTCTGGTCAGTTTTTCAGCAACGACATGCAACAAATTCCACGCTCCAGTATCCGGCATCGCCTCACGGGCCGCAAACTCCGCATCTCCTGCAATTTTGTTCCGGCCGGCATTCCGGGCTGCTCTTTTCTTGAAGAGCGCGCTGGTATTCCTCCCACAGAAACTGGCGCTCGATCCCGTGGTCTATAACCTCCCAGGGAAATTTTTCTTCGCGGTCCCGCTCCCTCATGGCCCAGAAATCGGGATTCAAAGGCGAACTCCGCATTGCCTGGCTCCAGGTAAGCCCGTCGAGCGCCACTTTGTCCAGAAAAAAGGAAACCCTGCGGTCTCCCCTGGACAGCAGGGCCTGAACGTATGCCCACTTGGGCAGGTCGAAATGGACCCGGACGTTCGGCACTTTTCGCAGGGCTTTCTGAATCCATTTCGCTTTTTCCTTTAGTTCCACCACCCCGGCGAAAGCCGTCCACTGAAAAGGAGTGAACGGCTTGGGCACAAAGGAATTTACACTTAAGGTAATATTGCCCAGCCTTGTTTTGCCTCGGCTTGCGCTCAGTACGTGATGGCGGATTCCTTTTGCAAGCTCGACAATCGCCTCCAGGTCTTCGGGGGTTTCGGTCGGAAGCCCGATCATAAAATAGAGCTTGATGTTGAGAATTCCATTTTGGGCCAGCATTTCCACTGCCCTGTATATCTGCTCTTCGGACAGGTTTTTGTTTATAACCCGCCTCAGTCTTTCAGATCCGGCCTCGGGGGCGATTGCAACCGCCTGGTGCCCGCTCGACTCAAGCCCTGAAAGAATTCCAGCGTCGAGGCTGTCAGCCCGCAGCGAAGAAAATGAAAGGGAGGCGCCACGGTCGATCAGCGTCCCGCACAATTGGGCTATTTCCGGGTGATCGGATACGGCCGCGCTCACAAGGCCTATCCTGCCCGTCCCCGGGTCCGGCCGGCCGGCAGCCTGCAGCAGCTCTTCCAGGCCGTGGTAGCGCACCGGCCTGTAGACGAACCCGGCAGCACAGAACCTGCATGCACGCCCGCAGCCCCTTCCGATCTCGAGCAGAAGCACGTTGCTGAATTCGGTATTGGCCGTGAATACAGCCGTCCTGCACGGGGAACTTTTGGAAAAATCAGCCCGCCTGCAGAGAACCCTTTCGGGGAGACCGCTGCCGGCGGACGGGTGAATTGAATCCAGGGTCCCGTCCTCATTGAACCGGGGTTCATAAAAAGAGGGAACGTAGATCCCTTCGACCGATTTGCCCATCTCTTTTAAAACCTCGGGACGACGAGCATGGCTATTTTCGAATTCTTTCAAAAAGCCGATGAAGCCGGGAAGCAACGATTCGGCCTCTCCTATGAATATGAAATCCAAAAAGGGGGCGAGCGGCTCGGGGTTAAGGAAAAGAGCGACCCCTCCTGCCGCCACAAGCGGGTGAGCGGAGGTCCGCTCAGCGGTCCGGGCGGGGATGGCGCCAAGCCGGAGCATTTCGACAGCGTTTGCATAATCGTTTTCGTAGGGGATTGAGAAGGCCACAAGGTCAAAATCGGCAAGCGGTCTTTGAGATTCGACCGAGAGCAGGCTTCCCCGGGATTGCCAAACCAGGGGAAGATCTTCGGGTTCCGGGTAAAATACGCGTTCGCAGACCACGGTTTCAAATCGGTTCAGCGCTTCATAGACGAACTGAAACCCGAGATTGGACATCCCCACTGAATAGCGGTTCGGAAAGGCCAGGGCGATAGATGTTTTCCCCCCCCGATCCTTTAGGACGGTCCCCCTTTCACCATCCAGCCACGTTTGCTGGCGCTGCTTTAGTTTCCAGAGCATATTTTCCTCTTGAAGGCAGTGAGCGGTGAGCAGTGAAGAGTGACAATGATATGAGATGGTCCATTTTGGTCCAGTTTCCGGATTTTTTCGGCAGCAAAACCGAAAAACCGTCACCGCAGACTAGAATAAAATATTGATAAAACGTATACTTACCTAACCATGTCCGAAAAAGAAAGCGGTTTGCGCGTAAAAGCACTCCTGCCACTTTACGCCTTTGCACGGTTATGGATGTCTCATACTACATGTGCCGGCTCAGCAGTTGCTTTTATCTCGAAAAGCAGTATATCGCAGCCTGAATTTTTTTTCCAAACGGCAACGAGAAGCGGCAACCGGAAACGGAAAAATGCAGGAGAAAAATTTGTACCTTTTAACCGGCTGGGGCAGAGAGGACACGAAGCCAAATCGTTGACTAGTTGATCGCAGTTCTATAACATAGCCCTCGAAAAGCTCATAACCCTCGAGATGCTGATTTCTTGCGAGCACCACAATTCCCTCGGCCACTCTCACCCTGTAGCTGTGCCTTTCGAGCTTGTCTGCCAAAGCTCTTTCTGCTTATCGAGCGGCAGAAGGGGTATCGTGATGTGTCCCTGCCCAATGTTTTGCGCTATTGCTACCGGCACTTCATTTTGGCAGTTCGGTCCTGCAAATCTTTGGTTTCTCAAAAATCGGAGCCGGCAATTATGAGTAGGGGCGCACGCGCGGCGATTCCGTCAGAACGCACTGCTTCAGAGTATTGGCCGCCGTGGTTTGCGTATGTCTTCGCGGTGGTGTTGACAGCGGCGATGTTGCTTACGCGCATGGGCATGGGGGTGGTGTTTGCGGAACGCCCCCTCTTAATCCTGTTCCAGCTTCCGATCATCCTCAGCGCCTACATTGGGGGCTTGGGGCCGGGGCTGGCGGCCACAGCAGCGGCGGCTGTCTTTGTGGATTACTTCCTTATACCGCCGATCTACTCGTTCCACATCGCGTTTAACCACGACTTTGTACAGTGGGGCATCCTTATCGTGAATGGCGCGCTTATCAGCCTGCTAAGCGAGTCCCTGCATCGCTCACGGCGGCAGGCGGAAATGAGCCGGCTGCAGCATGAAAAAAGCGAAGAACGCTTCCTTCGAGCAATGGAAGCCACCAGCGACAACCTTTGGGATTGGGATGTCGCCGGTGGAAGCGTTTATTACAGCCCCGGCTACTTCCGCATGCTTGGGTACGAACCGGACGGATTTCCAGCCAAAACCGATGCCTGGTTGGAGATGGTCCATCCGGACGACCGCAAACTAGCTCTGGCCGCAAACGAAGCATGCATCCGCAATGACGTTCCAACTTTTGGGGTTGAGTTCCGCATGCTTTCACATGATGGAACCTGGCGTTGGATTCTCCGGCGCGGCAAAGCCGTCACTCAGGACGCAGACGGGCGCGCGCTTCGGATAGTTGGCACACATATCGACATCACCGACCGCAAACATGCGGAGACGGCGCTGCGAGCGAGCGAGGCCAAGTTTCGGCTCTCTTTTTTAACCAGCCCCGATTCGATCAATCTCAATCGTGTTCACGACGGTATGTTTCTGGATATTAACGAGGGTTTTACAAAGACAACCGGTTATACGCGCGAGGAAGTTATCGGAAAAACCTCCCTTGAACTCGACATTTGGGACGAGCCTCAAGATAGAGAACGCATGGTCGCCACTCTGGGGCGCGAAGGTTTTGTCGAAAATATGGAAGCCCGGTTTCGCGGGAAAGACGGCAGAATCATCATCGGGCTAATGTCTGCTCGTGTATTACGCATCGACCATGAAGATGTTCTCCTCTCGATAACCCGCGATATCACGGAACGCAAGGTGGCCGAAGACGCGTTGCGCGAGAGCGAAGAACGTTTCTCCAGATTCTTTCGCGCCAGTCCGGTGTGCACCAGTATATCACGCCTCAGCGACAGCCAATTCGTCGACGCCAATGATGCGTTCCTGAACTTTTTGGGCTACACACGCAAGGAGGCCGTCGGCCGCAGCGCGTTGGAGCTGGGCATTTGGGCCAGTCCTGAAGACAGGGCGAATATGATTGCGGTAGTGCAAGAGCATGGCGGGATACGGGACTTTGAAACCCGGTTGCGCAGAAAATCCGGCGAGATCGTGGATGCTCTTGTCTCGATGGAAATGATCGAAATGGCCGGGGCGCGGTATATCTTAAGCCTTGCATATGACATCACCGAGCACAAACGAGGAGAGGAGGAAAGAAGAAAACTCGAGGAACAACTGTTCCAGGCCCAGAAGATGGAGTCGGTAGGACGCCTGGCAGGAGGCGTGGCGCACGATTTCAACAACATGCTGGGCGTGATCATCGGCCGGACGGAAATGGCCCTGGAACAGAACGCTTCTGCTGACAAACTCCGGAACAATCTCGAGGAGATCCTCAAAGCCGCCCTGCGTTCAGCCGACCTTACCCGGCAACTGCTGGCCTTTGCCCGCAAACAGACCGCCATCCCGAAGATACTGGATTTGAACGACACGATCTCCGGCACGCTGAAGATGTTAAGGCGGCTGATCGGCGAGGATATCGACCTGTTCTGGATACCGGAACTCGATCTCTGGAAAGTCAAAATCGATCCCTCCCAGGTGGACCAGATTCTGGCCAATCTTGTGGTCAATGCCCGCGATGCCATTTCCTCAGTAGGTGTCATCACTCTGAGGACCGAGAACGTTGTCATCGATGATTCCAACAGGGCAGAGACCCCCGAATCCATTCCCGGAGAATACGTCCTGCTGACCGTGAGCGATACCGGAGCTGGCATGAGTAAGGAAGTGCGCGAGAATATCTTCGAGCCTTTTTTTACCACCAAGGAACTGGGCAAGGGAACCGGGCTGGGATTGTCCACCGTTTACGGCATCGTCAAACAAAACGACGGTTTTATTTATGTTGCCAGCGAACCCGGGAAAGGCGCCACGTTTAAAATCTACCTGCCGCGGTTCGAGGCTGAAACTGGACAGGACCCACTCGGGGGGGTGGCCGGCAAGCGCCCGACAGGCACGGAAACCATCCTGCTGGTCGAGGACGATGAAGCGATTCTGAACCTCGGGAAGACGATTCTCGAAAATCTGGGCTACACGGTCCTTGCATCGCCGACCCCAAAATACGCCGTTCACCTTGCCGAGGATCATCCCGGAGACATCCACCTGCTGATCACGGACGTGGTGATGCCCGAGATGAACGGACGAGAACTGGCTGAAAAGCTTGGCACCTTCCGGCCGAACCTCAAGTGGTTGTATATGTCGGGTTACACCGCCAACGTGATAGCGCATCGAGGCATTCTGGAAGAAGGAGTAAACTTCATTCAGAAACCTTTCGGCAGCGAAGATCTTGCCGTTAAAGTCAGACAGGTGTTGGACCAGTTGGAATAAATGACTAAAATTTTGTCGGCATTGCTCTCATGGCCGTTAAATTCCCGGGATTCGAAAGTTCAGCACATCCGGGTCATACTTTCCATATGGGGTTTCTCCAGCCGGATTTCACCTGTTGGCAAGCTGTCTTGAGTAATGCAAGGAGGATAATTCAAGGTTGACGCCAAGGCCGTATGCTGTACACTTGCCATCAAGCATTCTTGGCTATTCACGTTATCGGTGGAGCGTGAAAGGTTTTTTCGGAGTTTTATGCGGACCCGTATAATACGCCAGAGTAAAATACGCTGAAGGGTAACATAATGATTTTGAACAATATATCGACCTAGTCACCGTAACTGACATGGCGGACTATACGGACCCGATGCCGAAATCTGGTGTGTTACGCGGATCCATCTAAGCAATGTTAAGGGCCTATGCCATGCGCGACTACCTGCCGCCCATTCACATCAACGTTACAGGCTCTCTTCGCAACTTCTTGAAGAAGATGGCGAAGATCGCGGAGAAGTCTGGAGCCTTTGCCGTCGAGGCAAAGCTGGACACACTGGGCACCAGCGGCTTCGACGTCGTAAACCTTCGCCTCATCAAATCGCCTCAACACAGGGGCTTGGCGGTCAGCTAATTGTTCAGCCTGAGGCGAAGAACAACGTAGCGGTCGAGATCAGAGCGGAACGCTGGAGCCCAGATGACCCGCCTGCCTACGAGACCTATGTCGCAGAAGCAAGAGCATTGATTGTCCCTCTTCTCTCGACGTACAACCGTGAGGTTGGTACGCGACACCGCATGACGATTCCAGCCAAGCGGAAGCTCGAACCGAAGCTGCCCCCTCAAAGTGCCAAGCTGTTTAAGCGCTTTACTGCTCTTGCAAACAAATCTGGCTTACATCCTTTGGACTGGCGGCGGTTTTATGAGTTTGTCCGAGATAGTCGCATGCGCCGGTCGCCTCCCGATGAAGACATGGCGCGCTTGTTTATCAAAGAAGGCTTCCCTGAACAATACGCCCGCCACATCGCCGAAGTCTATGGTCATCTATGGGAGTTCAAGCAACTTGTATAACTGGCCACCAGGCCGGCGACTTTGGACGTTATGGTGAAGAATGGGCGTCACACCTTCACTCTTGACAATGCTGTGTCAAAGCCGGGAGGCAGCCAGATTGTAGGAGAGATCAAGCCGATGAAATCTGTGCTAAGCCTGTTGGAATGCTTGAGATGGAACTCGGGGTGTAAAGAGTGTAGGTTTGACCCCATTATTTTTTCTTCAAAAGAAGAAATAGACTATTACATTACGAAAGCCAAGGAGATTGATGCTCATTCGATATTGGTATCTGGGTCCGCGGCAAATCGCAAGGGAAAAAAGAAAGGTCACATATAGCCGCCTAACAATCACATGCACGCGGACATCAAAAAGCGTCGCTCGTTTCTCGCCACGCTTTTCGCTGCCGGTCATGTGAACCGTTAACCCTCTATCGCACAAAGGTAAACGTCAATCTAGAGCTGATGCGTGAGCATCGGAGGTGATATGACAGTAACCAAACCGTCAGGTGTTGACAAAAAATACTGGCCAAGCTCTCTACAACAAATGGCCTCCGAACAACCATTGCAGGAACCTTATGTTTTGGTGGCTCAGATCTCACGGCCGTGGGGAGCTGAGAGTCACAGGCACATTTACACGGCTCTAATCTCTCCCTCGCTCAAAGAAATGATCGTGAACAGACAAGGGGGCATCGGGCATGAGATCACCACCACAGGACCACATCCCTCTCCATACAAAGGCTCGTTCGAGTATACTCCCAAGTTCTCAATATGGGCAGGTGAAATGGTTCCTGAAGGTCTAGAACCTCTTGTAGTGGCATGGAGCACGGGGAACAAAACGGTCCTGATACCTGATCAAGGATTCCTCATGACCTATGGATTGGTCCCTCGTACAGTCAGATCTGAAGACGGAGATTTAATCCACTGGGATGATCCTCAAAAGCCTCGTTACGATGTTGTTATAGCTAAGATGGTATCAGAATTCTACTTTGAGCTGAAAAGTGAGGCTTATATCAAGATTGACCGCGAGTACCTTCAAGACTACGCTACTGTAAGAAACCAGTCTATGGTGCAGGTCTACTATGCTATGAACACAGGGCAAATAACCGAAGATGATCAGAGGGCATTAGCTGGTAAGGATATGCAGGAATTTAAGATACCTGGGCGCCTCCTTGACGTCCGTTTAGATTCTGATCACAGAGATATGGTGATAGCTCAGGTCTGGGGAACTAGAGATTTGCTGACCCCCCTCAACTCTCCGGTTATTGAAGGCCGATGGGAATATGGTCAACTTGTTTGGCCCGGAATTGAAGGAATCGTTACGGACAAAATCGCCAGACAGCTTGGTTTACAATATGTTTATGTGGACGACTCTGTCCTGAAGTTCTACGAAGATCATTCTGACGACTATTCTATTTATCCAGAGAACGGTGCTGTGAGTTATCAAGGTCAGTGGAGTGTGAGTTATTGTGAGCGATTATCCAGAAACATAATCAGACTGGAAATCAAGAAACTTTACGAAGGCTGTCCTCCTGATGTTGTGAAACATTGGAACAAATACACGGTTGATCCCCCTCCAGGAGATCCAGTCGATCTTATGAATGAGCCAAACGTCGGGTCTCGCTCCAAGAGAATCGTCTACGCGCTGGCAGACCTAGGCGATACTCTCTCAAAGATTTCGTATAGGGTCACAGGTAAAGATCTTGGCTCCACGGATTTTGTAGGGTTGGCTCGTGCGAGCTTGGACTACTATGGATGGTGGAATACTCCGGGAGCTGCGTCCATCGCTAGACATATTCCCTTGGATACGGGTGAAAAAGTATTCTTAGACCGTTGTAAGGATTTAAATTCTTTAATAGTCGAGGGCATGAATGAGGGCAACGTACGAAGAATCCTTCTTTCTCGTGGCGTGGAAGATGCCAAGATAAAAAATCTCAAAGTACTAAAGCTACTTGACATCTTAGTCCAGCATGCACGTATCAGCATTGAGACTGGCCTGGACTTGATTAAGCATGCCACAGAACTTGAGAATTACAGAATGGAAAAAATCGCCCGGCTTGACTCCGGACAATATCTTGAGTCGTCAATGTCTTTGTTGTTCGTTCTATATGACCTGCGAATCGCAGCAGCTCATGCAGGAAAAAGCATCAAAGAGCTCCTGGTGAGTATAGGAAGTGACATACACTCAGTACGTGCTGGCTTTGGACTGCAACTGGACAAGTTCTACGACTCTATTGCCACTGCTCTGGTAGAAACAACACAGACTCTGCGCCAAGCATGTTCAACAGGTTCACGAGGTACCGATGGATAACCATAAATTCAACCAGAACCTGCACCAAGACTGGGGGATTTAACCACGTCATCCCAGAGACAGTGATGAGGCTAACGAGGGCATGCAGCCGGACACGAAACCACGCGTGATAGTCATCGGCGATTCATGAAGTTCTTTGGCGCGTGGTTTCGTGCTGCTCATGCCGGGCGTTCAAAGTTTCCATAGCTCTCCTGAATATTGATTTCAGGAAGGCAAAATCAGCCTTTCCACGTCCATCTTATTTATGAACCTCTATGGCCTGTCCATCCGGATCGCACCCATCCGATCAATTTTATCCTCTTCTGCCAGTTTCGAAGCGGGTGGATCTCGAACCGGTCGGACTTGGTCCGCTCCTTTTGGACAATTTCCCCTTATCGAAGTTTTTAGTTTCCAGTTTTTAGTTTCAAGTATTCATACGCACGTGCGCACGCGCCAGTCTCCAGATAGGAGAAAATGCGTGATATCTGTAATGCGTAAGGAATGGGGAATGATTGGTGGAAACAACTGAGGTAACCATAATGGTTCCACCGGTCGCCAAGGTCACATGTAAATGCTCCCGAAGGCATCAAGACTTTGAAAGGCCGGCTCCCACTTTTTCCTTTTCCTGCCATGGCGCTATTGCACAGAGCCATGGACGAGTGACTCCAAATCGAAAAAATGCCCGCTTTTGAGACCTCGATAACGCTCCGGATGGCAAGTCAATATAAGCAACTGCAAATTTTGAGCAGCCTCCTCGAGGATATTCATTACCTTGGCCAATCTGCCTGCATCCGTGGCGGTTAGCACGTCATCGAGCACAACCATCTGGAAATCGTCTTTTCTCAACGCGTCCGCCAATGCCAGCCGGGTGGCCAGATACAGTTGTTCCTGTTCGCCGCCGGAGAGGTTGTCCAGGTGCACGGCATCCGTCATTAACTCGGGCACCACTCCGGAAGGCACAAAACCATCGCCCACTTTAATGTTTCCCACTCTCCGGCCGGCAATCCGTTGAAGCATCCTGGTCGCGGCGAACTCGACGGGTCCGGATACGGAAGCGATAGCTTCATTTCGACACGCAGCCACGGTCTCATAAAGCGCCTTTATGGCATCAGCGCGAAGTTCTTCTTTCCTGACGTCCTGCTCAAGTTGGGCCACTTGTTCCTCAGCAGCGGCCAGGGCGGAATAAGGCCCTTGGGCGCATAGATTCTCCAGCCGTGTTTCTTCTCTGACTTCCTGTTCCCGCGCCACGCTGCAGGCTTGATTAGCCGCATCAAGCTGTGTTTCAAGCCGATCTACAACCGTCCCGGGGTCGTCTTCGTAGGCCTCCAATTGAGTATCGATCTCCTGAAGACGCGCACCGGCCGCTTCCCAAGCCATCGTAACCCGCTGAAGCTCCATTGCCTTTTCGTGTTGAGGCTTACCGTCGCTGGTCAGTTCGGAAAGCTTTGAGCTCAAAGACTGCTCCTGCCGTCTTACATCCTCAAGCCGGCGCGCAAGGATCTCTTTGTGCCCGGCCACAGCCGCAAGCGCTGTTTGAGCCTTTTCCCATGCAGCTTCGGCACTCTCTACAGCCACTATGAACGCTCGCTCTATCCCATACGCTTCCTCTTCGAGAGCTTGCGAATCCGGCACATTCTTCTCCCAGTCCGTATGAGTTTCGAGGAACCCTCCAAGGGTAGCCGCAAGAATGCTCCGATCTTGTGCAAGTTCATCGAGTGAGGTCCCGGACAGCAGCGTTTGAGCTTCCGTTTTGGCCTCGGTAATGGCCGTGTCAAGCTCTTTCGCCTTGTCAGCCATGGAGTCCAGCACATCGATGTCCGAGACGCCGTAAGGCTCCATCAGCTCTTTCAATTTCCGATCGGCCATGGATCGCGCTTCGCGGTGTTCCTTGACGGAGCCAACGGGGCCCCATGCACGCAGCCGGGCGACTTCGGGGATATCTGCAACGACTTCGGGGGAACCCTTGATCCGGGCCGGGACATCGGGTTTCAGCGTCAACGCGCCGGTCATTTCCCCCGTAATCACTTCGATAGAACCTGCTTTCCGGGGAACGACTTCCAGGGTAATGAGCGACGCTTCAATGCGTACTTGAGCGTCGTCACGGTCCTTGACCGCTTTGCGAACGGCTCGGAGCACCTTCGCATCCGGGGCGACGAAGGCGCTTCTTTTCTCGCATCGATCCGCCAGTACCTTCTCTGCCTTCTTTACCTTCTCGATCAGCTCGTCCAACTGCGCCAATTTGAGGCTGCATTCGTTGAATCGCCGGGCTGCGTCTGCCAAGTGTTTTGCGAATTCCACCGCCATCCTGCTTTTGCGCGCATCTTCCAAAGCGGCTTTAAGCCTCGCCGCTTCCTGCTCGCGTTCCTGTACCTCGCGTTCCTTAAGTGGAATTTCGCCTTTCAGAGTTTCCAAAGCTTTACGCACTTCGCCTAACTCAAATTCGCCGGACTTGATGGCCTCAATACCCAGTTTGATCTCTCTGTATTGTGCTGCGGCTACAGTAACCTTCTCGGACCTCTGAGCCCGCTCGGCGCCAAGTTTACGATAAGTCTCGGCAACCGCGCGCGCTTCCCGAAGCGATTTGGAGACGGCATCCATGTAATGCCTTGCCTGCGCGCGACGGGCCTGAAATTCCTCCACACGGCGGGAGGAGTCCTCAAACGCAAGGTATTGCTCCAAAGCCTTACGTCGCGTTTCAACAGCCTCCGCGAGGGAATCTTTGAGGCGGACCAGCGGAGGCGCTTCTTTGCCTGTCTTGACCTTTCCCTTCGGACTGAACACTTCAAGATACCGTTCTTCGATTCGCTTCTCTATCGGGCCGGTCCCTGCACCAGACACTTGCACGCTCAACATCGCCCGGATATCGGCTATCAGGTCGCCCGACAATGGTTCGAGCGCCAGGTTGCCCTGCGGGGCCCAGAGAATCTGTGCAATCCCCCAGTTTTCCGGCCGGCAAAGCCCGCGGCCCGGAGGTTTGCTGGCGAGGATTTCTCGGGTCTTCTCATCCGCAGCCGCACCCTCAGCCAACCTCTGGTACTTGCCGTTTTCGTTGCGCTCAAGTAAAGCGCTTTGGTTGTCAAGAAACTGCTTGCTGACTCGATACTCCCTGCCCTGATGTATAAATTCGACCGTTACCTTTGGAGCCAGTTCGCGTCCCCACGGACGGATGGCTTCAACTTCTTTGCCCGCCACTTTGTGTCCATCAAGTAGCGCGCGCCGAAATGCTTCGAACAGCGTCGACTTACCTGTCGCATTTGGCGCATGGATGATGTTCAGCCCATCACCAAACGGCCCAACCTCCAACGCCTTCAAGAAACATCGCCAATCGGCGACGCGTATCGATCGAACAATCATTTCGTCACCTCCCCCGCGATCGCGTAGAGTTCCATGATCGCCCGGGCAGTGATCTCCGGCGAGGCGCCGGGATTGTCTCTCAGACGCATGGCTGCGTCCCGGATGATTCCAGGAGGAAGGTTGTCTATCCAAGTTTCATCTTCCGGCGAGGGCTGTAATCGGGATGCGTCCAACCGTCCCCACAGGAACCGGGAACTTAGAATGTGCTCGATGTGGTCAAGCTCGGCGCGTTCGCCCGCCACGAGCAGCCCCGACACCACAACGTCGACCAGAGTGTCGCCGGGGTTTTCAAAAGACTCAATCTGTTCGCGTATCCCTGCAAGGTCCCCGCTTTCGCGGACTTCCTTCCCGGTCGTAATCCAAACAAAACGGCCGGTTCGGACAGGTGTAATCGTGGGCGGCGCCCCTGGACCGGAGATTTCGACAATCAACACATTGCCGCTGTCCCGCTCGCCGAACCTGGTCGTTTCATGCGTCCCGGAGTAGGCCATATGGGGCGCCCCGTCTACGCCGGGATAGGTCGTGCAGGAATGCCAATGCCCCAACGCGAGGTAATCCAAACCGGCCCGCCGGGGAGCATCACGGAATATCGGATAGTCCGGCTCGTCTTGTCTGACGCCTTCAACAGTCCCATGAGCAAGCCCGATCCGAATTCCGCCGGTCACTTCAGAAGGTATCCACGCCGCGGGATTACGCCCGGAATGTTTCTCATGCACTGCGCAGGGAAAGAGAACTCCGCCCGGCACATCGACCGGCGCCTCTTCCTTTAGAACGTGAACATTCGCCGCCGACTTCCAGGCCGGATGCTCCCACACGGAACCGGGTACAAGCGGGTCATGGTTTCCAGGGATAACGAATACGGGTCCGGAAAACGAATTCAGAATGTCCGCCACCCTCTGGACCAACACCCGGTCTACGGCGTTGTCTTCAAAGGTGTCCCCGGCCACCAGCATGAAATCCACTCCATGTTTTTCGGCCACCTCGATAACGCGCCTCGCTGCAGCCAGACGCTCTTCACGGACTCGCGCGCCGGCGGCGCCCAAAGCGGACGCTTTCATCCCGATCTGCCAATCTGCTGTGTGAATGAATCTCACTGGATTACCCTTTCAGTCCCCAACCCATCATGAGTCGTGTAGATAGCGTGTTTGCCCTTTTTTTCGGTGAATCGAACCATGACGGACCCCTTCGCATTTCGACATCCAGGCATGGCGTAAGTACGGTGAACCTCGGAACAGGAGTTTGTTAAAGAATGTCTATGTAATGTCCCGCATTATACTCTGTCTCGAAGTGCGCACAACGAGGAAGTAAAAACGCCCGAAGAGGAAATTATCCTGAAGGGTTCGATTAATCCAAGCCAACCCACATTTATCTCTGGTTTATCTCTTATTTTGCTATCTTGTAACCTTTCGACCGCCATTTTCGTCTCTCGGTGATTGCGGCAAAATGACCGTTTAATTCCCTTCAAGGAGATGGCATTATGGACGAGAAGGCCGAGCTCTTGATATGCCTTGGCGCTGCCACCGCAGCAAACTGTATCCCCTGCTTTGACTACTATTTCAAGAAGGCTTCGGCAGCAGGAATTCGCGCCGAAGAGGTTCGACGGGCAGTCGAACTTGCCTGCAGAATTAAAACCGGCGCAGGTATCGTTATGAAGAACAGCATCAGGGATCTAACCGGCCAGGATTGGGATTCCAAACAGGCACCCGGCGGCAAGGCAGATCATCCCTGCTGCAAATGATTCAGACAGGATTGTAGCAATGGAATTCTTCGAAATCTACGATCAGTATTACCAAAGAGTGAGAAATTTCATCCTTTCCTCGGTCCGGAACGAGTGGGCGGCGGATGATCTTACCCAGGAAACATTCATCCGAGTCCAAAAGAACCTCAATACTCTCAAAGATTCGTCCAAACTGACTTCATGGATTTTTCATATTGCGCACAACCTCTGCCTGGATCATTTTCGCGACCTGAAAAGGACCTCATCGCATGAATGCGAGCTTGATGAAGCAAGAGATGTGTTTAAAGAGGCCATGGTTCAGAAAAAGCTCGAACAGCGCGAGATGAGTTCGTGCGTTCAGGACGTAGTGAGGCTTCTGCCCGAATCATTCCGAAGTGTTATCACACTATTTGACATGGCGGAACTCAGCCACCGCGAGATTGCAGACATACTGGACACGACCGTCGAGAATGTAAAGGTGAGACTGCACCGTGCCAGGAAGGAATTGCGGGCGTTGCTCGAAAAAAAATGTACGTTCGAAGTGGATGAAAGAAATGTGCTTACCTGTGAACCGGAGGATGGGAGCAACTGATGAACCCCGCAGACTTCGAAGCGATCCTGCAGAATTAGAGGAGGAATGAAATGATAGGCTGCGTCCCTTTTTGGTTTGGCTTCGGATAGTGGTTTCCAGCCCCTGATCCTCGATGTGAATGTTCCATGGCCCCAATTGGGGCCATGCTCATTTCTCCTGAAAGACTCGTGATCTGTAACCTTCCTCTCCATCATTTCGTCTTAGTTGCAAATCAAAACGTCCCAGTGTTCGATTGGGCGTTGCGTCTGAGAGAAATAAGGAAAGGAGGTGATTTCCATGGCAGATCGAAACACTGATCGAAGCAAAATGTCTCCCGGTTGCTTTGCCGCAATGCCGGAGACGATGCGGAACATGATGTCTAAGCAAAGCGGTCCCTGCTGTCCCTGGTCGGAAACGATGACTGAGATGATGCAGGAGTGCTGCTCGAATCAGACTGAAAAACAAAATCCGGCGGAAAAACAGGGCCAGGATGCCCCGAAATGACGAATACGAATCTGAGCCGGACAAGGCTCATCTCTAAAGGGGAAAATAATGGCTAAAACAATCAAGATTGAGATGGCAGAACGTTCATGCGCAGCAGGGATTCGGTATGCGCAGAAACAGTTGTCAACTCCGCCCAAAGATGCGGTGATCTGCTGTGAGGGCATGTGCCTCAAAGGCGAAACTGCGAGGAGGGCGGCGAATCTGATCGCTCACAAGCTGGTCCCTTGTAAAGCAGTGCGTATTTGCCACGGTGGGTTGCTGGAAGAAGCCGGAGGCATGAAGGATTTGGTGCAAAGAGCAAGCAGGGTGCTGATTTTAGATGGGTGCGGCATGGCGTGCGCCACACGCCTGACCAAAGGGGCCTTCCCTGACCTGGAACCCGAAGTGGTATTCACCGATAAGCTTTTCGAATACGACCAGGACCTTTTCGGAGTGGACGAAATGTCAGATTCTCAGATCAGCGCTAACGCCCGGAAAGTCGCAGAGCAGGTTGCCGAAAAATACTTTTAGCAGAAGCGCACCGGCATTCTGCGCCCTGGCATCCGGGCAGGATGCCGCATTTCATCATAATACGACGCCCACCGAACATTTTTCCTTTGACAAATGGCGTGATTGTGCTGATACTTCCGTTAAATCCGTTTCATCAGTACAATCAGACAAACCTGATATATCCAGGAGGATAGCCAATGGCAAAGGGGAACAAGGGCGAATCCTGTTGCGCTTCAGAGGCCCAAGAAACCTGCTGCACAGTCGAATCGCTCATTACCGTCGATGAACGGGGACAGATGGTGCTGCCCAAGGAGTTCCGCGAAAGGGCGAAAATCCGCGCAGGCGACAAGCTGGCCCTTATCAGTTGGCACAAGGATGGAGAGATTTGCTGCTTTACGCTCATTAAGGCGGATGCTCTGGCTGAGCGCGTAAAGGAATTTCTCGGCCCCGTACTGAAGAGCATCAGCTTGGAATGAACTGTGAGGCAATCCTGCGATATTCACCAAGAAGGAGAAGCCATGCTGCCAAAGCAGGTGAATCAAAGCTTTGCCGATTTTCGCAATACGGTCGTCAACAATGGAATCATAGATCCCAAGACGACTTTCATGATCCAAATGGGAGCGGCAATGGCGGTTGGGTGCTATCCCTGAATGGAGATGCTCTCTGGGGTTGCCAGGGAAAAGGGAGTATCCGATGAGGAGCTTGGAGCGATTCAGTCCATAGTCATGCTCGTTTCCGCAGGAAGAGTCTTTGCACAGTATCGAGAAGTCACGGGAGAATGACAGATGAAAGCTGACGAAATCAAAGAGGTCGTTAAATCACGCTACGCTAAAGTCGCCCTGCATAACATGCCGTGCTGCGGGACGAGGAAGTCGTGCTGCGGAGGCCCGGATGCAGAGGAAATAAGCAAAAAGGTGGGCTACAACGACATGGACTTGAATTCGGTACCCGAGGGGGCAAATCTTGGACTCGGATGCGGCAATCCAGTGGCTCTTGCTTCGCTGAAGGAAGGCGATGCCGTACTTGACCTTGGCTCCGGGGCCGGGTTCGATGCTTTTCTGGCCGCCGCCGTAGTCGGTTCATCCGGAAAAGTCATCGGCGTAGACATGACTCCCGAGATGATAGAGAAAGCAAAAGCAAACGCAGTGAAGGGCGGGTTCCAAAACGCAGAATTCAGGTTGGGCGAGATCGAGAACCTGCCAGTTTCTGATAACGAAGTGGATGTCATCATTTCGAACTGCGTTATCAATCTCTCACCTGAAAAGGGAAAGGTATTCAAAGAAGCCTTTCGAGTGTTGAAACCAGGCGGCCGGCTGATGGTTTCCGACCTTGTTTTGCTGAAAGCCTTGCCCGAAATCATCAGGCAGTCTGTTGAGGCGTACGTCGGCTGTATTGCGGGAGCCGTGATGAAAGATGAGTATCTTGCCGCCATAACAGATGCAGGTTTCCGCGATTTAAAAGTGGTTGGTGAAGATGTCTACCCTGTCGAACTGGCCGTAAACGACCCGGTAGCCAAGGCAATATACTCTGATGCCGGCATTATTTCAGATCATGCAGAAGAGATATCCGGATCGGTTGCCAGCATTAAGGTGAGTGCAATGAAACCGGACTGATCCGCGGCGGCAATCTGAGAAATTGAGAGGGGGCACCTTTCGAGATGTTGAAATAATTAATCCTGATGGCAATCTAATTAGTATGCGACTTTATAGCTTTCCGTCCCAGCCTGTCATATTTTCGGTTCCTGGATATATACAAAGAATCTTGGGGGGAAGCTATGTGGCGTATCGCACTGGTACTTTTTTTTGCTCTGCCCCTTTTGCCTTTTCCTGCCCTGGCCGGGCCTCCCTTCCTGACGGACGACCCCGAACCCGTTGAATACAAACACTGGGAAATATATGTTGCAAGCATATCGCAGGAAGAGCATGGCGGAGTGAACATCACTGCTCCGCACGTAGAAATCAACTACGGAATAGCCCCGGACTTTCAGTTTCATATCATCGCTCCTATGGAATACGTCAAACCCTCCGCACTGCCCTCTCATTATGGGTATGGCGATACGGAGCTGGGATTCAAGTGGCGCTTTTACAATGACGAAGAGACCAGGTTCATGGCCGGGATCTTTCCTCTTCTCGAGGTTCCCACCGGAGCGGAATCAACGGGACTGGGGCTAGGTGGTCCCCAGGTGTTCATACCCGTCTGGCTTCAGAAAGGTTGGGGGCCATGGCTGACGTATGGAGGAGGAGGCTACATGACAAATCCGGGCCCCGGGGACAAAAATCTCTATTTCTTTGGATGGCTGGTGCAACGTGACCTAAACAAGTACCTGACTGTCGGTGGGGAGCTTTTCTACGGTAGTCCACCAGATACCGGGGATGAACGCCATTTCGGGTTTAATATCGGCTCCATAATCAACTTGACCGAAATTCACCACATTCTTCTGTCTGCCGGCACAGACATTATCGGCCCTACCAGCTTTTACTCATACATTGCCTATCAGCTCACTTTCGGGCCTGAAAAGGAAAAAGGTCCGGCTGAGGCGCATTTGACGGATGTAGTGTATCGGATGCCGGAGGTGAAAGGCCGGTAGTCTGTATCTCGACTTTCCTCCGGGTCTGCTACCAGACCGGCTAATCTGCGCCGGGCGACATATTCAGGAAGCAAAGGACGATGCGCACCAGCTCTGCTGTATGGACAGGTTTATTGATTATTGAATTCCGGTGTGTTGCGCGCCGTCGTATTGATAGTATGCGGTGCGCTTCTTATTCTTGGCTTTGTAATCCGAGTAGCGTTGGGGGCGCACTGGCCGAGGGATGTGATCATCTCTTTCCTCATCGGGTTCCTGTGGGCTTCTCTTTTGGTACGCTTTGCTTGAGGCAAATGAGCCGGCGGCAAGAATATTATTCCCCGGCAGTAATTGCATATTCCTTATCGACAACTGGAGAGGTGCCATGGCCAATCTTCGAACTAAGTCCCTGAGCCTGCTCTTTGGTTCGGCTTTGCCTGGCCGCAAACATTCTACGTTGATAGCACTATGCGTACTGCTAACCGGGGGGGTCATGGCTACGGCTTTGAAGGCCCAAACGCCCGATCCTTTTTTGACTGCCGCCGAACAGGCCATGCTGGCGGCCAAGGCAAAAGAGCTGAGAGTAATCCACCGGCGTCTGCAATATGTGCTCAACTGTTTAGAAGGCCCAACAGGGCAAGACTACAAGGAGGCAGCCGGCAACCCGTGTCCCGGCCAAGGTGCCTTGAAGACCTTGCCCGAGCATTCGGTCAATCGCGTGAGAGCGCAAAAGGCCAGTGCCCTCGCCCGAGTGGCTGTAACGTTGCACGATATTCCGCCGGCGCATTATGTGGCCTTAGCCATACATGCCATCCTGACCGAGGATCTCCAGCGCCGGGAAAAGGTGAAAGAATAAAATGAATGACGGGAATCAAGGCCTCGCCGTTAGCGCAGGAAAAGTAAGTTTGAGCAGGTTGGCTTTTTTCTTTCTGCGTCTTGGGACTACGGCGTTTGGTGGACCTGCGGCTCACATTGCCATGATGGAGGACGAGGTGGTCTGGCGGCGCCGGTGGGTCCTCCGGGAAAAATTCCTCGACCTGCTGGGCATAGCCAACATGATTCCCGGTCCCAGTTCAACTGAGGTGGCGATCTTCATAGGCTACTCGTGTGAAGGTTGGATAGGGCTGTTGTTGGCCGGCGTCTGCTTTATCGTTCCGGCAATGGTTATGGTCCTGGCGCTTGCATGGGCCTATGTCCAGTATGGGAACCTTCCCCAGATTTCCTGGCTGCTTTACGGGATCAAGCCCGTGGTAATCGCCATCGTCCTGCAGGCCCTTTTAAGTTTAGGGCGAACAGCGGTAAAAGATAAATTCCTGGGAGCGCTGGGCATCATTGCCGTTATATTGAATTTTCTGGGTTTTAATGCACTTGTCCTGCTTTTCGGAACAGGGTTGATTACGGGATTGCGGCAAGGATTTTCCCGGGGTTGGCCAAGGAATTGGAGGCCGATGCTGGTTATGGTTCTTTTCTCCGGCTGCTTTCTTGCCGTGGCTTATTTCGCATCGGGATTATACTCTACGGACAAAGTAGAGTTCGGTTTACTGCCGCTTTTCCTGTTCTTCATCAAGATCGGCTCCGTAGTCTTCGGGAGCGGCTACGTGCTGCTGGCCTTCTTGCATGCCGATCTTGTCGATCATTGGCATTGGCTCACGACGACACAGCTTTTGGACGCCATTGCCATAGGCCAGGTAACCCCTGGCCCGGTCTTTACCACCGCAACCTTCATCGGTTATCTGCTTGCCGGAGTGCCGGGTGCGCTGATCGCCACAGCCGGGATCTTTCTCCCTTCATTTATCTTTGTGGCAGTTGGCAGCTCCATCATTCCCCTTTTGCGCAAATCCAACATAGCCGGAGCATTCCTGGACGGTGTCGTTGTGGCCTCGCTGGCCCTTATGGCTGTTGTAACCTGGAGTCTGGGTCGTGGTGCGGTCATTGACCTTCCCACCACTCTATTGGCCATAGGAGGCGCTGTTGCGCTCATTCGTTTCTACTTGAATTCGTTGTGGCTTGTTCTTGGAGGAGCCATCATCGGGCTTTTGGTTCATATGATGCACATTTAGGAATCTTAGCCTACGATTTTTTCCGTTTCGTTAGCAGCCCCCTTTCACAATGTCTTATTTTTCAAACTATATAGCAGAAAGCCAACGAGTTGCCCTCCAGAATATTTGGGACAGTTACAATGCAGCGCATACTGAATAAGGAACCGGAAAAGGTAAGCTTTACTGAGAGGCTTTTGGCCTTAGATTATTTACCCATTAGGGAACAAACACTATCGACAGTTTCTACTTTTAATCTCAGAGGGTTTGCAACTCACTTGAAACGTTCGTCGGCTTTGGACTGCTCCACTGCCTGAACTCTGCCTGAAAGCCAGCCGATCAGTTCCGTTTCTCTCGAATCGAATTGGGGTACGTAGGGCTTTATGTCTAAAAGCGGCGTTCCATCGACAATATCCACATCTTCGATGTAAAGGAATATTCCTTCGATCCCAATCAGCTTGACAACCGAAATCCCAATAGGGTTTGGACGTTTAGGCGCCCTTGTAGCAAATACTCCATGAAGCTGGTCATCGAGAAAAGGCTTTACTTCAAGAGCGCAGCCTTGAGAGAGGCTGAAGTGGTAGATTAGAATGATATGGGAAAAGCCATCGAGATCCTTGAGTCCGCCAAGGAACTCCCTGCTAAGCTCGATGCTGCCTCGCACCCCTCTGGCGCCCACTGGCTGAATGGGGGTGCCTTCGACCGTCTTAAAGGGTGATCTGATGATTCCAATCGGGAAATAAACTATTTCACCCATTCTAATGTCCGATCCGCGAATGCTAAATGGCAGGGGTGGGAACATCCTTCCACGCAGTGCCTGTTGCCACCTGATTGGAATCTAAAATCGCACCCGTCTTGGTATTTATGTCCATGAAGCCAACCGGGACCCGCCTTGTATTGAAGGAAAAGAGTTCGGTATTGGATAAACGCCCTTTCCCATCGTGATCTTCTATCTCGACGAATATGATCCGCCGCACCGGACAAGATAGACAATTCATGGCCGCATCATCCATCATGACCGGGCAGTGATGCCTTCTTGCCGTGGCGGGATCAACATGGTGCATGGCGGCCATCTGTGCGGACGGAGAGCGTCGGAGGTGTTCGAAGGGATTAAATATCCAATCTGCTATCAGGGCAAAGGTATGGTGCTGCTGGTGCAGATGAAAAGCTCCGCCAGTATCGGCTATCATTCCCTGCATCACATAGTCCGGCGGCATCACATATCCCAGGTAGTCTTTGTCGGATCTGATAAAAGAGAGTGAAGCCGGTAAATCATCCCCGGCAAAAACCTCATTCAGGACGTTTCTGCTCAAACCTTCGTCTTCCGGAAGTATCGAAACCAACGTCACATTGCGGCTTGCTTCGACGGGAAGGGAATTTAGAGTGACCGCTCTTAGCAAAAAACCTGTCCCCATAACCACAAGGGGGATACAAAAAGTTACCGTGACGAGTTTTAGAGAACCGTTGCGAAGGAACTCGAAAGGAGCCGAAAGCAGCACCTCGATCGAGCGCGGAAGGAAGGCGCCCGTTCGATCCATATACTCCCGGTAGTTCCCCCCGAACTGGTTGAACATTCTTCGCTCTTCATCCTTGGACAAAAAGTAATAGAGAATGAACATGAACGAGAGAGAAGCGAGCACCAGGAACCTTGG
The DNA here is from genome assembly GCA_963741035.1 of uncultured delta proteobacterium. GTDB lineage: Bacteria > Desulfobacterota > Syntrophobacteria > Syntrophobacterales > Syntrophobacteraceae > SbD1. Next base: position 52,541 of record CAVUGX010000027.1, read on the forward strand.
CCAGAGAATACTCATCCCGGTCCCCCACAGCCCAAGGGCAAGATACTGCGGATGTCGGATGTAGCTGTACAGACCTTTGCTCGCTATTCCCCATTTGAATATCTTTCCCAGGTAGACCTGCAAAGCGCACATAAAGAAAGTCAGAGAGCCAAGGACGAAAAGAATGGACCCAAGAATACGAACGGCCTTGAGAAAAAAGGTAGGCGGTAGGATCATGTGCGGCAGGAAAAATGAGGTAAGCCATCTGGTGGCCGAATAGTCGCCCAGCCAATGCAACAGGGGATTAAAAACCGAGTAGAAGAAGAAGGCGAACGGGCTGATCATGATCATCACTTCGAATGCCATAATGAAAAAAACGATGATGCCGCCTCGGGCCGCAAGGCTTTTGAGTTTTCCTGAAAAATTTGTTGTTCTCACAACTGCTCCCCCTTAGTGATAATTTCCTGGAATTATCAGCCATAAGATTGAACAGTGATATGATTTGGATCATACAGAGAGGGATTTTAATCTACAAATTTTTCGAGCATGGTCCGATTCACTATCACGATCTTCTGTCCCTCAAAGCGAACCAACCCTTCAATTTCAAGCTCCTTTGCGGTGCGGTAGAATGTCTCGTGTGTCATTCCAAGAAGTGTCGCGATTGATTTGCGGTGCGCGGGGAGGGTGATGGAATCGCTGCTCTGGATTTCAGAAAGTAGCAGAATATAGCTGATAATGCGGGCCTTCGGTGTCTTTATGGAAAGCTCCTCGATGCGCTGTCGGAGGTTAATGGCCTCCAGTGATAGGAATTCAATCCAGGCGCAAGCGAATAGAACGTCGCTTCGAAGCATCTCCAGAAAGTCGGTTTTCTTTATGAGGGACAAGGTACTGTCTTTCAGGGCTTCTGCGTAACAGTGATATATGTCGGAAAAAATGCTGGCCTCGGCAAAGGTGTTTCCGGCATCAGCTATTGCAAGCGTGATTTCCTTGCCGGTTGGAGAAACCCTGTAATGACGCACTGCACCGCTCCATACAGCATAGAAGCCGTGGGACTCATCACCGGGTGCAAAAAGAATCGTTCCTTTCTGGACCGAAATAGGCCTTGAAATGACCTGAAGACGGCCTAGATACTCTTCCGAGAGGCTGGAAAAACAGCGAAATTGTTCAAACATGCGCGCGCTCCTCATCAGTTGTTTTCTTTTTAATACCTCATCGGGGTGCGCAAGGCATCAGGTAGTGGGATTTCGGAAGGCTGGAAAGATATTTGCGTCCGACAGTCATTATGGATTTCTTTGCTGCTTTATGTCGTGGACCCCCAAGCCGCCGTGGGAGAACTGTTGGAGAATAATGTCGTAGAATCTCCTCTGCTGCTCAGGGCTGAGTAATTCTTTTTCCTCTGCCAATAAGTTGTAAATAGGCATGACTCAGTGAAAGGGGCGGAAAATCACCGAACTCCTCCAGAGTGGCGGTCCTTCGATATTCATGCCATGGGATCAGTTCAAAAACACAGTCAGCCAATTGCATAAGCTTTGCAAAAATACGCTTGGGAAAAGGTGCAGGAGCAAGAATGTCACATTCTTTGACTGCCACCTTGGCGATAATTTGCGATGCAAAGGCTTCACCGACTTCGAGTTTTGGCATTCCACGTACCAGGGCATCAACCCGGTCAAAGTCAGCCAGTTCTTTTTTACATGCGACACATACTCGTAAGTGGAAAGAAATTTCTTTACTAAGGCACCCATCCAGCTCGGCATCTTTATAGGCTGATAACTTGCTTCTATATCTATCGTTTTCCACTGTTTATTCCTCTGAATGTCTGTTCATTATTTTTCTGAGATTCTCACGGGCTCGAAAAAGCAGCGACTTCACACTCGAAAAAGAAATTCAAAGGATTTTACTAACTTTCGCGAGATTTATAGCCTCTCTCAATGCACCTCCGCTGGACTTGGTTCCATCTGTTGCAACGAGCAGTCTATCCACTTTTTCTATCGGGCATGCCTGACCGTTCATGGTCATCTCCTCGCTTTCAGTCTTCAAAGAGTAGCATCGCCAGGGTGCCGGACGGCCTTCGTCTCGCGTCCCTGCCTTTGTCTCCATGAGCAGCACGCCATGAAGTGCAATCAATGAAATACCACGAGTGAAATCAGTGCCCCTCCAAGCACAATCCAGACGGTATCTATTTTGATAAATCGCTGTACAAGAAAGGCCCCAATGGCAATGGCCATAGTAGGAATATCGACCAGTGTATCCGCTGTGAGCTTAATAACCACGACCACAAGAGTGCCTATAAAGGCTGCTACGATGCCGCCGATTACCTGTTTGAAATAGCCCGCCCGGCCAGCTTCGGCGTAAGGTGTGGCCACCACGGCAGTCATTGCCCAGGCGGGGAAATACATACTTAACATCCCCACAAGAGCCCCCACTACACCGGCCGCCTTGAAACCGATAAAAGTGCCAATTATGGTCACCGGGCCAGGCGTAATCAGACTCAAGGCCAGAGCAACAGCAAACTGCTGGTCGGTTAGCCATGCAAATTGATTGACCACCATATCCTGAATGAAAGGAAGCATTGCATAGCCGCTGCCGAAGACCACTGCACCAATGCGCAAGAACCTGCTCCCCATTTGCATTAATTCAGGTCGCTGGTTAAGTAAGAGCAAGCCCACGGCTAAAATTAGTGACAGACAAGAAACAGATCTAGCCAAGCTGAGCCAATGCAAGGGCTGATAAGCCTGAGCGCATGCGGAAACATATTGGACCGTGTGGGGATGAGTGAGCGTTGTTCCTTTTGTCTCCCTTACTGCGGCATCTTGCGTTCTGGGCTTAACGGCAAACGTCCCTGCATTAGCTGATGCGGGGCCAGGTGCGGTGTCATCAAAATTATTGGATGAGACATCACTCTTCCCCCTTAAGCCGCTCCATCTGCCAGTCCAGCGCGAGAGCGCGGGAAATAGGTGGGTCAGGAGAGCCATTATCACGCTGGCTCCCCCGGCGATGAGAAGTATTGTAATGACACCCATCTTCAGCCAGAAAACCACCACAAAACCGGTGAGAGCCATCAACCAGTTAAATACGGTCTTTACTCCCGCTCGACAAAGATCCAGAACAGTATTAAAAACCAGGCCCACAACGAGTGCTCCCAGACCACGGAAAAGGCCGGAGACTACCGGCATCTCGCCGTATTTCAGGTAAAGGTGGGAGAGCAGCAACATGAGCAAAAAACATGGGGTCAAAAAGCAAATCGTGGCTACTGCCGCCCCCGGCAAACCCCGCAAACGGTAGCCGAGATAGGAAGAGAGATTCACCGAAGGAGCACCGGGCATGAGTTGAGCCAGACCCAGACCTTGCATGTATTCATCGTCGGTGAACCACTTTCTCTTTTTCGTCATCCAGCCCTTGGCCTCTCCCAGAGCAGCCAGGCTGAAAGAGGCAAACCCGATACCCAGGAAAGTACGGGCAATAAGTCGTAAGCTGACCCGCACCTCCTTCTCAGCGATCATCAGCGCCTCCCGCCATTTTGTACTCATTTATCGGCTTTCTTATTCACGTCATGCGAAGGATGGGTATGACCGTGGTCTCGCTAGCTCTTTCGCTTCTTCCGAGGCAAACCGCTCAGCCTACGTTTTCCCATTCTTAAATCTTGATCCAACCGCGCCTCAACGAATTATCCAGGATAACTCCTACCAGAAAAGCCACACCCATGTTCCACATTGCAAAGGCGGCCACGATGAGCATCACATAGAAATCGGCTTTCTTATCTCCAATGTCCTTTACCACTATGGCCAGTTCTGAACCCGCGAAGAACAAGATCACCCCTAAGATGGCATTGGGGAAAATCTTAAAAATGATCGCAACAGAATTGCTGAAAAACAGGGCAATCAGGACGAGCATACTTCCCAGAATCACCAGGGCACCGCCTGTCTTTGCCCCGAAGCGAACATGACCGGCCATTCCGCCGGCACCATGACACATCAGAATACCACCAAAAAGGGGTGAAACCAGGTTCATGATGCCCTGGGATACAGCGATCCCCCTCTCGGTTACCTTCCTGTCGGGAAACAACTCATTATTTTCGGCAACGATTGCAATCACCGCGTTTCCAATAGTAAGCGGTATTTGAGGGATTGTGAAAAGTAGTGTGCCGACAACGAGATCATTCCAGGTAATCGAAGGGAGAGCAAAAACAGGCAGCTTGAAACCAACGTGGATTTTGGCAAGTTCATGCAGTATTGCAGGGTTCATGATAGGCGCTGACCCAACGCCGATCAATAAGAGCACGAACATTGCGGGGAATGTGGGATTTGTCAGAAGAAGATACGTGACCACGAGACCGATACCGGCCAGGACCGGCGCAGATTGCATGCGATGGACCCCATCAACCATGAAAGAAAGACCCAGTCCCAGCATGATGCCCCGTACAACCGGCTTGGTCGCAAGTTTTGCTATGGGCTTGATGGCCCCTGTCGCGCCTGCGAAAAACCAGAAAATGCCTGTTGTGATGCCCGATCCGAAAAGGGCCGCCGGGCTAATGCCCCCTGCGATAGCTGCCGCCCCGATAGCTTTCATGGGTTGGACGGGGAGTGGTGTTCTATAATAGAATCCAGAAGCCAGCAGGCAAATGCCAAACATGAAGAGGAGCCCGAGTGGCTCCACCTTCACAATCGTGATGTAAGCAACAACGAATGGAATCAATGTGCCAATGTCGCCGAACGCACCAGCCCACTCCATGTTATTATGAAGGTTATTTGTCCTCTTCTGGCTTGCATCCACTGCGTGCGCAAGCTTCCCGCCCTCAAGTGCTTTCGCCTGGCCGTCAGGTGACATCAATTCCACCTCCTGAGGTTTTGGATGTTGATTCGCGTGTTAAATGGGCCTATTTGCCGATTATCCTCCTCCGTGTTCGAGTAGCCCTTGTCGGACATCGTGGTCCGGCAAGCTCAATGGACCAAGAGTCATTTTCCCTCTTTACTGGTTAAACAATTCAAATCCGAAAAACTTGCGTCGTCGCAGAAAAAAATTCAATCGAACGCAAGTTTTTCAATTTTCCATTGTTTAACTAAACAAAAGGGCAGCTCATCCCATGTTCGAAAGCGTGGCGTTGGAAACTTTGAAATGATGTTGATTCGGTGGGGAGGGAAGTGGTCGAGGGAATAGTCAACCAGGCAAGAGCGATCTCACATTGATTCCGGAGAGAAGTTGTGCTCGGCCTGTTCAATGCCGGATTAATTCGGAAAGCCGTCTGCTCCACGCCTGAGCGCTCATTTGAACCGGGTCCCAGGGACTGCTCAACGGCGGCGTGTAGCTCAGATCGAGGTCATTTAGCTCATCGATGCGCATGCGGTTATATATGGCCGAGGCAAAGACATCGATTCGCTTTGATACCTCCGATCGCTTGTGTCCCAGCATCTGGGCTCCCAGCAACTCTTTGCCGGCACGATCACCTGTGAGGCGAATGCACAGCTTCTGGGCGCCCGGGTAGTATGCTTTATGGTCCCAGGTTTCAAACTCGACTGTAAACGGGTCGAACCCGGCAGCAACCGCTTCCGAGTCGCGCAGCCCCGTCCGTGCGGCAACCAGGTCGAATATCTTCACCGCCTGGGTCCCAAGAGATCCCTGAAACTTGCGACTGCCTCCCACCGCATTTTCCCCCGCCACTCGCCCCTGCTTGTGGGCCGTCGTACCGAGCGGCATATAGGCGTATGAATTCATCAATCTATGCCAGGTTTCCACACAATCACCGGCTGCAAAGATATCGGGCGCGTTGGTCCGCATGAAACGATCTACCTTGATGGCCCCCTTAGGCCCGATTTCAATGCCGGCAGAACGAGCGAGTTCGCTGTTCGGCCGGGCGCCGACAGCCACCAGGACCAGATCCCCGGCAGCGGAAAAATTGTTGGAACCCGAGATGATTAATTTGTCCTCCGACCGCACGATCCCGGTGACTGCAACTCCGGTAGCAATCCTCACGCCGTGAGATTCAAGTTCCTTCCGCACTTTCCCGCTGAATTCCGGATCGACCGTGGTCAAAACCGAATCGAAAAATTCAACTACCGTTACGTCTATCCCCCGATAGGTGAGCGCATCGGCCATCTCCATGCCAATATATCCGCCTCCGACGACGATTGCGGAGCGCGGCTGCCGCTCATTCATGTACTGCTTCATGGTAAAGGCTTCGTCCATCCAGCGCAGCAGGAAAACGCCCGGCAGGTCGATTCCGTCGATTTTAGGTCGAATCGATTCTGCGCCGGTTGCAATTACCAGCCGATCATAGGCCAGATTCCGTGCGTTTCCCTGTCGGCTGCCAAGCGACACCACCTTAGCGACGGGATCGATGGATGAAACTGAATGTTCGAGAAGCAGGTGAATGCCCTTATCTTCTATTTCTGAAACAGTCCTGTGGGCAAGCGTATGCCAGTCATCAACCTCACCGCTCAAATAGAATGGAAGGCCGCAGATACTGAAATTCGGATACCTATCAGCAACCACAATGGTCACTTCGCTTGCAGGATCAAGTTCTCCAGCTCGAAGGGCAGCGCTAATCCCGGCATCGCTGCCTCCGATGATGAGGATGTGGGGCATAAATTCTCCTTTGACATACAACCGGCGGTGGCCTCAATCTGAGCGCAACTCGGAAAAAAATCCTTGCAAAGAGTCCGCAAGGGTTTCCATGAATCTTATGATTTCATCCCAGATACGCCTGCCCCTCGCGGGACGGGCCTGGTGGCTTTGTCCCTACGTGACGTGCAGATCCTCCCCGACGACCTGATAATATACATGTTCGGAAATGTTCGTTACGTGATCGCCAATGCGCTCAATACATCTGCCGATCAAAATGAGAGAAGTGCAAGGGTCCACGTTCCGGGCGTCCTCTTTCATGGATTGCCGGAGTTGGACAAGGAGTTGGCTGTAGACCTCGTCTATTTGGTCATCCCGGTTCCATGCGTCAATCGCTAGCTTGACGTCGGACTTACTGTATGCGTGGATGGCATCTTCGAGCATTGTTTTCGCCGTCTCCGCCATGCGCACGATAGAATCGATAGGGTCGGTAAGAGTGGTAGCGTTAACTTTTTCAATGTTTCTCGCGATATTGACGGCATAATCGGCGATACGTTCCAATTCTCCGGCTATTTTGAGCCCGGAAATAATGCTCCGAAGATCCATTCCCATCGGCTGGCGCAAGGCGAGCAAGCGAACGGCGAGTTTGTCCACTTCATGTGCAAGCTCATCAATAAGAGCATCGTTCTTGACAATCTTTTCAACGACAGTGTTGTCCCGCTTTATCAGGGCATTTTCTGCCGCATCGAGTTGCGCCCGGGCATGTTCGCCCATCAATAATATTTTGCTTTGAAGATTTTCCAGTTCATCGTCAAATGACTTTACAATATGCGCATGCTGCATCTATGTCTCGCCTTCCCTAAAATTTCAGAAAATTCACTGCACACTCCAACTTCGGCGATAACACGCAATTATGAGGTTAAGACCTCAGCCAAACTTTCCCGTGATGTAATCCTGGGTAGCCTGTTGGGTCGGATTGGTAAATATCCGGGTAGTATCATCGAATTCGATCATTTCGCCGAGGTACATGTAAGCCGTGTAATCGGACGCCCTGGCCGCCTGCTGCATGTTATGCGTGACTATGATAATCGTATATTCCTGCTTCAGCTCATAGATCAACTGCTCAATATGGGCAGTGGATATCGGATCCAAACCGCTACACGGTTCGTCAAGCAGGATCACCTCCGGCTTGATAGCGATACACCTTGCAATGCACAAGCGCTGCTGCTGCCCTCCCGAAAGGCTGGAGCCGCTCTGATGCAGTTTATCCTTTACCTCATCCCACAATGCGGCCTTGCGCAGTGCCCATTCCACCCGTTCCGCAAGCTCCAGGTTGCTTAGCTTCTCGTAGAGCTTAATGCCAAAAACAATATTATCAAAAATGCTCATCGGAAATGGAGTCGGCGCTTGAAATACCATACCAACCTTAGAACGAAGCTGGTTGAGATTTTGGGCTCCGTCCAGTATGTTCTTCCCATCCAATAATATTTCGCCGGTTGCCTTCTGTTTGGGATAGAGATCGTAGATCCTGTTAAAAGTGCGAAGTAGAGTCGATTTGCCGCAGCCTGACGGCCCGATGATTGCCGTGACATTGTTAGCTGCTATATCCAGGTTGACTCCTCTAAGGGCTTGAAACTCACCGTAGTAGAAATCCAAATTCTTTACGGACATTTTAAGTTCATCAGTTGAGAAATTCATTCACATCTCGCAGGAAGTTGCTCTAGTTGTCAAAATCCACTTGAATCCGCTTACTCATAGTGCTTCGTGCGCAGGACAATCCGCGCGAGGATGTTCCAACCCAATACACCGGCGGTGATAAGGAGAGCGCCTCCCCAGGCGAGGTCATGCCAGTCCTTGTACGGGCTCATGGCGAACTGGAAGATTACCACCGGCAAGTTGGCTATCGGGGCATTCATGTTTACGCTCCAGAACTGATTGTTCAGCGCGGTAAACAGGAGCGGAGCAGTTTCTCCGCTGATGCGCGCAATCGCTAACAGGATGCCGGTGAGCATTCCCGCTCCGGCAGCACGATAGACGACAAACACGATAACCTTCCATCTGGGCGCTCCGAGCGCGGCGGCGGCCTCGCGCAACCTTTCGGGCACGAGTTTCAACATATCTTCAGTCGTTCGGACCACTACCGGAATGACGATAAGCGACAGGGCAAAGGTTCCCGCCCAACCGGAAAAATGGCCAACGCGAGCCACGTAAATCGTATAGATGAACAGTCCTATGATGATCGAAGGGGCGCTTAACAGGATGTCATTTATGAAGCGCGTGATACTGGCAAGCCAACCTGTTTTTCCATATTCGGATAAATAGGTGGCCGCCAGGATACCGATAGGCGTGCCGATCAACGTGGCCAGGGCGGACATGATTGCACTGCCGACGATTGCGTTCAAAAGACCGCCTTCGCTGCCAGGGGGAGGCGTCATGTCTGAGAAAAGCCGAAAACTGAGGCTGTGGAACCCGTGGTGCAGGAGTGTGAGAAGAATCCACCCCAGCCAGAAAAGGCCAAAACCCATTGCGGCCATGGAAAGGCTGAGGCAGATAATGTTTGTCAATTGCCTGCGTATGCGAAGAGGCGTACTTTGCATGGTCCTTTCTCAGGTCCTTTTACCCTCGTGCTTGCCCAACCGCGCAAGGAGAATCCTGGAAATTGCCAGCACCAGGAAAGAGATGGCAAAGAGCAATAATCCCAGGTAAATGAGCGCAGAGGTGTAGAGCGTGCTGGTCGCTTCGGTAAATTCATTAGCCAGGGTGGAAGCAATCGTGTTGCCCGGCGCGAACAAAGAAGCTTGCAGGGAATGCGAATTGCCAATGACGAAAGTGACCGCCATTGTCTCCCCGAGGGCTCTGCCGAGGCCCAGCATGACGCCGGCCACAACGCCTGTCTTCGTGTAGGGCAGCATGATTTGCCATGCCACTTCCCAGGTGGTGGCTCCCAGGGCGTAAGCTGATTCCTTGAGTTGCCTGGGGACCATGTCAAATACGTCCCGCATAACAGAAGCAATAAAGGGAATTGTCATAATGGCCAGGATCAACCCTGCCGTAAATAGACCGATGCCCATCGGCGGGCCCTGAAACAGCACCCCGAAAAAGGGTATGGCGCCGAAGTGAGCCTTTATCCAAGGTTGTACGTTTTCGGAAAAAAAGGGCGCGAATACGAACAACCCCCACATTCCGTAAATTATGCTCGGGATCGCGGCCAGTAGCTCTATGGCCGTACCCAGGGGACGTTTGAGCCAAATGGGGGATAGTTCACTCAAAAACAGCGCAATGCCGAAACTGACAGGGATGGCTATGGCCATGGCGATAGCCGAGGTAACCAGAGTACCGAATATTGCTACCAGCCCTCCAAACTTAAGAGTAACAGGATTCCACTCCCGGCTGCCGATAAACCCCCACCCGAATTCCCTGATGGCTGTGTAGCTGCCTGTTATGAGGGAGAAGATGATCGCAGCCATAGTGCAAAGCACCAGGAGAGCGAAGAAACGCGTGGTATTCTCGAAACATAGATCCAGCAGCGAATTCCCCAAGTCCCTGGCTTTTGCGTACTTCGCGATCCTGGCGAAATAGCGTAGACCCTTTACGTCCGTATGTCTCCCAAACATAAACATATCAATAGATTAAATAGGTTTGCCGTCAGGTCCCTTTATCTCGGCTTTCCACTCCTGGCGAATGAGTTCCACAACACTAGCGGGCATGGGGATGTAGCTCAATTCGTCTGCCAGCTTGCCACCACTTTGATAGGCCCAGGTGAAGAAATCCAGAACACGTTTGGCGGTTTCCGGGTCCTTCTGTGTCTTATGCATCAGAATGAACGTAGCGCCGCTGATCGGCCAGGTATCCTTGCCAGGTTCATCCGTAAGAATCATATAGAAACCCTTGGAGTGCGCCCAATCTGCGCCCGCTGCCGCAGCCTGGAAGTTTTTGGCCTCCGGTTTGACGAACTGCCCTTCTCGATTTTGCATCATGGTATAGGTCATGTTGTTTTGGAGTACATACGCATATTCAACATACCCTATCGAGCCGGAAATACGCTGCACGTAGGACGCAACCCCCTCATTGCCCTTCCCGCCGACGCCTGCCGGCCAGGACACTGAAACGCCGCTTCCCACCGCCTCCTTCCATTTCGGACTCACCTTGGACAGGTAATTGGAGAAGATGAAGGTAGTGCCGGAACCGTCGGAGCGGTGCACCACGCTAATGTCTTTGTCGGGAAGTTTGATGCCTTTATTGAGCTTGGCTATTTCCGGGTTGTTCCACTTCGTAATTTTTCCCAGGTAGATATCGGCCAGCACCTCACCATTCAATTTGATTTCACCCGGTTTGACACCTTCCAGATTGACAACGGGTATTACACCGCCAATTACCGTAGGAAACTGCACCAGCCCCGCCTTTTCAAGCTCATCAGGCTCCAGGGGCATGTCCGAAGCACCGAAATTGACGGTGTCGGCCTTGATTTGGTTTATTCCGCCTCCGGAACCGATGGATTGGTAATTCAATCCAATACCCGTTTGATTTTTATAAGCTTCAGCCCATTTGGCGTACAGTGGATACGGGAAAGTCGCCCCCGCTCCAGTGATGTCGGCGGCAAACGCTGACGCCGCCACCCCGAGACACAGCATCATAAACATTGTCAAGATTCTCATTAATGATCTCATGCCATTTCTCCTCAAACCATGTAGTTAGGTCCCTGCCTTGGATCATTCCCCGACCCGGCCGCTCACGTTGCGTTCATTCCTGACTCAGGCGTGGTAAACTTTGCAAACTGGTAGTATTCCCGCTCGCTTCCAATCCGGAGAATAAAGCCAAGCGGCCCTGGGCCTGTTGTAGCCTGCACAATTCATCCTCATAACTACAGCGCAGATTGTTGTAAACCCTTTCCGAGCTGAGAACTCACCCCGCAGGCGTTGACATCTCGCTATTGAGCCGAATCCAGACCTGAAACTGTGCACGCCATATGGTTAATATTGTTTTGTTACATTTCAGTTAAGAAATTGTGTCGGCTTAGTTGCATTCATTTTCGACTGAATTCCACATACCGCCAGCGCCCCTATCCCACCTTGCTGGAAGACGTCCGCTCCATCTGCCTCGATTATCGGTGTGCCCCCGCTAATCCTTACTAGAAGCGAGCCTCCGTTCTAGCTGGACGGTGTCATGGCCGCCGGCATCATTAAAATTAATAGGTTTGCCGTCGGGTCCGATAAACTCCTCAGTCCATTTCTTGTGGATGAGTTCAACAACATTAGAGGGCATGGGTATATAGCTCAATTCGTCTGCCAGCTTGCCACCACTTTGATAGGCCCACGTGAAGAAATCCAGAATACGTTTGGCGGTTTCCGGGTCCTTCTGTGCCTTATGCATCAGAATGAATGTCGCGCCACTTATGGGCCAGGTGTCCTTGCCCGGTTGATCCGTAAGAATCACGTAGAAATCCTTGGAGTTTGCCCAATCCGCATCCGCTGCTGCGGCCTCGAAGTTTTTCGCGTCCGGCTTGACGAACTGCCCGTCTCGATTTTGCATCATGGTATAGGTCATCTTGTTTTGGAGCACGTAGGCATATTCAACATAACCTATCGAACCGGGAATGTGCTGTACGTTGAGCGCAACTCCCTCATTGCCATTCCCGCCAACGCCTATGGGCCAGAAAACGATAACGTTGCTTCCCACTAACCGCTTCCATTCCGGACTGACCTTGGACAGGTAATTGGCGAATACGAAGGTGGTTCCGGAACCGTCGGAGCGATGTACGACAGTAATACCTTTGTCGGGAAGTCTGATGCCTTCATTGATCTTGGCTATTTCCGGGTCGTTCCACTTCTTAATTTTTCCAAGGTAGATATTCGCCAGCACCTTACCGCTCAATCTGATTTCACCAGGCTTGAAACCTTTTAGATTGACTACGGGGACTACACCGCCAATGGCCGTCGGAAATTGCACGAGACCGTCCTCTTCAAGCTCCGCAGGCTCCAAGGGCATGTCCGAACCACCGAAATTGACGGTCCCGGCCTTGATTCGGTTTATGCCGGCGCCTGAACCGATGGATTGGTAATCCAGTTTAATACCCGTTTGATGCTTATAAGCCTCAGTCCATTTGGCGTACAGTGGATACGCGAAGGTCGATCCCGCCCCAGTGATGTCGACGGCAAACGCCGTTGCAGCAAATCCGAAATGCAGCGCTGTACACATTGTCAAGATTCCAATGAAGGATCTCATGCCAATTCCTCCTGGTACCATGTAGTTTGGGTCCCTTCCGGGTGCCGTTAAATTATTCCCCCATCCGGGCGCGCATGTTGCGTTCAGACTATCAATGACAAATCAACCTTTTGCACGCTTTGATCGTTCTTGTTCGACCCACTGTAAAATCTTGTCTTGAATTGTGTCCCGGACCCTTCGAAAAACGGCAATCCTCTGCTGCCTGCTTCCGCTGGCGGCAACCGGGTCTTCCACGGGCCAATGCAGCCGCCTGGTAATGCCGGGGAATACCGGCGTGTGCTGCTCAGCTATTGCACAGACTGTGATGAGATAGTCGAAATGGGTCTTGCCCATATACTCCATAACGCTCTTTGGCTTCTGTCCGCTCATATCGATGCCAATCTCTCCCATAACTTTTACGGTCAATTCAGGAATTTCTTGCGGAGAAACCCCTGCGCTGAACACCTCGAATCGCTCCCCCCCATACACCCGCAAGAACGCCTCGGCCATCTGGCTACGGCAAGAATTGGAGTTACACAAGAACAGCACTTTAGCCTGGTCGGTTCTGGGCGCCGGCGCCGGCGTTACACTCAAGGCGACCATCCGCCGGGCTGTATCCGACTCCAACAACGGATCGCCGACAGATGCTTCCTTAACCCATTTGAGGGCCGACTCAAGCAGTACATCTTCTATTCCGTCCGGCCATTGGTAATAACGCCATCGCCCTTCGCGTCTGCAAACGATGAGGCCGACTTCTTCGAGAATATGAAGATGTTTTGACGTGGTGGAAGGGGCCAAACCGAAGATTGTTGTCAAATGCTGCAGGCTGAGCGCGCCCGTCTCAAGGCTCAGGAGAATTCGGATGCGAGTTTCTTCAGAGAGCGCTTTCGCGACCATCTGCAAGCGATCGATTTGGCGATTGGCTTCCATGCAATTGTCTCCTCCGGCACACCATCGAACTCTCAAAAACGATTAATTGACTAGCTTCAACTTCGACATTACTATAATTCGCGAATCTACGAAGTCAACTGAGGGCCGTGTTTCTAAACTGTGACTTTTGTGTTACGGCGCTGCCAGCCGAAATGATGGAGGGACGCAACATGCAGCCAAGACCCAAAATACTTGTCATTTGCCGGCACAATAATGGCCGCAGCCAGATTGCTGCCGCCTATCTGAAGCGACTTGTCGGGGAGTTTTATGATATCGAAAGCGCCGGACTTGAGCCGACAGAAAGGGTCAATCCCCTGGTGGTGGAGGTGATGAAAGAGGAAGGTTTCGACCTATCGGAAAACAAACCGCAAAGCGTTTTTGAACTTTACAAACAGGGGATTTTGTACACCAACGTTATTACCGTTTGCCGCGACCTTGAGGGAAAATGCCCGGTCTTTCCGGGAGCCACCAAGCGCTGGTCCCAGCCCTTCCCCGACCCGGCAAAAGTTGAGGGATCACACGAGGAAAAGCTTGCCAGGGTGCGCGAAATCCGAGACATGATCAAGGATTGGCTGCTGAATCCAAGGGAAGGCTCCTTTTCGTTCAGGCTCCTTTTGAAAAATCAAGCACTTACGGAAAAGTAATATAGGGCGAATTGGCGTGAGACGGATCCTAGATTTCCCCCAAAAATGGACGCATAATGAAGTATACGCCAAGCAGACCAATTCCTACACCTGCGCACCTCCTAAACCAGAGCCCACCCTCATGAAATGAACTGTTCTCCAAGAGCCTTCTTACCTTCGCAGTCGAACTTCCAGCTACAGCTATGGGAAGGCAGTGGCCAATCCCGAAAAGGACGATCAGAATGACCCCGGTTACGATCTTATGCTGAATTGTAATGATGGCCAGTATGGGAGCGATGAACCCAAAAGTGCAAGATCCTGAAAGGACTCCGTATGCCAGCCCCAGAATGAAAGCTCCGAGAAGACCCTTGATCTTCATACGGCCAAAGAGACCTCCCGACAATGAACAGCCGGAAATGCCCAACATACCGAGAGCGACCCAGATAAGGAGCACACCGACCAAAACAGTCCAGTACGGGCCGACCTCGCCCAGCATCCGGCCGAGGAGCGAGCAGATAATACCCACGAGTGCGATTGTAATGAAAAGACCAATGGTGAAAACCACGGAATAGCAGGCTGCGTGCCTTGCTTTGAGCACTTTATCCTGGCCCGCCACATACGTTATTATCAGTGGGATCGAAGCGATATGGCATGGGCTTAACGCTGCACTGATAACTCCCCAGAGAAAGCAGCCCAGGGCGGCAAAGGCTGTCCCGGTCATCATCCACTCATTGACGGTCAACAGAAACTGTTCCAATACCCGCCTCCCGGTTCATCAGTCGGAGCTTTTGGCTTCGTTAGGATTTCCTGCTTTAACACCCAGTTTTTCCAGTTCGGCCACAATGCTGTTTTTGCTAAGGAAGCCTTCGTGACGATACACTTCCTTCCCGGTTTTGTCATAGAATATTTGAGTCGGTATCTTGTTGATTCCAAATCTTGCGTGTTGTCCGGAGGTTTCCCAAACATCGATGAAAATTATGGCGGCTTTGCCTTTGTATTCTTTTTCAAGTGATTCCACGATGGAGGCCATCATCTTGCAGGGGATGCATTTTTTTGCCCCGAGATCCACCATGGTGACCATGTCTTTTGCCGGCACATCGGGAATGGATGATGATTGGCCTGCAGAAAGAGAAAATCCAAGACCTATCATGAGAATGACAACACAAGGAAGCAAACCGATTCGTTTCAATGCAGTACTCCTTTGCTCTATAGTTTGCAGGTAACGTGACAAACGCCGGTTGGGGTCTCGATGGCATAGGGGAAATATTTCCGCTTAAAGAACAAGGCCACGTTGACCAGGGAAATCAAAACCGGCACCTCTACGAGGGGTCCTATGACCGCCGCGAAAGCCTGCCCCGAATTGATTCCAAAGACCGCCACGGCCACGGCAATGGCAAGCTCGAAGTTGTTCGACGCAGCGGTAAAGCTCAAAGTTGTGGATTGCTCGTAAGTAGCCCCGACTTTCATCGAAAGAAAGAACGAAACAAAAAACATGACGATGAAGTAAATGCAGAGGGGGATGGCCACCCGAATGACATCGAAGGGCAACTGGACGATGTATTCTCCTTTCAGGGAGAACATGACCAGGATGGTAAAAAGCAGTGCTATGAGGGTGATGGGACTAATCCGGGGGATGAATTTCTCCTCGTACCACCGTAAGCCCTTTGTTTTTAGTCCTACGAACCTGGAAATCATCCCGCCAATGAATGGAATACCCAGGTAGATAAAGACACTTTCTGCAATTTGCCCGATCGAGATGTCAACTATCGCGCCAGTCATTCCGAGCAGCCGAGGGGCCAGGGTGATGAAAATGTAGGCGTATAAGGAAAAAAAGAGGACCTGGAAAATCGAATTGAAGGCCACCAGCCCCGCGCAATACTCCCTGTCACCTGCCGCAAGGTCATTCCACACGATCACCATTGCAATGCAGCGTGCAAGGCCGATGAGAATAAGGCCAACCATGTATTCGTGATGGCCGGAAAGAAATGTGACGGCAAGGAAGAACATCAGGATCGGCCCAATTACCCAGTTCTGGACCAGCGAAAGAGCCAGGACCCTGAAATTTCGGAATACCTGTCCCAACTGCTCGTACTTCACCTTTGCAAGAGGCGGATACATCATGAGAATCAGGCCGATAGCGATTGGGATATTGGTTGTGCCCACCTGGAAATAGTTGATCACGTTCTTTACGCCTGGATAGACCCACCCTCCGCCCACTCCAATAAACATGGCAAGAAATATCCAGAGCGTCAGGAAACGATCCAGGAAGGAAAGCCGCCTGGTAATTGATTCCGTCATGATAGCCTCCATTTCTGACAAAATTATTCTTGAGATATGCCCTTTTCTTCGATCCAGAGCTTGATGCGCTTCTCAATTCGATCACGCACCTCGCGGAATTTTAGCAACTTTTCTTCCTCCGATCCTCCAGACGCCGCCGGATCGTCAAAAGCCCACGACAACCGGTGGCTGATTCCGGGAAACGTGGAGGGGCAGTTTGCTTCCGCTTCGGCACAAACCGAGATCAAATAGGTGAAACTCATCTTGCCGAGGTACTCTTTAACGCTTTTTGAGCGATGGCCTGAAAGATCGATGCCGATCTCTCGCATCACGCGTTCTGTATAGGGATTTAGAGCGCTGGGCTGAAGTCCCGCACTATAAGCTTCTAAATGCCTCCCGGCATACTTTCGCAGGAAAGCCTCAGCCATCTGGCTTCGAGCGGTATTACCAGTGCACAAAAAAAGGACGCGTTCATTCTCCATGGTCTGCTCCTTTTAATGAATCCGGATATATCGCAGTCTTTTTGGCAGTTTTCCATACTATTCTGTCTCGTTATTAGTCGAATTGGAAAATTTGTTCATTCCTTTTAAGCAGCCAGGAAGTGTTTCCACGAATTCTCTTATCTCATCACGCACTCGCCGATAGTGAGCCATCGCTTCTTCTTCGGTTTTGGCGCCTGCTGAATGTTCCGGTGGATCATCAAACCCCTTATGCACGATCCCTAACCCAGGCGGAAAGGATGGACAATTCTCATAAGCATTGTCACAGAGTGTAATGACGTAATCAAATTCAATATCGCCCAGGGTATCAATGTGCTTAGAGACTTGACCGGATATGTCGAGCCCTGCTTCAGCCATGGCCTCGATTGCCCTGGGATCAACTCCCTTCGGGTCCACTCCCGCTGAATATGGCTCAATCAGGTCTGCTTTTAAATGACGTGTCCATGCCTCGGCCATCTGGCTACGGCAGGAATTACCGGTACATAAGAAAAGTACTTTCAAAACATTCTGCGCTGAAGACATAATCAAATATTCTCTTAAAGTTCGAATTCGAATTGCCCGAGATACCTTTCAAGCTTTGTCTTTCGCTCCCCTTCGAGAGGCGGACAATCGTCGGCGTCTTTGCCTCCCTCAGCAACCTGCGACGCAAAGACCATGCATGTTGGCTGGCCACACTCGCCACAGTTAGTCTTGGGGAGCAGCCTGAGGATTTCGAGTACCTTTGGCTTTGGCGCACTGTCGAAACGGGGCTGAATTTCTCCCCGCCGTTCCCAGATATCGTTGATTTCCTGCCGGAGCAATTCAACGATTTTCTCGCCCTCCGATTGGTCACTGAGGGCATTAACGCAGATTTTTCTCGAATGAATCGCGATGAGCTTCCCTTGCAGCCTGAAGGAAACGCAAGGAGGGTCATTGATGTACTGAAAACCCCCAAGTACGGCATTAAGATATGGAATCACCTCACCGATGTCCTGATCGAGATGGGCTACCAGGTGTACCGACTGGGCCTCGGGTCTGCACCCGGGGCGGACGAATTCCTTGGTGTAACTATTGAGCAGCATAGGAAGCCTCCTTGACCCCAAGAACATCGAGCAAGGCCTTTCAGTGCGGCAACAGGGCCTTTTTAACGGCCTTCTTTCACCATAGAGACTTCTTCCGGTTTAGGGTCCAGGTCCTTGTTCTTTTCAAGGCCCAGGTCCGTCACGACCAGGTAGGACTTAAGCGGGACGTGCGCCTTCTCTAGGCATGCCTTGGCGCACCCGATGGAACAGCCGTCGATTGCGATCATTTGCGGGATATCACGCGCCGACTGGACAAATCCGCTAAGCTCGCCGCCAATTCCTGCCAGGCAAAACATTTTACCAAATCCTTCCCGAGTCAGCTCGACAGCGGCCTGATTGGATAATTGCCCAACATTGGAGCCGCCGGAGCAAGCCAGAATCATCACATTGCTTCCAGATGCGCAACAGTCATTAGCCATGGATTCCTCCCAGTGTATTCAACGGAAACTACTTTCCCAGCCAATTTTTCACTTCAGGTTTTGCAGGGACTTTGCCTGTCAGCTTTACCCGGCCGTCAACGACGACGGCGGGAGTACTGAAGATACCCAGTTTTGCAATCTCCGCTATATCCGTGACGTACTCCACTACAGCATCGGAACCCGTTTCAGCGATAACTTCTTTGACCAGTTTCACCGTCTCGTGACATTTCTTACATCCGGGACCAAGCACCTTGATGTTCATCCTTGTCTCCTCGTTTTCGGCGGCTCTGCGAAAGTCGCCGAGCATTAAATCAACACATTGAACAGGTATCCGACAATGATGATGCCTACAGCGACTACGCCCGTAAAAATCAGAATTAGCCTCGGTTTGAGGACCTTGCGTAAAATGACCGTCTCCGGAAACGAGATTGCCACCACCGACATCATGAATGCGAGCACTGTTCCTATCGCCGCGCCCTTCTCTATGAGGGCCGAGACTACGGGTATGATCCCTGCCGCATTAGAGTAAATGGGGATGCCGATCAGCACCGCTGCAGGCACCGACCACCATGCCCCCTTGCCCATGACAGAGGCCAGATATCCCTCCGGAACATAGCCATGGATGCCTGCCCCGACGGCGATGCCCAATATGACGTATATCCACACCTTGCCCACGATATCCCGCACGGCCTCGAGACCAAAATGGATGCGGTCTCCGAAACTCTTCCGCTCCTCGTCATATACGCCGCTCTCACCCACCTGGATCTTGTAAACCCAGTCTTCAAGATGGTGTTCCATCTTGAGCCGGCCGATGGTCCAACCGGCAAGCATCGCAATGATGAGTCCCGTGCTCATATAGATAGCCGCGATCTTCCAGCCGAAAAGCCCGTAGAGCAACACCAGCGCAATTTCATTGACCATCGGGGCGGAAATGAGAAATGAAAAAGTCACCCCAAGGGGTACGGAAGCAGTGAGGAAGCCGATGAAAAGAGGGACCGCCGAGCAGGAGCAAAAAGGGGTCACTATTCCAAGCATGGCAGCCAGCACATTTCCGACCGATTCGCGCTTTCCGGCAAGGATTATTCGCGTGCGTTCGGGAGTGAAATAGGAGCGAACGATTCCTACCCCAAAAACCACCAGGACCAGGAGCATGAGTACCTTGGGCGTATCGTAAAAGAAAAACTCTATAGAGCTTCTCAGATGCTCGATGTTCCCGATAGCTAAATTGTGAGCGGACAGGGATTGCACTAAATGGCGAGACAACCAGCCCGCAAAAGGCTCCAGGCTTTTGTAGATACACCACCAGGCCGCCAGCATCGGAAGCCCAAGCAGGATGTATCCGGCAGTCATCTGCGTGTTGCGCGAAGGGGCATCCTTCTCCACCATCACAGGCGCACCCATGTTGCAACCACCATCACAGGCACCACCTTTTTCCAGGATCGTCTTCATCGCCTGTTCCCCTGCTTTGGTCCCATCATCCGTCATGCCTGACGTTGTGCCGGTTTGGATGGAACAACTGCTGTTATGATTTTCTTCCCAAAGATCGGCTGGCTTCTACCAGCCACTTCTTGATTCTGTCTCTTGGGGGAACGCTTCCCACGGAAACAGCCTTGCCGTTTATAAGAAGCGCCGGAGAGCCCATGATGCCGTATCGGGCGATCTCCCTGATATCTGTCACGTGATCGACTCCCGCTGGGAGATTGATCTCCGTGAGCACTTCCATGATCATTCGCGTCAAGGAATGACACTGATTACACCCACTGCCGAGAATCTTGATATCGAGCCCATCGGGAGTATCTTCAGTGTAGGGCTGCCCAAGAAACTTCCGGAACTCCCGCGCAAAAGCTTTGCCGTAGTCATCTTTTGCGCTGCTCGGGATGTAGTTGCCCTGGCCCAGCCGATCGAGCATGAAAGAGCGAACCTCATCGTCGGTCTTGTCTGCATGAGTCCCGGCCATTTCTTCTATGAGCTGCTCAATGCCGATGATACTGACCCCAAATCTTCCTATTTTGATCCGCGTGATATCTTTTTCTGCCATGTCCCATCCTCAAGGCCGCAGGGAACCCAACTTCCCCTTAAATTCTCTCGGAAAGAGTTAGTCTATTTGGCCAAATATGCAAACTCCAGCCAAAAAAAACTTGGCCTACCTCGAAGAGAAAACCTTGGATTGGCTGAGCATCTTGATCTGCTGCTCCAATCTCTCGCCTACGAAATCTTCAACACAACTGAGAAAGTTCGCGACGCACTTCATCCGCAAAGAATAGTAGATGCTCGTGCCCCTGCGCTCATCCTGCAGGATTCCGGCTTCCTTCAGTATGTTCAAGTGTTTGGAAACAGTTGAAATATCAGATCCAACCATCGCCTGGAGCTCACAAACGCAACGTTCACCGGCAAAAAGGCCTTCAACCATTTTAAGCCTGCTCGGATGCCCCAGGGCTTTAAAGATTTTGGCGCGTAATTCAAGGTAATAAGCGTCGCTGTCCATAAGTTTTCCTTTTTGGCAGAATAGCAAAATTCAATGGCGCATGTCAACCATGTTTTTGTTTCCCGGCGGTTTTGCGACCTTCCCCCATGCCGCTACCTATCTCTCACATCGGGATTTACCATGGTTATCCTAATTTAAGTCCATAAGTGAATTGCGGAGATTTATGTTTCTGAGTCTCGATCATTATTCCACGATAACTTTCGCTTTTTCGTTATGTTCCATTCATTTTTTGCCGACTTAAACAACGGAAATGAGGGACCTTTCGTAAATCTCGAAAAGTTCCGATGGGCTGCACGCCGCTTAATCCACCCTACGGACCTTTTCATGGTTTCGGATGTCCTAGCGTAACATGAGTCATTGCCTTAGAAGTATTGGAAAGCTGACCAGGAATAACATCTCCATTACGTGAACCACATTTACGATTTTGAAGGACATATACCTATATCTTTTGATGGAAGTCTTGCAGAAGGAGGAAGACAAAAATGAAAAAGATGGGGCTCGGGAGAAAGCTAATATTCGGAGGGGCTATCATCGTATCCATACCCATGCTGGTGGTCAGTTCATTCCTGATTTTGAAAAGCACAACGACCTTGAGTGACTTCTCAGAAAATATGACCTTACGCACCGTCGACAAATTGACGACCACGGTGCGCACCGTTATAGATAAAGAAGTTACCCAGGTACGAGGCTTATCGGGATTGAACCGGGTAGCCGAAATAAGCGCCAAGGCTAAAGCGAACGGGCGAGAAAGCGTCAAAGAAGAAGGGAAAGCACTGGATAAGGAATTCCACAATATCTTAAAGCAGCTTGGCGATCAGTATTCCGGGATATTCGTAAGCGATACAAATGGACTTACCCTGGCAGGTATAGCGAGCACCGGAGACACCAAAGCTTATGAGACCATGAATATCTTCGACCGAGAGTATTTTAAGGAGGCCAAGGCGGGCGGGAAAGCCGGTGTTGCGCCGATCGCGAAATCAAAAGCCACCAATCAGCCGGTTATGGTTGTCTATTCACCCATCCGGTCAGATGCCGGTGATTTCCTGGGGATCCTCTGCCTCACATCCAAAGTGGACCTGCTCATCAATTTAGTAGCCGACACAAAGGTGGGAGAGACCGGCTATGCCTTCATGCTTGACGACAAGGGTTTTGTCATTGCGCATCCAAGGCGCGAATTCATCCTTGATCTGAACGTTTCGACCACGAAGGGGCTCGAAGAGCTTGGCCGGAGCATGACAAGCCAGAAAAGAGGAATTTTAGACTATAGTTTTGAGGGAAAAGAGAAGATCAGCGCCTACGCCCCGGTTGGCGTCAGAGGCTGGAGCATCGGCGTTATCGAGCCGAAGGAGGAACTCCTTGCCCAAGTCACCGCCTTTAGAAACCAGGGAATAATAATCGGATTAGTGTTGCTTGGAGTCGCACTCGGTGTGATCATGCTTTTCGGCAGAAACATCTCCAGACCGATCGCTCGTATCGTTGAAGGCCTTTCGGAAAACGGTGACCGGGTGAGCGCTGCATCCGGCCAGGTTACGTCCTCGAGTCAGCAACTGGCGGAAGGGGCATCCGAGCAGGCCGCGTCCATTGAGGAGACGTCCGCGTCTCTTGAGGAAATGTCGTCCATGACCAGGCAGAACGCGGACAACGCGAGGCAGGCCGACCAGTTGATGGCAAACACAAAAGGGTCGGTTTCCCGCTCCAGTCAGATAATGAATGAACTTACCACCTCGATGGGTGAGATTTCAGCAGCAAGCGAGGAGACCTCGAAGATCATCAAGACAATCGATGAAATTGCTTTCCAGACAAATCTACTTGCTCTCAATGCGGCAGTAGAGGCAGCGCGCGCGGGGGAAGCCGGCGCCGGTTTTGCCGTTGTCGCCGATGAAGTTAGAAATCTTGCCATGAGAGCGGCCGAGGCTGCAAAGAATACTGCCAATCTCATCGAAGGTACAGTCAAAAGAGTCAAAGATGGCTCGGAACTGGTCGGAAAGACCGAGAAGGAATTCCGCGAGGTAGCCATAAATGTTGAACAGTCCAGCGAACTGGTCGGTCAAATCTCCGTGGCATCCCAGGAACAGGCCCAAGGTATAGAGCAAGTCAGCAAAGCAGTGAGTGAAATGGACAAGGTCGTCCAGCGAAATGCCGCCAACGCCGAAGAATCCGCCTCGGCCTCTGAGGAAATGAACTCCGAAGCCAAGCGGCTGAAAAGATTCGTGGGTGAGTTGCGCACTGTGGTGAGTGGTTCCGGGAGCAGTGGTCCTGTTGGAAACTCTGAACAGGCGAACAAAAAAGCAGCGACGAATAAGGCAGGAAAAAATTTATTGAAAACTTCCCCGGCTCCCGAGATCAAAGCCAATGGACATTCTCAGAGAACCAAAGGCAAGGACCCGGTCAGCGTCAACAAGATAAAGACGAAACCGGAACACGCGATCCCTTTTGATGATTCAGACTTCTAGGGCTCTAAATTTGAAGGGAGGGGCGAAGGAGTAACATTTGTCCCTCCTAAAACGATTCACCACAGAGACGTTCGATAATTCCAAAAACCCGGTTGCCTGCTTCGAGGGGCCAAGGTCGTTCTTTAGAGAACACAGAGAAAAACGCAGAGAAACAATAACCGCTTAGCCCGTATGCTTGCCAAAATTTCAAGAATCTGCACCTTAGTAGTACGGAGAACACGGAGAAGGGCCTCCAATTCGTTTTTAATTTAATTCCCTAATTCCTTGATCCCTTAATCCCTCAATCCCTCAATCTATTTATATGACTTGGTCCTACTTGCACCTGCAGACGGTCAACGTTATTTTTGCAGTTGAACCGGAATGGAGATTCGCAACCATGGTCAATGCGAGTAAAAACACCAGGGAAGATTTTTGGCCCGAACTGCCTTTGAGCGCCTGGCAGGAAACCTATGCAACGCTGCACATGTGGACACAGATCATCGGCAAGCTTCGGCTGGGGCTTGCCCCGATGGTAAACCACTGGTGGCAGGTAACTCTTTATCCGACCGCCCGGGGCCTCACGACGTCACCCATCCCCTATGAATCGGGCACCTTTCAAATCGATCTCGATTTCTTCACCCACGAGATGCACGTGCTGACGGACCGTGGAGAAGATCGCGCAATAGCCCTCAAGCCCCGTTCCGTGGCATCTTTCTATCACGAGACCATGGACAGCCTTAAATCCCTTGGAATAAAGGCCGCCATCTGGACGAAGCCGGTGGAGGTGGAGGAGCGCATCCCGTTCGAGTTGGACACAAAGCAGAGGGCCTACGATCCGGAATATGTACATCGATGCTGGAAGGTTTTGGCGAACTCTGCCCGTGTTATGCAGCAATTTCGTTCGGGTTTCATCGGGAAGGTAAGCCCGGTACACTTTTTCTGGGGGGCATTCGACCTGGCCGTCACCCGCTTTTCCGGGCGCCGAGCGCCCATGCACGGGCCGGTCCCGAACCTGGCCCATTTTGTCGCCATTGAAGCATACTCGCACGAAGTGAGCAGTTGCGGATTCTGGCCCGGCGCGGGCCTTGGGGAGCCGGCATTCTACGCCTATGCCTACCCGGAACCCGAGGGATTCAAAGACTATCCGCTCCGGGCGAAGGAGGCATACTATCACCCGGATTTCGGCGAGTTTTTACTGCCCTACGAAGCAGTCCGAACGGCACCGTCGCCGGATGAAAAGCTGCTCTCATTTTTCGAGAGTACGTATGAGGCAGCGGCAAACCCGGGCGGATGGGACCGGGCCGCCCTGGAGCGCATCGGCACTGTGAAGAGATAGCCTTACTTTAACTTATGCAATCAAGTACTGAGAGGCCGGAACGATGCTAGGGGGCGCCGGTAAGGTACTTTCGACCGGCGGGCCAGAGATCGAGCACCTGCCTGATCATTGCCAACTCACCGAGATGGTAGCTGTTGTGGTCGGCAACCGTCAGTATTTCGCGAAAAATGGTATACCCCGCGGCATGAGGTATCGGAGCGAGAAGGTCCGTTTGCGGGTCGGCAACAATTTTTTCCAGCGCTTCCCTGTCCGCCTTGAAATCGGCGATCGTCTTCAGCCACCGGTCCCTGTCGGCCTTATCGCCGGGGTGCGGCCTGTACCCTTCGGGGTAATGCGGCGAAACGTGGTCCGGATTTCTTATGAATTCCAGGATATCCCACTGCGCGATACGCATGTGTTCAAGGATTTGCCAGAAGCTGTAAGGGACGTTCGGCGCTTTGTCATTAATTGAGTCGAGCGGAAAATCGTCTACGATTTCGTCGAGCTCCATGTAAGCGTTTCCACCTCGCAGGAGCGCGAGGAGCTGCTGCTGTAGGACTTTCCCGGCGTTCATTATCTCCCTTTCCATACCGGAGGCTCAAAGCCATCTACCGCACCCGGCTCTTTCAATTTAATCACCATCGATCCGAGCTCAACTTTGCCGCCTAAGCCTCGGATGCTGCCGGGGCAGATGTGTGATTCGTAAACAGCTCCAACCCATACGCCATCGGCTGATG
The DNA here is from genome assembly GCA_963741035.1 of uncultured delta proteobacterium. Classification (GTDB taxonomy): domain Bacteria; phylum Desulfobacterota; class Syntrophobacteria; order Syntrophobacterales; family Syntrophobacteraceae; genus SbD1. The sequence goes on from CAVUGX010000027.1 coordinate 78,055, forward strand.
GCCGACGATCCACAGGTGATCGGCAGCTCGGGTGATTGCCACGTGAAGAAGCATACGATTTTCACGGTCATCCCGGTACTGACCGGCAGCCGGGTTTACTATCAGGACGGCGGAAAATTCCAGCCCCTTGACCTGGTGGGCATTGGTAACGGCGATCCCCGGTTGAAAAGAGAAATCATCTCGCTCATGCCGGCGCAAGTTCGGAAGACCCAGGAGCTTTAATTCTTCGAAGACCCGATCCGCATCCGCTTTATATCGGCAGACGACTGCGACGAGGGCTTTGGGCCGTTTTTCAATGTAGTCCTCAAGAATTCCCTTAGCCTTTGCTATCGTTTCCCCGGGGCTCCGGGTTGGAATGATATGCACCGGCTCGCCGTTGCGCGGCGCCGACATAGAGGGCTTTTCGTCCAAAACGTGCCAAGCCAGCTCCATTATCGGCCGGGTTGCCCGAAAACCCACCTCCAGGGTATCCGAGCGCAGGCTTTTGGCTCCAGTCCGCTGTTGCTGGGCCATGACAAAGCCCGCAAATCCTTCGCTGGTGTTAAAAGATACATCCCCTTTTATCTTCTGCGCCATGTCACCACAAATGGTAATCGACTGGCGCTCATCGGCAGCGTAGAGGAGCGTAGCGAGCTCGACTTCGCTCAAATCCTGGGCTTCATCCACCATCATATGAGCATAACCGGGCCTGGCGACTGCAATTCCCTTTCGCTGCAAAAGCCAGAGGAGAATCCCCGTATCGGCAAAATCAATACGGCTCCGGTTGTGAAGCTGCGTTTGCCGTTCGATGAGTTGGTCCAGGGCGCTTTCCCGAATGTCCTTTTCCGCCCCGAATGTTTCCTCCATAAGAGCGCGGCCGGTGAGAATCGCATGGAGGTCGGTCGCATGGTCGCTAAATCGAGATAAAAGACGGGCACTTGATATTTTCCGCGATTCGGGCTGAATGTCCCGCACGAAATCAGGGTGGGCGTTCAATATCTTTATCAGGTCCTCGAATCGCCTCACTGCCTCCAGGTTCGCCTTGATGTTATCCAATTCAGGATCGGAACTTCGAGCCAGTTGTTGCAGGAACCAGTTGCGCGATTTTGTCAGGAGCCGGTCCAGGTAACGATCCACAAGCTCCAGCATAAGCGGATGTTTTTTTATGCGTGCTACCTTTGCGGGCACTGCATCGGAGCTGTAGGCAACGTGCATCCCGGCTGATCGGAACAGTTTTCCGGCCCAACCATGGTAGGTCTCCACTTGAACGCCGGAGCCGATTCCAAGTTCAGGCAGCACCCTGGATATATAATGCTGGAGAGAACGATTGAACATGACCACAAGGACGCGATCAGGTTGAAAATGCTCTGTATCCCGGTAGGTAAGGTAAGCTATCCGGTGCAGCCCAACCGTTGTTTTGCCGCTGCCCGCGCCGCCCTGCAATAAAACGGTGCTCGATTCCGGGTGCGTAATTGCCCGGAACTGATCGGGGCTGATAAGAGCGGTGATTTCAGGCAAGCGATGGTCTGCTTTTTCATCTTTGAGGCGAACCTTGCCGCCGCCCTCACCTGCAAGTTCCCAGGATTCGTCATTGCGAATGAGAAGAATACCGTTTTCAACTATTTTTCGAAGTTCGCCGCCGGTTGTCTCCACCTGGCGTTTGATTCGCAGCACACCTGACCGGTCCCGCCCCCGGATCTCATCATCGTAGAATTCTCCAGCATCATATTCATAGTAAAGCCTGGAAATGGGGGCTTCACGCCAGTCAATCACCATCGCTTTGCCATGCCTGTCGAAAAAGGATTGACGTCCCAGGCAGTAACTAAGCTTTCCAAGATCGTCATCTTCAAGTTCAAGAATACCGAAATAGGGATGGTTTAAGACCTGTCCGTCCTGATAATGGCGCATCGCATAGCGTTGACGGCAACGCTCGAGAACTTCATCGATTTCCCTCTTTTCTCTCCACCCGGCCGCATCGAGCTTTTGACTCTTAAGCTCGGCTATCTCCCGATCTTTCTCTTGACGATCCAGCTCTTCACCGGCCAGGGTCTCCCGCATCTCCCCGACAATCTGGCCGAGCCTCACTTCTTCACGCTCAATGATTTCCTCGAATTGCTCCATTTGCTTTAAGATCACCTCATTAAAGTTTCTTTCGTCCAGGGGACGACCCGTGTAGCCTCTTTCGCTTCGCGCCCGGATAGCAAGTATCCGGGCCACCCGTGGACCACCCGGCCGTGCATGCCGGACTTCCGGCAACAGGGAAGATCTCGCATTTTTCCACTCGAGTATCTTAAAAATAAAACTGGCTGGATGATATAGAACAAAATATTCCTGTCGGCAACCGGGGAGATGCTTTAGATAACCGATCGAGGGTTCCAGCGGCCGGCCGGCTAGTGTGTCCAATACCTGTTTCCAGATTGCAGGTGGTAGGGTAGAATCATTTCGGATCTCACCTGGCTCACGATCGATGAAATATTGGTGATTCGCGGCGAAAAATCGGGGAACCGGGCCGGCCTTGAAATTTCTGCCATACGCAGATCCCGGGAAGGTCTCGATGGTCATAAAATTTTTGATTGAAAATGAGTACATTGAACTGGCGAAGCTCCTGAAGGCGACAGGTGTATGCTCGAGTGGCGGGATGGCAAAGATTGCCGTCAGCGAAGGGAAAGTGCGCGTGGACGGACTTGTCGAGTTGCGCAGGGGCCGCAAAATCAGGCAGGGACAAAAAGTGGAGTTCGAAGAGAACACGATCGAGGCCCAGTAAGATCGGGCAGGATATAACCCGGAAGCCTGCGCATCGACTTCCGTGATGGACTTTGTAGAGTCTTCGCCGGCACGGCGAGTTCAGGGGATATATGGATTCAGGAATAGAGCCAAAGAGCAAATCGCGGGTGAAAAAAGAGATGCTCGCCTTGCAGTCCCTCGGCGAGAAGCTGGCAGAACTCACCGCGGATCAGATAAACAAGATCGACATGCCGTTGGAGCTCCGGGACGCCCTGCTCTTTGCCAGGACGATCAATAAAGGTGAGGCCCGGCGCCGGCAGCTTCAGTATATTGGAGTCCTCATGCGGGAGGCCGATCCGGAACCCATTCGGAAGGCATTGGATGCCATCGGCAGGGGACAGACGCTGGATGCGAAACAATTTCAAGAGCTTGAACGATGGCGGGATGAACTTCTAGAGGGGAGCGACGGGCTCATGGAGGAAATCGTGAGCCGATTCCCCGGCGCCGACCGCCAGATGCTGCGCCAGTTGGTGCTCAACGCCCGGAAAGAACGGGAGGTCAGCAAACCTCCAAAAGCATCACGGGCCCTGTTCCGGTTTTTAAAAGCACTCTCAAACCAACAGCTATTGCACCACGGATCAAAGCCCGAAAATCCATGAACGGCCGCAAGCTCACGGTGAATTCCCGGGAATAAATCGTCAACTTACCGCTAACTCCGGTCAAACGCATTACGAAAACCCCCTATCTCCCACGGTAGCGCCGCCTTCCACGGCGGCGTTCTTCGCATCGCGCAAACGGGTCTTTATGCACGAACCGCCATCGCCATGGCTCCATTTCATTATTTACCAATTGATGCGCCGCCATGGAAGGCGGCGCTACCGTGCGGATTTAAACGCATGTGTTCGAGATGTTGGAGGTAATCTTGTTCGTTGCTGATCCGATGGTGCAACCGCTTTTACCAACGAACGACCCTTTTTGCGCCGCCGTGGAAGGCGGCGCATCCCGAATATATGCCGTGGCGTAATCGCTGTCACAGGTCGCTTTACCGTCATCGAAACCGGCACGACCAAGAACAACGAATCCGATGAGCACAGCCACAAAAAGCAGGTATATGAATCTTGTCATTTAAGCCTCCTCGATCAGGCGGGCATCAAGAGGAAGGAGGCAAAGCAGGTGAACATGGTACTGAAAGCATATTACAGCAGGATTCCCGTTTCGCAAGGATATTTTGGACAACGGCTCGTGGAGAAAAAAGGCGAAGCCACTTAAACCGACTCCGCCCTGAATCTTTGCGGGATTTGAGGCTATCCCAGGTGCCACTTTTCTTGAGTCCGATCAGACCGGCAAGAGAGGAGCCGACAAGATAGACTGTGAAGGATTAATAAACCGGTGTCATGAGGAAGGCGTGAACCTGCCCTTTGATAACCCCTACCCCTGTGATCTGCCCAAAGTCGTTGATCCCCCAACCTTCATATAGGATCGTCCATCCTGACGAGGGGGGCAGAAAGGTAAGCAAGTCAGTCGTCTGCCCCGCACTGTAAAGGAAAGCGTTGGCGTGGTCTTCTCCGGGGGTTTGGGCGGCTCCCGTGACCTGCCCTAAGTTGTTGATGCTATTACCATAACTGTAAGTGCCAGAGGGTCCGATATCTTCCATCCCCTTCCTCGGAGTGTAGAGGAAGGCGTGGTAGAAGACATCCCCGGCGATAAGGGACCATCCCGTTACCTGTCCTAGGTCGTTGATGCCGTAACCAGCGCTGTCACTGCCGCCTAGGTTGGTTCCAATATCTTTCATCTTGGTCAGTGCGCTGTAGAGGAAGGCATGGGTGTGCGAGTTGCCAGTAGTATATGAGTATCCCGTGACCTGTCCTAGGTTATTGATGCCACAACCATAGCTTAGATATCCTCCGAGAGTTCCGATATCTTTCATCCCGGTCCGCGCGCCGTAGAGGAAGGCGTGACTGTTAATGCCGACAGCGGAGGAGTACCCCGTTACCTGTCCGAGGTCGTTGATGCCTGCACTGACGCTGTAACTGCCGCCGCCGAGAGTTCCGATATCTTTCATCCCGGTCCACGCGCCGTAGAGGAAGGCGTGGCTGTTCAAGTTGCCGGCAGGAGGAGAGTCTCCAGTGACCTGCCCTAAGTTGTTGATGCCGTAACCAGCGCTGGAGTTTGCACTGCCTCCGAGTGCTCCGAGATCTTGCATCCCGGTCCACGCATTGTAGAGGAAGGCGTGCAAGACGGCGTCTCCGGCAAGAGTGGATTCTCCCGTGACCTCTCCGAAGTTGTTGATGCCCCAACCCCAGCTATAGGTGCCGCCGAGTGTCCCAAGATCAATGATGGTGTAATGTAACTTTTCGGTACCAGCAGCCATGGCAATAGTTGACAAAGCCAGAACTAGCACCGCCGTTGTCATGAAAACTTTGAACATCCTGCCTAGAATTCCAATGAGTTGTTTCAGTGTCTCTCCTCCTTCAAGGCATGTAAGGGCGGCAGAAAACGTTTAATGGACACACTTGAGCGATTGATGTTTTACTACTATCCAGACAACTTCTATCTCAGAAGAAAATGGTTTCCTGTCCCCGATCTCACGGCGGTTTTGGCTTTTTGATCTTTGAACATACCTGCCCAATCAGAGCAAATGTCAAGGGGGATTTTATAAGGTAGGAATTGGGTAACTTGTCTATACAAATACCAATTTATGATGTGTAGTTTCAGCGCTGTGTCAGCAATACGACAGCCAATACTGAATATTTAACTGCTTTAAACAGGTGCGAAATCCGAGGCCCATTTCGCTATGGGGCAGCCCGAGAAACCCAATTTTAGCGGCAAAATCCCTCACTAGCGAGCCTGTTTAAGGGACGGGTCGGAGAGGGCCGGATTCCGCTCTGGCCTGCCCTTTTCCAGTCGGTCAGCCCGCACGATCCGGCCCCAGAATTTGATCCCCCGCTCCAATATTATTAAAAAATTTAAGAGCACTCTCAAAGCGACAGTTATTGTACCACGGATCAAAACCCGAAAATCCATGAACGGCCGCAGGCTCACGGTGAATTTTCCCTGGGGAAGTCCCGGGAATAAATCGTCAACTTACCGCTAACTCCGGTCAAACGCATTACGAAAACCCCCTATCTCCCCCGGTAGCGCCGCCTTCCACGGCGGCGTTCTTCGTAACACGCAAAACGGTCTTTATATACGAACCACCATCGACACGGCTCCATTTCATTATTTACCAATTGATGCGCCGCCGTGGAAGGCGGCGCTACCGTGCGGATTTTCCTCCCCCCGGATAAAACATCTGAAATCCTCTCTGGCTATCGAAAAAAATATTCTTATTATCTTGCATAGATCAAGTCCAGGCATTCGCGAGCAGCCGGCCGGTTCCCGTGAATTACCGGGGAGCCGTCTTTTGGTCTGTCACGAAGAGGCCGCCCACAAGGGGCTAGACTACGGCAGGATTTAGGAATTCATAAAATACTGCCAAGGAGCCTGTCCAGGCGCTGTTTGCATTTTCGGGAGATTTACCCGCCATGGTAATTGTCGTTCTAAAAGAAGCTCATCCGCGAGAAACACGGGTTGCAATGATACCTGAATACATTTCCAGACTGGTTAAAGGCGGCGCCCAAATGCGCGTCGAAGCCGGCGCCGGCCAATCCCTGAATATTTCCGACGAGGCTTATGCGGCGGCGGGGGCCTCCCTCGTCACAGACCGGAAAAGCCTCCTCCAAGAGGCTGACCTGGTGCTGAGCATCCGCGCAATCTCCGGAGAAGAGGTGTCCGTACTCAAGGATGATTCTGTCTGCATCAGCCTGATGGACCCGTTTAACCAGAGGACCCTGGTCGAAACTTTCCGCGACCGGCGCGTCTCGGCCATAAGCCTCGAGATGATCCCCCGCCTGACCCGCGCTCAGAAAATGGACGTGCTGAGCTCTCAGGCCAACCTGGCGGGATACGTGGCCGTAATACTCGCCGCCGAGCGGCTCTCCAAGATTTTTCCTATGATGATGACCGCTGCCGGCACCATTTCACCGGCACGGGTGTTTGTGGTCGGGGTGGGGGTGGCCGGCCTTCAGGCAATCGCCACAGCAAAACGGCTGGGAGCGCGAGTGGAAGCCTTCGATACCAGGCCCGAGGTCGAGGAACAGGTTAAGTCCCTCGCCGCCCGGTTCTTAAAGATCGACCTTGGAGAAACCGGACAGACCAGTCAAGGCTACGCGAAGGCTTTGACCGAGGAGCAATTGGCCACGCAGCGGGAGGCAATGACCAGGGTCTGTGCGGTGTCCGACGTTGTAATCACCACTGCCCAGGTGTTCGGCCGCCGGGCCCCGCTGATCATAACCCAGGAGATGGTCCGCGCGATGCCCAAAGGATCGGTGGTGGTGGACTGCGCGGTCGAATCCGGAGGCAACGTCGCAGGGTCCCGTCCGGACGAAGAAGTGGATGTGGACGGGGTGCTCGTTATCGGCCTTTCCAATTTGCCGGGACGGGTGGCTTTGCATGCCAGCCAGATGTTCTCCGCAAACGTGTTCAACCTGATCATCTCGTACTGGGACCCCGAACAACGGCGATTCCTGATGAGCTTTGACGATGAGATTATCCGGGGATGCGTGATTACCCACCGGGGTGAAATAGTAAACGAGATGATTTCCAGGCACTATTCCGGCTAGTGCATTGTCATTAGTCGACACTATACCGGCCGGAAAGGCCGCAGATTCATCGCATCATCCTAAAATCAGGAGAGGCTACATGGAATGCGAAAATCTCATTATCCTGCTCTACATTTTCGTTCTGGCCGTTTTCGCCGGCTACCAGGTGATCTCGAAGGTGCCCCAGCTTCTTCATACGCCGCTCATGGCTTTTACCAATGCCATCTCGGGTATCTCCCTGGTGGCCTCGCTGGTCATTGCCGGTGAAGGCCGCAACACGATCAGTTCCATCCTCGGCGCCGTGGCCGTGGCTGCGGCAACCATCAACGTAGTGGGAGGGTTTCTTATTACGGACAGGATGCTGAGGATGTTTAAGAAAAAGGAGAGGGCCAAAGCATGAACCTCAATAACCTTCTGGCCGGAATCGATCTTAGACAGACCACATACCTTGGCACTCTTCTGATCGCTTCGCTCCTTTTTCTTCTGGGACTGCGCGGGCTTTCGCATTCCGAAACGGCGCGCCGCGGGATGAAGCTGGCGGCTGTAGGAATGTTCATTGCCGTGGTGGGCACACTCCTGGACAAGAGGATTGTGAGCTACGAATGGATCGTCGGGGGGCTTATTGTCGGGACCGTGATCGGGGTCCCCATGGGCCAGTGGATCCCCATGACGAAGATGCCCGAGCGAATCGCGCTTTCGCATGCTTTCGGAGGCCTTGCGGTTGCGCTGGTCGGTGTGGCCGAATATTCACATCATTATATGCGCCTCGGCGCTTTTGAGACAGGCGCCGTTAGCCTGGAAGTGCTGCTGGGAGCGATGACCTTCACGGGAAGTCTTATGGCCTTTGGAAAATTAATGGGTGTCCTGCCGGGGCGGCCTCAAACTTTTCCGGGGCAAAATGCCATAAATCTGACCGTTCTCGTGGCGGCGCTGGCGATCCTTCTCTTTCTAACGGCCAGACCGGACCAGCAGGTGTTGTTTTACGTACTCCTTTCAGTTGGATTGCTGCTGGGCATTCTCGGGGTGGTTCGCATCGGTGGGGCCGACATGCCTGTCGTTATCTGCCTCCTGAATTCCTACGCCGGCCTTGCGGCGGCAGCGACCGGATTTGCCCTGTACAATCCCGTGCTGATCGTTTGCGGAGCGTTGGACGGCGGCTCGGGATTCATCCTGGCGAACATTATGAGCAGAGCCATGAACCGCTCGTTTAAAAACGTCATCTTCGGGGCTTTTGGGGCTAAACTCGTGGTAGATCCGGCCGGGAAGAGCGCAGGCGGCACTGTTCACGAGGGGACCTCCGAGGATGCCGCGGAACTGCTGAAGCTCGCCAGTTCGGTCATTGTGGTTCCCGGCTATGGGATGGCCGTGGCCCAGGCGCAGCATGCGGTGCGCGATCTGGCGGATTTGCTCGAAAATGCCGGGACCTCGGTGAAGTATGCAATCCATCCCGTTGCAGGACGGATGCCCGGTCATATGAACGTTCTTCTCGCCGAGGCCAATGTGTCCTACGACCAGCTCTTCGAACTCGAGACGATCAACGATGAATTTCAAAGGACGGATGTCGCGATTGTGGTCGGAGCAAACGATGTAGTTAATCCTGCCGCCAAAAACACGCCGGGCAGCCCGATCTTCGGGATGCCGATTTTGAATGTGGATCAATCAAAGGCCGTGATCGTGCTTAAGCGCAGCATGAGACCAGGCTTTGCCGGCGTCGAAAACGAGCTTTTCGTCCAGCCCAATGCCATGATGGTTTTCGGTGATGCGAAGAAAACACTCGCAGAAATGTCCGCCGCATTGAAAAAAGAAGGATAAAATTCGGAAGACAAGGATTTCTATTTGCAAAAAGGCAATCTACTAGGATAGCCTTTAACGGTGGAGTTTGCCTGCCGGGTTTTGGCATATGATTGTGCCGTCATTAACCTGCACATGAGCAGCCAAGAGCAGATATTTTACCGCCTTCGTGTCGCGCAAACCGGCGCAAAGAGCGCGCAGGGCGGCATTTTGAAGTGGGTGCGCCGTCGAGCGCATAAGTTTATTGCCTGTGCCCCCGATTCGGAAGTAAAAGATGGCCGGCGGAAAACGGGAAAAACACGCCTTCCTGGTAGGTGGAACACACAGCGGATGCGGCAAGACGACCATTGCGCTCGGGCTTCTCGCGGCTTTGAAGGCCAGAGGTCTCAGTGTGCAGCCTTTCAAGGTGGGACCGGACTTCATAGACCCCGGACTTCACACGCAGATAGCCGGAACACAAAGCCGCAACCTTGACGGATGGATGCTGAGCCGTCACTGGAATGCCCGTCTGTTCGGGCGTCTTATGGAAAAATCGGACGTGGGCCTGGTCGAAGGCGTAATGGGGCTTTTCGACGGCTATGAGGGCCAGAGCGAATCGGGCAGCAGCTCCGAGATGGCCAAATGGCTCGGGGTCCCGGCCGTACTGGTTATAGACGCTCGGAGCATGGCAAGGAGCGCAGCGGCCCTGATATTCGGATTTACGCATTTTGATCCAGGGCTCGATTTTGCCGGAGTGATTTTCAACCGGATCGGCGGAGATGCTCATCTGGAGTACCTGAAAGAGGCAGTCGGATCGGCATGTCCCGAAGTTGCCGTTTTGGGGGGCATTCCCAGGGAGGACCAGGTCAGCATACCCGAACGGCACCTGGGACTTGTAACAGCAGACGAAATGCGCCTCGATGCCGGGTGGCAGAAGAAATTGGCCGAGCTTCTGGAAAAGCGCCTCGACATCGACCAGCTCCTGGAAAAAACCCGCTATTTGTCTCACGCCGAGCCTGCCCCCCTGCCCTTCGAGCCGGTCAGCAAACACAGTCCTGTGATTGCAGTAGCTCGAGACGCGGCTTTCTGCTTCTATTATCCCGACAACCTGGAACTCCTTGAGCAGGCCGGAGCGCGGCTTCATTTTTTTTCTCCCGTAATGGGCGAAACTCTCCCGGAAGAATGCTCCGGGGTATATCTGGGCGGGGGATACCCTGAACTTTTTGCCGTATCCATATCCGGCAATGCCGGTTTTCTCCAGTCTCTTCGCGAGCGAGCCGGACAAAGGATGCCGATCTATGCGGAGTGCGGCGGCCTGATGACCCTTGGCCGCTATATAGATACAATTGAAGGGGAAAAGCATCAAATGGCGGGAATACTGCCATTGGGGACAAGAATGCTGCCCCGCCGCAAGGCGCTGGGGTATACCGAGGTCGTTCTTCGGCGCCAGTGTCTTCTCGGCGGACCCGGCAGGATTATCCGGGGGCACGAATTCCACTACTCCGAAATAGTCGAGCCTGAGGCAGAGGGATTTGAGTACGCATATGAATTGCGCAGGCGCAAACACGAAGCCTCGCGTCCCGAAGGCTATCAGGCGGGTTCGGTGCTTGCCAGCTATATACACCTGCACTGGGGCAGCGCCCCGGAGGCTGCTCACCAATTCGTAAGCCACTGCGCCGAGTGGAAAAAAGGGAGGTAAACAGATTCAGGATGCCCAGCGCAAAATCACTCATGTTCCTGGGGACCGGCTCAGATGTGGGCAAGAGTATTCTCGCCGCCGCTTTCTGCCGCATATTCAGAAACAAGGGATACCGCGTCGCTCCCTTCAAGGCGCAGAATATGGCCTTGAACTCCTTCATTACACCGCAGGGCGGCGAAATGGGGCGTGCCCAGGTCGTACAGGCCGAAGCAGCGGGAATCGAGCCTCACGTGGATATGAACCCCATCCTGCTCAAGCCGACCTCCCAAATGGGATCTCAGGTAATCGTGCTTGGGCGTGCGATCGGGAATTTTTCGGCCAGGGAATATTACGAATATAAAGAACAACTCGTTCCCGTTGTCCGGGACGCATTCGAGAGGCTTGTCTCCAAAAACGACATAATCGTTATGGAGGGCGCCGGAAGCGCGGTCGAACTCAATCTCAAAGAGCACGACCTGGTGAACATGGCGATGGCTGAGATGGCCGGAGCCAAATGCATCCTGGTGGGCGACATCGACCGTGGAGGAATATTTGCAGCCCTTTTGGGCAGCTTTTCACTGCTGGAGGCCGGTGAGCAGGATCGGATAATCGGGTTTATCGTAAACAAATTCAGGGGAGATCCGCACCTTTTTGAGGACGGGGTTAAAATGCTGCAATCGCGCTCCGGAGTGCCCGTATTCGGAGTTGTGCCTTATTTCGAAAATATCTGCCTGCCCGAAGAAGACAGCGTAGCACTGGGGCGACGAATGGGCGGCAATGACGCCCAAGAGGCTCCCTGCGCCATTCGCATCGGCGTAGTCCGCCTTCCATTCATTTCAAACTACACCGATTTCGACCCCTTCGAGAGGGACCCGAGGATAGATCTGGTCTATTTCGACAGGCCGGCCCAAATCTTCGGATTCGATGCGGTGCTCATTCCGGGCAGCAAAAACACCATTGAAGACCTTGCCGCAATGCGCAAAAGCGGCATGGCCGATGCCCTGGCCGCCTATCATAAAACGGGGGGTATTGTCGTCGGCCTTTGCGGCGGATACCAGATGATGGGGACCCTGGTGCGCGACCCGCATGGAATTGAGAGTTCGATAGAGACAATCGCAGGACTGAGCCTTCTGGATATGGAAACCGAGATGTATCCCGAAAAGATAACATCACAGGTCGAAGCAAGCGTGATCTCGGAATCCCTGCCCTTTCCGGGGCGCCGGGAAGTGCTTTCGGGATATGAAATCCACATGGGCAGAAGCGTCTCGGGCGGGGAGGCAAAAGCGCTTTTCAGGATAGTGCGCCGGGAAGGCGAACCTTTCGACATGGAGGATGGGCTGGCGCAACCCGATGGAAGAGCATGGGGGACATACATACACGGGATATTCGATAACGACGGATTCCGGAACATGTTTATCGAAGATGTTGGAAAAAGGTCCGGCAAGATTGTCTCCCCTTCTTCAGGTTCTTTCTCCTTCAGACTCTGGAAAGACGAGCAATACGAAAGGCTCGCCGAACTTGTGAACATGCATGTCGATGTGGACCGGGTTTGCGATATCCTTCTCAAATCATAGTCCGGGTTGGCGTTCTGCTTCGTGCCGTTTGCGGAGGCCTCTTCGGGTTTCGGCAAACGAGCACTGATTCGGAGTAAAATGGTTTTTCTCCCCTGGCACCTTGCTGCGGCTTACTTTCTCGACCTTGCCGCAGGCGATCCTCCGTGGCTGCCTCACCCGATCCGATGGATCGGCCGGCTGATTACACAGGTCGAGAATATGCTCTATAATGATTCGGCGGCCCCGGCTCTCATGCGGGTCTCGGGATTCGCTCTCTGGGCGATTGTTATTGCAGTGGTAGTGTGCGCGGCTAAGGCGCTTATTTCATTATCCAGCTTTGCAGCCTGGATTTTCGGCGATCTCGCTTTGATATGGCTGGCATACACTACTCTCGCCACCCGCAGCCTCCATAAAGAATCCTCCCGGGTAGCCGCCGCCCTGCGGGTCAACGACCTGCCCCTTGCCCGAACGCGCCTGTCGCTGATTGTGAGCCGCGAGACTTCACGGCTCGACGAGGCCGCCATCGTGCGCGCCCTGGTGGAAACAGTTTCTGAAAATATCTCCGACGCTATAATTGCGCCCCTTTTTTACCTGGCGATCTTCGGTCCGGTTGGCGCTCTGACATATAAGGCAATAAATACCATGGATTCCATGCTGGGGTACAAGAACGAACGCTACCGCTATTTCGGCTCTTTTGCGGCACGCGCCGACGATATCGCTAACTTGATCCCGGCAAGGATCAGCGGGTTGCTGGTGGTTGGCTCCTCGGCCTTAATGGGCATGGGCTGGCGCTCTTCGGCACGCATCATGATGAGAGACGCATCAAAGATGAGCAGCCCAAACGCCGGATATCCTGAAGCCGCCGCCGCAGGGGCACTCGGGGTCCAGCTCGGCGGAACCAACTTCTATTTCGGGCGGCCTGTCGAAAAACCCCTGCTGGGCGACCCGAAGCAGCCTCTGACGCTGGAAACCTACAGCAGGATGATCCGGCTTATGTACCTGAGTTCAGCGCTGGCTTTCTTCATGGCTGCCTGCTTTATGCTCGTTCGGAAGTGAGGAATTGAGGGATTGTGAGGGATTGAAGGGTTGAGGTATTTAGGAATTCCTCAATCCCTCAATTCCTAAATTCTTAAATATTGAAAGGCAGGTCTTGATATGAGCGTCGTTCACGGCGGAAACATCTATGAGCTTTCGGCCCGCGCCGGATGCTCACCCGATGAAATTCTCGATTTCAGCGCGAGCATAAACCCGCTGGGCCCTCCTCCCGGCCTGGCCCGAATTCTTTCAGGCTGTTTTCGCATGCTGGAAAGCTATCCCGATATATATAATCAAATCCTGATCGACGCTATTTCAAAATTCCACGACATCGCGCCTGAATGCATCGCGGTCGCAAACGGATCGACCGAACTGATCTACTGGCTGCCTCGGGCGCTTGAAGTGAGCAGCGCACTGGCCGTATTGCCCGCCTTCGGCGAATACACCAAAGCTTTCGAACTACAGGGAACTCGCCTGCAAAAATTGTTTGCGGCCGCGGAAAACAGCTTTCAGCCCAAAGTCGGGCAACTGGAGGCAGCACTGCGCAAAGACCCATGCCAGGCCGTTTTGCTCACACACCCGGCAAGTCCCTCCGGCGCGCTTTTGGACAGCGAGGTAATCAGTTGGGTTTGCGAAAAGAGCACTCAATCCGGAAGCCCCTTCTTCCTGGTTGACGAAGTTTTTATCGATTTTTGCCAGCAGGCTTCCCTGCAGCGTTTCCTGGACAGGTCTCAGAACCTGGTGCTCATAAGGTCTCTTACCAAGTTCTACGGCCTGCCGGGCTTGCGGATCGGCTACCTGATCGCACCGCCGCCGATTGCCGCAAAGGTCCGCAGCCATCTGCCGCCATGGTCGGTAAACACTCTGGCCCAGGCTGCAGGCGCCTGGTGTTTTTCGCAGGACAAATACAGGCACAAAACCCTGGAACTGATCGCAAAGGAGCGTCAAAGACTTGCGCTCGGGCTTTCAGCCATTTACGGTCTCACGGTTTTTCCGGCCGAGGCTAATTACCTGCTCGTCCGGATGGACCGCAAACTCAAACCTGCCTCTCGCCTGAAGTGGGACATCTTTGAGCGCGACCGCATCCTCATTCGCGACTGCGGGTCCTTCGAGGGCCTTGACGACTGGTATTTTCGCGTGGCAGTGCGACTGCCCGATCAAAACGACAGGTTGATCGCCGCCATCAGGAACTCTGTCTGACGATCTATTTTTTAACCTTCCAACTCCCATTTTGAAGCCCGGGATTAGAATTAATCAGATTTGTCCTTGAGAAACAGCCCATGGTACTCGCTGTCGCTCAGGTGGCTGCGCATGAGTTCAGACATTATGGCGAACAACCGGTTTATTTCCTCATCGGATAGCCGGGGCACCAGGGCACTGAGCATATCGTCATCCGAAAATTTTTGAAGATAGTACATCAGCGATTTTTCATCCACTTCTCTTGAAAGCCCGAAGGCTATCATTCCTTCATATTCCTCAACCATACTGTGCTTATGAACGGGCATTGATTTTCCTTCCATTTGCAAAATGGTGCTCGGGGTTCGGTTGTTTCCATTCAGTGCCCGGATCTTTTGGCATCAACTTGAAGAATCGGGGGCCACACACGCCAGGAACCTCTCGCAATCATCCTCTTCGCCAATATCCTTAGCGCATCGCCTGAGGTCGTCGACAAGGGCCGCTTCGAAGCGGTCAAAAATCTTCTCCTTCAGAGAATTGTACTTTTCGCGCTCCTTCGAAATAAAGCAGGCATCCTGCAGCACGCTGTAGCACCGCTTGCGCTTTTCACTCTCCAACTCCTTCAATATGCATGGCACATCGTTTATCAGTTCCCGAAGTTCGGCAATACGGGCCTTAATTTTATTGACCTTGTCCCTCGATACGTTTCCCTTGGCCCATTCAACCAGCGTTTTCAGCAGTTCCTGATTCAATTCCCCCAGTTCAAGCTGAGCGGACCTTTCCTCTACTCTCATGCGCATGATCAGACTGTCAAGCTCAGCCCATACTTTACTCGCCTCCAGTCTGATTCTTTCTTCCTTATTCATGTCTCAGCCTTTCTCTGGAATAATTGGCAGAATAATACAATATTTATCGATGGGCGCCACTATATTTCCTACAAAATAAATGTTGTTGAATCTGAATTCCAGAGTCGGGCGGCGGGGGTACGTTTAAGTTCCGGAGGCAAAAAGGGCTGGTAAAAGTAAAAAGCCGACTCGGTGGGGCAGACCGATCGGCTTTGAGGAGGAAAGAGTTTATTTTCGCTTTTATGAGAGAGCAACTTTGATGCCAACTAACGTCGATAAATACTTTGTACATTTATTTTATCTACTTATAGTATATTCCATAATAATTCTCCTTGTTGTAATTCAGCCATAAAGCCGCCTATTGTTAGGAATAGCGCCATAATCACGCCTTTTCGATGGCGGCTTTGATTACCTAAGGCAGGCATAACATGAAACCATGAGGAGCCGGGGCCAAACTCCACGCTACGCGTGCAGCCAATGCCCCCACCGCTCAAGGCGCGGAGATCGGTCTTTTAATCGCAGATTGGGTGATTCTTCAGATCAGATAATTCTTTCAGGCACGGGCACTGAGGTCAAGGGCGCCGCTAACAAAAGCCAGGGCCACGCAACGAGCGTAATCGTCACTGAGGGCGTCCCCCTCAAGCATTTCCCGCTCGTAGCCCTCGCACCCCTGGCACGAAAAACCGGGCCATCCCTTGCGGATGGTGAGGTCGAGGCATTCACCGTAATTTCGACAAAACACGTTGCGCCTTACTTTCTCGCAACTTTCCACGGCCATGTAGCGTACAGGTTTTCCCCTTTCCACGACTGTCTCCTCTAATTTTGGAGGTCCATACTCTTTGGTCCCTTTAATAACAGCCAGTTTGGCGAAATGAAATCAGGTTAAACAGGGCATTTGCATACTCTGCGACTGTATTTTCATCACGCGAAATATAGGGGTAAGTAGAACGCCCTTATTTGTCAGATTATTTATATCTTTATGAATCGATTAAATTTCCTCTCAATTACAAACCACTGGGCCTTGCATATACAGTAGTATTTTCGTGGGCCGGTCTTCTTGAGTCTTTTCCATTCCGGCCGATAGGCCGCAAAAGTCACTTCGGCTGGACCTCCGGTTGATCTGCGGAATTGAAAAGATGGACCAGCACCTCGATTTTTTCTTTAGGGTCCAGATCGGTTTCGACGCTCAAAGTAGCCTGCTTTCGGGAGCCGACCGGGACACTTTCGAGTTTTGGCTGGACCTCGAGGACAAAGCCCGGAAAGTTTCCGGCTGTATCCTGGGCGACCGACATAAGGTTCTGGTCATAGGTAAGCCGCGTAATCTCAAAAGGCTTGTTACGGTTGCTGGTGACAACTATTTTTCCCACCCGCTCAGGCTGGTTGGCGCTCAGTTTTCCGATCAGGATGTTCTGCGGCTTTACCGAGACTTCACCCTCGATAAACCCAGCCACGCGAATGATCACGTCGGGTTTCTGAGCCAGGTCGGTATTCAGCTTGATAAACCCGTTGTAGTTTCCCTGTCTGATCTTGTTGGATACTTTCAGCCTGTACTCTTTTCCTTCTGTGACTGTTTCGAGGGTATAGGCAATATTTTCGGTGAGGTTAGTCTCGGTACCTGAAATATGAAAGGGCGCCACCGATCCCACCAGGTCCAGAACAGACTCGCTGAGTTGGTCGGCCATGCCCCGGAACAAAATGTTCATTGAAGGTTTTATGTCGATAAAGGGTATAACAACGCCCTCCATCTTTACCACTAACTCGGGGTCTCTCGAATCATTGCTTCGGATGGTCGCCTTTTTACTAACCTTGCCCTGATAGTGCCTCAGGGTCACTTTCATCGTCATCTTACCCTCGCCACCGGGAGGGATCGTCGCATCGTAGCGTGCGACCGTGCAACCTCAGTCAACCTGAACGCGTTCAATGTTCAGGTCCGCCGTTCCGGTGTTCCTGACGACAAATTCGTGTTCGACCTCGTTACCTTCCATGATCTCCCCGAAATCATAAACGAGTTCCTTTACATGTATCGACGGCTGGGCCTTGGCCTCTGCAGCCTGCTTATGTGTGGCTGCAAACGCTGACGGCGTACAGAGTGACATGCAGATTGCGGCAACAACGAAAAAAGTCTTCTTGCGAGCGCAGGTATTCATTCAGTCTTCCTTCCACGGATATCGAATTAGAGGTAGTCAGATTTTTGAACTCAAACGGTACTTCCGATCTGTGCCTTCCGACTCCCCTCTCACCGGTTCATCAGGTCCCGGGCTGCAACTATCTCGACTCCCTCTTCCCTGAAATATCCGGCTGCTTCCTGCAGTGATTTTAACGTTGCTTCGCGGGGATGTCCAATAGCAAGAGCCGTGCCTCGGAGTTTGGCTATTTTGACCAATCTTGTAATCTGGGAGCGCACGGCATCAGCAGATGGGTTGTCGTCAAGGAAAATGTCACGCTTAAGGGTTGGCATTTTCAGTTCCATGGCTGTTTTCCAGCCTTTGCTTGCATTGGTCGTCATGCTGTCGAGAAAAAAAAGATCGCGCTCTTTGAGTTCAGAGAGTACGGTTTTCATGGCTTGCGCATCCTGGGTCATGCGCGAACCCATATGGTTGTTCACCCCATCGAAATAAGGAGAGGTATCTAAGGCAGCTCTTATGTTTCGCCTGATTTCATCGGCCGGCATTGAAAGCAGCAGTGCCCCGCTGCCCGGGTTTTTCCCGGCGCCCAAAGGCTCCATCGGAAGATGAAGAATAACTTCCCTGCCATTGAGGTGGGCCAGTTCGGCGATTTCGCGGCTGTGCGCCTGGTGCGGCAGGACAGACATAGTAACGGGAAAAGGAAGCGAGGCGAACCGCTTTGCGATTCCGAGGTCAGGACCGAAGTCGTCTATAACGATGGAGACTCTGGAATGTTTGGGTGAGATATCCGGAGAGGGCGCGCCGGGCCGAGGCGCGGGACTGTTCATGGCCAGCGGCGGCAAATCCCGGCGCCCTGACGGCTCCTCGGAATGCGCACTCCGGGAAGAGGAGCTTTCAGCCTTTTTTTCAGACTGCTCCGTGGCCGGTTCCCGGGTCTTCACCTGATTGGAACTCGCCGCGGGCGCTTGATCCACAGGCGGCCGGGCCGGGGATTTCGAGCCGCTCTCCGTCTTCCGGACCGGCGGATCGGAGGCTAGATCAGGCAGCCGCCGGCTTTCCCTGGCAAAGTAAATAAGCGACGACAAAAATAGTACCGCGAGAATCCATGCAACCAAAAGAGGAGTCGAAGGCCTTTTTTTCGCGGCGGGAGAACCGCCCGAGCCTCCTTTGCGTCCGCCCCTTGCCTTTGCGGTTTTATTGCGTTTTTGCGGCGGCAATTTATTCTACTCCGGCTGCCTGCCTTGAGTCATTCAGACCTGGTTTTCGACCGGAAAGGGTGCTTTTTCGCCCTGGCAGAGTCGATCTTCGGGCTTACCCGGCAGAGCGTTGAGATCTTGAACGCCTCCGCACAATCCCTCGATTTCCTGACCAGGACGAAAAATCCCTCCTTTCCGAATCGGAAACTCTAAGGCCCCTTACTTATTGTTCTGTATTTGGGCCATTATTTTATAGCCCTTGAGCAGATCGAGGGCCCGCCGCAATTGGTTGTCCCCTTCGACCATTTTTTTAGCATCGACCTGAGCAGCTTCATCCTTGCTTTGATTACCAGGATTTTCCATATGCCTTGGCAGATCTTTTTCCCGGATTCTCATCGACTCATCAGGCTGGCTTTCTTCGCTTTTTGAAGCCTCCCTTTTGACCAGGATATCGGGCGTGATTCCCTTGGCCTGAATTGAGTTCCCGGAAGGAGTATAGTAAAGCGATGTAGTAAGCCGCAAGGCTGAACCGTCGTTAAGGGGGATCACCGTTTGAACGGAGCCCTTGCCAAAGGTCTGCTCACCCATGATAATGGCTCTTTTGTGGTCCTGGAGCGCTCCGGCAACGATTTCGGATGCACTCGCCGACCCCGAATTGACAAGAACGACAATGGGATATGGATGCATCTTTGTCTTCTTCTTACGGGCCTCGAAGCGCATTTTCTGGTTTTCAAGCCGCCCGCCGGTGTACACGATCAATCCTTCGTCCAAAAACTCATCGCTCACCTCCACTGCCTGATCGAGCAGCCCGCCGGGATCGTTTCTCAAATCGACTACGAGTCCCTCCATGCCGGGATTTTCAGTTTCGAGCTGGTTGAGCGCCTTGCGCAGATCGCCTGCCGTACCGCTCTGAAAACTCGAAATCCTGACGTAGCCGAATCCGGGTTCCAATGAGCGAGACTTTATGCTCTGAATAGCGATGATATCGCGCATAAGTTCAAATTCCAGCGGCTTACTCTCACCTTTCCTCAGGATCGTCAGTTTTACCTTGCTCCCCTTAGCGCCCCGCATCTTCTGCACAGCGTCCATCAGGGACATGTCCTGGGTAGGCTGATCATCGATCTTGACGATCTGATCGTTTGAGTGAATGCCGGCCCTGTCCGCCGGGGTATCCTCCAGCGGGGAAACAACCGTCAAAATGTTGTCACGGATGGTTATCTCTATTCCAAGGCCGCCAAACTTCCCCTTGGTCTCGATCTGGAGTTCCTTGTAATCTTCAGGCTTCAAAAACGAAGAATGGGGATCGAGTTCCCTGAGCATTCCGTTTATTGCCCCGTACATGAGCTTTTTCTGATCGGTCTTGTCGACGTAGTTGTCCTGTACGATTGAGATAACGTCGCTGAACGTCTTTAGATATTGATAGACGTCAGAGTTCTCCGGGGCATTGCTCTTCGCCTTGAGCGTTGACGAGCCCCCGAAAGCTAAAACCATCGAGCCGGCCACAATAAGAAGTAAAAGTCTGGAGCGCTTCTTCAACATATGATTTCCTTGCTGTATCGAAATTTGACCGCGCGGGACACAAAAGTCCCGTTTTCAAACGATTCCGGTGCGGATCGTGCTGCTCCCGGCGCCAGAAAAACAATTATAACCAAGCGAATTTAACAGGGCCACATGCAAAGGGCAACTCAATTCTTGCCTGGAAAAATCGCGCTCTCCACGTCCGGCAGAACAGGGAAAACGAAAGCGCCGGAACGGCCCCGGATCGAATCCCGGGCAGGCTTGACAGGCTCGGATTCGGGGACTGAAAATCTGAAAAATACTTTCCGAGCAGCAATAAGCACTAACCGGGCCAAAAGGTACGGCGACTTTTAGTGTAATTTCAGCAATTAGGGTCCAAACCCAATCAGGCGGTTGAAGGGATCACAAATGATTTTTAAGAAACGGCCGAAATGTTATCTACCGGGCCTGAGTATTCCTATAGCGCAATGCATTCAGTTACTCCAAACGAGCCTCTACACTGGTCCGGTAGAAAAACTACTGACGGGAGTCCTGCATAGGACTTGCGCCCAGGAGGCGATCGGGCAAAGAGACCGTTTGGAACCAATATGCACAAAGACGGTCCATGGCCTTGACCATGTCTTTATAGACAGTGGGCTTTGAAATGAAAGCGCTGCCTCCCAGCCGGTAGATACGAAGCATGAGATCAGTGTCTCTCGAAGTGGTGAGCACCACAACCGGTATTGTGCGGATTTCCGGGTTGCTTCGGATTTCCTGTAAAGTTTGCATCCCGT
Source organism: uncultured delta proteobacterium (assembly GCA_963741035.1). Classification (GTDB taxonomy): domain Bacteria; phylum Desulfobacterota; class Syntrophobacteria; order Syntrophobacterales; family Syntrophobacteraceae; genus SbD1. The sequence continues at coordinate 99,068 of CAVUGX010000027.1, forward strand.
CTTTTTTCGGCATATTGAGATCGAGCAGGATTAGACTCGGGCGAGGTGGAAGCTCGCTTTGGTATCGACCACGCCCCAAAAGGTAGTCCATCGCCTCGTCTCCATCTTCCACATAACGAAAGTCAACCTCGCATCCGCTATCCTTGAGAGCATCCCTGACGAGCATAATATCATCGAGGTCGTCGTCGGCCATTAGAACGACGAATGTCTTCAGTGCACTTTCAGTCATCACCCTGCCTCCCCCGGCTTTACCCAAAAAAACAATATTGATTGAATTTTAGTCGCTCCTAAGCGCTTCGACAAGCGGCCGACGCGTGTTTATGCAGCGCAAGCCTCATTTTCATCGCATTGCCGCAGGGGCAGAGTGATAATGAAGGTGCTCCCTTTTCCCGGCGCACTCCTGGCGGTAATCGTCCCGTTGTGGCGTTCAACTATCTTCCGGCATATAGCCAGCCCTATTCCCGAGCCCTTATAGGGGCTGCTTTTACCGTGCAGGCGTTGAAAGGGCTGGAAAATCCGGTCAAGATATAATTCATCGAAACCTATTCCATTATCTTCGATGTATATCTTGCACGTACCCTCCCAGCAGGCTTCCGCGTAGACCTTGATACGCGGATTGCCACCGTGGAACTTCAAAGCGTTTCCTATCAGGTTTTGAAACACTTGCCGGATCTGACCGGGATCGGCCTCAATTCTGGGCAATTCATCGGTTCCCACCTCCGCTCCGGTTTCCTGGACGGGGATCTCCAGATCGAGGAGCACTTCTTTGACCAATTTGCCGAGATCGACCGACACGAAGGGCTCCGACCTGGTGGTTACCCGGGCATAGATCAACAAAGAATGAATAAGCGCCTGCATGCGGGCCGTAGCGTCAAGCATCTTGGTCAGATAGGCCTGTCCTTCCTTCCCCAGAGGGTCTGAGAATTTGGCCTCCAGGATGCTGCCGAAAGTAGAGACCTTTCTAAGAGGCTCCTGTAAGTCATGAGAGGCTATCGAGGCAAAATCGCGCAACTCCTGATTGGTCCTCTCGAGTCTTGTCGAGTAGTCTTTCGCCGCGGCTTCGGCAATCTTACGCGCGGTAATGTCGCGATTGATTTCAAGCATAGCGATGGGATGTCCGTTCTCGTCGCGCTGCAGGGCCCAACGGCTCTCAACCACGATAGGCTTTTTCTTCCGGGTGTAATGGATGAGTTCTCCCTGCCATTTCTCCTTTTCCATGACGATTGACTCTATTTCGTGCAGCGGCATCGGGAACCGGGTCATAAGGAGTTCATGGATGATTTTTCCATTGGCCTCGCTTCGCTTCCAGCCGTATAGTTTTTCAGCCGCTTTGTTCCAGTATTTGACCCTGGCATCCAGGTCACGGACAATAATTGCATCATGCGCCAGCTCCAGAAGCGCGCTCGGCTCACAAAGCAACTTATTGGGCCCCGGGAGCGCAACCGCGCTATCCACCACCGGCCCAAGACTGCTGTTGTCCTGCACCCGCTTGCTTCCGGCGATATCATTAAAAACAGCCATGTGACGTTTTCCTCCCGCCTGTCGAGACCCATGGAATCCGGGTACTAACGATTTGAGACAAATCGATAAATTGCAGCCCCTATGCCACGCGCCTCCCAGACAGGCATTCTCTCTTAGATACATTAATTATAACCAGCCCTCGGACTTTCCACAATTTTGCCCGGTAAACATCGGTTGAATGGTTATAATCTGCAACTAAAGGCGATTTTATCAGGAACGACTCATCGTCATCCGAGGATCGATATGGCCGATGAAGGTAAATCAGCAACCCCGCCGGCGCCGGGATGTGTGCCGTGCGAGCAGGAAGAAGAGAACCTTCGAGAAGAAGGGGCAAGGCTGCAGGCTATTTTGGATACTACAGTCGACGGCATTATCACGATAAACGAACTCGGCATTGTTCAATCATTCAATAAAGCTGCAGAAAGGATTTTCGGCTATCCTGCCGGCGAGGTGATCGGAAATAATGTAAATATGCTCATGCCCCTGCCCTACCGGAAAGAACATGCGACCTATCTTGACAATTATCTCAGAACAGGGAACCGTAAGATCATAGGTATAGGCCGGGAGGTCGCCGGGAGAAGAAAAGATGGCGCCACATTTCCCCTCTACCTTGCCGTAAGTGAAGTCTGGGTTGGGAAAAGAAGGATTTTTACCGGAATTCTCAGCGATGTTACGGAAAGAAAAAAAGCGGAAGAAGATCTCAAAAGAGCAAAAGATGAGCTTGAAAAAGGGGTTAAGGAGCGGACTGCTCAGCTCTTGGCCTCAAACGCGCGGCTCGAGAGAATCAATCGGGATCTTCAGGAATTTCTATTCGTCGCCTCCAATGATCTTCAGGAACCGCTCCGAAAGATCCAAATCCTTAACGATAGAATAAGAGGCGCCTCCTGCGCATCTCTCGATAAGAAAGGGTTGGACCGCTTCGAAAAGGTGCAATATGAGGCAAAACGAATGCAGGATTCGATCCACGCTCTTCTTGGCTACTCCAGGATAACGACAAAAGCCGGGCCTTTCGTGATGGTCGATCTGAACCGTGTGCTTCGCGACGTGCTCAGAGATCTCGAGGAGTTTGTCGAAAAAACCAGTGCACGGATCGAGATAGGCAATCTACCTGCCATTGAGGCCGATCCTCTCCAGATGCACCGGCTCTTCCTGAACATCGTTGACAACGCCCTGAAATTCCATGGGGCCGAGAGCCCCGTAATCAGAATTCATGGCCGGCTGGTTAAGGAGAAGGTAGAGGAGCAGGCAACGGACCTTCATCACGACAAATTTTGCCGGATTGCCTTGGAGGACAATGGAATCGGCTTCGACGAAAAGTATCTGGACCGCGTGTTCCTGCCGTTCAAACGTCTTCATGCCCGCAGCAGCTCTTTTGAGGGAACCGGTATGGGGCTCTCCATTTGCAGAAAAATTGCCGAAGTCCACGGTGGGACAATCACCGCCAGGAGCACTCCCGGGAAGGGATCAACTTTTATTGTCATACTGCCGGCAAGGCAGCAAAATACTGCTCCGGATTCGCCGGGCGCAGGCCAATAAAGAAAGGGTCGATTTCACTGCTGTTGTTGAACCGCCTTAAGGAGCGAGGCAGCAAAAACAACCGATTCACCCTGCTGCATCAGGGAAAGCTGCCCTCCCATTCCACGAATAATCCGAAAGCAGATCGGAACCGAAATCTCTTTCCCTGTTTCTCCGACAAATGGAGTGAAGATGTGCTCGGGGTCCTTGATCTCATGCTGCAGGGGCGTCTTGACCGATATGTGTACGTTCTGGTCGGTTTCGAAGCTCTCGATAGTGATCTTCCCATCCTTTCGCATTACCTTGCCGGCATTGTGTACGACATTGATCAGGACCTGGATCAGGACTGCAGGGTCCACATAAGCGAGGGCGAGGGACGGGGCGAGGCGCGTCTCGATGTTCAATCCCTCCCGCTCGATTTCCGGGGACACGAGTTCGACGGCTTCATTTATGATCTCATTTACAGAACACTCCTTCGGGCGAAGCTCAACCGGTCTGAGATAGTTCTCGATCCTCTTTAGAATCTTCTCCAGACGGGAAGATTCCTCCAAGATGATCCCCAACTCGGAAGAATCCGGGTTTTTAGCCTGGAGCCTTCGGGCAAAGCCCCCGATGGCCGTTAGGGGGTTGCGGATCTCGTGGGCCATCTGCGCCGATATGCTCCCGAGCGTTCTTAACTTCTCTTCCTGAAGCATGGCCTTGTGGGCGTCTTTAAGCTCACGGGTCCTCTGGATTACCATCTCCTCAAGGTTATCGCGGTAGGCTGCGAGTTCCCTTTCGGCCTTTTTTCTTTCAGTAATATCGCGGATTATGGCTACATACCCCAGGATGTTTCCTTCGGGGGTCTTTATGGCTGAAAGCGTTTCTTCGACCGGAAATATAGAGCCGTCTTTTTTCACCGACTCCCACTCGGTTCTAAAGGTGCCCGAAGCCTCGATGGCGGCAAAAGCTTTTTCCCCGAACAAGACAAAGGAAGCTTCCGAAGGATGAAAAATCCTGGTGGATTGCCCCTGGGCTTCCTCCGCGCTTAGGCCGAAAAGATCGAGAAAGGCCTTGTTAAACGAGAGTATGCGCCGGTTTCCGTCTATTGCGAGAATGGCGTCACTGGAACTTTGAACCAGAGATCGATGCCTTTGCTCAGATTCTCTAAGCGCCTCCTCGGCGAGTTTGCGCGCAGTTATATCTCTCCCATAGACGTTAATATCCTTCGCATTCGAGGTCGGAACCAGTGTCAGCGCATAAACAGAGCGTCCACATTCTACCTCGAGATCCATTCTCTTGCCCGACTGGAGCGTTTCGATCACGGCATCGCGCCAAATGCACGGGAGCTCCTGACCGATGCGGCAGCTCAGCGCTTCGATCACGCACCCGGCGGCTGCGTTGGCGTAGAGAAGATATCCCTCCTTTGAAAGCCTCAACACCGGGTGAGGACTTTCCTCGGGAAACCTTGCCAGACTCTCTATCTCCTTCATGGCAGCTTTTTGTTCGGTGAGGTCCCGCATAATCCCCGTAAACGATCGCTCATCCCCCACCCATGCTTCGCTCACGGCAAGGTAGAGGGGGAAGATACGCCCGTCCTTCCTTCGTCCCTCGACCTCCCGGCCGATTCCGATGATTTTCCGTACGCCGGTGCGCCGATAATTACTCACAAACTCGTCGTGATGTTCGCGGTGTGGGGAGGGTATGAGGACCTTTACGTTCCTGCCGATGACTTCACCGGCTGAGTAGCCGAAGATGCGCTCCGCCGCTTTGTTGAATGATTGTATTACAGCTTTTTCGTTGATGGTGACGATCCCGTCTACGGTGGTGTCCAGGATCGCCTTGAGTCTGGCTGCCGTAACAGCATCCTGTATGTCGATTGGCCGGCAACCGGCAAATTTCGTGTCAGCGCCTGCATCCATCCCTTCGCAGATAAATTGTTGCATGCTTTCAACCGCCATTAAAATCTCCTTGTGATCACAGTCCATATTAATTTAAGCATAAGCATTTCATTTGTGCAAATTAACAGTCCGGCTATTCCCGGCATTGAGACTTGCTAGCTGTTGTGACAGAATAGAATCCGGGTCCGGGCGCATGTCACCTAAAAGATATCGAAGAAATTGGACTTATTGGACTAATTGGACTAAGTAGGCGTCTCTGCCTCTTTGAGTGATCCTCAACCGGACGGTAATCCGCAATGATCGGAATGTTCAAAATTGCTCTTAAGCTGCTGATCAATGACCGCGCAAAGTTTACCGCGCTGATCGTTGGAATAACTTTTGCCATCTTTCTTATCGTGCAGCTCACTTCCATATTTTCCGGCATCCTGACCAAGGCATCGGCCAATGTCATAAATATCGGCGCCAGGGTCTGGGTCATGGACCTCTCGGTCAACAACCCCCTTAACGCTATTCCAATGCCGGATTACGTGCTGGACGCCGTCCGCAGTATGGACGGCGTAAAATACGCAGTGCCCCTGTATTCAGGCGTAGCTCTGGTCAAAATGAAAAGCGGCGGCTACCAGCCGGCAACCGTCCTGGGACTCGACGATGCCAGCCTCATGGGAAGACCCGAACTGATCGAAGGTAGAATCGAGGATATTTACGGAGATAACGCCTTTATTGTCGTCAAGGACCAGGAATTTTCCAAACTCGAAGAACCCGGCATAGGGACAACCTTCGAAGTAAATGACCACCGGGGCGTGATAGTGGGTATCGCACGCGTGACTACAAGCACTCTATTCGGGATTCCGACGCTTTACACTACTTACAATCGCGCCCTCCAGTATTTGCCTAATACCCGGTTCACCATCGCCCATGTCCTCGTCGAACCTAAAAGTGAGGCCGACATCCCCGAGATAAAAAATCAGATTGCGAAGATCGGGTACCTGGGGTTGACCGATCGGGAATTCCAGAAAAAAATTGCCGACTTCTATATGTATAAGACCGGCGCCGGAGTGAACATCCTTTTGATGATGGCGATAGGTTTCCTGGTCGGCCTGTCCATTTCCGGCCAGACTTTTTACACTTTCATTCTGGAAAACCTCGATAAGTTCGGAGCGCTCAAGGCTATCGGGGCCAGGAATTCCGAACTGGTTTACATGATCCTCTTCCAGACCTGTTTTGCATCCTTTATCGGATACGGTCTTGGAGTGGGTTTCAGTTCGCTTCTGATCGCTGCGGGGAAGAAATACGTCCCGAGCTATACGGCCGACATAGGCTATTGGAACCTCGGGCTTGCGTTCTTTATGGTGCTTGTAATTGCCGGCGTATCGAGCCTGCTGGCGGTGAGAAAAGTCCTCAGAGTGCAACCCTTCGATGTCCTTAGAGGTTAACATGGCCGAGGCGGCGGTAAAAGCAACCGAACTGGACAAATCGTTCGGGGAAGGCACGGCCAGGACCCGCGCCATACAGGGCATCAGCTTCGAAGCTTATTTTGGAGAGATGCTCTACTTCGTCGGTCCTTCGGGCAGCGGCAAAACGACGCTTCTGAGCATGATTTCGGGCATCCTCAAGCCCGATTCCGGCGCGGTCATGGTAGAGGGCAGGAATATCTGGAGCCTTAGCTCCAATGAACTCGCCGATTTCAGGCTCAATAAGGTAGGCTTCGTTTTCCAGGACTACCACCTTTTCCCGAAGCTCAGCACCGTGGAAAACGTCGCCATCCCTCTTATCCTCAAAAAGCAGGACTGGGACCAGTCCATAAAAACCGCCATGGAATATCTGGAAGTGGTGGGGATCGCGAACAAGGCCTCCCTTCCGCCGGTCAAATTGAGCGGAGGCGAACAGCAGCGCGTGGCTATAGCCCGCGCCATTGTCAGCCGCCCGGATCTTCTTATTTTCGATGAACCGACCGCCTCGCTGGACGGAACCACCGGCAAAAGAATCCTCGAATTCGTGAAAAATAACATTCTTAATGACAACAGGTGCATTTTGATTGTCACGCACGACAGCAGAATATTCGAGTACGCAGATCGAATAATCGAGATGGAAGACGGCAGGATCGTGAAAATCGTTAGCGGAGGCAAAATTGAGGGGTAAGCTACTATCTGTTCTGGCTGTCGTCGGCATTCTGGGGGGCCTTGCCAGCGCCTATTTCTTTGGTTCCAGGCAATCGGCCCCGCAACCTGTGTTTACCCCTGCCCAGAACCCATACTCAAAGGGTGTCTACGCCAACGGGATCATTGAAAGCTACCAGTCCAACGGGGCCAATATCAACATATTTCCCGAAGTTTCCGGAACCATAACCCGGATCATGGTTGCGGAAGGAGCGACTGTGGCCCATGGGACGCCGCTGCTGTTGATGGATGATTCCATCCAGAAGGCGGTTGTCGAACAGCAAAAAGCCCAGGCCGGGGCGGCCCTTGCTTTGCTCCAGGAACTCAAGGCGCAGCCGAGAAAAGAAGTTCTGGAAGTCGCCCGGGCCCAGGTGGAAGTTGCAGCCGCAAACCTCAAGACGTCGCAGGACCAGTTGAGCAAGCAGAAAAAGTCCTTTGAGCTGGACCCTCAATCTGTAAGCAGGGACCAGTTGGACAATGCAGAAAATGGGGCTAAGGTTGCCAAAGCCAACCTGGAAGCCGCCCAGAGGCAGTATGAGCTGACAAAGGCAGGCGCATGGGTCTACGACATCCAAAACCAGCAACAGCAGTACGAGGCGCTGTCAAAAACTTATGAGTCCGGCAAGGCGCTGCTGGCCAAATACACTCTCCGGGCGCCGGTTGACGGGGTCATCCTCTCGGTCGACGCTGCCGTCGGGGGTTTTATATCCACACAGGGCGCCTACGGGACCTATACGCAGGGCTTCGGCCCCGTTATCGTGATGGCACAGTGCGATCCCTACCTTCAGGTCCGATGTTTTATTGATGAAATTCTCATCGCAAAACTTCCTTCGCCTTCGCAGATGAAGGCCCGGATGTACCTGAGGGGAACCGAAATAAGCATCCCCCTGGAGTTCGTGCGGACGCAGCCCTATGTGACCCCCAAAATCGAATTGTCAAATGAAAGGACCGAACGAGTGGACGTAAGAGTACTGCCTGTCGTATTCCGGTTCGAGCCTCTAAAAGATATCCATGTCTACCCCGGGCAACTGGTGGACGTCTACCTGGAAGCGAAAGGCAGTGAGTAGGCGAATGGATACCTTGCAGGGCATGGAGTATATGAGCTGGCAACCGGTGAATCGTCATTCCGGCGAAAACCGGAATTCGCTCAATCGTTCGACTTGCCGTTTAACGGCAAGTTTTTTGTGTTTGATCGTCTGTACCCTTTTCACGGCGGGCTGTGCGGTTGGACCTGACTTCGTACGCCCCAAACCGCCTGCAGCGACGCAATACACCCATGAGCAGGGACCTGAGCAAACGGCGGCCGCAAGCGGGCAGGCACAGCACTTCGAGATGGGCGCTAAAATCGCCGAACAGTGGTGGCGCCTGTTTAATTCGCCGGAACTTGACGCGGTGGTCAGGAAGGCAATCTCTGAAAACCGAAGTCTTCAGTCGGCGCTGGCGCGTTTGCGTCAAAACCAGGAGAACTTCCGGGCCGGATATGGCGTATTTTTTCCCCAGATCAACGCCGGCTTCGACGCCACGCGGGAGAAGTTTTCAGCGGCCCAGTTCGGCCTCCCGTTGAGCAGTTCCATTTTCAACCTCTACACGCTTAGCGGCACGGTCAATTACACTTTGGACGTATTCGGAGGAGAGCGCCGCACGGTGGAGAACCTGGGCGCGCAGGTTGACTATCAACTGCAGACATCCCGGGCGGCCTATCTCACTCTTATCGGCAATGTGGTCAATACCTGCATCGCCGGGGCTGCCTACCGGGCGCAAATCGAAGCCACCGAGCAGATCATCGGTTTCCAGAAGGAACAGCTCCAAACAACGGAAAATCAGGTCAAAGCCGGGACAGTCCCGTACTCGAATGTTCTGGCGATTCGGGCACAGTTCGCCGCCACCGAGGCGACCCTGCCTCCGCTCAAAAAAAGCCTCAGCCAGGCGCAGCATCTGCTGACTGCCCTGGTGGGACAAACACCGGAACAGTGGGCGCCGCCCCCGCTCGATCTGGCCGCCATTACCCTTCCCGTTGAAGTTCCGGTGACTCTGCCTTCCGAACTGACACGCCTGCGGCCCGACATTCTGGCTGCCGAGGCGCAACTGCACAGCGCCAGCGCCAACATCGGGGTGGCGACCGCGGCCCTGTTCCCCGGTATTACCTTAAGCGGAAACCTCGGGAGCAACAGTAGCGACATCACTAATCTTCTCACCCCCGGCGCCGGTTTCTGGTCCGTAGGGTCCAGTCTTGCAGCGCCCATATTCCACGGAGGGACCCTGTGGTTTCAAAGGCGCGCTGCCATCCAGGCCTACAAGGCATCGCTTTCCGACTACCAGCAGGCAGTGGTGGCCGGTTTCCAGCAGGTGGCCGATGCGCTTCGCGCTTTGGAGTTCGATGCGCAAACCTTGGAGGCCCAATCCGAATCGCTTGCAACCGCAGATCGGACTCTTAGACTTATAGAAGCAAACCACAGGGCCGGGCTGGCCAACTATCTGCAGGTCCTTTCCGCCGACAGCCAGTATCAGCAGGCCCGGCTGGGTTTCGTGCAGGCACAGGCGCTCCGTCTGCAGGACACTGCGGCCCTGTTTGTCTCCCTGGGGGGAGGCTGGTGGGAGCCGGAAAAATCCTGCGAAAGAAAGGTTACCCCACCATGATGAAACCCCGGCCGAAACACCCTGTTATCTATGAAATCAATACATGGGTCTGGCTAAATGAGCTTGAACAAAAATATGGGCGCAAGGTCGATCTTGGGTCGGTTCCCGCCCAGGAGTGGGATTATCTGGCCCTGCTCAAATTGGACGCGGTCTGGTTCATGGGCGTTTGGGAAAGAAGTCCTGCCGCAGTTCGCCTGATTCCGAGCCTGCAAGAGCAGATGGAGGAGTTCCACCGCATACTTCCGGATTTTGTCCCGGAGGATGTTATCGGGTCGGCCTATTGCGTAAGACGCTACGTTGTGGACGACCGTATCGGCGGCCCTACGGGTCTGGCTGCCGCTCGAAAAGAACTGGCCGGGCGCGAAATACACCTGATCCTCGACTTTGTGCCAAATCACACCGCGCAGGACCATCCATGGGTTTCCGAGCATCCGGAATATTACATCCAGGGCGGCGCAGGCGATTTGGCAAACGCCCCGGCATCTTTTTTCGAAGCCGGCGGAAAAGTGATCGCCCGAGGCCGCGATCCCTATTTTCCTCCGTGGCAGGATGTGGCGCAACTCAATGCATTTCATCCCGGCCTGAGGAAGGCCGCGATCGAGACCATCGCAAACATTGCCGAGCAGTGTGACGGCATCCGCTGTGATATGGCAATGCTTCTCATGAGCGATATTTTTGAAAAGACATGGGGCAAGACGGCCGGCAAACGCCCCGGGCAGGAATACTGGGTGGAAATAATCGAAGCGGTCCTGCGCGGGGGCCGCGATTTCGTGTTTATAGCCGAAGCATATTGGGACCTGGAGTGGGAACTGCAGCAGCAGGGTTTTAACTTCTGCTACGATAAGCGTCTCTATGACAGGCTGGCATCGGGGACCGCCGAGGATGTGAGACTTCATCTCCTTGCCGATGCCGGCTATCAGGGTAAACTGCTTCGGTTCATCGAAAATCACGACGAGCCGAGGGCCGCTGCCGCTTTTCCTTTCCATAAAGAGCTTGCTGCAGCGCTTATAGCGTCCACTGTGCCCGGAGCGAAGCTTTTCCACGACGGCCAACTTGAGGGCCGGAGAATAAAAATCCCGGTTTCCCTTGGGCGCCGTCCGCCGGAGGAGCCGCAAAAAGCTCTTCAGGACTTCTATCGTAAACTGTTGGAGGTTGTCAGCTCGCCCTGCTTCGATGATGGAGAGTGGAAACTGTGCGATCGCGAGGGCTGGCCGGACAATTCGTCCTGGGTCAATGTTCTGGCCTGGTGCTGGAGCTGGGGGGAAGAGAAATACCTTATTGCGGTCAACTTCTCTGATTTCAGGTCGCAGTCATCAATCCGGGTCCCGTGGCAAGATGTTGGCGGCGCGCAATGGCGATTGGTCGACGTAATCAGCGGGGAACAATTCGACCGGGACGGCGACCAGATGCAATCTCCCGGGTTGTATGTGGACCTGGAAGGCTGGAGATGGCATTTCCTCGGGTTCTTCAAGGCGGGGGATTAGTACTTTGACGGGATTTACAGGATTAACGGGAAAACAACGGGCCAAGGGCTAGACGTGAGCTGGTCCCTGGCGTTTATCGTGTTGGCAGTCCTGTTCCGAAGGTATCTTCTACGTCCAAAAACGCGGCTTCGCGTGAAAGGCTATTAGCTTTTTCACGCGAAGACGCGAAGGCGCGAAGCCGAGATTAGCTACAGTCCGTCATGTCTCCAGCAGACACCCTTGAAACCTTTTCCTAACAGGAGATACGGGAATTTCCCGCACTCGCGAGCGCTGACCTTCCGATCACTTCTTCACTGTTATACTCATAGTCTTGGAACCCGATCCCCCGGCCCCGTATACGGTAAGCTTTGCCTTGTGGGTCCCGGGGCTATTGTAGGTGTGAGCCGGGTTCACATCCGTGCTCGTCGCTCCATCTCCGAAGTTCCACAGCCGACTCGTGACGATACCGGTAGATTCATTGGTAAAATTTACCTGCAAGGGAGCATTGCCCGTCCTGGGAGCGGCAGCAAAGTTCGCCTTGGGGGGAGCGTAGGCCGTGATGTAGCCGGCTAGAGTACAGGCGCATGTTCCCTTGGCTCCTGTCAAAGTAAGCGTCACCGTGTACGTGCCGGCCTTATTATAGGTATGGTTCGGGTTCCAGATTTTACTCGTCTCGCCGTCTCCAAAGCGCCATAGCCATTTTGTGAAGCTTCCGGCAGAACTGTTGGTAAAATGCACTTTCAAGGGCGCTTTGCCGCTGGTAGTGCTTGCGCTAAATATGGCTGCAAAGAAAGGTGTGTATGTACCTATTGCGGAAGCGATTTGCCTTTCGTAATGGTTACCGTCTGGCTGGGAGGCGCGGTCCAGCCCTGCACGCCGCTAAATGCGACCGAGTGCGATCCCGCGCTCAGATCGGGTACGACCGCACCGCTAGCATATGAGGTGGCCCCTCCGTCTACGTTCCATGTTGCTCCGGCACTCGCCGCACCAGGCGGGTTGATCGTTACCGAGAGGGAGCCGGGGGTTGCATATGTACCGGTTGTGTAAGTGGCTTGCGCGCTCGTGATGGTTACCCTCTGGCTGGGAGGCGTGGTCCAACCCTGCACGCCGCTAAATGCGACCGTGTGCTGTCCCACGCTCAGGTTGGATACCGTCGACCCGCTTGCCTGCCATACTCCGCCATCGACACTCCACATCGCGCCGGCGAACACCGCACCATGCGGGCTGATCGTGACTGTCAGAGATCCGCTCTGTGCTTGTTGTACGTAGGCCGCCCCCTGGCTGTCATTGGCGCCAACCGTGGCATAGAGTGCCCCGATCAGGGCGGTGTTGCCGTCTGCGCTAAGCGACACTGAGTAGCCAAACCTGTCACCATAAGCGCCATCCGAGGCGGTGAGTTTTTGCTGCTGGCTCCAGTTCCCGCCGTTATTGACAAATACATACACGGCCCCGTCAGCCGGAGCACCGACTGCCGCGATCAGAGCGGTGCTGCCGTCACTGTTAAGCGTCACTGAAAGGCCAAAAGAATCACCGTTCACACTGTCCGAGGCGGTGAGCTTTTGCTGCTGGATAAAGTTCCTGTCGCTTACAACAAATATATAGGCCACCCCCTCGTACGGATTGGCGCCAACCGTAGCAGCGTTTGCCCCGATGAGGGCGGTGCTGCCGTCACCGCTAAGCGACACTGCGCTGCCAAAGTAATCGGTTGCCGATTCTGGGATTGGCGAGCTCCCCTGAAGCCGTTTCCATCATTGAAAACGGACGCGGCAGATTCATTAGCAGATGCCGGATCCAATGCCACCGGCGGGTCACCTGCCTCCCCCGTGGACGAGAGCGCAGGGAACATCGGGGCGGCAACGGAAACTCTTGAATCGGCCCGCTCTGGCATGCCGAACAGAAAGAAGGCAGATCTTTGTCCTCTTGGCGAGTCGGTCGTCAACGGTGCCTTTGGAGCGTTTTCAACAGCGGTCACCACCGAAACCGGATCGCTCCAAGCGAAAGTCAGCTCAACGCCGAAAAGACGGAAACTTCGCTATCCTTGGCCGCCGGACTTGGAATTCCTCACCTGGCTCTGGGAGCATCCGCAGCAGGAAATCGCCCAGAAACTAGGGTGTCGGCAGACCTCAGTCAGCAGTCACGCGCGCACCCGCGGCCTCGATGCCCCGGACTCCGAATACTGGCGCAGGAAGAAGTTGGGACTTGATGTCGAGGTGCCCGAAGAAGTCAAGCAAGCGCGCCTGTCGCTGAAAGACGCGGCTCATGCCGCTGAGGCCGCCATGACTCGGGAATTCCACAACCCGAGCCGGCCTCCTGCTCCGGGCTGGATGCCGACGCAGAAGCAGAACCCACCCACCGAAGGTCTAAGAACCGGTTCAGCGATCGAATGCCAAGAATCCAGCCCGAACAGCAACTCATGAACTTGGACCGTTATGACCATAGAAGATTTATGAACCAACGCCACGAGATAGATTCGCCGCTCCCGAAGCGCAGCATTATCCCTGCGCCAACCCTCACCGCGCCCGTAATCCCGCCGCGCCCCGGCGCAATAATCATCCCCGAGGTTCCCGCCGAGCCATCGCTGGCGGCCAAGGTGGGGAACATCACGCGCTCAACAACCCTGGTGGGCGATCCGGAGGTGTTGATGGATGGCCCTCTCATCGCCCAGGCAACCGCGCGTGTCAGTGGCCTTTCCGGTAAACTCTACGTCGGCATCAACAACGGCACGACCGGCGCCATGGCGGGGTTGAGTCCCGATGGACGGATTCTCTGCCGGCCGGTGGAAGTCATGCGTCTTGGCAACGAGAAGCTCATGGACATCGAGCGCAACCTCGACTTGTTGCGCCTCATCATCAGATGGTCGGGCCAATCCGGCCCGAACGTGCTGGTCGTGTTCGAGCAGGCGCAGATCGCGCCGCGTTTCGGCGCAAGGAACAATTATACCAATGGCAAGAACAACGAATTCTGGCGTGTCCTGCTGTCGACGGCGAAGATCCCGTTCTGTTGGGTCAACCCCAAGGATTGGCAGCGGGACGTGTTTCGAGGAATCCGCGGCGATGACACCAAAGTGATGGCTGAGTTAGTGTGCCGGCAGCGTTTCCCGGATTCCGACTTTCGCGCTTACAACCGAAGCCAACGCGAGGGCATTCACGACGCCTTGTGCATCGCGCTCTGGGCCCGGGAGGTGTGCAAGTGAAGGAGGGTCGAGCAATTCGATCAGGACGACGAACCCCCTGTCATCCAGAACCGTCAACACACATCGCAAACAAATCGGCCGGACGAATAATCCAGCCCCCTCGCCGCTCCCAGAAGATATCATAAAGTTATGCCTGGAAAGCCCGCACCCCAGCAGCAACAGGTCCGTGCATCGGCACGCGCCGCCCCCTCGCGCCGCCAAGAAACCCTGGAGCATGAGCGTGAGGGGCACATCAACATCACTACCTCCCTGGCCGCCCTCGGGATGGACGATGCCAAGAGCCTCTGGACCGGCCGCATCCGGGCGGGATCACCGCACTACGTCCTTATAGAGGGAATCGCCAGGGTCCTCCTTGGAGGCCAAACGATCCTAGAAGTTACCCGGAAGAACCACGGCATCTCTTGGTAATCTATGGACGAAACACTCCTCAACCGTGCAG
>CAVUGX010000028.1:0-232481 GCA_963741035.1 uncultured delta proteobacterium
TCCCCGCGCGGGAGCGTGGATTGAAACACGCTGCCGGCCTGGACCGATAGCGCTGGTCGAGTCGCTCCCCGCGCGGGAGCGTGGATTGAAACCAACCAGGACAAGGCGCCGTCCAACCCTACGTCGCTCCCCGCGCGGGAGCGTGGATTGAAACTCAGCATCATCTTCCGCGCCCTGAAATCATGATGTCGCTCCCCGCGCGGGAGCGTGGATTGAAACAAACGGCTAGATACGTATACGTATGACTTCGTCGCTCTCCCTGCCGGAGCATGGATTGGAACACTCTTTTGCGCCGCCGTGGAAGACGGCGCTACCTACCTGCCTTATCCGCGAATACGGAAACTGCCGAGGCGATGGCTCGCGCCATACGTTGCCGGTATGCGCGGCTGCGAAGAAGGGTCTCCTCGCTCCTGTTCCTGATTATGCCGCACTCGAGCAGAACCGCCGGACATCTCGCCTCCCTGAGCACTGCAAGTCCGTCGAAGCGGTAAATCCCCGCCCATTTGGTCAACCGGCATCCTTCCCTTCCCCCTCGATCGTGTTCAGAATGGTGAGCGGAGGGCACAAAGCCCGATTGTCTCATTTCATTGCCAAGCACAGCCGCAAAAGATTTGCTCCGATTCCGCTTTACGTTTTTGCCGGAGATGAAAATCGAATAGCCCCGGTACCTGTCGCAAAACAGGGCCGGTTCGCCTTTCCAGGTCCATTTGGAAAGGTAACCGGGCTGCACGGAATCATGATGGATGGAAATGAGAAGGTCCGGCCGGGCGGAATTGATCATTTCGATCCTTCTTTTCAGCGAGATGTTTTCTCCCTCGGGATTTATTATAACGACCCCGATGCGAAGGTCCTTTTTTAGCTTTCGGAAGACCTCCATGACCATTTTTCTATTAAAGTCGTACTCGGCCCTGTTCCTTGCGCTGAGGGTCCCTTTTTCCGCCGGTGAATGGCCGATATCCACCGCAAGGATGAACTTTTCGGCCGCCCGGCCCGGCTGAAAGACGGCAAGAGAGCCGGCCAGCACCAGGACAGCGGCAATTCGCTGAATTATATGCAGATTCGACATGCCTGCGGGGAATTCCTTGCGTTTGGTCCGCGAGCTGATAGAAAATATCCGGTAGAATGTTAACCCGCCGGTGTCTCATCGCCTATTTCAGGGATGGACACGAGCTGGAAATGACCGATAGTCAGCATAGCCTTTTTTTTAGTTAAACTTAAAGAGTTTCCACCCGGAAACTCGATGCTCGTCGGGTGTTGCCCATGGGCGCTCAAAGAGGAATAAAATGGAGATAATCGGGGGGAAAAACGAGTTTTCCCTTTTGCCTCTAAGATCGAAAAACGTGGGGGAGATAAGCAGGACACTCTGCTCGATGGATCCATGGCTCACCATGGGATACAGGCCCGAGGCCTTCGAGTTTTATCTCCTGCGCGCAGACCCGGCGCTCAGCCGCTATGTCATAATGATTTCGGAAAATGTTGCCGGGGTCCTTGCAATTAGATCTCCCTGGCTCTTTGGGCCCTTCATCGAACTCATGGCCCTCTTTGATGGATTTCGAGGCCAGGGAACCGGAGGCCGGATCATCGACTGGGTTTGCGGCCGGTATCGGGAGACAAACGTGTGGGCTACGGTATCGTCCTTTAATCTCAAAGCGCAAAGATTTTACAGCAGTGCAGGTTTCGAGAGAATGGTGATTCTGGAAGACCTCATAGAGCGAGGGTGGAACGAAATTTTGCTCAGGAAAAGAGTGGCTGCGGCAGATAAGAGCTGAGTCCCCAAAAAAGAAAGGGCCGGTGGAAAATCTCCTCCCGGCCTCTTCTTTACTAACAAAAAAATGCGGCAGTTACTTCTTCATGCCTTTTTTGAACATCGATTCGCATTTGTCAGCAGCGGCTTCGCATCTGCGAGCGGCGTTCTCGGCTCTCATTGCGGCAGCCTCGGCTGCTCTGGCGCTGGCTGTACATTGTTGTTCGATGGCCTGAGCCTTATCCATAGCTGCCTGGCAAAGCTCCGTACATTTTTTGCAATCATCCTGGCAGGCGCATCCAGAAATCATCGTAAAAGCCAATGCAACAACAAACAAAACTGCCACTATTCTCTTCATTCTCTTTCCTCCTTAGAAACCTACAAAATAAGATTAACTACCGTGTGCTTTCAAAACCCTCCTAGCTGTCTGTGTGGGATTCCCACCTCCTCTCGAATAAATTAGCGCAAATCGACTTTTTGCAGTGTTTTAGACCATCTACGGGCCTTTCTCAAAGAAAACGGCTTAAATGCTACGACACCTGTTTTGTAAAATCAAGAAATTTTTACGCTCAACCATTGCCACATATATACTGAGGGCGGCCGGAGTGCGACTGAACCTATTCCTG
Source organism: uncultured delta proteobacterium (assembly GCA_963741035.1). Classification (GTDB taxonomy): domain Bacteria; phylum Desulfobacterota; class Syntrophobacteria; order Syntrophobacterales; family Syntrophobacteraceae; genus SbD1. The sequence continues at coordinate 2,371 of CAVUGX010000028.1, forward strand.
GGTCAGTTCAACGACCTTAAGCGAGTTGTCCTCATAGGAGTTGCGTGTCACGTCAGTGGGGACTCCATTTTGAATACTCATCGCCACCATGAATTTCTTTTGATCCACATCCTTGGCAAAAGGACACTGGGCTAATTTCTCGAATGCATATTTGGCGTAATCCGGAATTCTCTTATACACGTCCGGAAAGGCCTGTACAAATATCTGCCCGTTTTTTTGTCCGAATTTAATGGGTTCGTAGATGATTTCGAGCTTTGTTCCGAGCGCCACCTGTGGATACAGGAGCCGTATATGCTCGGGATAGCAGCGGATGCAGCCGTGGCTTACGAGCCGTCCCACACCCCAGGGCATAGCTGTCCCGTGAACTCCGTAGGCGCCTGCCGAAAACTTCATTACGAATTCTCCAAGCGGGTTATCCGGACCCGGAGGCATGACCGCCATGCCGTATTTTTCCTGGAGGGAAGCCGGAACATACCAGGCTGGATTGGGTCTTTTCTCATTTACGAAAAATGTCCCCAGGGGACTTTCCCATCCCTCATCGCCTATTCCGATCGGATAGGTCTGAACGGTGGAAGTGTGCTGGTCGAAAAAGTATATTCTCAGCTCCGGGACGTTTATTACCATCTGATAATGCTGGCTCGGTGGAAGGACCCAGAAGGTCGGAACAAAAATCCTTTTGCCCCTTGGCGGAATCCATGCGTCCATTTTTGGAAAGAGAAGGTCTACCGAATTGTAGCCCAGGCCGTTTCGCCTCGCTATGTCCAGGAGTGTGTCTTTCGGCCTGATATTGTACCATGTCGGAGACCCCACCACTGTGAGGTCCGGGATGCGATACTCGTATTTATGAACTGTCGCGGTGAATTCCTCGTCGGCAAAGGCACAGAAACAGAACACAAACATCATGGCCAGAAAAAACGACAGCCCCGTGGCTCTTTTCAATCCCATAAGCTCTTTTCCCCGTCGCGCTGAAACTTTAGACGGCCGCGCATTGTGGCGTACATAATAAAAATTCTCGGATTTCAATTCAAGCTCTTTTTGATACCGAAATCCTCGCGCGTCAAGCACAAAAATGCTTCCGGCGCTACTTTCCGGACGCCAGCGACCGAAACAGGGGAAATCTGATACTATGACGGCCTTCAAAATTCAAGCGCTCCCTTTTTTTTGGTGTTTTGGATGCCTAAATTTGGCTTTTGAAGTTAATCGGCCCGTCAGGTAAATTTAGAAAGAAGTTTTTACCGTATTTTGGAGCTCCGGTTGAAAGTGCTTGCTTTCTCAGCGGCAACTGGAGCAAAGGATAATCACGAACTGCGGTTTGTACAGATTGAGCGCAGGAAATTCGATCATCCATTTCACTGGAGGGAAGAATGAACAGCGGTAGAGCCGATAAGCGCCCTGAAAACGTTAAGAAAAGATTCCCCAACAGCATTGTACCCCTGGTAAACGGAAAGGCGCTGATAAAGGCGGCCAAAAAGCATGACGCCATGATTATGGCGACTAATATTCGATGCAGGCTGCCGGTTGAAGGGATCGTTATCGCCTCGATGGCGTCCCGGGCGCCGGTGTTCTATGAAATAGCCAAATCGGAACTTGGGTACACCGAGTTCACCCCGCAGACGTTCGCAGAGTTCATAGTTGAAGAAAACGAACGGCTGGGGAACACGTTTGTTCCGTTTGCCGTTCACGGAGATCACATCACGGTAAAGAAGCCCGAAGAGGTTGAACCGGTTGGCCGCCTGATAGCCCAGGAAATAGAAGCCGGATTTACCTCCTTTGCAATTGACGCCTCCCACATGGAAAACGAGAAAAACCTTCAGGCCACCTCGGAGCTTGCAAAACAAATCATCGCGGCAGGACTGAACCTGGAGGTCGAACTCGGGGAAATCGGCGCCAAAAGCGGCAACGCCGAGGGTTTCACCCAGCCTGAGGAGGCCCGGTGGTTTATCGGCGAACTTGATAAAAACGGCATACGCCCCGACCTTCTCGCCATTAACAACGGCTCCATTCACGGAAACTACTTCGGAGCCTCCCAGGAAGGAATCCAGCTCGATTTAACCCGCAAAATATGGGAAGCGATCCAGACTTGGTCGGTCGACATCGCGCAGCACGGGATCACAGGCACTTCGCTCGACAAGATTTCTTCCTTTATTCAGTACGGCATTAGAAAGGGCAACGTGGGAACGCTTTGGCAGAATATCTCTTTCGGCCTTGCAATGAACCAGAGCGGCAACTGTATCACCACGGCAAATAAGGAGTATGTAAAGCGCCCCTACCGCGGCATTCCTGACGAACTCTGGCAGGAAATCGTGAAATGGGCTGCCGAGACCAACAACGGCGGCGGAAACATCAAAAAAGCCAACCAGCCGTTCGCTCCATTATTTAATGCGCTCCCGATCGAATACAAGAAACGCGTTTCCGAGCATGCCTATGAAGAAGCAGTGCGCCTGTTCGAGGCTACCCATTCCATCGGAATTGCCGACACCGTGTGGGAGTGTCTATAAGAATTCACTTTAAAGAAGGCGGCCACCATGTCTGGAATCTAAAATTAGCCAAATTTCCATTGATTGACAGAAGAACTGGTGGGCACGGTAAAGATGTGCCTACCCCTACACGGATCGGTCCTCTGCCTTCTATCCTCTGGCCTCTGTCAAAGCAACTCCAGCAGTTCGGCCGGCTTGGCGATGAGTTTTGCGGCGCCGCCTGCGATAAGCTCTTCAGCGTCGCGGAATCCCCACAGAGCGCCTACCGCGAACATCCCGGCGGCATTTGCGGTTTTCATGTCAGTGGCGGTATCGCCAAGAAAAAGGAAACCGGCAGGCTCTACTCCGAGCATGTTTGCAATTTCCAGGGCTGAAGAAGGATCGGGCTTTCGGGGGATCCTGGGGCGCTCACCCATAACGGGATCGAAGCGCCAGGCGGGCAGAAGTTCCTCTACGATCTTCAATGTAAAATAATGAAGTTTGTTGGAAAGCACGGCCATCTTTATACCGCGCGCGCTCAGCTTGTCGAGAAGTTCCGGAATTCCGGGATAAGGCCGGCTTTTTACGTTCCAGTTTCGCTCATAGGTCTGCCGCATCATTTCCAGGCATTGAGAGATCACCTGAAGGTCGTTTTTCGCCGAGCCGGGCAGCGACCGCTTGACAAGGTTCTCCATGCCGTCGCCTACGAAATGCCTGTACTTCTCAAGCGGATGGACAGGTAAGCCGAAATGGCTGAGCGCGCCGTTCATGGAATCGGCGAGGTCCTCAAGGGTATCCAGGAGCGTTCCGTCAAGATCCAGGATTATTGCCCGAAAATCTTTTTCGTCTGACAATCCCATTACTATCTTCCTTGGATGTATGTTCCAGACGCACATCCGCCAGGATCTTCTCGATTGTCGTTTGGCGTTCCTCGGATGTTTGCAGAAAGAACACACCCAAATTAAATATGTCTTTCTCCTGGTCAGTGCTGTACCAAACTATTCTGACAGGGGTCGACAGGGCGGCCTCGGCCAGGCTGACCTTCAAAGTGAACCGGCTCGATTCGCTTCCAATCACTATGTGATACGAGCCGACTTTGAGCGTTTCCAGTTCGAGCCGCGCCCCTTTTGTCGAGACCTCGGTCACTCTGACGTCGACATTTTCTTCATGGCCCGGGAAAAAACAGGTAAGCGTACCGGTCCACGCGACCTTGAATCGCTCTTCGCTTCTTCTGTCCCTACCCCCACCACTCATTTCAAAATCCCCTGTCAGGGAGCCCGCCTGAAAACTGCCGAATTGGACGACGGTTTCCTTGCCATTGCCGCCTCCAGGAGTTTGTAGATATCGCCATGGTCCAATGCGGAGGCATAAACGATGGGCTTCTTATTATGAATGTCCTTGGTGTGAACGTTTGCGCCGGCCGAGACGAGGATGCAAACCACATCCAAGTTACCGTAAATTGTCGCAATAGTGAGAGCCGTCCTGCCGAATTGGTCCTTTATTTCCGTTTTGGCGCCTCTGCTGAGCAAAAGGCCGGCAACCTGCGGATAGTTTCCCTGCGAAGCTTGCATCAGGGCGGTCTGCCCTCCGCCATCCTGCTGATTCACGCGCGCCCCGCTGTCGAGAAGAACTTTTACCACGTCAAGATTGCCGTTCATGCTGGCCCCAATGAGGGCGGTTACTCCCGCTTTCCTGAGCTTGGGGACTTCCGAGATGCTCTGAAGGTCCGGATCGGCCCCTGCCGCCAGGAGCATGTCTACTACCTTGACATGGCCCGCCCAGGACGCCTGCATGAGCGCGGTTATTCCGAAAGTGTCAGCCAGGTTAACCTGAGCGCCCTTGCGCAGCAGCAGTTCGGTTAATTCGGGATTGCCATTGAGGGCGGCGTGCATCAGCGCGGTCATTCCTTCACGGTTTCTGCCGTCCACCTCGGCGCCGGCGGCCAGCATTTTGACGGCAGTGCCGACGTCCCCGGCGTCAATGGCCGCGATAAACTCCAGGGTTTTTTGTTCGCGCCTGGCGGCATCCGCCTGCGCCTTGGCCTGAGCGGGCGTCAGGGAAACTCCAGGCTTTGGTTTTTCCTGTTTTTGCTGCCCGAGTGCAGGGGCCGAAAAGGCCAGAAGCAAACACAGGGAGCAAATCAAAATTCCCCATTTGCTCTCTTTCATATTATTTCCTCCCGATTCAACTTTGGTTCATAAAATTTGGGCGCTCTCATCCGGCGCGCTGGATCAAGATTTTTTATGCAAAATACAGGCCGTCTTTATGCTTTCGAACTCCTGATGGCAGCGAGAAGCACATTGGGCTAGTATTCATATTTAATTACACTTCATTTGCGATTTTACAAGAGGATTCTAACGGATCATCGACTCCGCCCTCTGCTCTAAGGCCGATCAGCGAACCGGGACGCAAACCTCCTTTTTGAGGTCAAAATCAGAAATTGGCCCCTCTTTCAGTGTTTCCGAACGAGCACCTGCGAGACCGGAACTCGATTCTGTAATTCGATTCTCATTATTTGACCAATGATTCCAGTTCGATCCGGATGTCGTAAGCCCCGGGGCTCTGTTGTCATTATGCGCCTCATTTCAAGGCCCTTGCAAGTTCCGCGCACATTCTTACAGTTACATAGAGAGAGGATCATACGGCGCGCAGTGCGGATTCGCGTAAGTATTATCGACGCCGCGCATAATTTCTTTTCACAGTCATTGACCCAGCCGCAGTGCGAAACTATTCAGCATCCGCTCAAAAATATTTGTGCCCGGAAGGAAATCAGATGGCGCGAAGCGTTTCTACCACAATGCCCGAGAAAGATGGACTACAAGAGGTCATGTTGTTGGCAAAACCGCTGCCGCTCGTTGTCGAAATCCTGCCCGGCCAGGCGGGTGAAGGTCTTATCGATATATATGAACCCGGCAATTATGAGGGAATTTCTCTTCGGGATCTCGTTAATAAGACTCTTGGCAAAAAGAACTGGAGCATCGAGGAAAAACAGATTCTGGACGACATAAACAGGCAGCTCTCAGGCGGGAAACTGCTGATTCGGGGGAAAGAAATTCGGGGGACAGCCCGGGAGAATGCGGTCCTGGAGAGAACCGAAGATGGCGAGAGATACTATTACGTTTCGATGCGTGCGATAAAGCCTCAGGAGGGCGGTATGTCCTCGCCGGAGTTCCCCTAGATGCTCCAAATGCTCCAATCAGACACCGAACTGGTAATCAAGGCCGGCTTCATCTACCTCCCGTTGGTGTTCGATCCTTCGATCGAAAAAGAACTCGATATTGTGGGGCGGGTGCGTTCCCCGATGAGCGGCGTGGGCCGGCAAGTGCTCAATATCGAGGGCAAGTATTTCCTGAAATCGCTTAGCATCAGTTCCATTCTCGAAAATTACGGGAAATTCGATCCGCAAACATATGAATATCTGAGGCGCGGAGTCTCCAACCGCCTTCGGGGGACCCTTAATCCCGACTCCAATTCAATCGATACGAAGCTGAAAACCATCGTATTCCAGATCATCCCGCATTTTGCGCGCAATGAAAACCGGTTGCGCAAGAGGCGGGAGGCGGGAGAGGAATTCCTGGATCTGGTAAGCCGCCATGTCCGCATTCCAGCCAGGTTCTATGCGGAGGCGGACAAGTATGCCGAAACCTTTTCCTGCAACTGGAAGATCGGGAATACCGGTCGAATGAGGGCGCCGCAATCCGGGCTGACAACGGCAAAAGCCTTTCGGCAATGGCTTTTAAAGGCTCTCGAATCCAGGATCGTCCAGGAAGAAGAATCCCGCCTGGGCAGTTTGCTGCAAAGCCGTGATCAATTTGCAAATCTTCAGAGGAAATACATTGCCGTGCTGCTATTCGCCAAGGAAACGGGCGTTTTCGAGTTGAACGGCAGCGGATTTTTCAGGGATGGGAAGACGTCGGAGTATTATGTCTACGTCCACACAGGCCAATATGCTCTGAAGGATTACTACGGGCGTCTTTATCTTTTCCCGGATTGCAGGGTCGCCGTGCCGACCCATGGCCCGCTGGTCCCCTACGTAGTCGAACAATACAAACATCCATTTCTAAAGGGTTATGAGCGCTTCCAGAAGATATGCGTAACAGAGAATTTCATCCCTGACTGGAAATTCAGCGCATCGGGCGCAATCCTGGCCATCGAGGAAGGAATCAACGCTCTTTTCCACGGCTATAACAGCAGGCGTGGCAATGGATATCACAGACTCGACAGCATGAAGATCGAGAAGATTTCGATAGTCTTCGACGATCTTCAGATCCCGGGCGACGACCCGCGAATTATTTCCGGAGATATCGAGGTGAAGAACGATGTCTATTGATAAATACCGGTCCCGGGTGCTTCAGGGAGATTAGATGCGACTCCTGATTAATCAGATCAAGCGGGAACTTCGCGCGAAGAAAAAAGAACCGTACCGTCCATCTGCGTTCTCGGTCGTGAAAGTGATAGTCGAAGAATACGGGCTGGTTGAGAGTTTTGTGGAAAAGCCTGTCAGTCTTCCCCGGATAAAGGCTCCCGGCGGCTTGATGCAGGGCCCCCTGCAGGCCAAGAAAAAACTTGAGATACCTCCATTTGCGCTTGCGGACCGAGGGCAATACCTGCTGGCCATGAAGGTAGTTGATACGTTCATTAATCCATACCTTCCTTTCGCACGCTCGCCCGATGAAATCGTTCTTTCCGGACGCCTCTATTCTCTGAATCCGTCAATTCGGCCAAAACTATTGGAAAAAAGGCATTTCGAATCCCTTTTCCTGGTCGAGCTGGCCAAAAAGCAGATCGAAACACTTTCTTCGACCGTCAAGAATATGACTGCCGATAAGAACCGGTTGAACGCACAGGGTGAGGGATCGGGCATTTCGGAGCAGGCGGCAATTGAGGCGGCGAGATCGAACATAAAGGCGCTAAGGGAGTTTATTCTGTTTTGTCTAAGGGGCGGACCCGGCAACCCGACGCCTCGTAGAGCTTCAGGGATTGACGCACCTCATTTTAATGGAAGCAGGATATCGGGAATTCTCCGGGATACGAGGGTGAGACATGGCCGGAAAGCTTACTGAGGAAACCAAAGAGCGAATCGCGCAAAGAATGGCTCAGTTGAGAGAGGAGCAGTCCTCCGAGGCCATAAATCACATAATTGAATTCAATCGGGCCCCGGCGGACATCAAGGCGCATATGGACCGGTTCGTAATCGGGCAGGATCACGGGAAAAAGATTATCTCCACCGCCATTTCCTTCCACTACAAGAGGCTGGGGAACGCCCTCAAACGCTCTATCCTGGAATACAAGGGAGAACTGGACATCGCGCTTCGAAACACCCGGAATCCCAAGGCCAACATTCTGATGGTCGGGCCTACGGGGTGCGGCAAGACCTACTCCGGCTCAGTAGCCTCAGAGCTTGTGGGAGTCCCGTTCGTCGAGGAAGATCTCACTAAATTCAGTGAAGTGGGGTATGTGGGCCAGAGCGCCACGGATATTCTGGTCGATCTTTTCGTATCTGCCGGTGGAAACTCCCATATTGCGCAAATGGGGATCGTTTACCTCGACGAGATCGACAAAATAGCCAAAGAACCCTCGGCATTTAGAGACGTCTCCGGAGCGGGTGTCCAGAAGGGACTTCTAAAGCTCGTCGAGGGAATCGAAAACGTTCTAAACCTCGAGGGTGAAAGACTTCTGCTCTCCACCAGGCATGTTCTGTTCATAGCCGGCGGCGCTTTCGACGAACTGGAAAAAATTGTTCGCAACTGCATGGATTCTAAAAAACTCAAGGGAAACTGGCAGGATTTCCTGCTCACCGACGACCTGGTGGCGTTTGGAATGGAGCGGCAGTTGATGGGCAGATTTCCGGTCAGGGTTGTCTATGACCCCCTGAGTCAAAAAGACCTCAAGGAAATCCTGGTGAGAAGCGAGGACAGCCCCATCCATGCGTTCACAAATGATTTCAAGGCCTGGGGCATAAACCTCAAGATAACGGAGGAGGCATTGTCAAAAATAGCGGCCCACGCCGAACTGGAGCAAACAGGAGCGCGGGGCCTGATCGGCATTCTTCACCGGGTTTTGATAGACGATATGTTCAACCTGCCCGGGCGCTATTCGGGCGACCTGATTGTCGATGAGGCTTTCATAAAGGGGAAACTCAATTGAATATACAACGCCTGTCGGTGCTCAAAAGAGAAGACCCTGAGGAAATTCAGCTCGCAATGCTGCCGCAAAACGTGACGATCACAACTTACGCAAAGGACAGGGCGCTCAGCGTAAACGAACTCGTCCGCAGCATACACGGGGACAGCTACGAATGGTATGGTTTCACTCTTGGGTCGAAAGAGCGTCCGGATTGCATCGCTGACATAGGAATTCCTTTCAATGACCACAACGTTCATCAATACACGGGGATCGGCCCGGAGAATATTTCCTCGTTCAGCGAGTCGCTGCCCCGGGACCTTGTCATAAACGGCTGGATTCATTCGCACGGACGCCTCGAATACAGGGAGTTTTCCCGAACCGATGAAAGGAATCACCTGACCGTTCTTGACTACGTCGCGACATTTCTCAGGAAGCCCGTGTCAAGAAGAGAAATCCTGATAGAGGACCTTCTGGTAATCACTGAAGACCGCTTCAGGCAGGAACAGGGATCGGGCGGCAATGTCTGGATCGTTACCGACAAACCGGTGTCAGAAGCCCGGATTTTCGAGTTAGTCTACGGCAGCTTTTGCTACGGAATCGTAGTGGGAGACGGCGGCTGGCACATGCAGGAAATCTATTACAGGACCCGGGGCATCCTCACGGGGACCAGCAGCGTAGCAAAGACAAAGGCGCAGATGCTCCCGGTCGATTCGGAAAGAACTTTCACAAAAAAAGACAGGGAAGTGCTGGCCGGGGAGATAAAAGTGAGAATAAAGCCGAGGCAATTCGTCGAGCAATAATTGAAAAGGGTGTCCGGGCGATGATAGAGGAAAGACTGGACCGGCAGCTCCGAATCAAGGGCTGGGACCAGGGCCCGCTCAGCAGCGCAAGAGTATGCGTCCTGGGAGACTACGATCTGCTGGCCTCTCTTTTTGTTCTTTCCGCCGCAACCCTTGGAATAAACGATCTGATCGTCGTTGCTCCAAAGCTGGACGAGGATCTTGTCGCCACAGCGCTTAAAATAAACTCGAAACTCAATCTTACCTTCCTGGAAGGATACTTTACCCACCCCATCCTGTCTGACATTTTTTCAGGCAGCCGGGTGGTAGTGGACCTCAGCTCATACGGGATTGCAAATAAGCTGGCCGTAGACATGGCGTTCGACACGGACAGGCCCCTGGTAAGAGCCTTTCGATACCGCAACGGCCTTGAGTCAGGCGTGAAAACGCTTACATACATGCGAGGAAGGGAGTGGATGGACCCGGGCTCGATCATCTCACAAAATAACCTGCCGCGACGGCAAACCGATGACGCCGTTCTAGACACCATCGCAGCGGGAATCGCGCTCGAAGAGACAAAAAATCTCCTGATGGGGTGGAAAGTATCCGCCGATCTCATTTCGTACGGGGCCGTACGCGGGAGCCGGAAAAAATCCTCTCCCCGGGTGCTCGTTGTCGGCGCCGGGGCGCTGGGGAATTTCGCGGCCCTTGGACTCGCCTATTCAGGAATTACGGATATAACTTTGATGGATCCCGACGTGGTAGAAATCGCCAATCTGAACAGGCAAATCTTCTTCTATGAAGCAATCGGTCGCGGCAAGGCCCAGACCCTTGCGTTTCGGATCAATGAGAAATTCGGGGCTTCGGCCAAATTTGTGGCCGGCGGCTTCGACGGGAAGACGGACATCTCAGGGTTTGACGTAGTGTTCGACTGCGTGGACAATTTCGAAACACGCATCATCATAAGCGAGAAGAGCAAGATCGCCCGCAAGGTTCTCATAAGCGGGGGGACGAACGCCACGGCCGGTCAGGTTATCGTCTACGACCCTGCCGACGGAGGCCCGACACCCGCCGAGACCCTCGGCTTCCATGAGATAGTCGATTCAAGAAAGTCCTCACACGACAGGAGAATCAGGACATCCTGCCGCTACATCCCCGATCCGTCGGTAATAATGACAAATCAGATCATAGGCGGCCTGATGGTGGACGCATACCGCGTAGTTTTGAGCGGGACCTCCCCCGCAAATACCTTCTATAACTCTGAAAGCGATGAGAAAATATTGAGCTGATCGGGCGCGGACGAGACCGCTGGTGTTCAATGAGCAGATCGCCGCCCCGTCCGAAAAGAAAAGGACAGAAATCATGAGAAAACCGAGTTCCAGGGACAATAAAGCTTTGTAGAAATTGCGGGAAATAGATAAATTGACTGTATTCTGCAAAGGCCGTGTAAAGAATCAATTCAGCACCCGACAGCACAGGCACCGATGGGAACTCGCAAGAATTTGAAGGTCCTGTTAATTGACGATGACCCCGGCATTCTCACGGTTATGACGATCGCACTTGAGGATGAGGGATACACAGTTATTTCCGCTAATGATGGGGAAAGCGGGCTCGATTTGTGCGCCAGTGAATCTCCCGACTTGGTTGTTACCGACATTCGGATGCCGGGCATCGACGGTATAGAAGTCCTGAGAAGAATAAAAGAGATGGACCCGGACAAGGAAGTCATCGTGGCGACGGCCTTCAATGATATCAACTACGCCATCCGGGCTCTGCAGCTTGACGCTTCTGACTTCATCATCAAACCGATAAGCGAACAGGCCCTCATGATTGCACTCAGGCGGGCACAGGAAAGATTTTCCACCCGCAGGGAGCTGAGGGATTACACCGCTCTTATCGAAGAGCGGTGGATGGAAACATCCGAGGAACTGGCCCGGACCTTTCAAACCCGGAAGCTCCTGATCGAAAGCTCCATAGACGGTATCATCGCCAGCGACAAAGCAGGCAGGATAATGATTTTCAACAAAAGCATGGAGCGAATGCTGGGATATTCGAGAACAGAGGCGATCGGCGAGATGAGCGACCAGTTGTTCTTTGCGGGAGAGGCTGATAAGTTCAAGAGAGCACTGGCATCTGAGGAACTTGGAGGCAAGGGGAAGCTATTCCTGTACGAAAGCTATCTTGCGGGAAGTGACGGCGCGAGAATTCCCGTTCAGCTTTCGGCCGCCGTGATGGTCCAGGAAGAGGAGGAAGTTGGGATCGTCTGCTTCGTCCGCGACGAAAGAGAGATCAGAAAACTGGCGCAGGAAGTGGCAGATCAGGCGAGGATGCTTCACCAGGACAAAATGATTTCACTGGGAAAGCTTGCCGCCAGCGTGGTCCATGAAATCAATAATCCTTTGGCCGGTATACTGAACTATGTGCTGCTGATGAGCAAGATACTTTCGCGCGGCAGCCTCCCGGGGGATTCGATTGCAAAGTTTCAGGGTTATCTATCCCTGATGCAAAGCGAACTGGAGCGCTGTTCAAAGATTGTATCGAACCTGCTTGCCTTTTCGCGGAAATCGAAACTCGAATTCAGCCCCGTGGACATAAACGAGCTTTTGAGCAAGTGCATTGATTTGAGCGGGCACAAGCTGGTCCTTCAGAATATTCGGTTCGAAACGCACCTTGCACGGGATCTCCCCATGATTCAGGGCGACTTCAACCAACTCCAGCAGTGCATGATAAACCTTATTTTCAATGCCGTTGATGCGATGCCGGAGGGCGGGGTCCTGAGCTTCGAGAGCAATTTCGATCCTGCGAAGGGCCTTATTACTATTGTAGTGCGGGACACGGGACACGGGATTTCCAGGGAGGACCTTTCCTACATTTTCGATCCTTTCTTTACCACGAAAAAAGAAGGAAAAGGACTGGGCCTTGGGCTCTCCACAACTTTCGGGATTATCGACCGGCATAAAGGAACCATTCATGTCGAGAGTGAACCGGGAAAAGGCACATCATTCCAAATGGAGTTTCCGGTCAACTCTAAGATCTAAGTTTCATCGAAAATCATGATGTTTCCAAAGCGGGCCGTGCCGCTCGCTTTACTCCTCCGGCTTCATATCAAACTTCTTAATTTTGTGATGCAGCGTAACTCGGTTCATTTCCAGGAGGGTTGCCGCCTTGGAAATATTCCAGCGACAGAGTTTGAGAATATGCTCGATATGTTGCCTTTCGACGTCGCGCATTGAGACATATCCTCCCTTTTCATCCGGAGGAACACTGAAGAGAAAAGCGAAGTCATCCTTTTTCAAATACGCGCTTTTTGAGAGCACCACCGCCCGCTCTATCGCGTTTTCCAGCTCCCGGACATTACCGGGCCAATCGTAGGATTGCAGGAACAGCATTGCCTCATCTCTCAGTCCTTTGACCTGCTTATTCGTTTCGCGGCGGAATCTTTGGAGGAAATGCTCCGCCAGAGAAGGGATGTCTTCTCTGCGCTTTCTTAGAGGCGGGACTTCGATCTCGATCACCTTGAGCCGGAAATAGAAGTCCTTGCGGAATTGTTCCCTGGAAATCTTTTTTAACAGATCTTGATGCGTAGCGGAAACCAGTCGGAAGTCGACGTTTATGTCCCGGTTTCCTCCCACCCTGTGGAAACTTTTCTCCTGGAGGACGCGCAGCAGATCGACCTGCATCTTGAGGGGGATTTCGCCTATTTCATCCAGAAACAACGTACCACCTTGCACCATTTCCAGGCGACCTTTCTGGGTGCGGGTCGCCCCGGTAAACGAGCCCGCTTCATGTCCGAAGAGCTCGCTTTCAAGCAGGGTATCAGTAAACGCTCCGCAGTTAATAGCGATAAACGGCCCGTATCTGCGACTGCTGCGGGCGTGGATGGCTTTGGCGACTAATTCCTTGCCTGTCCCCGTTTCCCCCTGAAGCAGGATAGGCGAATCCACCTGCGCTACCTGGTCTATAAAAGAAAAAAGTCGCCTCATGCAGGGGGAAGCGCCTATCAGGTCCTGATAGCGGGAACCGTTGTCCACCTGGTTTCGAAGAAAGATATTTTCATCTACCAGTTTTTTCTGGTTGAGGAGTTTTTCTATCAGCAGTTTTAGCTGCCCGGGGTCAAAGGGCTTGAGCAGGAAATCGTCAGCCCCGCTTTTCATCGCATCCAGGGCAGTCTCGACCGTGGCATATGCAGTTATCATTACCACAAGAATATGCGGGGAGACCATTTTGATGTTTTTTAACACATCGAGACCGCTGAGGTCCGGCATCCTTATATCGAGGAAAACCAGATCGTATTCTTTGCGGCCGATCATTTCCAGCGCCTGATGACCCCCGGAAGCCGCATCTACGTTATGCCCCGCCCGCTTCATCCATCCGACCAGAGACTCCCGCACGATTAATTCGTCATCTACAACCAGAATCTGAACCTTTTCCGGCATGAAACCACCTTTGCTCAGCGAGCGGCACAATCAACGGGAAACTTAAGAATGAAGCGCGCCCCAGCCCCTTCTTCACTTATAACGTATACCGAACCCCCATGTTCTTTGACTACACCGTAAACCACCGAAAGCCCGAGACCCACTCCCCTGTCGTGGCTTTTTGTCGAGAAGAACGGCTCAAAAATCTGGGGAATGATTTCTTTCGAAATGCCGATCCCATTATCAGCCACCTCGAAACGGATCTGAGAAGCGGCCCGGTCCCAGGAGGTCCTGAGGACAAGTTCGCCTCCATCAGGCATGGCATCAACGGCATTGAAAATGAGGTTCAAAAGACATTGCTGTATCCGGCTTTGATCTCCCACCATCCGGGGCACGTCCCCGTCCAATTCCGTTCGTGTACTTACTCCTTGCGAATCGAGGCGGAAACGGACAAAATCAAGCGCTTTCTCAATCAGCTCGTTTAGCTGAAAATCACTACGAATTCCCTTTGCCTGCCGGGAAAAGTCGAGCAGTCCGCTCACGATCCCGCTGCATCGGGCGGATTCCGAATCAATGAGACTGAGATAATAGATGAATCTCTCTTTTGCCGCTGCGTCGGTTTCACCGGATTCCAGTTCCTGCCGCGCGAGGCGCGCCAGCGAGTTTATCCCGGACAGAGGGTTATTTATCTCGTGAACCGCGCTCGCTGCAAGCTTGCCCAGAGAAATCATCTTTTCCTCGTAAACAAGCCGCATGAGGTCCTTTTTCAGGCTTGAGATTTTCTGTTCGACCTTCTTTTCGAGTTCATCGGTGATATCTCGAAATATCTCGACAATAAGTTCAATCCGCCCGCCTGCCGTTTTCAACGGAACCGCGGTGATCTCCTGGTATCGGCCCAGGCCGGGCCGGCCGCAATCCTCCAGAATCGCATGAGCAACATTTCCCGTTTCCAGGCAGCGCGCCACCGGACAATGAAATCCATCCCCACGGCACTGCCGTGCCGAACCGTAAGCTGCCTCATGGCAATGTTTTCCGATCACATCATCTTTGCTCATCCGGACTGCTTCCAGGAATGCCTCGTTGGCATCGAGCAGCTTGAAATCCGGCTGCATCACCAGTACCCAGTCGCGCATACCAGTGAAAAGGCTGTCCATGATGCCTTCAACCAGATTGATGTGACGTTTTGTAAACTGGTACTCTTCCCGAAGGCGCAAGACATCCCCAAAAATTCTCGATATCGCCGCTTCGAGGACACGCACCCTGGAAGGTTTGTGTTTGAGGAAATCCTCCAACAGATCCGCTTTGCCGGTGAGTTCGATAACCAGGTCCAAGTTCCTGATCTTGTAAAAGTCCTTGTAGTCCCGGGTAACGTAAATCTTTTTCTCGCGGGCCAGGCGGATGCCGGGGGCCTCCATGTCGGGATCGGCAACGGCAACGATTTCTGCTCCGAGCTTTGGGAACCGCCTGGCATCGAACATCTCCAGGAAGGCCTTGCAGCGCGTACCCCCTCCGATTATCGCGATTTTCATCAGCTTTTCCATTTAATCTGCCCCCGAGGAGCTAGATCCGGTAACCATATAAGCTGCTTTGCGTCCGGAAAGGAGCCTTTCAGAATCGGAAACGGCTAATGTCTCATCCGGTATTTCCCAATGGACGCCGAGCTAGTTCATCAACAGGAGGCTGATCGTGGTAAGAAAATCAAAGTGTAAATTATTTATACAAAAAAATCTGCCGGGAGGCAATGGACGCCATGGTTCCACCCGGACAATGTGCTCCGGAACCAGGTCCGCCCTGGAAAAACGATTATTGGACCGGCGCGGCGACCAGAGCACCCGCCTTCCAACTGTTTAATTTTTATACAACGTGTACAAATATAGACAAAACATCCCTCACGCACGCCAGCCGAAAATGGCCGGCTCCCCTTTGGAAAAGGCGCTCACCGTATGGGCACGCCTATCGCCCGTTCAAGGCTCCCGCAGATGGCACACGTCTTGCCAATTTAGGTGATTCGAACACCGAGTAGAAACTCTTGCTCAGCCCGCGCTCGCTTTTTCAAGTCTCCTGAGCCTCTTATGATTCGGCACCGCCCTCTCCTACCGGCGCTAACAAGGACGGGACAGTTTTCTATGTCGGGCAGATCTGGAAACAGGCGTAATAAGGAAATCGTTTTGCCTGAATTTGACTCAGGCGAAAAGGAATGCGTTTGGATGAAAGCAAAGGTGGTGAATTTCAAGCTCTGCGATCAAGACTACGACTGTACCGACTGTTTCTTCGACAAAGCGATGAGAGCGGCCTGGAAGCAGGAAAGTGAAGACGGGGAAACACCTGCGTAGGGGCTCTACAGGTACAATGGCATACCGTACCGGTGGATCATTAAAGGGAAGATTGTGAAGCAAAACAACATCAACCCGGATTTGTGCAGCGAGGTCGAGAATCTTGGGGCCAGGGATGTGGAAGCCTGCATGCAATGCGGCAACTGTGCGTCCGCATGTCCTTTGTCTGCCGGGGAAAACACGTTCCCCAGAAAAATCTATCGCTATCTCCAGCTCGGCCTGAGAGACAAGCTGTTGGAATCTGCGGAACCGTGGCTCTGTTATTATTGTGGCGACTGCAATACAGACTGTCCCCGGGGAGCCGAGCCGGCCGAGACGATGATGGCCGCTCGCCGCTGGTTGATGACCCAGTATGACTGGACGGGACTCGCCAGGAGATTCTATACGTCGCCGAAACAGGAGGCTGCTGCTTTTCTCGGCATAGCGCTCTTCGTCATATCGCTTTTCCTGGTCTTTCATGGGCCGGTCGTTACCGACCGCGTCGAGCTCACCACCTTCGCACCGGTTCATTGGGTCCACCTGGGTGACCAGATCATGATCGGGTTTGTCTTTTTGATGCTGTTCTCAAATGCGGTCCACATGTATTCGGGGATCATGCAGGGAACGAAGATACCGCTTTATCTCTACATAACCCAGGCGCCCGTGTTCTTCCTCAACTACTTTACCCAGAAGCGGTGGAGAAAATGCGGAACCGGCCCCGGCAGCGCCTGGTGGAGACATCTTTTCCTGTTCTCAGGCTGGGTATCCATGGAAATCCTCGTTATGGCGTACCTCTCCGCCTTCCAGACCGATATTGTCCATCCCTTCTGGCATCCGACCCGGTTGCTCGGCTACTATGCCACCGTCGCCCTGATGGTTGCCTCCACCACCATGCTTTATAGCCGATGGTATAAAAAGGAAGAGAATCTGCACCGGTATTCGGATTTTACGGATCTGTTCTTCCTGGTGTTGATCGTCACCATCGCCGTCACCGGCATCATGGTCCATATCTTCCGGCTCGCCGGACTGCCGATCATGACCTACACCATCTACGTGATCCATGTCGCAATCTGCGTGGGCATGCTCTGCCTGATGTTGCCGTTTGGCAAACTCTCACACCTTATGTACAGACCCTTAGCCATCTTTCTGACAACACTTAAAGAAAAGGCTTTGCGAGACTCTCAGGTATACCCGGACACGATCCGTAAGGATGCCGGTGAGACTTTCCGGAGTTGTATGCAGTGCGGCGCCTGCACCGGAGTTTGCCCCTGGGGCGAGATTACGAGTTACAGTCCCCGTAAGATCCTCCGCAACATCGCCCTTGACAGTTCCTCAAACGTATCCGTCGATGAGCCCTCATGGACCTGCGCGACCTGTAACAGTTGTGCCGAACAGTGCCCACGAGGCATCGGCATTCTCGATCTGGTAAAATCCGTACGCCGCCAGATCGTCGATGCCGGATCACTGCCGGGATATTTTAGAATACCGGTGAAGAGTCTTAAGAAAGATGGCAACCCGTGGGAAGGCATGAAGGAAAATCGCCTGGATTGGGCCAGGGGCGCAAAGCTGCCCGCTTATACCAGGGAACATGAGTATTGCCTCTTCACATGCTGTACCACGGTTTATGACACAAGCGCCGATAAAGGCAGCCAAAAGGCGGGCATCGCTCTGTTGTACCTGCTCGAGCATGCCGGTGTCTCCTACGGGACCCTTGGAACAAAGGAGAGCTGCTGCGGTGATATGGCCGATAAGATCGGGGCCGCGGATGTTGTTGCCGATCTGGCCAGGAAAAATACCCGGATGTTCCTGGAGGCCGGCGCTTCCAAGATCCTGACCATCTCTCCTCACTGTCTGAATTCATTTAGAAATAATTATGAAGGGCTGAAGAAGATAGCCAATATTCACTCGACCCAGCTCCTGGATAAACTCATTCGGGAAGGCGCCATCAAACCCGTCAACAAGCTTGATCTCAAAGTAACCTACCATGACCCCTGTTATCTCGGTAGGCATTCTTCCATATATGATGAGCCCCGGCGGCTCCTTGGATCCATACCGGGTCTTACACTGCTTGAAATGCAGAACAGTAGGGAGCGGAGTTTCTGCTGCGGCGGCGGCGGCGGCGGGCCATGGAAGCACGGCCCCGGGAAAAAAAGTCTTGGAGAGATTCGGATCGAAGAAGCCATTGGGACCGGTGCGGAGGTGGTCGCCACGGCATGCCCTTACTGCATCCGAACGCTCAATGAGGCTGTCGCAAAACTTGGCGCCGGAAACAGGATAAAAGTCCGGGATATAACGGAACTGCTTATACAGTCGGTTGGCTTGTCGGATACGCAACGGCAAAACAGGAAATAACAATACGAGCTTTCCCCAAGGAGGGCTGTCGTGTCTGAGCGAATCGGGTTTTTCATCTGCCACTGCGGGGTCAACATCGCCTATCGGGTGAGAGTGAAGGAAGTGGCGGAATATGCGGCAACCTTCCCGGGTGTCGCAGCAGCAAAAGATTATCTGTTCATGTGCTCTGATCCGGGACAGGATCTCATCGAAAAGGAAATCAAGAGCCAAGACCTCACCCGGGTGATTGTGGCCGCCTGTTCGCCCCGCATGCATGAAAAAACCTTCCGTGCAGCCTGCCAGAGGGCCGGGTTGAATCCCTATCGGGCCTTCCATATGGTCTGTGTCCGGGAACATGGATCATGGGTAACGGAAAGCGAGGATGACGCTACCGCTAAGGCGATCGTCATCGTCCGGGCCGGCTTGATGCGGGTCACTAACCAGAGCGCACTCATCCCGAGCAGGTTTTCGGTCAATCCGAACACCCTTGTGGTCGGCGGCGGTATTGCCGGCATGCAAGCGGCCCTGAATATCGCAAGCTCGGGTAATCAGGTCTATCTCGTGGAGCGGCAGCCCACTGTTGGTGGGCACATGCTCCAGTATGACAAGACTTTCCCGACCCTGGACTGCGCGGCTTGTATCGGCACGCCGAAAATGGTGGCCGTCGGCCAGGATAAAAACATCCATCTCATGACCAATGCCGAAGTGGAAGGCGTCAATGGTTTTATCGGCAACTTTAAGGTCAATGTCAATCAGCGCGCCCGTTATGTGAGGACAAGCTGTACGGGTTGCGGAGACTGCGCCAAGGTCTGTCCGGTTGAAGCCCCGAATGAATGGGATGTCCAGACAAAGGTGCGCAAGGCCATCTATATCTCTTTCCCCCAGGCTGTGCCGGTCCGGTATGCGATTGACAAAAAGGATCGCGCTCCGTGTGTTCAGAACTGTCCGGCCGGTATTAATGTTCAAGGGTTTGTCGCCCTGATCAAGGTCGGCAAGTATCAGGAAGCACTCTGCCTGATCCTGGAAAAAATGCCGCTTCCCGGCTCGCTCGGCCGTATCTGCCCCGCCCCCTGCGAAGCACCGTGCCGCAGGCGAGTGATTGATTCCCCGCTTGCGATCTCCAAGTTGAAACGGTTCGCCGCGGATCAGGTTGATTGGGCCACGTTGCCGGCGCCGGCAATCGATAAAAAGCCCGAAAGCGAGAAGGTGGCCATTATCGGCGCAGGTCCGGCAGGGCTTGCAACCGCCTATTTCCTCGCTAAAAAAGGGTATCATCCGACTATATTCGAAGAGGCGCCCTTTGCCGGAGGTGTGCTCCGCGCCGGTATCCCGGACTTCCGGTTGCCGCCGGAGATCCTCGAACGGGAGATCGATTATATCAGGAAGCTGGGCGTGGACATCCAACTGAACGTTGCCATCGGGAAGGACCGGCCGGTCGGCGGCCTTTTCGATGAGGGCTTCAAGGCTGTCTATTTGGCCGACGCCGCACCTAAAAGCATCAAGATGAGCATCGAAAACGAGAATGCCGAGGGCGTCCTGTACGGCATCGATTATCTCAACCTCATCAAATTCAGGAAACCGGTCTGGACCGGCAGGAAGGTAGTGGTCATCGGCGGCGACGACGTGGCCATCGACGCATCTCGCGCAGCCATCAGGCAGGGCGCCTCCGAAGTGAAGATACTCTACGGACGGAAAAGGTCTGAGATGCCGGCCGTGAAGAGTGAGATCCTTGCCGCGGAGGAAGAAGGCGTCAAATTAGAAATGCTGGTGAACCCCGTTGCTATCCTGACCGAAGGTGGAAAGGTTTCCGGGATTCGTTGCGCCAGGATGAAGCCCGGGGAACGGGACCAAGCCGGCAAAAAGAGATTTGTCCCGGTTCCGGGTTCGGAATTCGATCTCGAGTGCGACATGATTATCCCGGCCATCGGTCAGCAGGCCGGCGGGAAATTCCTGGAAGGCGCGGAAGGGGTCCAAATGACCCGCCGGGGGACCGTTGCCGCCGATCCGGTAACCTGTCAGACAAGCTTTCCGGGCATCTTTGCCGGCGGCGACCTGTTCACCGGCCCCTCCGACGCCGTCAAAGCAGTGGCGGCGGGACAGCAGGCAGCGGTTTCGATTGAAAAATATTTACTGGGCGAGGAGCTTGCGGAAAAAAGGCCTGCCAAACCGAAAGGCAGAGACTGGAGGGCGATTCCGAAGAAGATCGAGTCCGTGCCCGGCGCAACGATGCCCTCCCTTTCGCCAGCGCAGCGCATGGACAATTACAGAGAAGTCGAACTGGGATTCAGTGAGGAGCAGGCCAGGATAGAGGCAGCCCGTTGCGTGGATTGCGGCGGCTGCTGCGAGTGCAACCTGTGTGTCAATGAGTGCAGGGCCGGCGCCATCGATCATGAGATGACCGATAAAAAGGAGATCGTCGACGTCGGTTCCATCATCATTGCCACCGGTTTCGATCCAATGAATCCGGTCAAGATGACCCAGTACGGCTACGGAAAATACCGAAACGTCTTAACCAATATCGAGTTCGAGCGTCTTTCCAACGCCACCGGACCGACATCCGGCAAACTCAGGAAACGTGATCTGAAAGATCCGCTGAAGTTCACCGATGCGCCGAAGAGCGTGGCGATTATCCATTGCGTCGGCAGTCGCGACCAAAATTACCATGAGTACTGCTCCCGCACCTGCTGCATGTATGGCCTCAAGTATGCGCATCTGCTGAAAGATAAATGCGGGCACGATACGGAGGTCTATAACTTCTATATCGACATGCGATGCTTCGGCAAGGGATACGAGGAATTCTACAAGAAGGTCCAGGCCGAGGGAGTCAAGATGATCCGCGGTAAGGCCGGGTCCATTACTGAGGACGAGAACGGCATCCTGACCGTTAAAGGAGAAGATACTCTTTCCAACCGCCTGATCGAGATCAAGGTGGATATGGTCATCCTCTGTACGGCTATGGAACCTAGGCCGGATGCACCCGATGTCATGCGGAAATTCGGTATAGGCATCGGTTCGGACGGGTTCTTCCAGGAGGAGCATCCGAAACTGGCGCCGGTATCCACCCCGACGAGCGGGGTCTTCCTGGCCGGGGCTTGTCAGGGACCGAAAGATATCCCGGACACGGTCGCCCAGGCGATGGGCGCCGCCGCGGAATGCCTGGCGCTGAGTTCAGCGGGTCAGGTTGAAATCCCGCCCATGATATCCAGTATTGATCCGGATATATGCATCGGCTGTCAACTTTGTATCGGGCTCTGCGCCTATTCGGCCATTGAATTCAACACTTATGCAGGAATCAGTGAAGTCAACAGTGCTATCTGTAAGGGGTGTGGGAGCTGCTCCGGCGCCTGTCCCAGCGGCGCCGCCAAGGTGAGACACTTTACCGATAAGCAGATCTTTGCGGAAATAGATGGGATTTTACTTAACCAGGGAGTATGCGATGAGCGAGTTTGAACCGCAAATAGTGGCCTTTTTTTGTAACTGGTGTACTTTCACAGCAGCGGATCTTGCCGGTACTTCCCGTCTTTCATACCCGCACAACATCAAAATCATCAGGGTTATGTGCAGTGGCATGGTCGATCCGAAATTCGTCCTCAAGGCATTCCTGAATGGCGCGGATGGTGTACTGATCGGTGGATGTTGGCCTGGAGACTGCCATTACATTAACGGCAATCTGAAGGCGCGGCGCCGAGTGGCGCTCCTCACCGAGGTCCTGAAACAGTATGGGATCGGTGAAGAGCGTTTGTATCTTCGATGGATCGCCGCCAGTGAGGGAAATATGCTGAAGGAAATCGCAACTGACATGACCGCGAAATTGAAACGGCTTGGACCAAGCCCTCTGCGGGATATGGGTCAAATGGCAGTTTGAAGGCAGGGAGATGACTGAAAATGGCTAAATTCGTGAAACTGTCTTTTAAGAAGAACGAATTGAATAAGGAACTATCCGGATTTTTCAAAGGCATGCTTCAAAATGGTGCGATTGACGCTATCCTTGTTCCGATGGCTCGGGCCAAAAAAGGGGTCCGGCTTACACTCATTACCTCCGCGGCGCATACCGCGCAGGTGGATCCTTTTGCTCCGATAGCCGCCGTAAGCGGTGCAAAGATTGCCTCCTCGCTTACATCGCGGCCATCCGGCCGCAAGCTTGCGATGGTCCTGAGATCCTGTGAGATACGGGCTGTGATCGAGCTCGCTAAATTGAAGCAGGCAAACCTCGACAACGTCTTACTGATCGGTATGGACTGTCTCGGCCGCTATGAAAATACTGATTTCGCCAAATTCGAGGAGCAGGATGGGACATCGGAGTCCTTCCTGGAAAACGCCCAAGCTGGAAAGACCTCCATTCAGGATTTCGATATCGCAGGTGCGTGCAGGATCTGTGAATTCCCGGTGGCTGAGAATGCCGACATGCGGCTGTGCGTAATAGGCGCAGGAAACGGCAATATCTTCATCGAAGCAATAACCGAAAGAGGCGTGGCCGTCCTCGAAAAATCGGGTTTGAAGTCGAATGAAACTCCCGCCGGCAGGGACGAGGCGGTGAAGAAACTGATTGCGGTGCGTACCGAGGCCAGGGATAGAAAATTTGTTGAATTTCGGGCCGAGACCAAGAGCTTTGAGGCGCTGGCGGATAAACTGGCGGCTTGCGTCAACTGTTATAACTGCCGGATTGCATGCCCTGTCTGCTATTGCAGGGAATGTGTATTTGTCACGGATACATTCAGGTACACCGGCGAGCAGTTCATGATGTGGGCGGATAAGAGCGGTATGCTGAAGATGCCGAACGACACCTTGTTCTATCATCTCACCCGCATGACCCATATGAGCCTCTTCTGTGTCGGCTGCGGTCAGTGTACGAGTGCATGCCCGAACGGTATAGATCTGATGCCGTTGTTCAGGACAAGCGCCGACAAAGCTCAGGCCCGATTCAACTATCAGGCTGGACGATCGGTCGATGAAAAACAGCCGATGGCTGGATTTGAACCAGACGAGCTGGTTGAAGTGACCGGTCAAATCAAATAGGAGCGGTAAAATATCCATTGCCACTTTCATTTCATGAGGTAATTCCATGAACACAAAAGCCGCTTCAGTTTTGGTAATCGGAGCCGGAATCAGCGGTATCCGGTCGGCTCTCGACCTGGCTGAGATGGAATATCATGTTTTCCTTGCAGACAAGTCGCCTCATCTGGGTGGAGTGCTCACTCAGTTGGACTACCAATTCCCAAATGACCATTGCGGTATGTGTAAAATGCTTCCCACGACAAACCGCGATGATTCTTCCCAATTCTGTTTGCGAAAGGGCCTGTTCCACAAGAATATCGAACTCATGCTCGGCACGGAAATAACGGCGCTCGAAGGCGAACCCGGAAATTTTCGAGCCACGCTGGCTTCGGCTCCGTTGTTCATAGACAAGGAGCGATGCATTGGCTGCGGGAAGTGTTCCTCGGCGTGTCCGGTCGAAGTCCCCGATGATTTCAACGCCGGCCTGGCCATGAGAAAGGCAGTTTACCTCCCGGTCCCTCACAATATCCCGAATAATTACGTAATCGACATGACAGCATGCACGCGCTGTGGGGAATGCCAGAAAATCTGCCCGACAGGAGCGATCGATCTCAAACTCGATGCTCGACGCGAGTTCAGAGTACTTGTGGTCGACGATGAGCTTGTCGTGCGCGATTCGCTCAAAGAATGGCTGGTAGATGAGGGTTTCAGCGTCGATATGGCCCAGTCGGGCAAAGAGGCGATCGATCTGTTGTCGGCAAACGACTATGGCCTGATGCTTCTCGATATAAAGATGCCCGGGATGGGCGGGGTGGAGGTCCTGAAAATTGCCAGGGAAATGCGGGAAAACCTCCCCGTCCTGATGATGACTGCGTACGCCACTGTTGAGACAGCCGTTGAAGCCTTGAAAATCGGAGCTGCGGATTACCTGTTAAAGCCCTTCGACATCGAAGCGATGCTTCAGAAGGTAATCCGGCAGTATGAGAGCACAATCAAAATCAATGAGCGACAGGTTGAGGTTGGCGCGGTGATCATGTCGGCCGGTTCCGCCCTCGCCGACCCGGCTGGGAACTCAAATCCCTATTCGTACGGGGTATTTTCCAATGTCATAACCAGTTTGCAGTTCGAACGGCTGATAAGCGGCACGGGGCCGAACGCTGGAAAACTGGTGCGTCCCGATGACGGCAAACCAGTCCGGAAAATTGCCTGGTTGCAGTGCGTGGGCTCCAGGAACCTTCAGCAAAAAGCGGATTACTGTTCTTCAGTTTGCTGCATGTTTTCCATAAAGGAAGCCCTGCTCGCCAAATCGAGGTCCATGGGCGCGGTCGATACCGCCATTTTTTACATGGACATGCGGACTTTCGGAAAAGATTTCCAGCGCTACCGCGATTCGGCGGAAAAGGAATCCGGGGTGCGTTTCATAAGAAGCCGGGTCCATTCGGTCGAACCGGCAGCAGACGGGTCTCTTCGGCTCCATTATGTGGACTCCGACTGCCATGAACATGATGAAATATTTGACATGGTGGTCCTGGCTGCCGGACAGAGGCCTTCTGCAGGTTCCAGCGCACTTGCGCAATTGGCCGGAATTGAACTCAACCCCGAGGGATTTTGCCGAACCGAGAGCTTCTCTCCCGGCATGACCTCCAGAGAAGGCATTTTTGCCGGCGGATCTTTTTCCGGGCTGAGAGATATTTCCGAGTCGATCATCCTGGCCGATTCCGCTTCTCTCGGCGCCTCGCAACTGATCCATTCAAGAGTTGGCGGCTCCGATGCTCAGAGTGAGGAAGATGCGGCATATCGGGATGTTTCCAGGGAATCGCCCAAGGCCGCGGTCGCCCTCTGCACCTGCGGGAATGCACTGTCTGAAGATTTTAAGCTGCTTCAATCAAGGTTAGGCTCGCGGTCCCCCGCCCCACTGGTTTTTATAATCGAGCGGATATGCACACAATCCGGGTGGGATGCACTGGTCAAAAAACTGGCGGGAAGCGAATTCAACAGGGTGATTATAGGGGCATGCATGCCTTGCCTGTATGGGCGGAGGTTGGCCGAACTGGGGCGGCAGATCGGATTGTCTCCGGCACTCATGGAGGTGGTGGATATTTGTACTCCGGCACTTCGTGGCGGAGACGATTCCGGCCCGACGCTGAAACACATCGAGACAATTCTGAAGATGTCCCTGGAAAGAATTTGCGGCGCCAATCCCGAATTTACTTCTTCTCAAAAGGTAATCCAGGAGGCGCTCGTCATTGGAGGCGGGGTGGCGGGAATGACCGCTGCCATGGCCATAGCGGATCATGGATTCGAAGTGCACCTTGTTGAAAAAAGCGACAGTCTGGGCGGACTGGCAAGGCGAATCAATCAATCTATTGAGCGAACATCCATAGCGGATCTCATCGACAAATTGTGTAAGGGTGTGGAAAATCATCCCCGGATTGCGGTCCATAAGCGCGCTTCGGTTACCGAGTCCCAATCCCATGCCGGCAATTTCCTTACAACGATAGATGTAGATGGTGGAGGGCCGGAGCGGATAGAGCACGGGGCGGTAATACTGGCGACGGGAGGAATGGAGGCGAGGACAAATGAGTACTCGCATGGGGCAAGCGACTTCATCCTGACCCAGCTCGAACTTGAAACCCTCATTGAAGACGGCGCCATCGACCCGGCTAAGCTCGAGAGCATTGCGATGATTCAGTGCGCAGGTTCCCGCGAGAACGGCAGGAACTATTGCAGCAGAGTATGCTGCACTTCTGCCCTCAAAAATGCCATCTTTCTCAAGGAGCGGAACCCCGATCTCGACATTTATATATTTTACCGTGACATCATGACCTACGGTTTTCTCGAGACCTATTACACCCGGGCGAGACGCGAGGGTATTGTTTTCATCCAGTATACGCCGGAAAAAAAGCCTGTTGTTTCTCTCAAGCATGACGGGGGCATCGAGATCGTTGCATGGGACCCGATCCTGGGGAGGGATATCGCTCTCGAGCCTGACCGCCTGGTGCTCAGCACAGGGATCGTTCCGGGCGACCAGCGCATGCTGGCCAACCTGTTCGGGATCGAGCTGAATGAAGACGGTTTTTTCAAGGAAACCGATTACAATTGGCAGCCCGTAAATTCCCGAAAACGTGGAGTCTTCATATGCGGAATCGCGCATTCCCCCCGGTCTATTCCTGAATCTATCGCCATGGCCCAGGCTGCTGCCCAGCGGGCCTTGGGAATACTGAAACGGGAGAAAAATCAGGCAGGAGCCATCGTCGCCGAAGTACGGCACAGTTTATGCGCCCGATGCGAAAGATGCATTTCCGCTTGCCCTTATGATGCCAGGTATAGGAATGAGGACGAGGATATCATCGAGGTTGACCTGCTCGCCTGCCAGGGATGCGGGTCCTGCGCCGCCATATGCCCCAACGGCGCCTCGGTTGTCAGAGGCTACGGCGACCGGCAGGTTATGGCCATGCTCGATGCAGCCCTGGAATAGGAACTTAGAACATGCTCAAGGGCGCAGTCAGAATATACAGCAGTCTCATCTCAAAGCTTATAGTCCTGGTAGGGCTGGTTCTTTTTGTCTGTATCTTCACTTGGGCATACTTCAACATAAACTACCAGAAAGAAAACAGTCTGCAGAGCATCATTGAATCATGCGACCGGCTCGGGAATACCATCAAGCTTGGCACCCATTACGCGATGATGCTCAATTCGAGAGACGATATCAACGAGATAACCAAGAACATAGGCAAACAGGAGGGTATCGAGCACATTAGAATTTATAACAAGGAAGGGCAGATCAAATTTTCGAGCCTCCCGGGTGAAGTCGATAAGACAACCAGCATAAAAGCAGAAGCGTGCGATATTTGCCACAGAACTGAACCGCCGCTCGATGAATTGCCTGTTTCGGCAAGAACACGAACTTTCGAATCGCCTGAGGGTTACAGGCTCATGGGTATTATCAGTCCGATTTATAATGAACGCAGTTGCAGCTCTGAGAGTTGCCATGTTCACCCGCAGAATAAGAAAGTTCTGGGCGCACTGGATGTAGTGGTCTCGTTAAAAGATACGGATCAAGCAATCGGGACCTATGAGAAAAGAATAATAGCTCTTGCAGTAATCAGCTTTCTGGCAACTTCAGCGATCATCGTCACTTTTCTCTTCGTGTTCGTAAATCGGCCCATAAAGAAGTTGATCGCATGGACCCGCCATATAGCGCGAGGCGAATACAACCATCAGATCGATACGCACTGGGAAGACGAGATAGGTCAGATGGCTCACGCCATAAATACCATGGCGGCCCAGGTAGGCCAGAAGCAGGAAGAGTTGAACAAGCAGAGAGATGAATACCAGGAGCTATTCGAGCAGGTCCCTTGCTACATAACTGTCCAGGACAGGGGGCTCAGGCTTATACGCTATAACAGGGAATTTGCAAATACCTTTGATCCATACCCCGGCGGCTATTGCTATGAAATCTACAAGGGCCGGACCGAAGTGTGCCCATACTGCCCGGTTCTCGAGACGTTTCAGGACGGAGAATCCCACCTGAGCGCGGAAACGGGAATAACCAGGGACGGCAGGAATTCGGCCTGGATCTGTCGCACTTCAGCGATAAGGGATGCTGGTGGAAGCATCACCGCGGTAATGGAAATGAGTGTCGACGTAACAGAACGAAAGACGCTCGAAGAAGAAATCAGAAAATCTGAAAAGAAATACCGCGAGATATTCAATAATATTCCCAACCCTATCTTCGTCTTGGACAGGGAACTAAGAATTATCGACTGCAACGATATGGTTTTCGCAGTCTATGGGTACAGTAAAGAAGATATTATGCGCAAACCATTTACCGGCCTTTTCGAACGGGAAGAAAACCGCGACTTTGCAGGGGAGATCAGAAACGCGGACACAATGAACCAGGTGCGTCATATCACGAGGGACGGCAGGGTCATATATGTAAACATCCGCGTTTCTCCCTCCGAATACCTCGGACAGGAAGCGTTCCTTGTAACCACGAGCGATATCACCAAGAGACTATTAGCCGAACAGCAACTGATCCAGGCAAGCAAGATGGCCACATTGGGAGAAATGGCGACTGCTATTGCCCATGAACTCAATCAACCGCTCTCGGTGATGAAGACGGCGAGTAGCTTCATAGCAAAGAAGATCAGGAAGAGCGAACCGATCAAAGAAGAAACTCTCAAGACCCTGGCGGAAGAGATCGACAGTCATGTGGACAGGGCGTCGCGGATAATCAACCACCTCCGGGAGTTCGGACGCAAATCGGAGGTGGAGAGAGAAAAGGTGGATATCAACGACGCCGTGGAAAGATCCCTGGCAATTTTCATGCAGCAGCTCAAGCTCAGGGAGATTGAAGTAGAAAAGGATTTCCAGGAGAACCTGCCTTCGGTCCTCGCCAACAACAACAGGCTCGAACAAGTGTTTATCAACCTTCTCATAAACGCCAGGGACGCCATTGAAGATAAATGCGAAAAGCTCGGCCATAGCATCGAAAAGAAAATCTTCCTCAAGACACGTCTTTGGCAGCGGAACGTCCGGATAGAAGTGGCGGATACCGGGTCAGGGATTCCGAAACCGCTGCTGGAAAAGATATTCGAGCCCTTCTTCACCACAAAGCGGATTGGCAGGGGTACTGGACTCGGCCTTTCGATAAGCTATGGAATCATTCAGGATTATGAAGGAACCATAAAGGTGGAGACCAGGGAAAATGAAGGATCGGATTTTATTATAACACTCCCTGTTTCGGGTGAAGCATGAAGCCAAATCCAATCCTCATCGTAGACGATGAGGAAGGTATCCGGAAGGTTCTCGGCATAACGCTGGCCGACAGCGGCTATGACGTTCTGACGGCGTCCTCGGGAGAAGAAGCGCTGGGCATATTCAGGAATGCAGGCCCGCCGATGGTGCTCACGGACATCAAGATGCCCGGAATGGATGGCATCGAGCTCCTCAGGCGAATTAAGGAGGAAAAACCCGACGCCGAAGTCATCATGATAACAGGACATGGAGACATGGAACTTGCGATTAAAAGTCTTCATTTTGAAGCATCTGATTTCATAACTAAACCCATAAACGACGAAGCGCTCGAAATCGCTCTAAAAAGAGCCCAGGAGCGAATCTGGATGAAGGCCAAACTCCATGAGTACACCGAAGGGCTGGAGCGCCTCGTGGATGAAAAAACCCGAAAACTGCTCGAGGCGGAAAGACTCGCCGCCGTTGGGCAAACAGTGGCGACCTTGGCCCATGCTATCAAGAACATCATCGGAGGTC
Organism: uncultured delta proteobacterium; assembly: GCA_963741035.1. GTDB lineage: Bacteria > Desulfobacterota > Syntrophobacteria > Syntrophobacterales > Syntrophobacteraceae > SbD1. The sequence continues at coordinate 32,058 of CAVUGX010000028.1, forward strand.
TCAAAGGAGGCATATACGTTTTCGAAAAGGGCATGGAGTTAAACAAGGAGGAATACCGCTTCCAAGGGTGGGAAATGGTCAAGGGTAATGTCGAGAAAATAAAGAACCTGGCGCTCGACCTTCTGAATTATGCCAAGCAAAGAGAACCGGATTACAAACGAATCAATCCTAATCAGATCGCCAGGGACCTCTACCAAATGCTGCTGGCGCAATCCCGCGAATGGGGAATAAACCTGGTCCTGGACCTCGACGAAACTTTGCCCGAAATTCTTCTTGACCCGGAAGGGATCCACTGCTGCCTGTTAAACCTCGCAGGCAACGCCTTTGATGCCTGCATGGTTGTGGAACACGGCTGCAGGCCGAAGGAGGTCGTAATCCGCACGGCGAGGGCGGAAGAAGGAGGTGTCGAGTACGGGATAATCGATTCGGGATGTGGCATGGATGAAGATGTAAAGGACAAGATTTTTCAGTCTTTCTTCAGTACGAAAGGAACGAAGGGGACCGGCCTTGGCCTTATGATCACCCAGAAAATGGTGCGCGAACACGGAGGAGATATAAAGGTGACATCGGAAAAGGGAGAGGGGACAAGTTTTACAATCAGGCTGCCGTACGCGTCGGCGAACAAAACAAAGGAATCCCTGCCCGAATCCTAAGTCGAATTTCAATGGACGGTCGAAAGGAGAAAGCGATGCTTGAATACAAAAATATACTTTTCTGTTCGGATTTTTCCGAGGACGCCAATATCGCGTTCATCCATGCGCTCAACCTTGCCAGGAAATACGGCTCCGAGCTGCATATCATCCATATACCCCACTCGCCGTACCGATACACTAAACAGGTAGTCGATGAGGACATCCCGGACGGAAAATCCGAAGATGGACAGGCATTTTTCGATCAGAAAATCATCGACGAGGCTCAAATAAGGCTCCAAAGCGAATATGAGAGCCGCATGGAAGATTTCAAGTCCTATAAGTTCAAGGTTGCATGCGGCGCTGCGGACGTCGAGATTATCCGCTACGCCAAGCAGAATAACATCGATTTGATAGTCATGGGCGCCCTGGGCAAACCCGATGTCGATAAAACAGAACGCGGAAGCACGGTCGCAAGCGTATCCAGGTATGCTCATTGCCACGTGATGGCTATAAGGAATCCGTTGCAACAGTTCACCTTACCGATAATAGGATAAGCGCAGGGCGGCAGGTGCGCGCCGAAATCTCGACGCTCCGCGAGGCGAGCCCTGAAGGGCCAACGAGAGAGTGGAGACGGCGACAACTCAATCCTTAACCATGGAAAGGTCCCAGCCATGTCAAAAAAAATCCTGATAGTCGATGACGAGCAGGACGTAAGGGTGTTCATGACCACGCTTCTCGAAACCAGCGGCTTCAAACCTCTGGCGGCAACAAACGGCCAGGAAGGTTTGGAATTGGCCAGGCGGCAGAAGCCGGCTTTGATCATAATGGACATGATGATGCCCAGGGAAAGCGGTATCAGTATGTACCGCGAAGTCAAAAAAGACCCCGAATTGCGGGATGTTCCCGTGATCGTTCTTTCTGCGCTGTCGAAGAAGATGTTCTACCATTCGCAAAATGTGGTCGATCAATACGAGGGCGTAAAGATGCCGGAACCGGCCGCATATATAGAAAAGCCGCCTGATGCAGACGAACTTCTGGAGGCGATACGGCAAATATTGCCCTGATTGCCTGAGGGCCGTTATCAGGCAGCACGCGGTAGTTGATAATCGGCTTCCTTGGGTGTCGAGGAGCGGCCGGCACGTGTTGTACATTCCGGTCCCTTTCAGGCCAAGACGCTTTGCTCGCTCTTGTGTATCAAGGCTGCTGTAAAGCGCCGCTGGGATCACCCTGTAATATTCTGTGGTGTTATGCAATCTTATCGAAGGAAAGGAGATCGGCACTGCCGTGGGGAAGCTTCCTTATGTTTTTCATCGCTTCTATAGTGTCCGCGAAACCTCAATCCTAAAAGGATGCATCCTGTTCCCTCTCATATCTGTCTTGTCTTGTTGGTACTGATTCTCTGAGACACCTTTCCCTCAACTTATTCTCAGTGAAAATCCGTAATTTGGCTCGTTCTTCTCGCACGTGCAGGGGAGGATCCCAGGCAGTTGGCATCCGATGATATCAATGATGTGCGTCGTCGCCCGCCGGTATTCCCAAACTTGATCGGGCAGAGGAAGGCTTCCGCCGGCAGCCTGAACGTTGTTGCCTAAACAGTGGCGGGCACTTGTTTTGATGGTGGTCAAATTTTGGTAAGGAGGAAAAGCCATGAAAAGACAGCTTCTCAATTATGACACTTTGCTGAAGATTGCAGGCGCTATCTCGCATTCAAAAGACCCCGAAGAAGTTGTGTTGATGACCGTGGACAGTATAAAAACGGCCCTGGATGTCAAAGGATGCGCAGTGCTTCTTATCAATCGCCAAACCGACGAACTTGAACTGGCTGCTTCGTTTGGTTTGAGTGAAGACTACATCGCTAAAGGCCCGCTGAGCGCATTGCGTTCAATAGCTCAGTCACTCGAAGAAGGCCCTGTAGCAATCCACGACGTTACCGACGATCCGAGAATCCAGTATCCTGAAGAGGCGCAAAAGGAAGGAATTGCTTCCATTCTATCTGTCCCTATCGTGGCCGGCGGGCAGTCGATCGGGGCTTTGCGCGTCTACACTGCCGAGCCGTGGGAGTTTACCCTGGATGACGTGAATTTCGTTCAGGCCATGGCCTCCATGACTGGTATGGCAATCGAGATGGCCAGACTTTATAAAGGGTTGAAGGACAGCATCGAGGTATTGAAGCAACTCAGAGACCCGAAGACCCTCAAGAGCAAGAGAAGAACACCTTACGAGGGAGTTCCCGTGAGCGTTTCGAAGGATGCGATTCGAAAAGGGGCGTGACCTCAGACCTGGTCCGGCCCAGGTCCGGATATGCCGGATCGGCTGCGGGAGCGGAAATAAATGTTACGTCCAAGTCCATCAGACAAAAGCGGTCATCGAGGAAACCAGTCACCGGTATGAAGTAAAAAGGAAAGGTCGATTCAAACGGGAAAAATCAGTCTGTTCAATTTGAAATCCACATCTCTGTATGTATTTTTCAGCTCTATTTCAGTGACACAAACGCCGGCTTTCGTTTGCCAGGATTTCTCTTGACTTATAATGATATCTATGGTGTACTAGCTCCGTCTGTAGTGTGTGCCGATACCTATTGCGCCCGGTCCGGCGCTTGTGCCTTTGGTTACGGAATACCTTTGTCTAACGCATCGTACACTTTCCAAAGGAGGCCTGCATGCAAACACTGGAAACAAGAAACAAGACCTACCTTCTCGATGACGAGGGTTTCCTGGTTGATCCATGGAGTTGGGATGAGGATTTCGCCGAAGGACTGGCGCCTCAGCTAGGAATAACGGATTGTCTTGGCTCTTCCCACTGGGACATCCTGAAATACATTCGTAAGACGTACCTGGAAACCGGTTCATGCCCGATAGTCCATAAGACATGCAGGAAACACAACCTTCACCTCAAAGACCTGCAGGAGCTTTTTCCATCCGGCTACCAGCGCGGGGCGTGCAAGCTTGCAGGCGTGTCCTTTATGGGCGAGGGGGTATGCTCGACATTATACCCGAGACCGGAGACCCGGACCCTGCCGATCTCTCTCGACAAAAGGGTTTACCGGGTGAATATACAGGGTTTTCTTGTAGACCCCGATGAGTGGGATGAGGATTATGCCATATTCAAAGCCCGGGAGCTGGGGATACCCAGCCCTCTCAGCGAGAAACACTGGCAGGTAACGAAGTACCTGCGCTCTGAATTTAGAAAAAATAATGTAATTCCAACGGTTTATGCAACGTGCGAAGCAGCCGGGATCGATATCGATGAACTGGCGGAGCTATTTCCGTGCGGCTATCATCGTGGGGCCGTCAAGATAGCTGGACTGAGCTTGGCTGAAAAGGCGCCCCTGGACGCACCGGTAGCGGCAGCTCCCGGCAGACCATAGCGGATTTATTCAGGACGGATGCTTGAGGAGAATTCACCAGCCGATACATGGCCGGTGAATTCTCATGACAATGAGTTTTTGCCATAAAGGGTTCGCCGGCGCCGCTAAAAATTGAACACCTTGGCTTCCGCTGCTAGATCTATCAGATGCGGACCTCCGTCAAGAGCCATATTGGAGAAGAATTTTGACTCGTCAACCCGACGAGCGTTAGCGCAGGGAACGCAGACTCCAATGGGAACTTCCTTCTCGACCAGGTAAGGCAGATAGTCATTAGGACAATCACCAGTGACGGTTTTCAATCCAAAGTCTCTGGTCTTGTTTGCCCAGGTAACCCCGCCATCAATAAAGAAAAGGTTAACATTGTGCCCCTTTGTATTCGCAATCTTGGCAAGTTGAAAACATCTGGTCGCTGCCTCGTTGTCATCCTTGCTTAAAACAAAAAGAAAATTCGCCATCCTCATCATCCTTTCATTCTGCATGCCATTGTTTTGTCTGCTGTACTTCAGGTAATTTGGCCCGGCTGGTTGGTATTTTGCTCTCGGTTTGCTTGCACGGTCTGCCGGTCCTGCAGCCGCGAATCGCCATTTGACACAGCAACCTTCTCCTTTCTCTATCGATGCAGGAGGCCTTTCAGTAAAAAATTGTCCGGCAGCGGTGATAGGGACGCTTGCGAAAGGCGTCCATCTGTCCCAATTGCCAGAGCCAGTTGTCAACCCTGGGGCTCGTAACCTTGCGCCCGCCCTCCTGGAAACTCCTCCGCAGCTCCTCGACGGCCCACACGGTCATCGCCCGGATCTCAACCTCCTCCCCGGTCCCCGCCTGCAGGTACTCCAAGGCGTCAATCCTTGCCGCCAGCTCCGGATGATAAGAAATAATTCCGAGTTCCCGGAGCACCTGTGGAAGCTTATAGTCGGCGAATGCGGTGAGCCGGTCCATGTCGTGGTATTCCCCCCATTTTTGCCCGCCGAACGCCGAGGAGAGGTCAGAGGCAAAAATCTGCGCCCTTTTCCAGAAACAAACCTTGCCGGAGGCGTAAAGGGCCTCATCGCGGAAGCTCGGAAAATGGGAGACAATCCTGCCGGCCAACTGCACGGCGCTGCCCGATGAGGCATATAGCAGGGACATGATATCGCCGCGGAGTTGGGACAGGATGATCGAGCCTGCCTCCCGGAGGTTCTTCAGTCTGTGTTCGAACATGGGAATCCTGCCTCGGCCGGAAAAGATTTCAGCAAGGTCGCTAACGCTGATGCAGGATAGGAAACGAGGATCGGTTATGGGGAAGCCCTGCTCCAGCGCCCGCTTCAGACTGGCGGCAAGCCCCCAGTACCCCGAGTAAGACTCACCATTGTAGATGACGGTCCAGACCGGATCGCCCGGATCGGGCCAGAAGCCGTGGTTCAAAACGTCGAGAGTAAAAATCCAGCGGACGCTCTCCTCGGTCCCGTCGAAAAAATGGCAGGGATGTTCCCAGGAGGGGGAGCGATCCAACAGATCCCCCCACTCGGATATCGCCGGCCCAACCCGGTCCGGGTGAAAAAAGACCGAGCGGCTTCGAAAAACCGCTCGTTCAACCGAGGCAAGGACTTGAAAGTCGTGCAATCGAAAATCCTGAGATTGAAGCAGTCCGCCGTTACCTCAATGCGGCTTATTACCGGCGGACGAGGCAGACACTAGGCATCCTTTTTCTTCATATACTCAAAAATATTCTGAACAGTGCGGATCTTCTCGGCATCCTCGTCGGGGATTTCCGTATCGAAAGCCTCCTCAAGAGCCATTACCAGTTCTACTACGTCGAGGGAATCGGCCCCCAAATCGTCAACTATATTTGCCCCGGGGGTCACCATTTCCTTATCTACCCCGAGTTGGTTGGCAATAATGTCGATGATTCTGCTCTCTTCTTCTGTCACGCTCATTAAATCCTCCTTAGTTTGGTTAGTTTTCGCGTTCAATTTTTCGCGCATCTTTGACAAATCCATAAAACAAGACTTCCAACACGCCCGGTAGTTCGTTGACAAGCGAGTAGGAACAGTCCCGGGCAAGCCATTTTTGTATTACTCCGTGTGCAAAACCCATTGTACCGTAAAAGACCGTCTGAAAATCCACATCCTTTAGAATCCCCTGCTGGGTTCCTTCGTACACTTTCCTCTTGAGTTTCGGAATGGCCCGCATGACCCTTCTGAAGTACTCGTCGGGAGAATGTTCGCCCAGATCGAGCTGTTCCTGTACGATGAGCCTGTAGAGACGCTGGTTGCTGTCGAAGAATTCGAAGTAGAGCCGAATGTACTTGGAAATCATCGTGAGCACGTCGTCGCGGCTGTCGATTATCGTACCGGCCCTCCGCCCGAGTTCCTCAGTTCTCAATCGCACCAGTTCTGCAAAAAGCTTGTCCTTGGTCTCGAAATAGCGGTAAACGGTTCCTTTTCCAACCCCGGCTCTCTCCGCGATCTCGTCCGTGGTGGCCGAATGAAAGCCTTTATTTGAAAAAACTTCCAGGGCCGCATCGAGTATCCTTTCCTTGGCGCTCAGCTTAGACGGCAGCGGGATGGTTTCCTCAGCTTCCTCCATCAGAATTTTCTCAAGAAGGCTCTGATAGAAGCGCGAGGCCGGGATACCCTTTTTTCGGGCGATCTCTCCGAGGGCCTCGACCATGGTCGAAATGCCGATCTTGTTTGCAACCGTCCCGGTCCTCAACGCCGAACGGATATGGACAAACCAGCGCGAAAGCTCATCGAGCAGGCTTTGAGGAGACGATGCGGAGGTATCCTCAGAAATGGCCTCGATCATCCCTTCGCTGTCTCCGGCCTGGACCATTTTCTTAACAATGGCGTAGGCACTTTGCTGGTCTGTATGTTTGTGCAACAGAAGCGGCTCCTTTTTCCCGATACGGACTGGTCAGTCATAAAGCATACGGTAAAGTTAAAGTCAAGAAAGTTTTGGACAATCATTTATCGGCGGACTCAAAAAAACACCCCGCCAAGATCGCCCTTTCCCAATTGAGGGGGAGCGCAAGTGGGGGCATTGCGCATGCCAGCGGATAATCTTTACCGAAAGTACGGTTTTTAATGTTTTCCAAAATGTTATAAAGTGAGGCTTTGTTGCGGATTGGTTGTAATCTGAAACTTTTAAGAAGGTAGCGTTCATCCCTGGCATCGAGCATTTGGGTGTTTACGGGATAGACACTAACCGATTAGCTGGGAAAATTTGGATGCTCGCTCCACCAACCGATTCCTTCCACAGGAAGATAGATTATCTCAGATTGTCAATTACTGACAGGTGCAATCTTCGCTGCACTTACTGCATGCCTGAAAGCGGTGTTCCCAAACTCGACCACGCGGAAATACTGCGTTACGAGGAAGTCGTAAGACTTGTCGGGATCGTAACCGAAATGGGTATCTCGAAGGTCCGCATAACGGGGGGCGAGCCTCTGGTCAGAAAGGACGTCCTCAGCCTGTGCGCAAGCATCTCCAGACTTTCCGGCTTGAGAAGCCTGAGCCTTACGACCAACGGCGTTCTGCTCTCGGATTTTGCAAAGGGACTTCGCGATGCGGGCATAAAGCGAATCAATGTCAGCCTCGACACGCTGAGGCCCGAAAGGTTTGCGGCGATAACCAGGAAGGACCTTTTCCGCCGTGTGTGGGAGGGCATCCTTGCCGCCGAACAGGCGGGCATTTCGCCTGTCAAGTTGAACGCGGTAATCATGCGCGGGGTAAATGACGATGAGATCGAAGACCTGGCGCGACTGACTTTTCAGTTCCCCTTTCATGTCCGCTTTATCGAGTTCATGCCATTCCAGCAGTTCCATTTCGATACGGCGTTTATTCCGGCCGCTGAGATTCTGGAGCGGTTGAGTCGCGTAGCACCTCTTTCGGCCTGGTGCGAGGATGAGAGCAACGGCCCGGCGCGACATTACAGGTTCGAAGGCGCGCGGGGAAAAATTGGAATAATCAGCCCGGTGTCCGATCATTTTTGCCCGAGCTGCAACCGGCTTCGGATAACCTCGGACGGAAAGCTTCGTACCTGCCTTTTTTCCACGGAAGAGACCGATCTGCGGCTGCCGTTGCGGCAGGGCCTATCAGATCAGGCGGTTGCCGCCGCAATACGCGCAGCAATAGACAAAAAGCCGGAAAAGCACAAACTCGACAGCTCTGCTTTCCGAAAGTGTATCTCCCGGCCAATGTTCTCGATCGGCGGTTGATTTCAACCAGTGTGGCCGAAGTGTAAACGGGGAGAGTCCGTGTCTGCAATTGCCATTGAAGGTCCGGCCGTGTAAACTTAGCGTTTCTCTCCGCCGGGGGTGAAAACGGCCACCCCCCGGGGCACTTGAAAAAAGGGGTGACGTGGTGCCGGTCTTATCTATTGATTCGACTGAGTCCGCGGGCGGCCATTTCTGAATAAAAACGGAGGAAGCGATCCGGGAGGGCTGAAACTCAGAGGTGAGTCGAACAAAAGTGGACGAAAAACTTGATGGAATAAGAGAAGAAATAGATAGTATAGATTCCGGACTGCTCCGGCTGCTTAACAGGCGGATGGAGCTTGCCATCGAAGTGGGCCGCATCAAGGCATCCAGGGGCCTTCCACTTTTTTACCCGGAACGCGAGGCGATCATTTTTGAGCGGCTCTCGAAGCTAAGCTCCGGTCCCCTGTCCGAGGAGTCACTGCGCTCCATCTACCGGGAAATATTTGCCGCTTCCAGGCTTATTCAGTACAAGCTTCAGGTCGCCTTTCTCGGCCCTGAGTGGACATATTCTCACCTGGCCTCGATTTCGCTTTTTGGTCATTCGGCCTCCTATCTGCCCTGCGGATCCCTCGAAGAGGTATTCGACAGCTTCCTCAAAGGGAAGGCACACCTGGCTGTGATCCCGATTGAGAACTCGCCCCAGGGTGAGATGGGCCACAGCATGGACCTGCTCTATGAGCGTGAGGTGCGCGTAATCAGCGAATGCTACATTGAGATTGCCCATTGCCTTTGCGGCAACGTTCAAAATCCCGGTGAAATCAAGTGCATCTACGGGCGCGCGCAGGCGATCGATCAGTGCCGCAGGTGGCTGCTGGAACATTTCGGTCATGCCGAATTCACCGAGTGCTCTTCTACCGCACGCTCTGCGGTTCTCGCAAAGGCTGACCCGAACGGGGCGGCCATTTGCAACCTCTATGCAGCCCAACACTACGGACTCAGCATTCTCGCCGAACGGATAGAAGACAATCCAGGAAACACCACCCGGTTTCTAGCGCTGGGCAACTACTCCAATCGGCAGACCGGAAACGACAAGACCTCTCTGCTCTTTGCAATTTCCGACAGGCCCGGCGCGTTACTCGCCGCACTCGGGGCGCTTTCCTCGATCAATATGACCCGTATCGAGTCGCGGCCCAACCGGCTCTTTTCCTGCCAATACCTTTTTTATGCGGATATAGAAGGCCACCGGGACGACAGCCATGTCCGCACAGCCCTGGAAGCCCTGGCCGAAAACGTGACGGTTTTGAAGATTCTGGGTTCTTACCCGAAAAGCGACCCCGCACAGCCATTCCGGATCGAGAAGGAAAAGATGCGAATGGGCCGCGATCATTGCGGAGGCGGGCATGAGCGGACATGAGAGGAACGGGGTTGTACCCGGCCTCTTCGATGTGGATGCGGGCGGAGGCAAACCCGGTCCGGACAATGCGAAGGTGGTGGTGGAGGAGTTGGGCCCCCGCATCCGGACGATTCGTATCTGCGGATGTCTTACCGGATGCTCCCCCGAAGAATTCCCGAAATGGCTGAACCACCAGGAGGTCGATCTTGTGGAGTGGCGAATGGATAAATTCGCCGGCATCTACCCGTTGGAACAGATGAACGCTTTTGTCGGTGCTCTGTCCGGATGGCCCAGGCTTCCAGTGATCGCCACCAACAGGCCTTTAAGGGAAATGGGCGCCTTTGCCGGCCGCGAGGACGTCCGGCTGAGAATGCTCGAGGATGCGGCAAGGTCCGGCGCCGACTGGATAGACATTGAACACGACGCGTGTATAGATATGATCGCCCCGCTTCGAGAGGCAGGATCAAAGGTCCTCGTTTCCTGGCACAATTCGGCTGAAACCCCCGGCAGGAAGATTTTGCGAACCAAGATGGAAAGCATGCGCAAAGCAGGGGCGGACGCCTTGAAAATAGTTACCATGGCCCGGTCGGACGAGGATAATCTGAGGGTGCTCGAACTGATTCCACTGGCTGGAAAAGAACTGGGGGTTGACCTGGTCGCGTTTTGCATGGGACCGGCCGGAGGATGGAGCCGGCTGGCAAGCCTGTTTCTGGGCAGTCCGTGGACTTATGCACAGTTTGAGGGCCAATCCGAGACGGCGCCGGGCCAGTTTTCGGTTTCGGATATGCGCGGGCTGATCCGGCGCCTTGCCCGGATGTAATTGATTCTCAAATCGAATAAATCCATAAGGAGCTTATCTTGATTCACAGTATGACTGGATTTGGCCGCAGCCGCAAGGAAGGAGCGGGGTACGCAGTCGCCGTTGAGATGCGTGCTCTTAATGCCAAACAGCTCGACATTTCCGTTCGTATTCCGAGAAATTTCATCGAGTTTGAGGACCTGTGCAGAAAGTTGATCTCAGCGAGCATCCGAAGGGGCCGGATCGACGCCTTTATTCAGATGGACAGTACCGATATCAGGCAAAAGGCACCTCATATCAGCCTGGAGCTTGCACGCTACTATTGGTCCCAGCTCCAGGAGATTCATATTGAGATCAGGCATACCGGAGAGCCCACTCTGGATCATCTGCTTAGAATCCCTCATATATATGAGACCCCGGAGCCGGTTATCGACTCCGAAGCCGTCCAGCAACTAATTTCATCCGCGATGTCCGAGGCGCTCGACCAGGTGATCCGGATGCGCGCCCTTGAAGGTGAGTCACTGCTACGGGACTTCCGGGAGCGGCTTGCGGCCTTGAGGGATGATCTTGCGGTGGTGCGCAGCCGCCGAGGGGCTGTTATCGAAGAGTACAAGGGTAAGATCGAGGAGCGCATGAAACTGTTGCTCGGCGGCACAGAGCCCGATGAGAACAGGTTGCTGCAGGAGATAGCATTTATTATCGACCGGGCAGACATAAACGAGGAAATCGTTAGGCTGGCAAGCCATCTGGACCATATTCAATCGCTTCTGAGCGGCGAGAAGCTGGCCGACGGGCGAAGGCTCGATTTTATCATTCAGGAGCTTCACCGTGAAGCTAACACGATCGGTTCCAAAACAACTGACCTGGATACGATCCAGGCGGTCGTCCGGATGAAGACCGAGATCGGAAAACTCAAGGAGCAGGCGCAAAACATCGAATAATTGCATCAGTCGCAAGGGATTGAGAACAGATCGATCTTAAGCCGCCCCCGTCCAGGGGGTTGCAATTTCCCCGGTAAAGAAATAAAAAGGAAAGTTCTGCCGGTTAGACCGGTCGAATTCCGGCTATGATAAATCCTGAGTAAGGAGTCCACTTTGGGCGTAAAGAAAATAAAACCTGTTAAGAAATTGCAGAAAAACCCGGTGGCGGTTGATACAGCTTTTGATAAAGCGAAAAAATGGACCGATAAGAATTATGCCACCGTCATCGGGGTGGGTGCAGCAATCCTTTTCACCTGCGTATCGATCTGGGGGTTCAACGCTCACGATCGTTCGAAGCAGACCCACGCGCAGTCCGATTATGGGATGCTGGTTCCCAGGCTCCCTGCCGAAGGCAAAGGCACGGTTGCGGACTGGGAGAGGGTTACTCCCGATCTGCAGAAATTCATCTCGGAGCATAAGGGGACAGCTCCGGCATTGAACGCCCGAGTAGAGCTTGCAAAGGCTTTCTTTGAGACCAAACGCTACGAAGATGCCATTAAAACGGGGAAAGAGGCCCTGGAGCTTGCGCCTCCCGGTCACGGCCTGAGACCTCTAATTCTGTATCAGCTCGCCTATGCCTATGAGGCGGCCGGAAATTACGATGAAGCCGCCAATCAGTGGAACAGCATCAAGCAGCTCGGCATGCCGGATTTGGAGCGAGAGGCTGACTGGAACCTGGGCAGGATTTTTGAAGGCAAGAAGGATTTCAGCAAGGCCGTCGAGATGTATCAGCTTGCATCCCGGGCGCCAGGCGATTATCCTTCCGCCGCACTGCTAGACCAGCAGATGACAAGGATAAAAGGAGTCACTCCTTAGGATGGTGTTCGTCCAAATCCATCTTTTCTGCGTCTTTCCAGCGGGCAATTGCCGTTCGAAAATATTTTACGAAAGTGGTTGTTTTTTATGATTGGGCATGCTATTTAAAAAGGCTTACTTGGAATTCACGGCTCCAGGAGCGCGCTTTTCCAAGGTGAGGTTCCCGAGCGGCCAAAGGGAGCAGACTGTAAATCTGCCGGCGTAGCCTTCGGAGGTTCGAATCCTCCCCTCACCACCAGATATGGCATGTAGGAGATAGTGGCGGCCATAAAGCAAGTCATTGTCGTCGGGACTACATACGTTGAGTTTGGGATGCCAGCTAGATTCCGGCTGGGGGAGTCAATTCGTTTCCAGATGATCCCGCATTCCCTTCACGATATGGACCTTCTCCAATCCTCTTGTTGGCTGCATTCTCGAAAGCCCACGTAGCTCAGTAGGTAGAGCACTTCCTTGGTAAGGAAGAGGTTCACCGGTTCGAGCCCGGTCGTGGGCTCCATTTGGCGCCGACTTGCAGGTTAGAGCGGGTATGCCGGTCATATCCGCGCTCCCTGAAACGTAGCCTATTTAACTTTGTTTAAACTTTCGGTCATATGATCCTAATTTTTCAGGAGAAAGGGCAATGGCTAAAAAGAAATTCGAGCGGACGAAACCGCATGTGAACGTCGGGACTATTGGTCACATTGACCATGGAAAGACAACCCTTACCGCCGCAATTACAAAGCAACTCGCAAAGAAGGGCAAAGCCACATACATCCCCTTTGACCAGATCGACAAAGCCCCCGAGGAGCGCGAACGCGGCATCACCATCGCAACCGCCCACGTCGAATATGAGACCGACAGGCGCCACTATGCGCATGTGGACTGTCCCGGCCACGCAGACTATATAAAGAACATGATCACCGGCGCCGCTCAGATGGATGGGGCAATCCTTGTGGTTGCCGCCGACGACGGCCCGATGCCTCAGACCCGCGAGCACATTCTTCTTGCCCGCCAGGTCGGTGTTCCCTTCGTTGTTGTTTTCCTGAACAAGGTAGACATGGTGGACGACCCCGAGCTGATCGAACTCGTTGAGCTCGAGCTTCGCGAGCTTCTCACCAAGTACGGATTTCCCGGAGACGATGTGCCGATCATCAAAGGGTCGGCGTTGAAGGCGCTCGAGACGGAGGATGGGGCCAGCGAGGCGGCAAAGTGCGTCTTCGAACTGATGGACGCTATCGATGCATATATTCCCGACCCTGTGCGCGACATTGACAAGCCTTTCCTGATGCCTATCGAAGATGTTTTCTCGATCTCGGGCCGGGGGACCGTGGTGACGGGCCGTGTCGAGCGTGGTGTTGTAAAGGTCGGCGACGAGGTTGAAATCGTCGGATTCCGTCCTACATTTAAAACGGTTTGCACGGGAGTTGAAATGTTCCGCAAGACCCTGGATTCAGGTCAGGCGGGCGACAATGTAGGGGTGCTTCTGCGCGGAACCAAGCGCGACGAGGTCGAGCGAGGCCAGGTTGTTGCAAAGCCCGGTTCGATTACGCCCCACACCGATTTCAAGGCTGAAGTCTACGTATTGAAAAAAGAGGAAGGCGGGCGCCATACTCCTTTTTTCCCCGGCTACAGGCCGCAGTTCTATTTCAGAACGACTGACGTTACCGGGGTTATGACTCTGCCCGAAGGCGTCGAAATGGTTATGCCCGGAGACAACATCAGTTGCGAGGTAAAACTCATCACTCCCGTTGCGCTCGAGAAGGAACTGCGATTCGCAATCCGCGAAGGCGGCCGCACGGTGGGCGCGGGAGTTCTCACAGAAGTCATAAAATAAGGGATTTCAAATGCGAGTTCTAGTTACTCTGGCCTGCTCCCAATGTAAGCGGCGCAACTATAATACGACCAAGAACAAGCGGACTACGCCCGAGAAGCTTTCATTCAGGAAATACTGCAAGTTCTGCAGCACGCATACCGAGCACAAGGAAACAAAGTAGGTTGTGTGGGTGGGGCTCAAGCCCCCTGAGATGATTTGTCCTGACCGGAATGCACCGGGAAGCGATTCCGGCTGTCCTGCCGGATTGAGCGTTGAGTGATAAATGAAACTTATCGAAAAAAAAGACGAGATATCGAATAAGAAAGTGCAAAGTGTAGAGACGAAAAAGGCTGCCACTAAGCCTGTTGCCGCCAAGCCGGCCAAGCCGAAGAAGGCGGAGCCCCCGAAGAAAGCGGTCAAGAAGCCGGGGGAGACGCCGATAGCCTGGGTCGATACCGCTCGCACCTATTTACGAGAGGTCGTCTTCGAACTCAAGAAGGTTATCTGGCCTTCTCGCAAGGAAACAATTGGCTCGACCGCCGTTGTATTGGTGATCGTAGGCCTTGCCGCTTCTTTTCTCGGAATAGTGGACCTCATTTTGAGCCGGCTCGTTAAGTTGCTGGTCGGATGATGGACGCGGGTCTTTTCGTCCAAGTAACGGTTAGCTGACGAGCGCATGAGGTAATTGTGTGGCAAACTTAAAATGGTACATAGTTCATACGTATTCAGGGTTTGAGCACAAGGTCAAATCGGCCCTGGAGGAGCGTGTAAAGGCCGGGGAGATGGACGCCTATTTCGGCCAGGTCCTGGTTCCCACCGAGAAGGTGATCGAACTCGTTAAGGGCCAGAGAAGGGCATCATCGAGGAAATTCTACCCCGGATATATCCTGGTGCAGATGGAGTTAAATGACGACACCTGGCACCTTGTTCGCCATACTCCCAAGGTGACGGGCTTCATCGGGAGTCAGGAAAAGCCCATACCTTTGTCTGACGACGAAGCCGAAGCCATAATTCAGCAGATGCAGGAAGGCGCGCAGAAACCGCGTCCGAAATTCAAGTTCGAAAAGGGAGACGAGGTTCGCGTCGTAGATGGCCCGTTTGCCAACTTTAACGGAACGATTGATGAAGTGATCCCCGAAAAGGGCAAAGTCAGGGTCCTGGTAAGCATATTCGGCCGCTCCACCCCGGTGGAACTCGATTTTGTTCAGGTAAACAGAACCTGAAGGCCGCAGCGTTAAGGAGTTTTTTCGAGAATGGCTAAAAAAGTCGTAACCAACATCAAATTGCAGGTCCCCGCCGGCCAGGCGAATCCATCACCGCCCATTGGCCCTGCGCTCGGTCAGCACGGGGTCAACATCATGGAGTTCTGCAAGCAGTTCAACGCGAAGACCCAGGGGCAGGAAGGGATGATCATTCCGGTGGTCATCACCGTCTTTTCCGACCGGTCGTTTACGTTCATTACCAAGACTCCTCCGGCTGCGATTCTTCTGAAAAAGGCCGCCCAGATAGCGAAAGGCTCGAGCGAACCCAACCGCAACAAGGTCGCCAAGGTCAGCAAAGCGCAGGTCGAGGAGATCGCCCGGCTCAAAATGCCGGACTTGAACGCGCGTGACCTTGCAGCCGCTGTGGCCACCATTTCTGGGACGGCCCGCAGCATGGGAATCGAGATTGAATAAAACTGAGGAAGGGAGTTGCGAGAGTTAAAATGGCAACGCATGGGAAAAAATATATTGCCGCCCGCAGCAAAATCGATCCAGCGAAACGCTATACCTTCCAGGAAGCAGTCCAGCTTGCCGCCGGCACCTCTTTCGTCAAGTTCGACCAGACGCTGGACATAGCGGTTCGATTGGGTGTTGATCCGCGCCATGCCGACCAGATGGTCAGAGGTACGGTCGTTTTGCCTAACGGCTTGGGTAAAACAGTGAGAGTGCTGGTTTTTGCCAAGGGCGAGAAGGTCAAAGAGGCCCTGGACGCCGGCGCCGATTACGCCGGTGGCGACGAGATAGTCGAACAAATCCGAGAGGGATGGCTCGAATTCGACAAGACCGTCGCGACCCCGGATATGATGGGTTCGGTGGGCAAAATCGGCAAGGTTCTGGGTCCAAGAGGGCTTATGCCCAACGCCAAGCTGGGAACCGTTACCTTCGATCTGGCGAGGGTCATCAAAGAAATCAAGGCCGGTAAGGTGGATTTCCGGGTTGAAAAAACCGGAATCGTGCATGCGCCGATGGGCAAGGTCTCTTTTGGAGAAGAAAAACTTCTCGAAAATATCTCGGCTTTTATCGACACGCTCATTCGGATCAAACCTTCGGCCGCAAAGGGGACCTACATGAAGGGGATCGCCATATCGACCACCATGGGCCCCGGCATTCAGGTAGATCCACTGGCGGTAAAGTCGATCGTTGCCTAGCCATTGGTTTGGCCGGCAGACTGCCAGTAGTTGCGTTTAACAACTTACCTGCCGTTTGGTGTTTTCAGTTGTCAGAGACCGCGGGTACATCGCTTGATGTTTAAATTGCTTGTAGGGGCCCGCACAGATTCCTGAGAGCCAACCAGGCGCAAGGGCTCATGATACAAAATCCTCCCGTTTTCGATTCGGCGCGCACGGAAGGATCGGTCGAAAGCACACCGGCAGACGCGAAAGGAGGCAAATTTTACTTTGGAGCGCTCCAAGAAAGAACAAGTTATTGCGGAGCTTCACAAAAAACTGGGACAAGCCAGCGCCGCCATTTTGACGGACTACAAGGGACTGACGGTAGCCGAAATAACCAGTCTGCGCGATTCGCTTGCAGTCGAAAAGGTCGAATATCAGGTGGTAAAGAACACCTTGATGCGCCTTGCCTGCAAGCAGACGGACGTATCGGTGCTCGAGCCTATGCTCAAGGGCACCTGCGCTGTTGCAATCGCGTTCGGCGACCCTGCCGTTCCGGCCAAGATCATCAAGAAATTCAGCAAGACTAACGAAAAGCTGAAGGTGAAGGCCGGATCGCTCGGCAGCCGTCTGATCGATCCCGATCAGATTTTGGCCCTGGCTGATTTGCCCCCCAAAGAAGAACTTCTTGCCAAGATGCTGGGAACGCTCAATGCCGTGCCCACCGGTCTTGTCACGGTTCTCAGTGGAGTTCCGAGAGCTTTTGTCGGTGTGTTGGCCGCTATCCAGCGCCAGAGAGAAGAACAGGCTGCTGCTTAAAAAGAATCGTGGAGGATTTTAGATGTCCGTTACAAAAGAGGAAGTTGTTGATTTCATTAAGGGTATGACAGTTCTCGAACTGAGTGAATTCGTAAAGGAACTCGAGCAGACTTTCGGCGTGAGCGCCGCGGCACCGGTCGCCGTGGCCGCAATGCCCGGCGGCGCTGCGGAAGCGGCCCCGGTCGAGGAACAGACCGAATTCTCGGTCGTCATCACCGCCGTGGGTGACAAGAAAATAAATGTGATTAAGGAAGTTCGGGCAATCACCAGCCTCGGCCTCAAAGAAGCCAAAGATCTGGTGGAAAAGGTTCCGGGAACCGTCAAGGAAGGCATTCCCAAGGCTGAAGCGGAAGCCGTTGCCAAACAGCTTACAGAGGCAGGCGCAACCGTCGAGATCAAATAAAGACTTAAATTTTACAAAATATCGGAAATCGGCTGCATTCGCTGGTACGACCGGCCGATTTCCGATTTTCTACTTTTTAGCGGCATACCAGCAGGAAGTGATGGATGGACAAGGATCGCAGGCAAAACTGATTTGCCGATGCCGTCTCATCCGTCACAATTTTATTTTGCAGGAGAGAATATGCCTACTGCACTGACCCATGAATACAGGGTTCGCAAAAATTTCGGAAAAATCCGTAAGATAGTAGAAATACCCAACCTGATCCAGATGCAGAAAGAGAGCTATGAGCTTTTTCTGCAAAAGGATGTGCCGCCTGAAGCCAGAGTGGAAAGAGGCCTCCATGAGGTCTTCAAGTCCGTTTTCCCCATAGAGGATTTCAGCGGGACGGCATCTCTGGAGTTCGTCCAGTACAGCTTCGGGGAGGTAAAATACGAAGTCGACGAATGCCTTGCGCGGGGGATGACCTACGAGGCCCCGGTCAAGATAGTGGTGCGCCTTGTCGTATATGATGTCGACAAGGAAGCCAACACCCGATCCATTCGCGATATAAAGGAACAGGAAATCTATTTCGGCACTCTGCCGCTCATGACCGATAATGGGACATTCATTGTCAACGGGACCGAGCGGGTCATAGTCAGCCAGCTTCACCGCTCGCCCGGCATTTTCTTCGATCATGACCGCGGCAAAACTCACTCGAGCGGTAAAATACTTTACTCGGCCCGCATTATTCCACTTCGCGGCTCTTGGCTCGACCTCGAATTCGATCCGAAAGACATTCTCTATATACGCATCGACAGAAGGCGAAAATTTCCTGTTACCGTCCTTCTGAAAGCCCTCGGGTACTCGACCGAAGATCTTCTGAACTATTTCTATCCCAGCGAGAAGGTGTTCCTTGCTTCTGACAGACAGGAAAAGGAGCTAAACGCGGATATTCTTCTCGGAAGCCGCACCTCGGAAGATATCCTGCACCCGGAGACGGGCGAAGTCCTGATAAAGAAGAACAGGAAACTTGGCAAGCAGGCTCTCAAAAGGCTCCAGGAAATCGGAATAAGCCGGCTTCCGGTCAAAACCTCGGAACTTATCGGCCAGGTCCTGGCCCAGGATGTAATCGACTTCAGCACGGGCGAAATCATCGCCGAGTGCAATGATTCGATAAACGAGGAGATGCTCAACGATTTCAGAGAACGCGAAATCAATGAAATCGAACTCTTGCACCTGGAAGGTCCTGACATCAGTCCTTCATTCAGAAATACCCTGCTCATGGACAAGGTGAACACCAGGGAAGACGCTCTGGTGGAAATCTACCGAAGACTGCGTCCGAGCAATCCGCCCACGCTCGAGGTGGCAAACGAATTTTTCAAGAATCTGTTTTTCAACGCCGACCACTACGATCTGTCCGAGGTTGGACGGCTCAAGCTCAATCTACAGCTCGGCCTGGAAGTGCCGCTCGACTACAGGGTGCTTCGAAAGGAAGACATCCTTACCGCAGTGCGTCAGTTGATAAAGCTCAAAGACTCACAGGGGCCGGTCGATGACATAGATAATCTCGGAAACCGCAGGGTGCGCGCGGTGGGCGAACTTCTCGAGAACCAGTACCGTATCGGCCTGGTACGGATGGAGAGGGCCATCAAGGAACGAATGACCCTTCAGGAAGTCGAATCGCTGATGCCCCACGACCTCATCAATGCAAAACCGGTTTCTGCGGTGGTAAAGGAGTTTTTCGGCACAAGTCAGCTATCTCAGTTCATGGACCAGACGAACCCTCTTTCCGAAATCACCCACAAGCGGCGCCTCAGCGCGCTGGGACCCGGGGGGCTTACGCGCGAGCGGGCGGGCTTTGAGGTTCGCGACGTTCACCCCACTCACTATGGCAGAATCTGCCCGATCGAGACCCCTGAAGGTCCCAATATCGGCCTGATCGTGTCCCTTTCGACCTATGCGCGTGTAAATCCTTACGGCTTTATTGAGACCCCGTACCGCAAGGTTGAAAACTCGATTGCCCGCACGGACGTGAACTATCTCACGGCCATGGATGAGAAGGATTACCCGATCGCGCAGGCCAACGCGGAGCTCGACGAAAAAGGCCGCTTCAAGGTCGAACAGATTTCCGCTCGAAAAGCGGGCGAATTTGTCATGGTTCCGCCCAACGAAATCCGTTTCATGGATGTTTCGCCCAACCAGTTGGTGAGCGTTTCCGCTTCGCTGATTCCGTTCCTGGAGCATGACGACGCAAACCGTGCGCTCATGGGATCAAACATGCAGCGCCAGGCTGTGCCACTTATCCAGACCCGCGCACCCCTTGTGGGGACGGGGATCGAACGCATAGTGGCCAAAGACAGCGGAGTCACGATAGTCGCCAGGCGCGAGGGCGAGGTCGAATACGTGGACGCCACCCGGATCGTCGTACGCGCCACCAACAGTATAGACGTGGGACGAGGCGTCGATATTTACAAGCTGATCAAGTTCCAGCGTTCGAATCAGAATACATGCATCAATCAGAAGCCGCTGGTAAAACACGGCGACTTCGTCAAAAAGGGCCAGATACTTGCCGACGGGCCTTCCACAGACCACGGCGAACTTGCGCTCGGACGCAACGTCATGGTGGCCTTCATGAGCTGGGGCGGCTACAACTTCGAAGATTCGATCCTGGTGAGTGAACGCATAGTGAAGGAAGATGTCTTCACCTCGATCCATATCGAGGAATTCGAAGTGGTAGCCAGGGACACCAAGCTCGGCAAGGAAGAGATCACACGAGACATCCCCAATATAGGGGAAGAGGCGCTGAAGAACCTGGACGACAGCGGGATAATTCGAATCGGCGCCTATATCAAGCCGAACGACATTCTGGTAGGCAAGGTTACGCCGAAGGGCGAGTCCCAGCTCACACCGGAAGAAAAACTGCTCCGGGCGATTTTCGGTGAGAAAGCCAGCGACGTAAAAGATACATCGCTTCGCGTTCCGCCGGGAGTCGAGGGCATTATAATCGACGCCAAGGTTTTCTCCCGGAAGGGCGTCGAAAAAGATGAGCGCACTCGTCTGATAGAGGAACAGGAGATCGGGCGGCTTATGAAAGATCAGCGCGATGAGCTGGACATCATAAGAAAAACTGCCGCCAGGCAGATGGCTCAGGCGCTCCTTGGCAAAACCAGCGACAGCTCGATCAAAGACGGGAAAAAGATTTATCTGAAAAAGGGAGACCCTTTTACCGAAGAGGCGCTCGTGGAGATCCCGAGCGGAATCTGGGACCAGATAAGCGCCGCCAAGGACCCGGCCGCCTCCATGGAAGTGGAGACTATCTCTTCCAATCACAGGCAGCAGGTCCAAGCCGTAAAGGAGCTTTTCGAGGAAAAGATAAACAAGCTGAAAAGAGGCGATGAACTTCCGCCGGGCGTGATCAAGATGGTGAAAGTCTATATCGCCGTGAAACGAAAACTCCAGGTGGGAGACAAAATGGCCGGGCGGCACGGAAATAAGGGTGTAGTTTCCCGGATTCTTCCCTCCGAGGATATGCCCTATTTTCCCGACGGAACACCGATGGACATTGTTTTGAATCCGCTTGGCGTTCCTTCCCGTATGAACGTAGGACAGGTGCTGGAGACTCATCTGGGCTGGGCGGCAAAAGGACTTGGCGGTCTGCTCGCCGACATGCTGGAGGAGCATCTGCGCACTCTTAAGGAGCGCGAGACGATCGAGGACAAGCTTCACCGCATTTACAACACTCTTGAGTATGGAGAGTTTTTCGAAAACGCCTCGGAACAGGAATTCAAGGAGTTGATACCCGATCTCAGAGAGGGCTTGCACGTAGCCACTCCTGTCTTCGACGGCGCCGATGAGGCCGAGATCCGGGGCTTTCTCAAGGAAGCCGGTGTGCCCGAAACGGGGCAGTCCACCCTCTATGACGGACGGACGGGTCTGCCTTTCGAGCAAACGGTTACCGTCGGCATTATGTACATGTTGAAACTCCACCACTTGGTGGATGACAAGATCCATGCGAGGTCTATTGGCCCATACTCCCTCGTCACTCAGCAGCCGCTCGGAGGTAAAGCTCAGTTTGGCGGTCAGCGCCTGGGTGAGATGGAGGTCTGGACCATGGAAGCGTACGGGGCCGCCTACGCGCTTCAGGAATTTCTCACGGTCAAATCCGACGATGTGGCCGGACGTACTCGGATGTACGAAAAGATAGTGAAGGGCGATAATACCCTTGAAGCCGGACTGCCGGAGTCCTTCAATGTTCTGGTAAAGGAACTGCAGGCGCTTGCTCTGGACGTCAGGCTCCTCGAAGAAGAGGAAGGCAATTAAAGCAGTGGTCATGGGCGAGACGGCAGGCCTGCAATGCCGGGTCTGCCGGCGCCCTGCCGGGTGGGTGAGCCGCCCTGGGATCAATCCTATGAGATTTGACCACGCAAGGAGGTCCTTTTGAAAGAACTTTATTCTCTTTTTACCAAACCGAAAGATCCGTTGAATTTCAACGCCGTCAAAATCATGATTTCATCTCCCGAAAGAATCCGGGAATGGTCATACGGCGAAGTGAAAAAACCGGAAACCATAAATTACCGTACATTCAAGCCCGAGCGCGACGGGCTCTTCTGCGCGAGAATATTCGGTCCGATCAAAGATTATGAATGTAACTGCGGCAAATACAAACGAATGAAGCACCGCGGTGTCGTTTGCGAAAAATGCGGGGTGGAAGTCATTCAGTCCAAGGTCCGCCGCGAGCGGATGGGCCATATCGAGCTGGCTTCTCCGGTAGCACACATCTGGTTTTTAAGGAGCCTGCCAAGCAAGATCGGGAACCTCCTGGACCTGACGCTGCGGGAGTTGGAGAAGGTACTTTATTTCGATTCCTATATACTGCTGGACCCCGGGGAAACGAAGCTGGAAAAGGGAGAGCTGCTGACAGAGGAGCGCTACCGTCAACTGGTGCAGGAATACGGGGGACGCTTTACCGCGGGCATCGGAGCAGAGGCGATCAAGCAGTTGCTCGCCAGCCTCGACCTGGAAAAACTCGCCACGGACCTGCGCGAAGAGATGGTGAAGACCAATTCCGTGGCAAAACGCAAGAAACTTGCAAAACGGCTGAAGATCATCGACGCATTCCGTGAGTCCGAAAATCGGCCGGAATGGATGATCATGGACGTCATTCCGGTTCTTCCGCCGGACCTGAGGCCCCTTGTTCCACTGGATGGCGGAAGGTTTGCCACCAGTGATCTCAACGATCTGTACAGGCGCGTAATCAATCGCAATAACCGCCTCAAGCGCCTTCAGGAACTCAACGCCCCGGACATCATTATTCGTAATGAAAAACGGATGCTTCAGGAAGCCGTTGACGTTTTGTTCGACAATGGGCGCCGGGGCAAGACAATAACCGGGGCGAGCAAGCGGCCGCTCAAATCCCTGAGCGACATGCTCAAAGGCAAACAGGGCCGGTTCCGGCAAAATCTGCTGGGTAAAAGGGTTGACTACTCGGGGCGTACCGTTATCGTCATCGGCCCCAATCTCAGGCTCCATCAGTGCGGGCTGCCCAAGAAAATGGCCCTCGAGCTCTTTAAACCCTTCATCTATAACAAACTTGAGGAAAAAGGCTACGTTACCACCATAAAAGCTGCCAAGAAAATGGTCGAGCGCGAAATACCGGAGGTCTGGGACACCCTGGACGAAGTGGTCCGTGAATTCCCGGTCATGCTCAACCGTGCTCCGACCCTGCACCGGCTGGGTATCCAGGCATTCGAACCGATACTTATCGAAGGCAAGGCCATCCAGCTCCATCCGCTGGTCTGCACTGCCTTCAACGCCGACTTCGACGGCGATCAGATGGCCGTTCACGTGCCGCTTTCAATCGAAGCGCAGGCCGAGGCGCGCATACTGATGATGTCTACGAACAACATTCTCAGCCCGGCTCACGGCGACCCGATCATCGTACCTTCTCAGGACATAGTCCTTGGGATCTACTACATGACCCGCGAAAAGCCTTTCGCCAAAGGATCGACCTCCCCGTTCGCAGACGAAGAGGAACTGAGGCAGGAAATCGCCAAAGGTAAGATTCGGGTCTACAACGGCCCGGGAGAGGTGCGTTCGGCTTACGATGCTGAAGAGGCCGATTTGCATGCAGGTATCGTCGTTCGGTTCCGCATCGCGGCTAAGCAGGACGGAGTCGTCGATACGGTCGGCGAAAAAGAGATCGCTTTCAAAGCCGATGGGAAAAGGCCGAGCTATGAGCTGACCGAGGGCAAGGCTCTTATAGCCAGGAAAATAATGGTTAAGCCCGGGGATGAAGTCAAAAAAGGCCAGATGCTCGCCGAGGAATTCATCAGGACGACTGTTGGACGGGTCATCCTGTCAGAGATTCTGCCCGAGGGTGTTGATTTTTCAGCCGTTAACACGGTTATGAACAAGAAGGCCCTGGCCCAGTTGATCGATACGTGCTACCGGACCGCTGGAGTAAAAGCAACGGTCATTCTGGCCGACAGGCTCAAAGATACCGGCTACCATTATGCTACCCGCTCGGGGATCTCCATTTCGATCAATGACATGACCATTCCGCAACGCAAGACGGAAATCCTGCAAATTGCCTTTGACCAGGTACAGGAAATCGAGCGCCAGTACAACGAGGGGTTGATAACCGAGGGCGAAAAATACAACAAGGCAGTCGATATCTGGGCCAAGGCGACTGAAGACGTTGCAGCCGAAATGATGAGAGAGATCGGCGAAACGGAGGTCGTCGGTCCCACAGGCGAAAAAACCCACGTTAGATCCTTCAATCCGATTTACATGATGGCGGACTCAGGGGCGCGCGGCAGCAAGGACCAGATGCGCCAGCTCGCCGGGATGCGCGGACTTATGGCCAAGCCTTCGGGCGAAATCATTGAGACCCCGATCACGGCCAACTTCCGTGAAGGCCTGACGGTTCTCCAGTACTTCATCTCGACGCACGGAGCCCGAAAAGGTCTTGCCGACACCGCCCTCAAGACAGCCAACTCCGGCTACCTTACACGCCGCCTGGTTGACGTGTCCCAGGACGTCATCATAGCCGACATCGATTGCGGCACAATGGACGGAATCGAGGTGGAAGCGCTGCTGGAGGCGGGTGAAATAATTCAGAGGCTGGGCGACCGCATCCTGGGCCGTACAGCCCAGGACGACATAGTCGACCCTGTTACCGGCGAAGTTATCGTCCCGATGGGGGACGAGATCAATGAAAAGAAGGTTATCGAAATCGAGGATGCTGGTATCGAAAAGGTGAATATTCGTTCGGCGCTCACCTGCCGCTCCCCCAGAGGCATTTGCGCCATGTGCTATGGCCGCGACCTCGCTCAGGGGAAAATGGCGGAAATCGGCGAGGCGATCGGCATCATTGCCGCCCAGTCCATCGGTGAACCTGGAACTCAGCTTACCATGCGTACGTTCCATATCGGAGGCACCGCGAGCAAGAGCATCGAGCGGACGTCGATCAGCAACCGCTACTCGGGTACTGTTAAGTTCATCAATCTCAATATAGTTCGAAACCGCGAAGGCGATCTGGTCGCCATGAACCGCAACGGTGAAATAAGCGTCATCAGTGAAACCGGCCGCGAACGCGAGCGATATGTAATCGTCTACGGGGCCAAGCTCAAGGTTTTCGAAGGCCAGCAGGTCGATCCCGGTGCGCTGCTTGCCGAATGGGACCCGTTTACTACCCCGATTCTGACCGAAGTCCCGGGAGCCATAAAGTTCGGGGATATCACCGAAGGCCAGACCATGCAGGAAAAGCTGGACCCGGTTACAGGCAAGTCCAGCAAGGTGGTTGTCGAATTCCGGGAATCCGACGTGCGCCCCAGGATTTCAATCAAGGACGAAAAGGGCAGGACGGCCAAAGTCGGTGAAGGCGGCGCGGCGCGCTACTTCATGCCGGTCGGAGCCATTTTGATGGTGACCGAAGGCGATCAGGTCTTCCCCGGAGACGTTCTTGCGAGAATTCCGCGCGAGACCACAAAGACAAAGGATATCACAGGCGGTCTGCCCCGGGTTGCCGAACTGTTCGAAGTGCGCAAGCCCAAGGAAAACGCCGTGATTACCGAGATTGACGGAGTGGTGAGCTTCGGGAAAGACACCAAGGGCAAGCGCAAAGTCGTAATTACGCCTCAGGTGGGAGACCCGCGTGAGTACCTGATCCCGAAGGGCAAGCACATCAGCGTGCACGAGGGTGATTATGTGCGGGCGGGAGAGGCGCTCATGGACGGCTCGCCCAATCCTCACGACATTCTGACAGTCCTTGGTGAAAAAGAAGTCGCCAAGTACCTGGTCGATGAAGTCCAGCAGGTCTATAGGCTCCAGGGCGTCAAGATCAATGACAAGCATATCGAGGTCATTGTGAGGCAGATGCTGAAGCGGGTCCGGATCACCGATCCGGGAGATTCCGAATTCCTTCTCGGCGAGCACGTGGAGAAGCCGATCTTCGAGGATGTAAACCAGCAGCTTGTCACGGCAGGCCAGCGCCCGGCGGCTGCAGAACCTCTGCTGCTCGGCATAACCAAGGCCTCTTTGAGCACCCAGAGCTTCATTTCAGCGGCTTCCTTCCAGGAGACGACGAAGGTGCTTACCGACGCGGCCACAGCCGGCAAGGTCGACCACTTGCTGGGGCTCAAGGAGAATGTCATCATGGGCAGGCTCATTCCAGCCGGTTCCGGACTCAGGCAGTACCGGGACATAAGGAAGTAGTGAGATCGAATCTCTGAAATTGAATTAGGCGATCTCCGTTTTGAGCTTGACATTGGGGACGAATTCCTTTAAAAAGAAAGGCTTTCCCAGCTCGGAAAAACCGCGATCCTTTGCCTGGGCTGAGTTCTCTTTAATTATTTTTACCGGAGTGTAAAACAGGAATGCCCACTATTAATCAGTTGGTCAGAAAAGGAAGGGAAGAAGTCCGGAAAAAATCCAGCACTCCCGCCCTTCAAAGCTGCCCTCAAAAACGTGGAGTTTGTGTGCGCGTGTACACCACGACGCCAAAGAAGCCCAACTCGGCCCTGCGCAAAATCGCCCGTGTCCGCTTGACAAACGGTATAGAAGTTACTTCCTATATACCAGGAATCGGGCACAATCTGCAGGAGCACTCCGTTGTGCTCATCCGTGGCGGCCGTGTAAAGGACCTTCCCGGTGTCCGCTATCATATCATTCGCGGCACTCTTGATGCCCTTGGGGTTGCCGACCGTAAGCAGGGACGTTCCAAATACGGTACTAAGAGGCCGAAGTAACCAGAATCAGAAAAGTTCTGGGGCCATGGCTCTTGAAACTCTGCCATGGCCTCTCTTTTGCCTTAAAACACAGGATAATCGAAGGAAAAGGGATGCCCAGGAGAAGAGAGGTTCCAAAACGCTACGTGCTGCCGGACCCCAAGTTCAACAGCAGACTGGCGGCAAAGTTCGTCAATAACGTCATGCGCAAAGGCAAGAAGAGCACTGCCGAGCAGATTTTCTACCAGGCGCTCACCTTGGTAGAGCAGCGTTCCAAGCAGGACCCGCTTGACGTGTTCCATAAAGCGCTTGAAAACGTAAGACCCGTTGTGGAGGTCAAATCCAGACGCGTTGGTGGGGCAACCTACCAGGTTCCCGTCGAAGTGCGTACGGAGAGGCGCGATGCTCTGGCCATGAGGTGGATTATAAATTACGCCAAATCGCGCTCCGAGAAGACCATGACTCAGAAGCTCGCGGGCGAGCTGATGGATGCGGCGCAGAACCGGGGCGGCTCTGTAAAAAAGCGCGAAGATACCCACCGGATGGCCGACGCCAACAAGGCGTTCGCGCACTACAGGTGGTAGTATTGATTTTACCGGGGCAAAACGAATTCAAAAATATAAAAGCATGGTCTGAAAGCATGGCTAGGAGGATCCCATAATGGCTAAAAAGAAATTCGAGCGGACAAAGCCACATGTCAACGTCGGGACGATTGGTCACATTGACCATGGAAAGACAACCCTCACCGCTGCAATTACAAAGCAACTCGCAAAGAAGGGCAAAGCCACATACATCCCCTTTGACCAGATCGACAAAGCCCCCGAGGAGCGCGAACGCGGCATCACCATCGCAACCGCCCACGTCGAATATGAGACCGACAGGCGCCACTATGCGCATGTGGACTGTCCCGGCCATGCAGACTATATAAAGAACATGATCACCGGCGCCGCTCAGATGGATGGGGCAATCCTTGTGGTTGCCGCCGACGACGGCCCGATGCCTCAGACCCGCGAGCACATTCTTCTTGCCCGCCAGGTCGGTGTTCCCTTCGTTGTTGTTTTCCTGAACAAGGTGGACATGGTGGACGACCCCGAGCTGATCGAACTCGTTGAGCTCGAGCTTCGCGAGCTTCTCACCAAGTACGGATTTCCCGGAGACGATGTGCCGATCATCAAAGGGTCGGCGTTGAAGGCGCTCGAGGCGGAGGACGGGGCCAGCGAAGCGGCGAAGTGCATCTTCGAGCTGATGGATGCTATCGACGCATATATTCCCGATCCTGTGCGCGACATTGACAAGCCTTTCCTGATGCCTATTGAAGATGTTTTCTCGATCTCGGGCCGGGGGACCGTGGTGACGGGCCGTGTCGAGCGTGGTGTTGTAAAGGTCGGCGACGAGGTTGAAATCGTCGGATTCCGTCCCACGTTTAAAACGGTTTGCACGGGAGTTGAAATGTTCCGCAAGACCCTGGATTCAGGTCAGGCGGGAGACAATGTAGGCGTGCTTCTGCGCGGAACCAAGCGCGACGAGGTCGAGCGCGGCCAGGTTGTTGCAAAGCCCGGTTCGATTACGCCCCACACCGATTTCAAGGCTGAAGTCTACGTATTGAAAAAAGAGGAAGGCGGACGCCATACTCCTTTTTTCCCCGGCTACAGGCCGCAGTTCTATTTCAGAACCACTGACGTTACCGGGGTTATGACCCTGCCCGAAGGCGTCGAAATGGTTATGCCCGGAGACAACATCAGTTGCGAGGTAAAACTCATCACTCCCGTTGCGCTTGAGAAGGAACTGCGATTCGCGATTCGCGAAGGCGGACGCACGGTGGGCGCGGGAGTTCTTACAGAAGTCATCAATTAATCAATTTCGAAACAGGGTAACCGGGGCATGGCTCCGGTTGTCTATTTGATAGGAAAACGAATGGTGACGAATCAAAGAATTCGCATCCGGCTGAAAGCTTACGATCACAAGCTGCTCGATCAATCCACCAATGAGATCGTATTGACGGCGAAAAAGACCGGGGCGCGTGTGGCCGGACCGATACCGCTCCCGACAAAGATTAACCGGTACACCGTTTTGCGTTCTCCTCACGTCGACAAAAAGTCGCGCGAGCAGTTCGAGATACGTGTCCACAAGCGTCTGATAGACATTCTCGATCCGACCCAGCAAACGGTCGATTCACTTATGAAACTGGACCTTTCCGCCGGGGTCGATGTCGAAATCAAGCTTTAGGGTTTCAGGCGGCAGTCTCAGCGAAAGAGAGTAATAGATCATGATTACGGCAATTATTGGACGCAAACTCGACATGACACAGATTTTCGCGGACGACGGAACCGTCTATCCGGTAACTCTCGTCCAGGCCGGTCCCTGCACGATAACCCAGGTCAAGACCCCTGAAAACGACGGCTACTCTGCCCTGCAGATAGGCTTCGGGACAAAGAAGCTCAAGAGTGTAAACCGTCCGCTCAAGGGCCATCTGGACAAAGCGGGAAAAGGCTATTTTGAGGTCCTGCGGGAGATCCCGGCTGAAAATCTCTCAGAACACAATCCTGGCGATCAGGTGCTTGCCGAGATATTCGAGATTGGCGATCACGTCGATATAATCGGCAAGAGCAAGGGTAAGGGGTTTGCCGGCACCATCAAGCGATGGAGATTTTCACGGGGACCCGACGGCCACGGCTCCAAAAACGTTCGGGAGCCCGGTTCCACCGGTATGGCGACTTACCCGGGGCGTGTCATCAAGGGAAAGAAACTGCCTGGACAGATGGGCAACAAGCGCACGACCGTTTTGAACCTCAAGGTCGTGGACGTCCGTGCCGAAGATAACCTCCTCTTGATCCACGGCGCTGTTCCGGGCGCCAAAAACGGGATCGTAATCATCCGCAAGACAAACAGGGTGAAATAGAGGCGCCGGCTGAGGCGAAACTGATTTTTGAGGATTACCATGCCAACTGTGGATGTATTTAATTTGAACCACGAAGTGACGGGCCAGCTCGAACTGAGTGAAACCATTTTCGGCGTGCCCGTGAAAATTCATGTGCTCCATGAGGTCGTAGTCTATCAACTGGCCAAACGCAGGGCCGGGACCTCGAAGACCAAGGGCCGCAGCGAGGTACGCGGAGGGGGCAAGAAACCCTGGAAGCAAAAAGGAACCGGGCGCGCTCGAGCCGGTACCAGCCGTTCCCCCATTTGGCGTGGGGGCGGGACCATTCACGGCCCCCACCCCAGAGACTACGAAATGCACATACCCAAAAAGGTCAGGCGTCTCGCGCTCAAGATGGCGCTGAGCCAAAAGGTGCTCGATGACGAGTTCAAGGTGATCGATCAGTTCAAACTCGACAGGATCAAGACCAAAGACTTCGTCGAACTGATGGATCGATTCGAACTCGGCAAGACCCTCATCGTGCTGCCCGAGCCGGATGAAATCATAGAAAAATCAGCTCGCAATATTCCCAACGTTAAAGTCCTGCGCTCGGAAGGGCTCAACGTCTACGATCTGCTTGATTATCACGTGGTGATCCTTAGCCGGGAGTGCGTCGGCAGGATTGAGGAGGCGCTGGCATGAACGCCGAGGCATACCATATATTGAAACGCCCCCTGGTAACGGAGAAGAGCACGGTCGAAAAGGACCTGAGAAACAAGCTTTTCTTCGAAGTGGACCGCAGGGCGAATAAAATCCAAATCAAGGGCGCGGTAGAAAAAATTTTCAAGGTCAACGTCCTCGATGTGGCTACGATTAGCATGAAGGGCAAGTTAAAAAGGGTTGGCCGCCATTTTACGAAGTCGCCTGACTGGAAAAAGGCTGTCGTAACCATCAAGCCCGGGCAGCGGGTCGAGTTTTTTGAAGGCGTCTAGCCAGGAGAGGAAAAGGGTAAAATGGGAATCCGGACAGTGAAACCGACGTCCCCCGGCCGCCGGTTTCAGACTTATGCCACTTTTGAAGAGATAACGACCGACAGGCCGGAGAAGAGCTTGGTGGAGCCCCTGCGCAAATCGGGGGGCCGCAACAACGTGGGCCGCGTTACCTCATGGCAGCGCGGAGGCGGTCACAAGCGGCGCTATCGCGTAATCGACTTCAAGCGCGATAAGGAAAATATACCGGCCAAGGTAGCAACTGTCGAATACGACCCCAACCGCTCGGCCCACATTGCCCTGCTCCACTACAGCGATGGCGAGAAGCGCTATATTCTTGCTCCCGTCGGGCTCAAGGTCGGCGATCAGGTCATGACCGGTCCGGAATCCGATATCAAACCCGCAAATTGCCTTAAGCTCGCGAACCTGCCGCTTGGCACCGTCGTCCACAATATAGAGATGCGTCCGGGCAAGGGCGGCCAGTTGGCCCGTTCCGCAGGCACCAGCGCACAGCTCATAGCCCGTGAAGGAAAGTACGCCACGCTTCGCATGCCCTCGGGCGAGATGCGCATGATCTCGGTAGAGTGCAAGGCAACCGTCGGCCAGGTCGGCAACATCGACCATGAAAATATTTCGTACGGAAAAGCCGGGCGCACGCGCTGGAGAGGTAAAAGACCCCACGTGCGCGGCGTTGCGATGAACCCTGTGGACCACCCGATGGGCGGTGGCGAGGGTAGAAGCTCCGGGGGCCGGCATCCCTGCACTCCGTGGGGTGTTCCTACGAAGGGATATCGCACGCGCAAGGCAAAACAGAGCGACAAGTTCATACTTCATCGCCGGAAATAGGAGTTGGCTCCTGCCCGGCGGGACCGCGCTAAAGTCCAGAGCGTGGCGGAACAGCAGCGATACAGGAGGATAAAGTGCCTCGGTCTTTAAAAAAAGGGCCATTTGTAGATGGACACCTGGTCGATAAAATCACCAAAGCCAAAGACATCGGCGACCGCAAGGTTATAAAAACCTGGTCGCGCAGGTCTACCATCCTGCCCGAATTTGTCGGAGTAACCCTTGCCGTGCATAACGGGAAGAAGTTCATTCCGGTTTTCGTGAGCGAGAACATGGTTGGGCATAAGCTCGGTGAGTTCTCTCCGACCAGGACCTTTCACGGTCATGCCGGAGATAAGAAGTCCAAAGTAAAAGGGAAAAAATAATGGAAGTGAGAGCCGTTAGCAAATATCTGCGGATCTCTGCGCAGAAGACTCGACTAGTCGCCGATATGGTGCGTGGCATGAAGGTCGATGAGGCGCTGATTACGCTCCGGTTTACGCCAAAAAAGAGCGGGCGGCTCATAACAAAGGTGCTCCGCTCGGCCATGGCAAACGCCGAAAATACTAATGCGGGCGATCTGGAAAAGCTCTACATTAAGGTAATAAAGATCGACCAGGGGCCCCGGCTCAAGCGGTTTCGTCCGAGGGCCATGGGCAGGGCGACCAAGATTATCAAGCCTTCAAGCCACATAACGGTGGTTTTGGATGAGAAGAAATAAAAACCCGCGCAAGATGCGCGACCCATCGTCTGTGCTGTCGGGTCGGGTTATAGTTACTTTTTGAAATCGCCCATATGGAGGTGAGGTTTGGGACAGAAAGTTCATCCAACAGGGTTCCGGCTCGGAATCATTAAGACCTGGGATTCGAAATGGTTTGCAACCAAGGGCTATTCCAAGCTTGTTTTCGAGGATCGGAAAATCCGCGATTACATCAAAGAGCGGCTGTTCCACGCCGGGATCTCAAAAATTGAGATCGAGCGTGCCGCCAATAAAGTAAAGATTCGGATTCACACGGCTCGCCCAGGAATCGTGATAGGCAAGAAAGGCGCTGAGATCGAAGTGCTCAGACGCGATATCGAGCGCCGCTTCAAGCGGGAAGTCCTTATCGACATCCAGGAAGTACGCCGTCCCGAACTCGATGCGACCCTGGTTGCCGAAAATATAGCACTACAGCTTGTAAGGCGCGTGGCTTTCCGCCGCGCAATGAAGCGCGCCGTCAGCTCGGCCCTGAAGTTTGGCGCCAAGGGCGTAAGGGTAGCCTCGGCAGGGCGGCTGGGCGGAGCTGAAATGGCCAGGCGCGAATGGTACCGCGAAGGCAGGGTTCCCCTTCACACTCTCAGGGCCGACATAGATTACGGCACGGCCCTTGCCAGGACCACCTACGGCATTATCGGAGTCAGGGTCTGGATATTTAAGGGTGAAGTGTTGCCCTAGGAGTTGGCAGGTTTCTGCGCCGCTGATTTGCGGTTTTGGATTTTTGGCGGATCGCGACGCCCGCAGGCGTCTTTGAGGTCCGGCTGTATAGCGGGAGAGATGGAATGTTAGCTCCAAAAAGAGTTAAATTCAGAAAAGTGCAGAAGGGCCGCATGAGGGGCACTGCATTCCGGGGGAGCGCCGTAAGCTTCGGCGATTTCGGACTTAAGGCGCTTGAGCCTGGCTACGTTACGGCCAGGCAGATCGAGGCTGCCCGTGTCGCCATTACGCGTCACGTGAAACGGGGAGGCAAAGTTTGGATTCGGATCTTCCCGGATAAGCCCTTCACCAAGAAGCCCGCCGAAACACGAATGGGAAAAGGCAAGGGTTCACCCGAAGGTTGGATGGCCGTTGTCAGGCCGGGCCGGGTTCTCTACGAAATAAAGGGCGTGACTGAAGCCGTTGCGCGCGAGGCACTCAATCTCGCCGCCCACAAGCTTCCGCTGCCCACACGGTTCGTTTCGAGGCAGGATATACTATGAAAGCCAGCGTTCTGCGGGAAATGACTAGGGACGAGTTGATCCAGAAGCTCAACGAAATACAGGAAGCCCAGTTTAATCTCAAGTTTCAACATGCTACGGGACAACTGGAAAACACCGCGCAGCTTCCCAAGAATAAAGCGGAAATAGCCCGGATTCTCACGATTTTGGCCGAGATGGACAGCAAAGCCGGAGCTTAGGGGCAGAGAGGTATTCATGGAAGAAAAGAAAGCAACCAGGAAGTCCTGGGTCGGCAAGGTCATGAGCAGCAAAATGGACAAGACCGTTGTGGTCATGGTCGAACGGCTGATTCAGGAAGCGAAATACCGCAAGTACGTCCGGCGCAGGAACACCTTTAAGGCGCACGACGAGCAGAATGCCTGCTCGGTTGGAGACCGCGTGCTCATCGAGGAGAGCAGACCTATCAGCAAGGACAAGCGCTGGCTGGTTGTAAAGATCCTGGACAAAGCGGCTGTCTAACCGCCTGGCGGCTCGTGTCCCTGAAAAGATGTGGAGTAACAAATGATTCAATCGGAAACTCAATTGAATGCCGCTGATAATTCCGGCGCCAAGAGGCTTTACTGCATCAAGGTGCTCGGCGGAACCCGCAGGCGATATGCTTCGCTGGGCGACATTATCGTGGTATCGGTTCAAGAGGCCATCCCCAACGCGAAAGTGAAGAAGGGTGACGTTGTCAAGGCGGTTGTCGTGCGCACGAAGAAGGAAGTTCGTCGCCCTGATGGTTCCTATATCAAGTTCGACGATAACTCTGCGGTCCTCATAAACGCCGCGAAGGAACCGATCGGCACCCGCATCTTCGGACCGGTTGCCCGGGAGTTGCGCGCAAAACAGTTCATGAAGATCATATCGCTCGCTCCGGAAGTTCTTTAGCGAAGAGGGCTCAAGCCATGAAACACCAGGTTTATCATGTAAAGAAAAACGATACGGTGAAGGTGATCGCCGGCAAGGACAAGGGAAAGAGCGGCAAAGTCCTGCGCGTCATTCCCAAAAAGGAGCGGGTGATCGTGGAAAAAGTCAACATGGTCAAGCGTCATCTCAAGCCCAGTCAGCAGACGCGGCAGGGAGGCATTCTGGAGAGGGAAGCCCCCATCCAGATTTCGAATCTCATGTTGATTTGTTCGAAGTGCACTGACCCGACCCGGGTGGGCCATAGAGTTCTCGATGACCGCACAGTGCGGTATTGCAAAAAATGCAAGGAAGTCATCGACTAGGGACGTCCACCGTAAAAGGCGGGAGTGGAGGTAAAATGGCAGTACTACGCGACAGGTATTCTCAGGAAATTGTCCCCCAGCTCCGTGAACAGTACCAGTACAAGAGCCCGATGCAGATACCCAGGCTTTCCAAGATCATACTCAACATGGGCCTTGGGGAAGCTATCCAGAACGTGAAAATCCTGGATTCCGCGGCCGCAGAGCTATCGCAGATAAGTGGACAAAAGCCGGTTATCACGAAGGCGCGCCAGAGCATCGCCGCCTTCAAGCTCAGGAAGGGCATGCCGATAGGGTGCATGGTCACCCTGCGAGGCGACCGGATGTACGAGTTTTTCGATAAGCTCGTCAACATCGCTCTGCCCCGTGTTCGCGACTTCCGCGGTATTTCTTCAAAAGCTCTGGACGGCAGGGGCAATTACACTCTTGGAATAAAGGAACACCTCATTTTCCCCGAGATCGACTACGATAAGATCGATAAGATCAAGGGGATGAATATCACTATTGTTACTACGGCCAAGACGGACGACGAGGCAAGGACGCTTCTCGCCCTCATGGGCATGCCATTCAAGCGTTGAGAAGGAGGCCTCATTTGGCTAAGAAGTCTCTCATAGCAAAAGCAGCACGAAAACCCAAATTCAAGGTCAGGGCCTACAACCGGTGTCCGTTATGCGGTCGGCCTCGAGCCTACTACCGCAAGTTCGGAATCTGCCGGATCTGCTTCCGCAACATGGCCCTCAGGGGCGAACTTCCCGGCGTGGTCAAGGCAAGCTGGTAGGACCGGAGGAGAGTATAATCATGATGGTATCGGATTCGATAGGCGACTTCCTTAACCGCATTCGCAATGCGCAGAAGGCACGGTTTGACAAGTTGGACATTCCGGCTTCCCGCATGAAAGCGAATTTATGCCGCATTCTTAAGGAAGAGGGATACATAAAGAACTATAAATTCATCAGAGACGACAAGCAGGGAATTCTCCGGATTCATGTCAAGTACGGTGAACGCCGTGAAGGCGCTCTGGTCGGAGCCAAGCGAATCAGCAGGCCCGGTCGCCGCTCTTACGTAGGCCATGAAGATATCCCTCGTGTGTTGAACGGGATGGGGATTTCCATCGTCTCCACCTCCAAAGGGGTAATGACCGACAGGCAGGCCCGCAAAGAAGGCGTGGGCGGCGAATTGCTCTGCGCTGTCTGGTAGGTCTTGTCGCGCTCTGCGGAGAACTCATAAAGGAGTAATTGCATGTCACGGGTGGGTAAATTACCCATAGCCTTACCGAAAGGGGTGCAAATCACCCTCACGGATTTGGTGCTCACGGTGCAGGGTCCAAGGGGGACATTGCAGAGATCTATTCCGGCAAGTCTGGATGTAGAGATTGCAAAAGAAACCCTCGCGTTCAAACGCAGGGACGATTCCAAGGAGGCCCGCTCCACCCATGGGCTCATTCGCGCGCTGGTTAGTAATATGGTTCGGGGCGTGAGCGAAGGATTCAACAGGGGACTCGAGATTCAGGGGACCGGCTACCGGGCCGAGGTGCAGGGAAACAGTCTGAACCTGAGTCTGGGGTACTCTCATCCCATTCAGTTCCCGTTGCCCGAGGGGATAAAAGCAAGTGTGGACAGGTCTAACGTTATCCGGCTGGAGGGTATCGATATCGAAGTTCTGGGGGAAACCGCCGCCCGTATTCGCGCCCTGAGGCCAGTGGAGCCATACAAGGGCAAGGGTATTCGATACTCCGGCGTGCACGTGCGCCGCAAGGTCGGCAAGACCGGTTCCAAGAAGTAGCTACGGAGGGAGCTCAAATGGCAACAGGCAGCACAAATCCGCGCGACGTCGCCCGGCTCAAGCGAAAAAAACGCATAAGAAGAAAACTGGAAGGCACCGAGGTGCGCCCCAGGCTGACGGTCTTCCGCAGCGACAAGCATATATATGCCCAGATAATTAACGACGAGACCGGGGCAACCCTGGTATCCGCTTCCACCCTCTCCCCTGAGTACAGGGAAATGGAGGCCATCAAGGGAAAACTCAGCGCCGCCAAACGCGTTGGGGAACTCGTCGCCAGCAAAGCCCTCGAGAAAGGTATCGCCAAGGTAGTTTTCGACCGCAACGGCTTTATCTATCACGGGCGCATTCAGGCCCTTGCGGATGCGGCCCGCCAGAAGGGTCTTGATTTTTAATTCCTTTCAAGATCGGAGGCACACACATTGATAGCTGCGGAAACAAGCCAGCTCCAGCTAATTGACAAAGTGGTCCATATAAGCCGGGTGGCCAAAGTCGTTAAAGGCGGCCGCCGTTTTTCGTTCAGCGCTATTGTCGTTGTCGGGGACGGCAACGGCAAGGTAGGACATGCACTCGGCAAGGCAAACGAAGTTCCCGAGGCCATACGCAAAGGAATGGAATCGGCCAAGCGGAGCATGGTCAACATCCCACTGAAGGAAACTACGATTCCTCATGAGGTGCTTGGCCGATTCGGGGCTTCCTCGGTCGTTTTGAAGCCGGCCTCCCCCGGTACCGGCGTTATCGCCGGCGGCGCTGTGCGCGCCATAATGGAAGCGGCAGGCATTCACGATATATTGACGAAGTGCGTCGGATCGCGAAATCCCCATAATGTCGTCAAGGCCACGATCGAGGGGCTCAAGATGCTCCGCAGCGTAGAGCAGGTTTCCAAAATCAGAGGGAAGAATATTCTGGAAGGGGCCTAGCTCGTGCCAAGGGCAGTTTTTAGTTTTTAGTTGATAGTTTTGAGTTGACTAAAAACTCGAAACTTAAAATTACGCAGTTTTTAGCTATTGGTTGATGGTTTTGAGTTAACTAAAAACTCAAAACTAAAAACTCAAAACTACTAGGGTGCAGCAATGGTAAAGCCAATTCAGGTAAAACTGGTTCGAAGCCCGATAGGGCGCCCCGAAAAGCATCGCAGGATTTTACAGGCGCTTGGGCTTACGCGGATGCTCAGGCCCGTGAACCTCTACAGTTCGCCCCAGGTGCTGGGTGCTCTCAAGAAGGTGATTCACCTCGTTAAGATCGAGGAAAGGTAGGGGTTTTTGATGAGACTCAGTGATCTGGCTCCGCCTCCCGGAGCAAAGAAGAATACAAAGCGCCTCGGCCGGGGTTCGGGTTCCGGCCAGGGAATGACCGCCGGCAAGGGAACGAAGGGACAGAAATCCCGCTCGGGCGGCGGTACGCCTCCCTGGTTCGAAGGCGGCCAGATGCCGCTCCAGCGCAGAACTCCCAAACGCGGCTTCACCAATATTTTCAAAAAAGAATTTTCGATCATCAACCTTGGCGATTTGCGCAATTTTCCTGCCGGGAGCGAAATCGGCCCTCTCGATCTGATGGGCGCCGGGGTGCTCAGGAAGATCCGCTATGGAGTCAAGCTGCTGGCCAACGGTGAAATTACTCAGCCGATTACGGTTCGCGTGCACAAGGCAAGCGCATCGGCCACTCAGAAAATCGAAGCAGCAGGCGGTAAGGTTGAACTGATACCGCTCAGGGAAGGGAAATAACAAGTGCTCGCCGGCTTTGCCAATATAGGGAGAATTCCCGAGCTTAAACGCCGCATAGGAATGACCCTGATGTTGCTTGGGGTCTACCGCATCGGGGCCCACATACCCACGCCCTATATAAATACCAGGGCTCTGGAGGCCTACTTCAACGCGGCCAAAGGCACGCTTCTGGGTCTCTTTGATATGTTCTCCGGGGGCGCTCTGAGCCACTTCTCCGTCTTTGCTCTCGGAATTATGCCTTATATCAGCGCGTCCATTATCCTCCAGCTCCTTACGGTGGTTATTCCCACCCTAGAAAGGCTCAGCAAGGAAGGAGAATCGGGGCGCCGCAAAATCACCCAGTACACCCGCTACGGGACCGTGGTGCTTAGCATCATCCAGGGCTTCGGAATAGGCATCGGGCTTGAGTCCCAGCATGCTCCGGGTGACATTCCGCTGGTTTTGATGTCCGGATGGGGATTCCGACTGATTACAGTGCTTACATTGACTGCCGGTACCGCCTTCATCATGTGGCTCGGTGAACAGATAACCGAGCGCGGTATCGGTAATGGAATATCGCTTATCATTTTCGCAGGCATTGTGGCCGGCATCCCGAACGCTCTTATCAGTACGGCGCGGTTGGTTCAGGCCGGTGAAATGAGTATCTTCATACTCGTTGCGCTCGCGTTGATGATGTTGTGCGTGGTGGCTTTTATTATCTTCATGGAGCGGGGGCAGCGGCGAATCCCGGTCCAGTACGCCAAGCGGGTGGTCGGAAGGCGCGTCTATGGAGGACAAAACACTCACATACCGCTCAAGATAAACGCCTCGGGGGTTATTCCACCGATTTTCGCTTCGTCGATCATCATGTTTCCGGCCACTGTAGCCAATTTCATTAAGATCCCCTGGGTCCAGTCGATTTCCCAGGGGCTTACTCCCGGGCATTGGGCCTATTCTTTACTCTACGTTGGGTTCATTATCTTTTTCTGCTTCTTCTATACGGCTATTGTTTTCAATCCTGTGGATGTGTCGGAAAACATGAAAAAATACGGGGGATTCATTCCCGGCATACGTCCGGGGAGACCCACCGCCGAATATATTGACAAGGTTTTGAGTCGCATTACTCTGGGTGGCGCCTTATACATTTCCGCGGTTTGTGTTCTGCCTTCCATGCTGATTTCAAGATTCGGCGTGCCTTTCTACTTTGGAGGGACCGCTCTGCTGATCGTCATCGGTGTCGCAATGGACACTTTGGCCCAAATCGAAGCTCACATGCTGTCGCGCCATTACGAGGGTTTCCTGAAAAAAGGCAAGATGAAGGGCCGCCGCTAGCTAACCTCCGTTCCCCCAAATGGAGTAGCGGGTGTGATCGATGAGCTGTTACCAGCACTTTTAAAGGGAGGTAAACGATGAACATTATTTTGCTCGGACCGCCGGGAGCCGGGAAAGGCACCCAGGCCAAGCGACTTGTAGACAAGTATCACATTCCCCAGATTTCCACGGGCGATATGCTCCGCGCGGCCCTGAAGGAAGGGACTCCACTGGGGCTCGAGGCGAAAAAATACATGGATGCCGGGGGCCTTGTTCCCGACAGCGTGGTGATAGGATTGGTCAAGGAGCGTATACAAAAGCCGGACGCCAAGAGCGGCTACATGCTGGACGGATTTCCACGCACCGCCGCGCAGGCCCAGGAACTGGACAAAATCCTGGCCGGAATGAGCCAGAAAATCGATCACGTTGTCAGCGTCGAAGTTCCCAACTCGGAACTGCTTGGCCGCCTTACGGGCCGGCGCACGTGCCGGGCCTGCGGAGCCGGATTCCATGTCATGTTCGATCCTCCCAAAAAAGAAGGCGTCTGCGACAAATGCGGCGGCGAACTCTACCAGAGATCGGACGACAACGAAGCGACGGTGAAGTCCAGACTCGAAACTTATGAAGCGCAGACAAAACCCCTGATAGACTACTACGAAAAACAGGGCAAGCTCCGCCACATCGACGGCGTGGGTAAAATGGATGACATCTTGCAGCGCATCCAGAAAGTCCTTGGCTAGGGGGCGGTTCTATTGATCATCCTAAGGTCCCGTGCTGAAATAGAAAAGATTAAGACCGCCTGCCTGATAGTCGCAGAGATCCTCGAGCGGCTGATCGAGCAGACCAAGCCGGGGATTACGACTTGGGAACTCAATGCGATAAGCGAGGAACTAGCCTCGAAGAAGCACGCAAAACCGGCGTTCAAAGGCTATCATGGATATCCGTTCTCCCTTTGCACCTCGGTTAACGAAGAAGTGGTCCACGGAATGCCCTCCAAGCATTGCCGGCTGAAGGAAGGCGATATCATAAGCCTGGACTTCGGCGTTGTTATGGACGGTTATTACGGGGACGCGGCCGTAACCGCGCCTGTGGGTAAGGTCTCCGAGGAAGCCGCCCGGTTGTGCGCGGTGACGGAGCAGTGCCTGTACGAGGGCATTTCGCAGGCGATTACCGGCAACCGCCTCTCCGATATATCTCATGCTATACAGGAATACGTGGAGAAGCGGGGTTATTCGGTAGTGAGGGAATTTGTCGGGCATGGAATCGGACAGCATCTGCATGAAAGTCCCCAGATTCCCAATTACGGGCCGCCCGGCAAGGGTGTCAGACTCAAACCGGGAATGGTGCTGGCGGTTGAACCGATGATAAACTGCGGCGGACCTGACGTCGAGATACTCGAAGATCGATGGACGGCGGTGACGCGAGACAAGATGCTTTCGGCTCATTTCGAGCACACTATAGCCGTAAGCGATGACGGTCCTGAAATTTTGACGTTGCGCGAAACTGCTTTACATTAGTGCGGTGATGAAGTACAATAAAAAGTTCGCAAATTGACTTAAGGAGAAGCGGTGAACATGGCTAAAGAGGACGCTATAGAAGTCGAAGGGATGGTCGTAGAGACCCTTCCAAACGCCATGTTTCGCGTCGAGTTGCCTAACGGCCATCGCATTCTCGCCCATATCTCCGGAAAGATGCGCATGCATTTCATTCGCATCCTGCCCGGTGATAAGGTCACGGTGGAGCTTTCTCCATACGATCTGACACGGGGCCGCATCACTTACAGGTCCAAGTCGTAAGGTTTAAGTGGCGCTTGCTTGTGGAAAGGAATTGCTGAGATGAAAGTGCGAGCATCTGTTAAGCGCATTTGCAGAAAGTGCAAAATAATTCGGCGCCACGGAAATGTGCGCGTGATTTGTGAGAATCCCAGGCACAAGCAGCGCCAGGGCTAATGGAGGAGCAGGACATTGGCACGAATTGCAGGCATCGATTTACCTAAGAACAAGCGTATCGAAATCGCTCTGACATATATCTACGGTATCGGAAGACCTACGGCCCAGAAAGTCCTTGAGATGGCCAAGATCGACAGGGATACCAAGAGTGACGATCTGACCGAAATCCAGGTAAACGCGATCAGGCAGATTATCGATTCCCACTTGAAGGTGGAAGGTGATCTAAGATCCGAGGTCTCGATGAGCATCAAGCGCCTCATGGATCTGGGCTGCTATAGGGGGTTGCGGCATCGCCGGGGGCTGCCGGTCCGCGGCCAGCGCACTCACACAAACGCCCGCACTCGTAAAGGTCCGCGCCGCTCCGTGATGGGCAAGCGCAAGAAAGCGTAGGACGGAGGAAACATGGCAAAAGAAAAAGCCGCTCCCAGAGCCAAGAAAAAAGAGCGCAAGAACATTCTCAACGGCGTTGCTCATATCCGATCAACCTTTAATAACACGATTATCACCATCACGGATTTGAGCGGTAACGCTATCTCATGGTCGAGCGCTGGAAGCCAGGGGTTCAAGGGCTCCCGGAAGAGCACTCCATTCGCGGCGCAGGTAGCAGCCGAGATAGCCTCCAAAAAGGCCCAGGAGCACGGAGTCCAGAATATCGAGGTCTTCGTCAAAGGCCCCGGTTCCGGCCGGGAAGCCGCTCTTCGCGCGCTTCAGGCCGCAGGCTTCAATATCACGTTTATAAAAGACGTCACCCCGATACCGCACAATGGATGCAGGCCTCCGAAGAGGCGCCGGGTATAACGAATAGCACCGCTATCGTACTCATATAGTCAGGAGGAACATTTTGGCCCGCTACACTGAATCGCAATGCAGGCTTTGCCGTCGCGAAACGATGAAGCTTTATCTCAAAGGCGACCGCTGCTATTCGGATAAATGCGCGATCGAGCGCCGCAACTACCCACCAGGACAGCACGGCCAAGGCAGGGGCAAGCTCTCCGAGTACGGGCTCCAGCTTCGCGAAAAGCAGAAAATCAAAAGAATATACGGCTTGGTCGAAAAGCAGTTCAGGGGTTATTTCAAAGAGGCCGATCGACAGAAGGGCGTTACGGGCACAAATTTTCTGGTTTTGCTCGAACGCAGACTGGACAATACGGTCTACCGGCTCGGTTTCGCCAATTCCCGCAGCCAGGCCCGGCAGCTCGTCAGACACGATCATTTTCTGGTGAACGGCAGGAAAGTCAACATTCCCTCGTATCTACTGAGGCCGGGCGATTCGGTTTCCGTAGCAGAGGGCAGCCGCAACCTGCCTGCCATAAATGAATCCATGGGGGCTCTGCCGCGAAGAGGTCTTCCCGTGTGGCTCGATCTCGACACGTCGAAGTACGAGGGCACCTTCAAGGTCTACCCGGCGCGCGATGAGATGAACCTGCCGGTTCAGGAACAACTTGTAGTTGAATTCTATTCGAAATAAAAAAGAGCAGCGATTTACAGGAGTCTGGGCAGCAAAGGGCCTTTGGAACTTAACGTGTCCAAGAGGCCCGCTTGAATTTCCAGACCGGGGAGCCCCTGTACTGATGTTTCTTTGATGAGGATAAAACATGCAAAAGAACTGGCGCGAACTAATAAAACCGAAGCGCTTGGAAATCGAAACAACAGAGCCGAATACTTACGGGAAATTCGAATGCGAGCCCCTGGAGAGGGGTTTCGGTATCACGCTGGGTAACGCGCTGCGGAGAGTGTTGCTTTCATCCCTTCAGGGCGCTGCGATAACCAACGTAAAAGTAGACGGCGTTTTGCACGAATTCTCCACCATCCCCGGTGTCCTGGAAGACGTTACGGATGTGATACTCAATTTGAAGGAAGTTCGCTTCAAGATGAGTGGGGACGGAAATCCCCGTCGGGTTTTTATCGAGAAGCAGGGCGAAGGCCGGGTCACTGCCGGGGATATTCAGGCGGGGCCGACGGTCGAGGTGCTCAATCCCGACCAGCACATCTGCACCCTCGCCAAGGACGCCAAGCTCAGAATGGAGCTGACCATCAGGCAGGGGAAGGGTTACGTTCCGGCCGAAAAAAATATCGAAGAAACCCAGCCAATCGGAACGATCCCCATTGACGCTATCTTTTCACCGGTGCGCAAAGTGAGCTATACGGTTTCCCAGGCCCGCGTCGCGCAGATTACCGACTATGACAAGCTGACCCTGGAGATCTGGTCGGACGGAAGTCTTAAGCCGGAAGATGCGCTGGCCTACGCCGCCAAGATTCTCAAGGACCAGCTCACAATCTTCATCAATTTCGAAGAGGAAACTGAGTCCCAGGAGGAAGAAGTCCGGACGGAGCCGGCCTTCAATGAAAACCTCTTCCGCAGCGTTGATGAACTCGAACTCTCCGTTCGGTCGGCAAACTGTCTGAAAAATGCCGATATTCGCCATATTGGCGAGCTTGTCCAGAGAACCGAGCAGGAGATGCTCAAGACCAAGAATTTCGGCCGCAAGTCGCTCAATGAGATAAAAGAGATCCTGAGCGAAATGGGACTCTCTCTGGGAATGAAGATCGACAGCTTTCCCAGCCGCGAGGAAATCGAAGAGAGAAGAAAGGAACAGGAGTAATCCATGCGCCACGGAGTTTCAGGAAGAAAACTGAACATGACGACAAGCCACCGTCTGGCCATGTTCCGAAATATGGTTACCTCGCTTCTCAATCACGAACGCATCTACACTACGGTGCCGAAAGCCAAGGAGATGCGCCGGTGGGCAGAGTGGATGATTACCCTGGGCAAACATGGCGACCTGCATTCCCGGAGGCGGGCCCTTGCGATTATCCGTGAAAAAGACGTTGTGCACAAGGTATTCGCGGAGCTTGCCCAAAGGTACCAGAACCGGGCCGGCGGGTACACCAGGATTGTGAAAGTAGGCTTCAGGCGTGGCGACGCCGCTCCCATGTGCCTGCTGGAGCTGATAAGCGAAGGCGGCGAAAGCGTTAAAAAGAAAAAGGGCAAAAAATCACCCAAAAAGACCGAAGCCGCTCCGGCAAAAACGGAAAGCGCTCGAGCTGAAGAATAGAACCACGGATAAATCATCTCGTGGAGTAGAAACGAACCGCGGATAAGCCATCCCGGGGAAAACGGAACCACGGACAGATGAACTGTCTCGGGGAGTAGGACCGAACCACAGATAAACACGGATTTTTCTTAAAGCCCCAAAAACAACCCGCTTCGGCGGGTTGTCTGCTTTCGTACAAGAGTAAA
This sequence comes from uncultured delta proteobacterium, assembly GCA_963741035.1. Classification (GTDB taxonomy): domain Bacteria; phylum Desulfobacterota; class Syntrophobacteria; order Syntrophobacterales; family Syntrophobacteraceae; genus SbD1. The sequence goes on from CAVUGX010000028.1 coordinate 76,646, forward strand.
CCATCCTGGACAGAAACCACAGACCATCTCTGGGAAAACAGAACCTTATACGAATTCGCTGTCATACATTAAACTATAATTGTATACTCCCTCCCTGAATAACTCCTCAAGGAGGGGGACCGAAGATGAGAAAGACGACTATTAAGGACCATCTTGAGCAGGAACAGATTCGAAAGGAGATGCAAGGCTCGGAGACAAGGGAGCAGTTCCAGCGCTGGCAGGCTATTTACTTGTTGGTTAAGGGATTGCGGGTTGAACAGGTTGCTGAGTACGTCGGCGTAGCCAAGGGCACAATTCATCAGTGGGTATTCCAGTATAATCACCAGGGTCCTGGATCTTGTTCCCTTCAGGGACGAGGAGGAAGGCGATTCGGCATAATGTCGGTCGAGGAAGAGGCGGGTCTGCTTGAAGGCATCCGGGCTGAAGCCGAAAGAGGCGAAATAGTAGGCGCCTTTTGGCTTCGGGAGATGGTGGAAAAAAGGCTGGGCCATGAAGTGTCGAAGGATTATCTCTACGATCTTTTGCACCGCCATGATTGGCGAAAGGTCGTGCCTAGGCCGCGACATCCTAATGCTGACGTGGAGAAACAAGAGGAATTTAAAAAAAATTCCCGGAGCTGGTGGCAACCGCCAGCCAGAGTTTCCCGCCGGAAGACGTCCGGCCACTGAAAGTGTTCTTTCAGGACGAAGCACGGTTTGGAAGGATTTCAGACCTCTTCAGTTGCTGGGCGCCTAAAGGTGTTAGACCTGTCGTTCAGGCTCAGATCATAAGGCAATACACCCATGTCTTCAGTGCGGTATGCCCACATGATGGTGAATCGTTCTCTTTGATCTTGCCATACGCGGACAGTGAGTCGATGGAAATTTTCATGGAGGGATTATCCGAGCAGTATAGCCAGCACCGTTTGATCCTCGTGATGGATCAGGCTGCATGGCATCGGACATCCAATCTTAAGAAGTTTGCAAACATCCGGATTATTTACCTTCCGCCTTATTCGCCGGAGGTGAACCCGACAGAGCATTTATGGGAACATATCAGGGAGAAATATCTGCGGAATGGCTTTTGGCTTTCGATGGAAACTCTTGAGGATATGCTTGAAAGGGCCCTTGTTTTAGTGGAAAAGTCAAAGCAGATAGTCCAAGGCCTGGTGGGGTTTCATTGGACTTTAGTTTAGTTTTTGATAGCGAACTGGTATCAGATGGACACACGGATTTGACCGGTCGTTGTCAGTGTTCCAGTCCACTCGCGGTTCATCTGTGGTCCTACAGTACAATCCTCTTCCATTCGAGTTTGGGGCGCCTACAGTTCAGGATAAGGCCGACTTTTAGCCCTATGATCTTGAGGTAGTTGAGAACCTGGCCGATTTCCAGGTCCGTGATCTTCTCGATTCCGCGTTCATCAGTGGTTCCACAAAAAACGACCTGCCTCGGCAGACCGTTTTTTTAAAGAGCTACTGCGGTTCTTCGCTCCCTGCTTCTCGCTTCCTGCTTCCCGTTCCGGTTGTTCCTTTAATTCCTCAGCTTGGATTGTCTTCTTCTTTTTGCACGTAAGAGCAGCATTCTCTACAGGTAAAGCCGCTCCACATCCCTTTGGCAGCCCTATCCAGGCAGTTGTCGTAATTCGGGCAGGCGAAATTGCGGACCCCTTTGCCCTCTTTGCACATGCAAGGATAAGGAGCGTCCTTATCCACTCTCTCGGGTTGAACGGGCTGTCCTCGAGTGCCTTTTTCCTTCGCCATGAGCAGAAACTCCTGATTTATACCCCCAGCCCGGTAGGCTCGGCGCAAAAAAACAATGCAAAATCGCGGTACGAAAAATCCCCAGCCTCAATATACTGCTGAAAGCCCATTATAATTCTTTTATATTCAGAATTTAACCAGCTCAAAGCATTTTATTTAAATGAATTTCACGGCCGCCCGCCGCGACTGAAAACCGCAGTCCAATATGGGCCGGCGCGGGTTGTTCCGCGCAGTACACTTTTATAAACGTAACCTCTTAGTATGTATTTTTTGGGTAATTTTACTGTTTATCGTCTATCTTGGAAGGAATCAAACGTTTATTGTCTCTGATTGAATTATTGTCTTTGATTGAAAAATTTTCACAATCGCTAAGGACGCCGCCGCAGAAAAGAGTCCCGTGCGTTGGATGGGTGGAGCGAAGAGAAACCCATCACTTAGAAGAGCCCCAAAATGAATGAGGAAAACAAAAGGACTTTGGCCCGCAGCCTTATGCCTGCGGCCTCTTTGTGCTTTGGGATTTCCACACTTGGCATGCTGTCCCGGTTCGAGCCTTTCTTTTCCTTCTACTATTCATTTGCCTGGTGGAGCTATATTATCTTTATCGAGTCCTTTCTCTATCGCCGGCGAGGAAAGTCCTTCCTGTTTGAAACTCCCCGGAAATTCCTACTTCTTCTTCCCCTGTCCACAACCGTGTGGCTCATCTTTGAAGCCTTGAATTTCCGGCTCTCGAACTGGCATTATGTAAATATTCCTTCCGAAATCATGGTCAGATGGACGGGATACCCTTTTGCCTATGCTACGGTTTTGCCGGGAATTTTTTCGACGGCGGCGGCGCTGGAATTTCTTGGGGTCCTCAAAAATTCGAGGACGGGCCCCCTTGCTAACCCGCAAAAATTATACAGGCCCTTTATCATCACGGGAATACTTTTTCTGGTCCTGCCGCTCGTTTGGCCGGGGTACTTCTTCCCCCTCGTCTGGAGCGCTTTCATATTTCTCCTGGAACCGGTCAATCACAAGGCCGGCGCTCCTTCCCTTCTGCGGCAATGGGAAAAGGGGTCGCTGCGAAAGTTTTATCTGCTGCTTCTGGCCGGGGCCGTTTGCGGTTTTCTGTGGGAGTTATGGAACTTCCGGGCCGGGGGGAAATGGATATACACCGTGCCTCACCTCGGCTTCCTGAAAATTTTTGAAATGCCTTTGCTCGGGTTCCTTGGATTTCCGCCCTTTGCCCTCGAGTGCTATGCAATGACTGCGAGTTTTTTCCTGCTGATCTCCAAAATCAGGGAGAAGTATCCCCCGAGCCGGGCGGTCGGCATATATGCTGCCATGGCTCTTTTGGTCTTGGTCTTCGACCTTCTGGTTTTCGCCGGAATAGACCACTTCACGATCATCTCTTTTCAAAATTTCAGCTTTTTCGGCATGCGCCCGTGAGTTGTTTCGTCAGCACCCTCCGGGATTTTCTCCGTGTTTTTTCCCATTCACCCACGCATCTACTCACCCCATTGCTCGGCATCGCATTCCGTGTTATACATAATTAAGAAAAAGGTATAACGCCTCACGCTCGCAGGATGGATCGTATGGGTGCTTCAAATGTTATGCAGTCGAAGATGTCCGCGAAAGGCTGGGTTGTCATTCCTGCAGCCTTGCGCAAGCGTTATCGCTTGAAGCCCGGAATGACGCTTGAGTTTCGGGAGGAAGGCGAAAAGATTCTTATTGTCCCCAGATACTCCGATCCCGTTGAGGGGTTGTTCGGGAAGCTGGCGGGCCGCGTTTCGTTGACCAAGGCATTGCTTGAAGACAAGGCAGCGGAGTTGAGACGTGAAGAAGCCGAACTTCGTGTTGGATAGCTTTGCGCTTATTGCATATTTACAGGCTGAGCCGGCTTCCCTGAAAGTCAAAGAGACGCTCAAACTGGCTCGGGACAAAGACGCACAGGTTTTTGTCAGCCTCATCAACCTCGGAGAAATCGTCTACACGGTTGAACGCAAGCTGGGTGAGTACACTTCTCGCGAGATCTTGCAAGATATTTTGACGCTGCCCATCGAGGTAGCCGAAGTCACAATGGAGAGGGTCTTATCAGCGGCACACATCAAGGGAAAGTTCCCCATTTCCTACGCGGATGCATTCGCTGTGGCCCTGGCTCAGGAGATGACCGCAACGCTCATCACCGGGGACCCGGAATTCAGGCGAGTGGAATCCCTGGTGAACATCATGTGGCTCTGACATCTTTTGGATAAATGGACCACTTACATGACCCCAAGAATCCACCCCTCGATCCTGGCCACATGTCGATCGGCTTGTGACAGCGTTGGATCGAGGAACCCGGCGAGGCTGCCGTTGAGGTCTGCAAGTCGCATCCACGCGGCAGCAGAGTAAGCATCGTGCTGGTGGTCTGTTCGCCCATCGCGCACAAATCCTTTGCTCCAAAGGGATGGATAGACCTCCACGATCGCTCACCGCCCGGCAGGGACAATCCAGCCATCAAACGGCCAAAAATGGATTTTCTCGCCCAATTCAAGGCGAATATAACGCAGCCAGGGAAGCCCTGCGTGGGTGGACTTCCCAACCGAACCCTGAACGTCGAAGTGGAATACCGACTTCGCTTTGGCTCGCACTTCAGTTAATCGCCTCCAGCGCGGATTGCCTGTACGGGCCGCTCCGTTACCAACGTTGCCATTTCGCACAAAATCAACGTAAGTGTGATCTCCGTCGGTCGGCCAATGACAGTGGAAATCGTCGAGGAAGAATGGCCAGTCGTGCGTCAGGCAATGGCTTTCGAAATATTGCAGCGGAAATGAGAAACCGTGGTCAATGCCGGCCAGTGTCAGTCTTTCTTCGGAAAGTCTTTCAACCATCCATTCGGCAATGCCACGCCGCGTCCAGTATTTGCGAGGACTCGGAGGTGGTTGTACTTCTAAAGGCTGGGACGCCTGATCCGCCATATAGACCCGCAACCCCGGCAGACTCGATGCCGGTGTTTTTGCGCCCGAATAGTCAATACCTATGTAGCGGTCGAAGGCCGGTTTCATGAAAGAATCAGTATCCATACGCCGAAAATTATAACACAGCCGTTTGTATAACTGTCGTTCGATCCACCCCGCTGCGCACCTCAATCCGTGGTTCCTTCTCCGCGCTCTTCGCGGCCTTCGTGGTGAGAAAAGGGGCTGTCGGGGGGGCCGCTCTACTTCAACGCGTTTCTCTCCGTCCTCTGCGCCTCCGCGGTGAATTACTTTTCGCCTTTTGTTACAATACGACTTTCCGCTAATCTCTACCGGGACTTTATAAATGAAATACGCCTCTCTGATCAGCCTCGGATGCGCAAAAAATCTCGTGGACAGCGAGCAGATGGTAAAGCAGTTGCTCGATATCGGCTACACTATGACTGCAGAGGCCGCCGAAGCCGAACTCATCGTGGTAAACACATGCGGGTTTCTGGAGAGTGCCGTGCAGGAGGCGATAGAGGCGCTCCTTGAAGCGGCGGCGCACAAAAGATCCGGAAAGTGCCGCCTGCTGGTCGCCACGGGATGCATGGTCCAAAGGTATGGGAAAAAGCTCCTGGAACAGCTCCCTGAAGTGGACATCCTCTTGGGGACCTCTCATTATCACGCGCTGAAAACCGCTGTGGAATCCAGGCTCGGCGGGAACCCGAGGCGGCTCTGGATAGCAAGGCCGGGGCAAGTCCCCGAGGACGGAGCGGGCCGGGTAATTTCGACGGGGGCTTACTCAGCGTACCTAAAAATTGCCGAGGGATGCGGCAACACGTGCTCTTTTTGCATTATTCCCAATCTGCGGGGACCACTCAGGAGCAGGCAGGAAGCAGACATCGTTTCTGAAGCGCTCAGGCTGGCATCTGCAGGCATAAAGGAAATCAACCTGATTGCCCAGGACACCACCGCGTTCGGACTTGACCGCAACGATCCTGAAGCTCTGTCCGGCCTGCTGGAAAAACTCGATGATACGCCGGGCCTTCAATGGATACGGCTTCTTTACTCATATCCCGACCGCATTACCGACCGGTTGCTCCGCACGATTGCAAATTCCCGCAAAGTTGTGCCCTACCTGGATATCCCGATCCAGCACAGTGCGCCGGCCATACTTACGGCAATGGGCCGCCCGGCCGGCAACCCCGAAAGGATCATCGATAAAATTCGCTCCATCGTTCCCGGCGCAGCGCTGCGCACCTCGGTCATGGTAGGCTTTCCGGGTGAGACCAGGGCGGAGTTCAAGTCGCTGCTCTCCTTCATGGAACAGGTCAAGTTCGACCACGCGGGAGTATTTGCTTATTCTCCGGAAACCGGGACACGGGCCGCGAGACTTCCCGGCCGGCCGGGCAAAGAGACCGCCGAAAACAGGCGCTCCGTCCTGCTGGAAGCCCAGAGAGAGATTTCGAGGCTAAAACTCGAGCGAAGGGTGGGAGAAATTCTCCCGGTCCTAATTGAAGGCCGGCATCCCGATACCGATCTGCTCCTTGTGGGACGCCTGCCCACCCAGGCGCCGGAGGTAGACGGATGCGTGATAATCACGGCAGGGCATGCGGTGCCGGGAGAAATCCGTCGAGTTCAGATCACCGCTGCGCATGATTATGACCTGGAAGGGGTTATTTTAAACTCAGGGCAATAAAGGGAAGCCAAGGCGCATCAGGAATACGAACCGCGCCAATAAAAAAGGCGGGAGTTATCCCGCCTGGCGTACATTTCAAAATATTTTTTCGGACCGGCTTCTTTTGACGCTCTACTCGATAAACGTCTTAAGGCATGCCTGCCTGTTCGGATTTTTCAGTTTGCGAAGGGCCTTTTTCTCGATCTGGCGTATCCTCTCCTTGGAGACATTGAAAATTTTGCCGATTTTCTCCAGGGTCTCAGCCGGCTGACCGTCGAGGCCGAACCTGAGCCGCAGGATTTTTTCCTCCCTGGGCTGCAAGGTCGAAAGCAGGGTCCGCGTAACCTCGGCCAATTCCCTGTCGGAGCACTCATCGACCGGAGACAGCGCCCTCTCGTCTTCGATAAAGTCTCCCAGCCTCTGCTCGTCTTCTCCTATGGGCGTCTCCAGAGAGATCGGCTGAGCCGCAAGCGTCAGGACCATCTGTACTTTTTCGACCGGCAACTTCGAGCGTTCGGCAATTTCAGCAGGCGCCGGTTCACGCCCCAGTTCCTTGAGCAGTTCATAATAGACCTTGAAGAAAAGGTTTTTCAGTTCGATAAAATGCACCGGCAGGCGAATTGTCCTGGTCTTGTCGTAAATCCCCCGAATGATGCTCTGCCGGACCCACCATGTCGCATATGTGCTGAACCGATTCCCCTTCGTATGGTCGAACCGGCCGACCGCCTTGAGTAAACCGAGGTTCCCCTCCTGGATCAGGTCGTCAAAAGTCATGCCTCGGCCCCTGTACCGCTTGGCTATACTCAGGACCAGCCTGAGGTTTGCCCTGACCATCTCCTGCTTTGCCGTGTCCACGGCCTTCATTATCGCCCGTACCCTTGTCAGTGAGGCCGAGAAGAGCGGATCTTCCGGGCGTTCGTTTGTGGCCCGCTCCAGCGTGCGCACAACGACTTTAAGCACCTTATCCCTTACACCGGGGAAGGTTTTCTCGTGCTCCAGGAGCTTGTAGACCTTTTCGTCAAGGTCCGCCATGATCCTGTTTGCGGATGCGTGTTCCTCGACGATATGGACGAGCTCGTCCTGCCCCTGCCTGATTATCTGAGCCAGTTCGGTTTCGCGCTCCTGGGTAAGCAAAGGGTAGCTGGACACTTCCTTGAGATAACAGGTTATGTGGTCTTCTTCAAAGTCTTGTATCGGTGCTGCAACGACTTCGGTTTCGACCAGATCTTCTTCCTCTTCCGGTTCCAATTCGGCTGCAGGACCATCATCCACCCCCTCGGCTTCAGCGCGGTCGACCCGCTCCAGATCCAAACCGGGGCCGCCAAACCTGCCCTCTATAACCCGCCCTTCGATCAGGCCTTCGAATTCATCGTCCGGATCGGATTTTTTCACGTAAAAATCAAAAGGAAGGCACTTCTCAGAGCTATAAGCTTTCATATTTCTTTCTCCCTGGCGGCAACCGGATAAGCAACTTACCGGCTTTTACCGCCCCCCTTCTATAAGTAGAACCCGCCGACAGGGTACACTTCTGGCCCGGCGACTTCAATAGTAAACAAGTTAAGATATTTTGGGAGCTTAGTCAATACTTAATAATTGATGCTTAAAGATGGTACGACCAGACCGGGTTTGTAAGGAATGTAAATTAATGTAAATCCAGGAAAGCATCATCAGGTATGTATTTCGACGATATCGCCATCATGCAGAACGTAATCCCGCTGCACCATCTGTCCGTCGAATACGGAGCGCGCACCCCATACCTTTGCAAACCTGAGCCTGGATACGAAGTCCTTGTGGATTTGTTCGGCGAGATCTTCAAGTGTGCTCTCTTCGGGGAGCACGAAGGGCGTCTTGAGGTCGGGCTCCTTGCCCGGCGACTTGGTATAGATCCGTATCACACCGGTCATTTCAAAGATTTTCTTTAGAAACTTCGATAGATTGTACTCGGCCATAATCGAAATCGGGATCGAGGGCAGGGGCAACTCGCAAAGCTCCTGAAATGCGTGGTAATCCTTCTCGGCCAATTCATCATCAACCTTGTTTACCGACAGCAGGATCTTCCTGATGAACGGGGCCTTCCTCAAGTCCGCCGGAATGGGCGCTCCAGGCTGATATATTCTAAGGCCGTTCAGGAAAATCATGGTATCTTCCAACTGTTGAAGAGGGTCGGCCTGAATATCTACGACCGCTACGATTATATCTGTCCGTCTAAGCAGGTCAGCCAGTCCGGGATCGATGAATTCAGTGGGTACGGGCGGGGTATCGATAAGCTGGAATTGAATATTTTCAAAATTGGCCATGCCTGGAGTGGGCTTCCATGTAGTATGGGGAAAGCCGGCCACCTCGGGTTTTGCGTTTGTCAACGCGGCTACAATGGATGATTTTCCAACATTGGGAACTCCGACAATGACGGCCTGAGCTGCGCCTTCCTTTTCGATGCTGTAGGCCGTGACCCCTTTTGCTGAACCTTTTTTCTGTTGGGCATCGGACTTATGCTTTGCTATGCGTTTGCGCAAATCGGCCCTGAGCTTATCTGTGCCCTTGTGCTTGGGCATGATCGTAAGCATCTCTTCCAGGGCTTCTATTTTCTCATCCGAAGTTTTTCCTTCCCTGTAGCACTTTTCGGCTTCAAAGTAGGGAGGAGGCAGATTGGCTGGCATGTCCCGTTCCCTTTACGCTGGCCGTGTTGAATTCAATCAGAAATACAAAAGGATCCTTGACTTAGCTGTTGCTCCACGTTGAAGGCCCGGTATTAAAGCTTGAATTTTAGCGCAGGTTCAATATAAGCTTAGTTTCCGTTTTGGATTTCAAATTCATTCCGATCCGAGGAGAACCGAATTGCTTTGCAAAAAGTGCAACAGAGACCTCGAAATAGTAAAAACCTGACGCAAGGCTCACCTGCGCTGCCGTGAATGCGGCGCAATATATAACATAGTGGATTTTCGTGAAGAACTCACGGACGAACTGGAGGAAGAGCTCTCTTTTTGCAGCATTGACAGGATCTGATACGGAGTCGCGTTCAAATCGCTCATGAAGAACGTAAAGCCCTCCCTTACGAATGAGCCGCGCGACAATGCCGAGGGGGCGGGTTTAACCCCGGCCACCGGGAACTTCAGGTTAACATTTTCGAGGGAGCTTTGAGGCTTTGACAAAAGCCGGGACAGGCCCTCTATCCTGCCGACTCTTACGACCCGAGCTTTTCGCGGATCAATTTTTCCGCAAGATGGAGAGCATCCTTAAGCTTATCGGGCCTGTTCCCTCCGGCTTGAGCCATATCGGGCCGTCCACCGCCCGAGCCGCCTACTTCCTTGACGATCTCCTTGATAAGATTTCCAGCGTGCAGCCTGGATGTGAGTTCCTGGGTCACCCCGGCGAGAAGGAAGACCTTATCGCCCGAGACGGCTCCGAGAACGGCTACTCCCTTCGTAAACTTCTCCTTGAATTTATCATTCATCTCCCGAAGAATCTTGGGATTATCAGCTTCGATTTGAGTAACCAGCACCTCTACGCCGTCTATTTCTCCGGTCTGATCGAAAAGATCGGCTGAGTGCCTGCTGGCAACCGAGGCTTTAAGGGCTTCGAGTTCTTTTTCCATTTGCCGTTGCTGGGCAAGCAGCTTTTCGATTCGTTCGGCCACCTCGAAAGGAGCCGCTTTGAGGACGGCTGCAGCGCGGTTCAGGATTTCCCTGTTCCGGTTTACGTATTCGAGCGCATGTCTGCCGGCAAGGGCCTCGATTCGACGGACTCCTGCGGCAATGCTGGTCTCCTGGATGATTACAAAGACCCCCAGGTCTCCAGTCCCGTGCGTGTGCGTACCGCCGCAAAGCTCGCGGCTGAAGCCCGGAATTTCAACCATCCGGACGCGGTCTCCATATTTTTCTTCAAAAAGCGCCATCGCCCCGGTTTTCAGGGCTTCCTCCAGCGCCATTACTCGAACATTGAGAAGCTGATTTTGACGAATTTCATCATTTACCAGCCGCTCGATCAGGGCAATTTCTTCGGGGGTAAGCGCGGCAAAGTGGCTAAAGTCGAACCGGAGGCGATCCGGGGCGACGAGCGATCCCGCCTGCTTCACGTGATCTCCGAGAACTTTGCGCAGGACCGAGTGCAGGATGTGCGTCGCGGTGTGGTGGATTTCGGTGTCCTTGCGCAACTGGGCGTCGACGACCAGATGAACGGTATCGCCGACGTGGAAAGAGCCGGACTCAACTTTGCCGATATGAACGATCAGGTCTCCGGGGAGCTTCAAGGTATTGGAGACTACGATTTTGCCGGAGACGCCGCTTATAATGCCCGTGTCGCCTACCTGCCCGCCTGCCGCGCCGTAAAATGGCGTGCCGGCCGTAATCAACTCGACGGCCATTGTGTCGGAGGCCGAGCCGATTTCTTCGTCTCCGCAGATCATCGCGATAATCTCGGAATCCGCCTCCGTGGTTTCGTATCCGAGAAATGTGGTGGTGGTGCCTCGAGCGGAAATCTGCCGGTAGACTTCCGAGATTTCACGATCGCCGCTCCCCTTCCATGCCGCTCTGGAAAGCTCGCGCTGCTTTTCCATAAGGGCCTGGAAACCGGCCTCGTCTGCTTGAAGGCCAATGTCCCTGGACATGTCGGTAACAATGTCGATGGGGAACCCATATGTATCATGGAGCTTAAAGATGAGCGCTCCGGGGATGGTGTGGGCTTTTTCATCCTGCAGGCGCTTTATTTCGGTCTGCAGCAGCCTCAGCCCGTTATCCAGGGTCTCGTTGAACCGTTCTTCTTCGTTCTGGATGACGCGGATTATGAAGCTGCGGTTGTCCAGCAACTCGGGATACGCATCCTGCATCGATTCCATAACCGACAGGGCCACTTCCGACAAAAACGGCCTGTTCAGCCCGAGAGAGCGGCCGTGCCTCAAGGCGCGCCGAATTACGCGCCTCAGCACATATCCTCGGCCTTCGTTGCTCGGCAAAGCCCCGTCTCCAATCAGAAAAGCCGCTGCACGGCTGTGGTCGGAAATGACCTTTACCGAGACGTCTTTTTCCGCCACGGTTCCATACCGGTATCCGGTAAGCTCCTCGATTTTCGCCCTCATAGGCGCAAAAAGGTCCGTATCATAGTTTGAAGGGACCTTCTGTATTACGGCGGCTATTCTTTCCAACCCCATGCCGGTGTCGATGCTGGGTTTGGGAAGAGGCTCGAGGGCGCCGTCCTGCTTACGGTTAAATTGCATGAAGACAAGGTTCCAAAGCTCCAGATACCGGTCACAGTCGCATCCCGGCTTGCAGTCCGGCCGGCCGCACCCGATACCCGGCCCCTGGTCGATGATGATCTCCGAGCATGGCCCGCAGGGGCCGGTATCGCCCATGGACCAGAAATTATCTTTTGTAGGAAACAGGAGAATCCGATCCAACGGGAGGTATCGCGCCCAGAACCCGCGAGCCTCTTCGTCCGCTCCGAGATTCATCTCCCGGTCGCCTTCGTGGATCGTGGCGTAGAGCTTATCCTTCGGAAGTCCCATAGTCCCGGTCAGAAACTCCCAGGCGAATTTGATCGCATCCTCTTTGAAATAATCACCAAAAGAAAAATTCCCGAGCATTTCAAAAAAGGTATGGTGCCGCGCCGTACGGCCGACGTTTTCAAGGTCGTTATGCTTGCCGCCCGCGCGCATGCATTTCTGGCTGGTAGTCGCGCGTGAATACGGCCTCTTTTCCTCGCCCAGGAAAGTCCTCTTGAACTGCACCATGCCTGCGTTGGTGAAGAGCAGGGAGGGGTCGTCGTGAGGAATTACCGAGGAGCTTTTTACAATCGCATGCTCACGTACGTTGAAAAACTCGAGAAAGGCCTTTCGGATTTGGCTGGCTTTCATCGATAAAATCTCCTGATTATCCGATTTTCATCCGGAAACCCGGATGGGACGGGCGGTTTCCGATTCGGATTCTTTTAGATCGAAAAATTTGATGTCGAAAAATTTCTAACGCAAAAAAAGGATTTTCCGTGCTGACGAACAAATCCGAAAAACCTCGCAGAGCGTCGAGATTGTTTCCCCGCACCCCCCAGGATTCCGGCGAGGAGGGACGTAGCTCCCCACACCCGGCGGAGCCCTGGAATTATTTTATTTGCAGAATGCGCGCGCAATCCAGAAAACCTGAAAACCCCTATCAGAGCTGAAACTTGCTAAGACATCTCTAATTATACCAAAGAGAGGAAAGCCCTAGTCAGCCGCTACCGGCGCAGCGATGGCGGTCGGATTGATATTGTGGATCTGGCTGATTTTTAATTGGAGATCGGAAATCAGCTCGGGATGATCCCTCAGAAAACTCTTCGCGTTTTCCCTTCCCTGTCCCAGTCTTTCTCCATTATACGAATACCAGGTGCCGGACTTTTCTATAAAGTTTGCCTCCACCCCCAGGTCCAGAATGTCGCCTTCCCTGGCTATGCCGCGTCCGTAAATGATATCGAATTCGACCTCGCGAAAAGGGGGCGCTATCTTGTTCTTGACGACTTTTACCCGGGTGCGGTTACCGATAATGTCCTGACCTTCCTTGATCGGACCGACCCGGCGGATGTCCAGCCGCATGGTGGCGTAGAACTTGAGCGCGTTGCCTCCCGTCGTAGTTTCGGGCGAGCCGTACATGACCCCTATTTTCATTCGGATCTGGTTAGTGAAAATAACGCAGGTCTTCGACTTACTGATAGCGGATACGAGCTTGCGGAGCGCCTGGCTCATAAGCCGCGCCTGGAGGCCGACGTGCGGATCGCCCATCTCGCCTTCGATTTCGGCTTTCGGCACAAGCGCGGCAACCGAATCGATCACTACGACGTCAATGGCGTTGCTTCGGACCAGAACTTCGGCGATTTCAAGCGCCTGCTCGCCGTAGTCTGGCTGACTGATCAGGAGGTCTTCCACCAGTACCCCCAGCTTCCGGGCATACGCAATATCCAGGGCATGCTCGGCGTCAACAAAGGCTGCCAGGCCCCCAAGCTTCTGCGCCTCGGCGATTATGTGCAGCGCCAGAGTGGTTTTTCCGGAAGACTCAGGGCCGAATATCTCGATAATGCGGCCCCGCGGGATGCCGCCGACCCCCAGCGCGATATCCAGCGACAAACAGCCGCTCGATATGACGGGTACGTCCACAATGGCGCCTTCCCCGAGGCGCATAATGGCGCCTTTCCCGCACATGCGTTCTATCTGGGAAACCGCCGCATCGATGGCTCTTTGCCGGTCATCGTTAAGTCCCATTAATCGGACCTCCTTATTTCGTTCAGGAAAAAAGTGAATGGCGCAGACTGCGAACCGGCCATATCCACGCACTGCGAAATGTGGTTATGGATGATTGACTCAGGTTACTGAAACATGCCCGGGGGCGATTTCGACCGAACCCCCATCCTGTCTATAACATATGAAATTTGCATGGAATATGATTTATTCGTCGGCTGGGGCGGAACGCCCGGAGAAAGGCGCTTTAAACAAAGGAGTATATCGAGCGCCATCCGGCCTCAACTCGCTTTTATACAATACAACTTCAACAGCGTCAAAGGGTTCCGCCGTAAAGTCCAGATGCGCTAAAAGAACTTGCTGGAGGTCCTGCAGACCTTGCCGGCCCTTGACGCGGCCAAGGGTCAGGTGAGGTTTAAACGGGCGATCTTCCGGCTTAAAACCTAATGAGACCATCGCCGCGTCCACCCGCCTAGCAAGTTCGGCAAGCGGGCCGCTCTGCCCACGGAGCCCTACCCAGATCACGCGGGGCGACTTGATCGTGGGGAAGGCGCCGCACCCCGCCGGCTCAATGTGAATCGGCGCGGTCTGCGAAGCTATCCCGGCAAGCGCGGGCTTTATGTCTTCGATCGACTCGGGCGCGACATCGCCCAGAAATTTGAGCGTGAGGTGAATCCCCTCGGTCCTGACCCATCCGACCTGGGCGCCGCACTTCCTGAGTTCCTGAGCGAGCGTCTCAAGCTGCCGCCGGACCAGGTCGGACAAGTCGATCGCAATAAAGCTGCGGATGGATGGTCCCATAGATTTTAACCGGTTTTTGGTGGTTTCCGTCCGAAAAGGGCTTTTTCCGGACGAAAATTTCAGCAATCGCCCTTGTCCGGTATCCTCGACTCACAGGGTACACCGGTCTGGCATAGCCCGCATCCGTAGCCGTCAAAGCCATAGTGCGACTTTACATGTTTCGCCGCATTAACAGCAGTATGCCGTTGGCATTTGATTTTATCATGGCCGTTAATTGAAATAGCCTGAACCGGGCAGCGTTCAATGCATGCCCCGCACGCGCCTGTTGAATAAAAAAGGCAATATTCATGGTGATCGCTATAGGGCCGTGGAGTGGGAGCAATCCTGATCCGCGCCGCCACGGAACCAACGCGCATGGCCTTTCCTCTGGCGATAATCAGTCCATCGCACAGCCCGAAAGTGCCAAGTCCCGATGCGTACGCAGCATGACGCTCGGACCATGTTGAGGCAAAAGTAAACCGCTCCGATTTTTCTCTCTTCCAGTTTGGGAGCAACACGGGGGCAACAGCTTCATGGCCCTCCCCCATGAGATATTCTACCAGGTGTTTTCTCACCTTATTGTTGAACTCTTCACCAAAAATCCTGGCCCTGGCCCAGCTCTCTGACAAATAGACATCCTGTTTGCGATTTTCTTTCCTGGTAGCCTCAGTCTGAGGAAGGACCCAGCTTATGACGGAGATCTCTTCGGCCTCAACTTCCAGGTCCGGAAAAGCCAGCGCAAATACTTCCTTTGGCGTCCAGTGAAACGGACCGACATGGGCCTTGTAATCCTGGTAGAGTTGATCGCCGCCTGATGAAAAGCCGACGAGAGGACTGTCAAACGCCCTGTCATTTGCCGGATTCTTGAGGCTGTTTTCCGGAGAGGTTTCCACGAACTCCTTAACGATCGACTCGATCACGCCCGCAGATTTTCGTGATTGCTTCATATACAGGCTCTCATCTCCCAATGGTAGCGCCGTCTTCCACGGCGGCGTTCTTCGTATCGCGCAAAAGGATCTTTATGTACGAACCACCATCGCCATGGTTCCTTTTCATCATTTACCAATTGATGCGCCGCCGTGGTAGGCGGCGCTACCGTACGGATGCAAACACGTATATTCGAGACCCGTAGGCCAGGCGGCGCGCAGCCCACCCAAGTCTTTTTCGCAGCAGAATCGACAACACGATAAACTCCGAGGATTAGCTCCTGTTTTACCTTTGGGCTGTTGTTTTCCCGTTAATCCTGTCCAAGGTCTTTTTCGTAACAGACATTCCTGTTGGAGGCTGAATCGCAATTATTTTTGTCGATCGCACACGAACTGAGCGTCCCCGGTCAACATAGTCCATGCCATCACCAGGGCCGCCTGGGTTGCGCTTTCCTGGATTTGTTCGCGCGTTCCGCCGAAGGAATATTTTTCGACCTTCTTTTGGGTAGGGGTTACGCAGGCGATGAAGACAGTCCCAACGGGTTTTTCAGGGGTGCCTCCAGCAGGGCCCGCAATGCCGGTTATTGCAACGGCTACCTCAACTCCGGCGCGGCTGAGCGCGCCTTCAGCCATTGCCAGCGCCACCTGCTCGCTTACAGCGCCGTGGTCGAGCAGCAGCTCTTCGGATACTCCCAGGAGTTCGGTCTTGGCCCTGTTGCTGTAAGTGACAAGCCCACGGTCCAGGTAATCCGACGCGCCGGGAACTGAAGTTATTTTTCTTGACAGGAGCCCGCCCGTGCAGGATTCAGCAATAGTCAGCCTCCAGCCGCGCTGGCGCAAATGGCGTCCAATCACCTTCTCGAGGCAGTCGTCATTGAGGCCGCTTATGTGGCGTGCGCCGATAAGAGCGGTAATCTTCTCCTCAGCGCGGCTCACGAGATCCCGGCACACCTCCTCGTTTGGCCCGGAGGCGAATATGGATACCAGGTTTTCCCTTCCCTGGGGATAATAGCCGATGTCCACGCCCTCAACATTGGGATCGAATGCCCGAAGTCTCGTGTTCACCTGGACTTCCAGAAGGCCCTGAACTCGAACGATGTGTTTGAGGTACGTGCATCGTTCGGGAAACCTGGTCTCAAGGTCGGGAATCACGTTTTTTTCCAGCAGGTGTTTCACTTCATTGGGCACGCCGGGCAAAAAGTAGCAAGGGATGTCCTTGTGGAGCAGAAAGAACCCGGCCATGTTAAGTCCTAATTTTAATGCTCCCTCGGGCAGTTCCGCCATTCTTTCCACTTCACGCGACCACTCCACACCCCATTGAGAGAGGCGGTCCTTAAGCCAGGAAGCGTAATCGCGATTGCAGACGAGGGGTCTTCCGAAAGCCTTGGATACAGCGGAGCATGTCCTGTCATCGTCGGTTGAGCCCAGCCCCCCGGTTGCAATGAGGAAATGAGACCCGTCCAGGCATTGGCCAAGATGCTCGATAATATCTTCTTCGGCGTCTCCGATGGTAACGATCCTGTCGAGGCGAAAACCTCGAGCACGCAACTCGATTGCTATATGGTGGGCGTTTCCGTTCGGTATGTCTCCGAGCAGAATCTCATCACCGATTGTGAGCAGGACCCCTGTCACATGAGAAGGCTTATCGAACATATTCTGCTACACTCCTCTTCCGCAAAACTCGCCTCCCCCAAGCCGCAGCAGCATTTGAACTCTCAGGTTTCAATCTAAGCATCGCCGGGAAAAAAGCCGAAAAACCGGGAGTCATTTTGAGCTCCGCACTATCCGGCTGTATACATTCGAGAAGAGGGGTCCCCGTTTCCTCGGCAATCCGCCTGCATTCCTCATATCCCGGGATCGACCGCTCACTGCCGTTCGGGAGTAGCGCCAGCTTCACCTTGCACGGGCCGAAAACCGTTGAAACCGTCTTTACTTCTCGCGGAATCTCGATCCTCTTTACGCCCTGCACCCGTACTCCGAGCGTGGTGGTCTCGGAAAAGATGATCTCGGCCGCCGCCGTCTCCATCAAGGGCTCGATGAGCACCCGGAGCAAAACGCCCGGCCGGTTCTTCTTCATCTGCAGGGTGACCAGGCTTACGTCCAGAGCGCCAGAGCAAAAAGCTTTTCCGACACGTAATTATAAAACTCCGGATTCATATCATCAATATTGGCTTCGACTATGATGAGGTCGCGCGCAATAAAGGTGACTATCTCCCGCCCCAACCATACAAATGAACCCGGGGAGAATTCTAATTGCGGTAGCGGTTTCAGGTCAATATCGGAAATGCAGGAGCGCGGTATGCGCGCGATTAATTCCGACCGGCGGTCTCCGGGTGAGTTCGTCTTTTCCTTCCTCATCCAGGACTGCGCCCCCTTCCTGTGTCTTGACAGTTCCCGGCGGGCACGCTAAAGTAGTTTCTTTAACTGGGAATTTCCTTCCCTCTTGGAGGGATGGCCGAGTGGCTTAAGGCGGCGGTCTTGAAAACCGTTGTTCCGTTTGTAGCGGAACCGTGGGTTCGAATCCTACTCCCTCCGCCAGCAAAATATTCAGGTTCTTTGAACTGTAGTGCGCAACGCATGTGTTGTAAATTCAATCTTACAAGGAGAGATGGCCGAGTCGGCTGAAGGCGCTCGCCTGCTAAGCGAGTGTAGGGTGTAAAGCTCTACCGAGGGTTCGAATCCCTCTCTCTCCGCCACCAGAAATAACTTAGCCCGGAATCCGATACATCGGAAACCGGGCTTTTTGCTTCGTAGGATTTCGAAAACCGTGACCCTCCCGTACCCATTTCAAAAAAGTTTCAAATTCTTGGGGTTTCTTCTTCTCCTTTCGGCAACCCCAAATCACCGCCGCTTCTTACTGCTCGTTATCGCGGAGAAAATTAAGGCGAATCAAAACCCGGAATACTGCTCGATTAACAGGAGATAGTCAACCGGCCGGCTCTTCTGTTAATATCGTTGTGAGTACGGGACCGGATTTGACATCTTGTCCTGTTTTTCTAATGACGCCTGCACCTTAACGCAGGCGCTGCCGGAACATGGGAGATATCATGACGCTCTGGGTTGATGCCGATGCATGCCCTGGAACAATCAAGGAGCTGATTATCCGCGCGGCAAGGCGGCTCAAGATTCCCGCCGTCTTTGCCGCCAATAAATACATCAGCACCCCTGAATCCCGCTACATATCGAGTCGCAGGATCGGGGCGGACCCTGAAGCCGTGGACATGTACATAACCGAAAATGCGCAGGCGGGGGATGTCGTGGTTACACAGGACATCCCGCTGGCTTCCACCCTGGTAGCGATGGGAGTAATAGTCATCAGTACCAGGGGAGAACTCTTCACGGAGGAAAATATCGGGGAGCGGCTTGCAATCCGCAACTTCATGCAGGACATTCGTGAGGCGGGGGGCATTACGTCCGGCCCAAAAGAATTCGGTCAGAAAGACAGGCAGCGTTTTGCGGATGCACTCGACAGAGTACTTACGAAACGCATACAAAACAGGGATTCCTGAAAGTTACCCGGTAGTCAGGGCTTTTTAAAGGCCTTTTCAAAAGGATTATTGAACGCGCCCTTTTTTTCGGCACGGGGTGCTTTCTCACGTCTAACCTTCGCAGAAGGGGGTTCGACATTTCCCGGTTTCGAGGTCTCGGGCGCTGAAGACGATTTCATTGAAAGGGATACCCGGCCTCTTTCCAGGTCCACACCGATAACGGTCACGGTAACCTTTTGATGCACCTTAACCACCTGCCGAGGATCTTTAACGAACTTGTCCGAGAGTTCGCTCACATGGACCAGGCCGTCCCTGTGGACCCCGATGTCCACAAAAGCGCCGAAAGCCGTTACATTGGTTACAATTCCGGCCAGTTTTGCGCCGACCTCGATATCGGCTATTTTTTCGACTCCCGGTGCAAAGGAAAATGATTCGAAAGTCTTCCGAGGGTCTCTGCCGGGTTTTGAAAGTTCCGACAGGATGTCAAGCAGGGTCGGAATACCTGCTCGCTCCGTTACATACGGCGCGGGGTCGATTTTATCCCGAATAGATGCGTCGCGCATCAGATCGGTAGGAGAACACCCCAGGTCCCCGGCCATTTTTTCCACAATGTGGTACGATTCCGGATGGACAGCGCTCGCATCCAGCGGGTTTTCTCCATCGGATATTCGCAAAAAACCCGCCGATTGCTCGAATGCCCGCGGGCCGAGCCGGGGAACTTTCTTCAACGCATCCCTTGAGCGAAATGGCCCTTTGTCCTCGCGGTACGCGACGATGTTTGCGGCAAGTTGAGCCCCGAGCCCGGAGACATAAGCAAGGAGATGAGGGCTTGCCGAATTGATTTCAACACCGACCGCGTTTACGCAACTTACCACCACATCGTCCAGGCCCTTTTTCAACTCGGTCTGATCGACATCGTGCTGATACTGGCCGACACCGATCGATTTCGGGTCGATTTTGACCAGTTCCGCGAGAGGATCGATGAGACGCCTTCCTATAGAGACCGCCCCCCGGACGGTCAGGTCCAGATCGGGAAACTCTTCGCGGGCCGAGGCGGAAGCCGAGTAGATGGACGCGCCGCTTTCATCGACCGTAACTATCTTGATTCCTTCCGGCAGCCCAAGGCCCCGGATGAACGATTCAGTTTCCCTTCCGGCAGTGCCGTTTCCTATGGCGATGGCCTCGGTGGCGAACTGCGCGGCAAGGGTGCGGATGCGCTCAGAAGCCTTCGCTGCAGACTGCGCTCCCGAATGCGGGTAAATGACATCGTGGTGGATGAGCTTTCCATGCGGGTCCAGGCAGACCAGCTTACACCCGGTGCGGAAGCCCGGGTCTATCGCCATGACCCTCTTGAAGCCCAGAGGAGACTCCATCAAAAGGTGGCGCAGATTGTCGGAAAATATCCTGATAGCCTCCGTGGAGGCGCGGAGTTCGGATTCCCGCTTCATCTCCGTTTCAAGCGATGGTGCGAGAAGCCTTCCATAGCTGTCACGAACAGCGGACCTGACCTGTTGAGAGGCATCCGAATCATTTTTTACAAAAATGCCTTCAAGCAGGGACATGGCTTCATCGTCAGGAGGCCTTATGTGGACCGTCAGAAAACCCTCCTTTTCACCACGGCGCACTGCCAGTATCCTGTGCGACGGCGCTCCGGTTACCGGTTCCTGCCTGTCATAGTAATCGCGGTACTTAGCGCCTTCGGCCTCTTTCCCGGACGCAACCCTGGACTGGAGAAGTCCTCCGTTCACGAACAAAGTCCGGAGTTTTGCACGGGCTTCGGTGTTTTCGTTTATCCATTCGGCAATTATATCGCGAGCCCCTGCAAGAGCTTCTTCAGCAGATGAAGTGTCCTTTTCCGGGTTGATGAAGTTCCCGGCTTCCACAAAAGGATCGATGGCCGGGTCTTGCTCGAAGAGCAAAAAAGCCAGCGGCTCCAGTCCTTTTTCTCTTGCCATGGCGGCCCTGGTTCGACGTTTCGGCCGAAATGGAAGGTAAATATCTTCGATCACGGCCAGTGTTTCGGCCCGAAGTATCTGGTCTTCCAACTCACCGGTAAGCTTTCCCTGATCTTGAAGGGACTTTAAAACAGCGGTCCTGCGCTTATCAAGAATTTCGAGCTGGGCCAGCCGGTCGCGAACCGCCGCAATAAGGGTCTCATCCAGGGAACCGGTGGCTTCCTTACGGTATCGGGCGATGAAAGGAACAGTAGCACCCTCCTCCAACAGTCTGGCTGTCGCCTGGACCTGGTGCGGCTGAACATTGATTTCGCGGGATATGGAATCTATGTGGTGGTCGTTCATGTTTTCCTTTCAGCCATGCGTTTAAAGCCGATTATTTAAGACGTCCTTCGGATTATAACTTGTCCCCTCATCCGTGCCGGGGTAGAAAAAGCGTAGCCGGCAAAAAATTTCAAAGCCGCACCGCAATTGAACCTTGGAAAAGGCAAAAAAACTGGCTTTAAATAATGGATTCGAGTATCGGGAGCAAATAGATAATCGAGGCAACGGCCTTACGGTTCTGGCCTACCTGACCCGGAATCATCGCCATTCCTCGGGGACCGCTTGGCAGGGCCGGCTGGAGGCCGGCCAGATATCTATCAATGACCGGCCGATCCGGTCCAACGCCATCCTGAAAAGCGGGCAGTTGCTTCTGTGGCGCCGCCCGCCCTGGGATGAGCCGGATGCGCCGCTTGATTATTCCATCCTCCACGAAGATGAAGACCTGCTCGCCGTGGCCAAGCCGTGCGGACTTCCAACACTTCCTTCCGGCGGCTTTCTTGAACACACACTTCTCGCGCTCGTGCGCAAGTCCCACCCTGAAGCCAGCCCCCTACACCGCCTGGGACGAGGAACTTCGGGGATCGTTTTGTTCGCGCGCACCGCACGGGCCGGATCGGGTATTTCCGCGGCCTGGCGGCGCAAGGAAGTGAGCAAAACCTATAGGGGGCTGGCCTTCGGCTGCCCGCCTGAGGATAATTTTATTATCGAGGCGCAGATCGGACCTGTTCCACATCCAAAGCTTGGGACTGTCAATGCCGCCTGCCCGAATGGAAAATCCGCTTTGAGCAGGGTAAGCGTCCTGGAGCGCAGGGGCGGCGCGTCATTATTGGAGATCGGGATCGAGACGGGAAGGCCTCATCAAATCCGCATTCACCTTGCATTCGCAGGGTACCCGCTGGTGGGAGACCGGCTCTACGCAGCGGGAGGGATCATCAACGATCCGGAGGCGCTGCCCGGAGATACCGGCTATCTCCTGCATGCCGAGCGTCTTTGTTTTAGTCATCCGGCAACGGGATTACCCTTCGAAATCCGGTGCCCTCCGCCTCCCGAGCTTGAGTTGGGCGGTTGCAAGAATATCCCATAAGGTAACTCGGCGGCTCTTACTCATCTCAACGATCTGCAAATCCGTTCACCTGCCGTGCTTAAGCCCGATTTTCATGGCCATCATCGGAATTCCTGGATTAAAATGTAAGATTGGCTGAAAGAATACTGAAGGAAGGTAAAAATGAACGGTCGAGAAAAGTCCGGGCGCAAAGGAAGATGGCGGCGGCCGGAAAAATACATCTGCTCGGCGTGCTCGCAGGAGCAAATTTTTTGCTGGACCTGCCCCTGTGGTTTCATGATCTGTTCGGATTGCATGGAAGAAAACTTCTGGGGAATGACCTGCAACGGAATCCAGTGGACGTGCCCGGACTGCGGGGCCATCCGCAGTTTCGGAAACGACTGAGCCGTTGCGCCGAATCGAGGAAACGAATGAGTGGAAAACATGTGGTAATAATCGGTGGAGTTGCTCTTGGGCCGAAGGCGGCGTGTCGCCTTAAGAGGCTGGAGCCTGACGCGGATGTGCTGATAATCGATCAGGACGAATATATTTCCTACGGGGGCTGCGGAATCCCTTATTTCATTTCAGGAGATGTAAGCGACGTGCGGGAACTGATGAGCACGAGCTTCCACATGCAGAGGAATCCGCAATTTTTCCGGGACGCAAAGGACATTCAGGTAAGGACCCGTACGCGGGCGATCGAGATCGACAGGACAGAAAAGATCGTGCGTGTCCGGGACCTGGCATCGGGGGTTGAGGAAGACCTCCCGTACGACCGCCTCGTGATAGCAACCGGAAGCAAGCCAAATAAGCCGCCGATTCCGGGCGTCGACCTGCCCGGAGTGATCGCGGTAGCGGACCTTCACTCCGCTATCGAAGTGAAAAACAGAATCTCCGGCGGCCAGGTGGACAGGGCCGTAATCGTCGGCGCCGGAGCGATTGGATGTGAAATGGCGGAGGCGCTCGGCGATCTATGGGGGATCGAGACACACGTGATAGAAATTGAAGACCAGGTCCTGCCCGGAATTCTCGACCGCGCGCTCGCCGGAATAGTAAAGACCCATCTGGAAGAAAAAGGCGTGCGGCTCCACCTTGGACGCAAAGTGATCGAAATCAGAAAAAATGAAGAAGCGGGCGGCCTCGAAGTGATAACGTCAGACGGATCCATCCAGGCCGAACTGGTGATCACGGCCGCGGGCGTCCGCCCCAACTCCGAGATTGCCCGGAGCGCCGGGCTTCTTGTGTCGCGCTCCGGGGCTATAGTCGTAAATAAGATGCTTCAGACTTCCGACCCGGATATCTACGCAGGGGGCGACTGCATAGAAATCCCTCACCTGATCACCGGAAAGCAGGTCAACTTCCCCCAGGGTTCTCTTGCAAACCGGCAGGGACGGGTAATCGGGACTAACCTTGCCGGCGGGTCTGCAACGTTCAACGGCACCGTGGGGAGCTTTGCGATAAAGATTTTCGACCTGGCCGTCGCTTCTGCCGGCATAACGCCCCAGGCGGCCCTGAAGAACGGATTCGAGGCAGAGCCCGTACTGATTGTTCAGGCCGACAGGGCGCACTTCTATCCGACCCAGGACCTCATGTATTTTCAGCTAACGGTCGACCGGAAGACCCGCCGGGTTCTCGGAGCACAGGCCGTAGGCTCAAACGGCGATGCGGTCATCGGCAGGATAAACGCCATCGCCGCCGTCCTTCCGTTCAAACCCACGGTCGAAGATGTTTCGAATCTCGAAATAGCCTACTCCCCGCCTTTTGCAGCGGCCCTCGACGTAGTCAACGCTGCGGGTAATACGGCGGAGAACATCCTGGACGGTCTAAACAGGCCCATCGGACCCGATGAATTCCAGAAGTGTTTTCTCCTGGATGAAAGCGCAGACTGCCTCTGCCTCGACGTGAGAGGCCCCGCCAACGCCGCCCCGTTTGTGGAACGCTACGGAGAGCGTTGGCTGAATATTCCCCAGGAAACCCTGAATGCAAGAATGGGGGAGGTCCCCAGGGATAAGAGGCTTCTTTTGGTTTGCAATTCGGGGGTCCGATCCTATGAAGCAATGCGTCAACTGGATCGAGAGGGAATCGACAACACGGTAAACGTCCAGGGAGGAGTTGCCGCGCTCAAGAAATCAGGTATGTTCAAAACCGAAAAAGATGAAGAAAACCAGGGCGGTGGGGACGCCGGCCAGGATTAGCATTACCCTTTCACCGCAGAGGCGCAGAGAAAGTCAAAATCTTTTTGGACAGGATTTACAGGAATAACAAATAACATCGCAGAGCCTCGATATCTGTTCTGCTCTTGTACAAATGGAGAATTCTCCATCTGTAGACGTTGTTTTTCTGTTAATCCTGTTAATCCTGCCAAAGGCTCTCTACAGTTTTTGTTTTCTCTGCGTTCTTCCAAAGGCTTTTCTCTTTATCTAGATTTTTGTTTTCTCTGCGTTCTCTAAAGATCGACTCTGGCCCTTCGAAGCGGGCCACCGGGCTTTTGGAATTCTCGAACGTCTGTGCGGTGAATCGCTTTTCGTCTTTTCGGTTACGGTGAGATTGTTTTTCTTTGGTTGCGGTGCTTACGGATTAGCACAGAGTCACGAGACTGAGAAAGATGAAAAAAACTGATTCTTCAGGCGCTCATGGCTGGGCCGGCCCTCCCGTAGGGGTCCTGTGGGACCAATCGCTCGTATGGGGGCTTCTTTGCGTCGATACGCTGTCAATTTTGGGAGTTCCTTTCCGGTTGCTCAGCGCATCGGAAATTTGCGCAGACGGCCTTGACTCGTTCCGCATTCTGCTCGTACCGGGCGGGTGGGCGGCCCATAAAGTTCGTGTGCTCGGAGAAATGGGCAGACTCAAAATAGCGGAGTTCCTCGATTATGGCGGGTCTTATATAGGATTTTGCGGGGGGGCCGGGCTGGCCCTGTCGAGCCCTCCCGCTTTTTACCTTACCCCGATTCGAAGGATGCCCCTGTCCGAGCGTCTTCCGAGTGCAAGCGGAGAGATCCACGTCTCCGGCGCACTCTCACATCCCGTCTGGCAAAATATCCCTCCGGAAATCGTCGTTTCTGTCTGGTGGCCTTCTCAATTCCTGCTGGAACCCGACTCCGAAGTCTGCCGCATGGCTTCATACTCTGCCCCCGGAGCCGGCTTTCAGGTCGCGGACCTGAGGGTATCCGACGTGGATGCAAGCGACGGGTGGGGGGAACTCGAGAAAGCGTACGGCATCAATCTCGATCCGGCGCGGATCAAGGGCCATCCTGCAATAATCGAAGTCGAGAAGGGAAAAGGCAGACTGGTCCTTTCTTATGCTCACCTGGAGACACCGGGGGACCGTTGGGGAAACCGGCTTTTTTTTAATATACTGAACTATTTAAATGATTCTTCCGCTATCTCCACTCCCCGCGAGCTGCCCGGCGACCAATATTTCCACGCTCGGCAAGGCATCCGTTATCCATCGTCCGGGATTTTGAAGGCAAAGCAGGCGGCGGCGGACCTTATAGCCTTTGGAGAGGCCAATCTGCTCTGGAACTGGAGAAAGCCGTGGCTGCTCAACTGGAGGCGTGGAATACGGGGCTTTGAGTATGGTACTCTGTATGTGGCGCTTCGCTATATGGCGGACCTGGAACAAAAATTGGCGGCCGAATCGTCAAGGCCGGTGCCGGCTGACTTCGGCACAGACTGGCCGCGGAGGACTAGAGAACTGGAAGAGAAAACCCTGGAGTTTTGCGCCCTGGCGAAACACCTGCTTTTCGAAGAAAAAATCGCCACCTTGACGGGAACGGTCAGCAAGCTCGGCAAAGTGAATGAACGAGTTGATACTCTCCGCATATCGCTCTTTGGAAACAAAATGAATCATGGCGGACTGTCCGGTGCTCTTTTCGACCTGCTCGACCGCATGCTTCTGGATTTGATCCGGGGCGCCCTCGCGGCAACTGACTTAAAAGGAACCGGCCACTTGCTTTCACAAGTGGCCGGACTCTAACAATCCATCAAACGAATTCGTTGGCTAATTCGCTCTGACGCTGCTCGAAACCGGGCTAACGGGCGTTTCAGCGTCGTCTTGCCCGTCTCCATCCGCAGGCAGAACAGCATCTGTGCCTTTAGGCGGGCAAGCGGATGCCTCTGGCCTATAGGTTCGGACCTCAACAGGAATCGAAGACAGAAGGCCGGGATTAAGCTCGTTTATGATCTTGTCGACATCCTTCAGATCGAGTGTCTCGCGTTCCAGAAGCGATTGTGCGATGGTTGCGAGGATTTCATGGTGCTCGGATAAAAGAATCCGCGCGCGCTGATAATTCTCATCGACGATTCGCCTCACTTCCTTGTCTATATTGAGCGCGGTCTGTTCACTGAAATCCCTCTGGTGGCCCAGTTCGCGTCCAAGAAAAGGCTGTTCTTCGCGCCTGCCCAAACTCACCGGCCCCATCTTCTCGCTCATTCCCCATTCGCAGACCATGCGCCGGGCGATTCCGGTAGCCCGCTCGATATCGTTGGCGGCGCCGGTTGTATTCATATTGAATGAAATCTCCTCGGCAACGCGGCCTCCCATGAGAATGGCTATGCTGTCGAGCAGGAAGTCTTTGGGATATGTGTGGCGGTCATCCTGCGGCAACTGCTGTGTAAGTCCGAGGGCGCGTCCGCGAGGGATGATGGTGACCTTGTGCAGGGGGTCTGCTCCGGGAAGCAGCCTGGCAACCAAAGCGTGTCCAGCTTCGTGGAAAGCGGTGATGCGCCTTTCCTCTTCGCTCAGGATCATGCTCTTTCTCTCGATGCCCATCATGACCTTGTCCTTGGCATCTTCGAAGTCGCACATCGCGATGAGGTCCCTGTTTTTGCGGGCGGCCAGAAGCGCGGCCTCGTTTACCAGGTTTTCCAGGTCGGCCCCGGAAAATCCCGGCGTGCCCTTGGCAATTGTCTGTACATCCACATCGGGAGCAAGCGGTTTTGCGGCGCAATGGACTTTGAGGATGCCTTCCCTGCCCCTTATATCGGGCACCGGGACCACGACCTGCCTGTCGAACCTGCCCGGGCGAAGAAGGGCAGGGTCAAGAACGTCGGGCCTGTTCGTAGCAGCTATGAGAATCACGCCCTCGTTGGACTCGAAGCCGTCCATTTCCACCAGGAGCTGATTGAGGGTCTGTTCCCGCTCATCATGCCCGCCGCCAAGCCCGGCTCCCCGGTGCCTTCCTACAGCGTCGATCTCATCGATAAAAATGATGCAGGGAGCATTCTTTTTGCCTTGAAGGAACAGGTCGCGCACACGCGATGCGCCTACGCCGACGAACATTTCAACAAAATCCGAGCCGCTTATGGAGAAAAACGGGACCCCGGCTTCGCCCGCGATGGCCCGCGCAAGAAGAGTCTTGCCCGTTCCGGGCGCTCCAACCAGAAGTACGCCTTTGGGGATTCTGCCGCCAAGCTTCGTGAATTTCTTCGGGTCCCTCAGAAATTCTACGATTTCCTCTAATTCTTCCTTGGCCTCGTCCACCCCTGCCACGTCGTTGAAAAGCACCTTCTTGGAGTTCTCGTTGAGAAGGCGCGCGCGGCTCTTCCCGAAGCTCATCGCCTTCCCACCCCCCATTTGCATCTGGCGCATGAAGAAAATCCAAACGCCTACGAGAAGCAGCATGGGGAGCCAACTGACAAGTACGTTCATGTACCAGGGCGATTCTTCCTCGGGCTTGGCCTGAATGTTGACCCCGTTGTCCCTCAGAATCTTGATCATGTCTGAATCCCTGGGGACATAGGTCTTGAATGTCTTGCCATCTGTGAGAGTGCCGAATACATGGTCGCCCTGGATGGTTACCTGGGCGACTTCGCCTTTCTGGACCGAAGTGAGGAATTGGCTGTAGGTGGTCTCGAGGCTGGACTTCTGTGGCTGGTGAAACATATTGAAGAGAAGAATCACCATCAGGCTGATTACCAGCCAGAGAGCCAGATTTTTATAAAATGGACTCAATTAGGAAGCCTCCTGATTAACAATTTCAAAGCAGCGGGCTCGTGAATCGAACCTCAGGCTGACGTGATATCAACCGCACCAACGAAAAATTATCACTCATATCCGCAGTTATGTCCAGTCACTCAAACCGATATCGGAAAAAATCTCCTGAAACCTTTACAAGTTTTCGCAGGAAACCCCCTTCGGGGCCGGAATGGTTTTGAAAATAAACCTGAACGCTAAAGCTCCAAGGGTGGTAACACATGCGGTAATCAAAAAACAGGCGCGAAAACCGAACTGACGGGCCACTATTCCCATTAAGAGCGAACTCAACATCATACCGATATAGATACAGGTATTATAGCCACCCATTGCAAGCCCCCTGGACTCAGTCGGAGCCATTTCGGAAATCAGCGCTCCAATAGCCGTGAAAGCAATCCCCATGCTGATTCCCATCATAAATGCACTGACGAGAAACATCGCAAGCGAGGTGGAGATGCCGATCCCCGCAATGGAAACCGAATATCCGAGCAGCCCTGCCAGCGCGACCCGGCTCCTGTCTGCGACCCAGTCGCTGAGAAATCCGAACGGGATGCGGCCAAGAGCGTTCACAAGGGCCTGCGTGGCGAAGATAAGCCCGATTTTCCCTATCCCTATTCCCTGGTCGCTTGCGTGAAGGGGCTGGAAAGTAATAAAGACGCCAAGTCCGAAGCAACTCGAAAGGGTCACCAGCCAGCAGGCCAGAATGGGGCGGTTTGCAAGAAGGCCCCGAATTATCTTACGGTTGTCTCTTTTGAGCGACCCGTGTGGATGTGCCCGCAGCCGGGGAAGGCAGAACAGAGAGATCGAGAACGTTATCAGGCCCAGAATTCCCGAAATCGTGAAAACCCATGCGAAGCCAATCAAGTGCGCGAAAAGCCCTCCAATCGACGGGCCGAAGCTCATGCCTCCGTACATGGCCATTGTATACCAGCCGTAAGAACGCCCGAGGTGGGTTACGGGTGAAAAGTCGGCGACAAAAGACATCATCGTGGGACCGAATGCTGCGAGTCCGATCCCTGCAAAAACATATATTGCCATCATTTGCGGGGAAGTACGGCTCAAAGCCAGCAGAAACGAGCTGACAGCAGTGATTAGAAGGCCTGTCAGAACCATCCGTTTTCGGCCGAACCGATCGGACATGATCCCGAACGGAACTGCAAACCCTCCGGCCACCAGCATGAACAGGGCGTTTATTACTCCAATCTCGACGGTATCGACCCCGAGCGAACGCGCATACAGGGGAAGAATAGGGATGCGCATGTAAGCCCCGGTGTAGCAGCCCAAACCGAGAGCGCATGAGATCAGTATCAATACCCGGTATGATGGAGCTGGGTTATTCAGGTTATTTTCAGATTGCATCGATGCGGTTACGCCGACTGTTTTGCCCGAAATCTTCTGGGGTCTATTCCGTATTTTTCGACCTTGTACTGAACGATTCTTTTCGTCGTTCCCAGCAGGCGGGCGGCCTGGGACTGGTTGCCCCGCACGTCCTTGAGAGCGTCGGTAATAAGGTCGCGCTCAAAGGCGCTGGTTAGCGCTTCCAGTTTTCCCCGGCTGACGTTCTGCATGCCTTCGGGCTTCATTTGCAGAGTCGGGGGCAGGTGCCAGGAGTCAATAGCATTTTCCTGTGAGAGCAGAACTGCGCGTTCTACACAGTTTTCCAGCTCGCGAACGTTCCCGGGCCAGTGGTAGGACATCAACATGTCTATGGCGCTCGTGGTGATTCTTTTTATGTCTTTCCCGAACTCTCGGGCGTACTTCAGGACGAAATAGTCGGCCAGAAGCAAAATGTCGGGGCCGCGCTCGCGTAGGGGCGGCAGATAGATAGGGAACACATTGAGTCTGTAGAAAAGGTCCTGGCGAAAGGCGCCCTGGGCGACCTCGAATTCGAGGTCCTTGTTGGAAGCGGTTATAACCCTGACATCCACCTTTACGGTCCTCGACGACCCGAGCGGTTGAAACTCCCTCTCCTGCAAAACGCGCAGCAGCTTCGCTTGGGCGAGCGGCGAAAGCTCTCCCACTTCGTCGAGAAAAATGGACCCGCCCTGCGCCTCCTCGAACCGTCCGCGCCGTCGTGTTATAGCCCCGGTGAACGCACCCCTTTCGTGGCCGAACAGCTCGCTTTCCAGGAGAGTGTCCGGCATTGCCGCGCAATTCACCTGGACGATGGGCCCACTTCCCCTGCGGCTGTTCTCATGTATCGCCTTCGCCACCAGTTCCTTCCCTGTGCCGGTTTCTCCACTTATGAGAGCAGTCGTATTCGTGTCGGCAACCTGGTCGATCAGGCGAAGAACTTCCTGAATAACCTTCGAGCGGCCGATTATGCTGGTCGTGGGACGCTTGGCCTCGGCAAGCATGCGCCTCAGGCGCCTGTTCTCCTCCTCGACCGCACGGAAATGAACCACCTTGCCGAGCAATTCCGCAATCGCACTCAATGTCTTGACTTCTTCGCCGATCTCTTCGACCTGGTGAGCAAGCTTGTCCGCAGAAAGAATGCCGACGCAGCGCCCCTGGTAGAAGATGGGAACGCACAAAAAGGCCAGCTCGGCCCTGTTCAAAGATTTGCGCGCTCCGGTCCGGTCCAGGAAATGAGTCTCCTTGCCCAGATTGGCTATTGCCAGAGGTCGCCCGGTCTGAGCCACTTTTCCGGTGATTCCTTCACCCGGCCGATAGCTGATTTGCCCGGTTTCCACATCGACCCCGCGGGCAACATCCAGCCATGCCTCGCCGGTCTGCAAATCGAGAACGGAGATCATCCCGCGTTCCATTCCAAGGCGAGTGCTGAGAACGTCTAGGGTCTCCTGTAACTGGTCCTTCAGTTCGCTTGAACGGGAAAGGACCCTGGCTATTTCGTGCAGCGCTCTCAGTTCAACTAGACTAAAATCGTCGGGCATTGTTAACCTGCTCTCACTATTTTGAGTATTTTGAGCCTCTGGCAAAAGTTTTTAACGTCACGCCGGCTAAAAGCCGGAATCCGGGTTTTTCAAGATCTCATCGATCCCTGATTTCACCGGAGTGACGGTTTTGTTAAATCCTGCAAGTGGCCCTTTTGTCTTTATTATTGATTAAGGAAGATGAAGGTAACAAAGTTGAACAAAATTGTCACTAATTTAATGTGGAATGTAATGGCGGCGGTTTGAGAAAATACGCACGAAGAGTGGGGCGGGGATTTAAAACTTTCCGGGACCGGGGGAACCTCGACAGCCGATTCGCGATTATTGCTACACGCTGCGAAATCATATGTCCAGAATAATGAATGCATCCCACCCGCGCAGGGTTTGCTGGACTTTGAACATGTGGAGGGTTACGGCTTTTACGTCAACGATCAGCTCGTGCTTCCCGCGGTCGATCTGCTCACCCCTGCCGATTGCTTTCAGGAAGTAAAGCCCATCGTATCCGATTTCCACACTCTCGATTCGAAGAAGAAGTTGTTCGGCATCCTTGAGGAAGATAATCTCCTGGAGCAGGTTGAAAAGGAGCATATCGATGGCGTCGGAGCTGATTTCAATTTCGCGGCTTTCCCTGCGCTCGATCTTTTGAAGGTCCGCGACCATCACGTTCATTGTGGCTTCGGCGGCCGAAATGAACATCTCTTCGAGGGTTTGCCCCCATGCTTCGAAGGCAACATCTGCGGTAGCTATTTCATCATGAAATTCAAAGGGCATTTATCCTGCCTCGCATTCCCGCAGCATGGCTTCTATTTCCGGGCGGCGTATGTCAAGATTGCGGCCAATAAAGACCAGTTCCGTCCTTTCTACGTTGAATTTCTCAAAATCGGCCCGCCCTGCCACGTAATTGAAAAGGCGACCTCCGTCTTCGAAGCGCACGAAGCCTTTGGCGCGAATCAGGTCCACTGGAAGTTCGCGGATGAGTCCATCGAATTTTGCGCTCTCAAGGGCCTTGTCGCTCGTCCAGGTAAATGAACTGAATTTTTCCCCGGAAGCTGAAACTTGCCGGCGCGGACGCTCTCCGGGAGCCCGGGCGAAGAGCAGGTTCGTATCCACACCGCAGTTCACGGTCCTTAGCATTGCGGCCCGGTCATTGTACTTCCTCACCTGGGTCTCCACGGTTTCGGCTTCGGCCGGCGTTACGAGGTCGGCTTTGTTGATCAGGATGATTTCGGCTGATGCAATATGTGTCCTGTGTACGTATCCAACGTGCGGATGCCTGGTCCCGAGATAAGCATCTACGATGCAGACTACGCTGTCGAGCCTGACTTCCGGAAGGTTGTCCTCGACCTCGAATACGAGAGCGTCCGATTCGGCAACGCCCGTAGCCTCCACGACGATGAACTCGGGCCCTATTACTTCAACTATTTCCCTTACGGCGGCTTCGAACTCCCCGGTCATGGAGCAGCAGACACACCCGCCTGCAAGCTCTATGATATCGACATTTTTGCCCTCGATAACCCTGCTGTCGATCGCCAGTTCGCCAAACTCGTTCATGAGGACCGCGATACGAAAGGGCGCGGAATCGAGGATACGCCTCAGAAGGGTTGTCTTGCCGCTCCCAAGGCTTCCGGTTATGAGCATGATCGGGGTTCTGCGGACTACGGCCATCGGAAAACCAACTTTGAAAGATTAACAAGAATTAGAGAAAAGATCTTCTGACAGGAGTAACAGGATTTCAGAGAAGTTTTCCATAGCCCCGGTTCTTTATCCTGTAAATCCTGTCACAAAGCCCTTTCTCCCCTTCCCGTCAATCTATCTATCCCTTGACGTTACCCACCGGTACGAACCGCGCCACCCTTTTGCTGATGCCGGCCATCTCGGTGGCTTCGACCACCTCGTCGATATTCTTGTACGCCGGTCCGGCCTCCTCGGCCAAGCCAGACCAGGACGCCGTCCGAACGTATATGCCGCGGCGCTCCATATCCTGCTGGAGCGTTTGGCCGTGGAACTGTCTTTTTGCCTGGCGCCGGCTCATGGTCCGTCCACTCCCGTGCGCCGTGCTGAAAAAGGTCTGGTCTCCCGACCCGACACCGGCAAGAAGGTACGATCCGGTCTCCATGCTTCCGCCTATAATAACCGGCTGCCCGCTTTTTCGATATGCCGCCGGAAGCTCTTCCGAGCCGGGGCCGAACGCTCTGGTAGCCCCCTTGCGATGAACCAGCAACCGCTGTTGGCGGCCGTCAATCGTATGGGTTTCGAGCTTGGCCGTGTTGTGCGCTACGTCATATACCTGGTGAAGCCCCAGGTCGGCCGGGTCCTTTCGCAGCACGTCGGAAAAGACCTCGCGAATCCTGTGCAGAATTACCTGCCGGTTGACAAAAGACATGTTGATCGCGCATTTCATGGCAGCGAAATAATTCTGTCCTTCGGGAGAATGGAAAGGGGCGCAGGCAAGTTCGCGGTCGAGGATCTTGATGCCATACTTTGGCTCCATCACCTTCAGGAAGACCTGGAGATAGTCGGTGGCGACCTGGTGGCCGAAGCCGCGGCTTCCGCAATGGAACATAATCACAACCTGGTCCGGAATGTTCAGTCCGAAAGCCTTCGCAAGTCCGGCGTCGAATATATTCTCACGCCGGGTTACCTGGATTTCGAGATAATGGTTGCCGGAGCCGAGTGTGCCGATCTGTTTGTAGCCTCGATCAACCGCTTTTTGGCTTACCTTTGAGGCGTCAGCGCCGCTTATTTGGCCGAATTCCTCTGTGTGCTCAAGGTCCTCCTCCCAGCCGTACCCGTTTTGGACACACCACCTGGCGCCCTTTTCAACCAGGGTCCGGAACTCGTCATGGGTGAGTTTGACAAATCCGCTGCTGCCCACCCCGGCCGGGACGCGCATAAAAAGCCTGTCAACAATATCTTTAATGCGCTCTTTTATTTCGTCGTAGGTGAGATTGGTCAGGACGAGCCGCATCCCGCAGTTCACATCAAACCCGATTCCGCCCGGTGAGATGACCCCGGAACGCTCGTCCATTGCAGCCACCCCGCCTATCGGAAAACCGTATCCCCAGTGGCCGTCAGGCATGCAGAGGGCGTATCTTTGTATGCCGGGCAGAGTGGCGACGTTTGTCACCTGCTCTATGACTCCCTCATCCATTTCCCTTGCAAGCTTTTCCGTGGCGTAGACGCGGGCGGGAACGCGCATTCCTTCCTTGTAGCTCGCGGGAATCTCCCAAACGGTATCCGATATCTTCTTGAACACGTCAAACACAGCCATTGGTCTTTTCCTTTATCGAAATCCGATGAGTTCCACAGGAAAGAAGAAATGGCACTACCGGTCATGAGCAGTTCGAACCAACGCAACATCCCGCTTCCCGCTCACTCTTCACCCATTCACCCGCTCTCTATGACCGGCGACGGAATTTATCCGAAACTTCAAGCTGGATTTCAACGCAATAGTGGTGCTTTGCCACCTGCGGGCATGCCGCACTTTGAATATATTGATCGAAAAGCCGGTTGTCCATCCGGCGGATGCCACATGGCCTTGGGGCCGCCAAATGGAACCGTATCCTGATTGGCTCTTTTCCTTCCCGCGAAGCCGCCATAATATTCGTCCATGAATTCAACAGGAAAGAACGAAGCGCTGTTCCCTGCTCACTGTTCACCGTTCACTGCTCACTCCATTTTATACCACCTTCTATCTACGGCCTCGGTGAAATCCTCCTGAAGCATAATGGCCTCTATAAGCCGTGTGAAAAGAACGATCTTGGCCGGAGACGACATAGAGGATCAGTTGAAGGCGATTGTAAAAGAGTCAATGGAAGACACGCTAAAACAGATTATCCCGGAGGTCCCGTTTGTGGCGGAGCCGGAGATTGCAGATGCCCGGGGATGAGAAGACCTAACCATTTTTCAATTAAAGATCTTGGACATATCGATATCCGAGCGGTCTTACCCGGCCTTTGCCGCGCCTGCGTGACGGGCTGAACCAACAGCGCCGGGGCACGAAAAGCTAACAGGGCAAAAACGCTTCATGCCGATAATCACAACGCGCTTGCAAACGGGAAGAATACAGCTAATATACATACACTGCCCTCGCTCATATAGACTATTTACCTTATGATTACAAGGCCTTATGACATATCTCCACCTGGGCGCCTTTCGCAAAAGATTTTTGCTGCTTGCGCTTCTTGCAGTCCTGCTGCCGGTCTGCGGAAAGACAGAGGCCGCCCCTACCGACCAAGGACTTCTCCTTTCGGCCTATTCACCCCGTGAGACTTACTCGCCACCCGCGGCCCGACCCGGCGGACGAGCCAAAGTGGTCGAGAAGAGCGTCAGATATCTTGGCGGCCCCAGGACCGTTTATCATGAGGTCGGACCGCTGGAAACGGTCTGGCGTATCTCCCGGATGTATGACGTTACGCCGGAGTCCATCTATTCGGCAAACAGGCTGAGACCCGGCGATAGTTTGCTGATAGGGCGAAAACTCATCATCCCGAACGCACGGATGATACGCTACGTTATAAACCTCTATCGGAACCCGCGATGGAAGTACATCATCGTACACCACACCGCTACGGGAAGAGGCAATGCCAAAACGATAAACCGCTCACACGGCGCGCGCGGCTTCTGGAATGGCCTCGGGTATCAATTCGTGATCGATAACGGGACTCTTGGGAAAGGCGACGGGCAAATCGAAATGTCCCCTCGATGGATCAGGCAGCAATGCGGCGCCCACTGCAAAGCCGGAGGAATGAACGAAAAAGCGATTGGAATCGCACTGGTCGGAAACTTCAATTATGAAAAACCAACCCCGAACCAGTTGCAATCCCTCGCCTTCCTTCTTTCGGTCCTGCGCAGCTATTATCGGATACCCTCCTCACACGTCATGGTGCACCGTGATGTTGCGGGGGCCAGGACCGAATGCCCCGGGAAACTATTCCCCATGAATCGTCTAAGGCAAATGTCCTACAGGTAATCTTCGACTGCAAGCCCGCGCAAATCGGTTATTTTGATTACCGAGCAACAAAATCGGCAAATTTCTCTCAAGTTTTTCTCTCCATGTGACGATTAGTGACAGTGGCGAGAGGAGACATCGTGATGGCAATCTCATCTATCGGTCCAAGCGACTCAAGTAGTTACTACAGCGGCATTTCGGGCAGCGGTTCGAGCTCGAACACGTCATCCAGCAGCGTATTGCCGACTCAGGACACTGTTAATCTGCAGATGGACTCCTCGCTGCTTCAATCCTTATCGCAGCCCAGTACATCGGCCAGCGGCACAGCGGACTTTCCAACAAACATCCAGCAAACGGCGCAAGACCAGGCAATCCTTGCAACGAACACCAACCTTGCTCAACTGGTATCGCAGTTGGACACGGAGCCGCTTGGCCTGCCGACAAACATCCAACAGACAGTGCAAGACCAGGTGCTCCAGGCTACCGACACGAACCTTGCTCAAACGGAATCTCAACAGGTTCCCTCTCCGCTTCTCGAATCACAGATGGAGGCGCTGCAAACCTTGCCCTCCGGGAGCGAATCTTCTCAATCGCTCACCTCGATTGCAACTTCAATGCAGATGCTACAGAATATTACAAGCAGCGGCGTATTGGCGAACAGTCCATCCCTGACCCAGTCCCTGATGCAAAACTATACCGCTCTGACGAACCCTACCTCCCTGGGGTCCCTGGTAAACACCAGCGCCTAGCTCATTGAAACTGCCGTTTTCTATTCAATCTTCCAGTTTAAACAAATGGAATTCATGATAGACAATTGAGTCTCATCGGACTCCGGATAGAGGCATCAAAACGAGCGGGTACAAATCGATGAGCAGGTGGATCACCATGGGCGCGACCAAGCTTTTTCTCCAGACATAAATTAAGGCCACGATCATGCCTGAGATGCAGATGGTTACCATGGTAGCGAATCCCTCGTAGCCATGTCCCAGGGAGAATAAAACCGATGAGATTACGACTGAAGCCGAGAGGCTGCCTGTGAGGCGGCTAAAGCGAAGCATAAGGTAACCCCGAAAAATCGTCTCCTCTGCTATCGCAACTACTATTATCAGGATGCAGACCAGCAAGATTTCCCCGGGACCGTTGAATGCCAGAAATTCAGGCAGATGGTTCATATGCGACGACATTCCAAGTTGTTGGAAGCCTTTTTCGATCAACGACACGCAAACCATCAGGGGCAGGAATAACCCGATCCCCACGGCGGCTTCTTTTTTCATTCCATCGAATTTCCACCCGATGTTCGTGAAGGGTTCACCGTTTCGCCAAAGAAAGAAAGCGAGCAGGCTTATATAGGCAAGGTCATTGAAAATGAGTGAGCATGACAAAATCGAAAACTGTGGGTTCCCGCCTGCTGAAGTAAAAAAGGGCATTATCATCGAAGGTACAATAAAAGTAAGGAAGACGAGGACCTCAAAAAGGTCTCTTTTTCGATCTGTTCCGAGATTTGGGATATCCAAGCTTATCCTCCTCCGGAAGGGATAAAGCATCTCAATTTCAGGACTGCGGTCAGCGGCAATATCATGAGACTGCCCGCAGGATTCGTTCATTTATCCTATGGAGGGATAATAAGCAAGGAATGTACCGATGTGCGAATGCGGATAATCCATGTTCGGCCTTTTCACAATAATCTGACAGCATTAAAGTAGTCGTGTTTCCAGAAAGCGATATGGCCGCTACTCTGCAGAAACCGCTGAGAAGATCATGGCTGAACAATTCCTTGAAGGCGCCATTGAAGCAGGTTTTTCCAGAGTTGACGGATGAAGATCACGTTCGCGGGTCACATACCGATCAACTCCAGCGGGAAATAACAACTACCTTCTCAGTTTCTTGTTCAGTTTTTTGTTTAATGCGGATGGTGTAATTCCCAGCATTGCAGCCGCAACGCTCTGATTATGCTGTGCCCTTGACATTGCCTCGGCAACCAGTAAATCGTAGGCCTCTTTAAGGGTGGGCAGTCTCTCGCTCAGATGAAAGATCCCGGCGTCCGAGATCGAACTCTCGGTACCGGCGCGACTCTGGTCGATATGTTCACGGAAGGAGCCAATTGACATCACCCTGGAAGAGTGCTTGCCGACGGCGTCATAGACCATTGCCCGCAATTCGCGGATATTGCCTGGGAAATT
This sequence comes from uncultured delta proteobacterium, assembly GCA_963741035.1. GTDB lineage: Bacteria > Desulfobacterota > Syntrophobacteria > Syntrophobacterales > Syntrophobacteraceae > SbD1. Next base: position 114,689 of record CAVUGX010000028.1, read on the forward strand.
GTGGATCATAAGGTATTTTATTAATTCGGGAGGATAGTTAGGTTCGGATTTGGCAAATGCGCGGGCAGCCTCTTCGAGGTAGTAATCGAGGAGCAGCGGGATGTCATCCAGCCGTTCACGCAAAGGCGGAATGTGCACCTGGTGGGTCCTCAGACGATAATAAAGGTCCTGGCGAATTTGACCGTCATTGGTAAGCTGTTTCAATTCCCTGTTTGTCGCCACCACGACCCTCGCGTCCACGGACCGGGGCTGGTCTGCCCCGAGGGGGAAGTACTCGCGGTCCTGAAGCACCCGAAGAAGCTTGATCTGTGAAGCCCCCGGCAGGTCTCCTATCTCGTCAAGGAAGATCGTCCCGCCTGTGGCCCTTTCGATGAGCCCGCCGCGGACCTCGGTCGCTCCTGTGAAAGCACCCTTCTTATGCCCGAAAAGAGTGTCGGAGAATGCAAGATCGTCTACCCCTGCCGCATTCACGGCAACGAACTCGCCTCGGCGGCCGCTTGCAAGGTGGATGGCCCTTGCGAATAAGTCCTTTCCGACACCGGTCTCGCCCGTGATAAGGACGGGTTCATTCCCCCGCGCTATCGCCTCACAGTACTTGAAGAGGCTTATCATCTTTCTGTCCCGGGTGATTATGGCGGAAAATGCTTCCGGCTTCTTCAAACTGTCGGTAAGTATATGATGAACCAGCAGATCGTTTTGCCGCTTCAGCAGGCGGTAATCGATCGCACGCTTGAGGCAGGCAGAGAGTTGGTCCGCATCCACAGGCTTGGTCAGGTAATCGAATGCCCCTTTACGTATACAGCGAATCGCGGTTTGCACATCGTCGACCGCAGTGACCATAATTACCGGGATATCGGGAAATCTCAGGGTGATCTCCTCAAGAAGGCTCTCCCCTGATATTTTCGGCATAATCATATCCAAAAGAACAGCTTCGATGTCTTCCTCTTCCAGGATACCCATGACCCCTGACTCATCCTGGCATGGATGCACGTTGTTGATGCCTTCGAATTCCAGTGTGATTGTAAGGGACTTTAGTGCCCGTGGTTCATCGTCCACGAGCAGTACCGGATGCTCGGGAAAAGAGTGGATGCTCATGAGTTGCTCCTAATTGTCTTCACTGCATGCGGGGAACTCCAGGACGGCAGTCGTGCCCTCGCCCACGGTGGAAGTAATCAGAATGCGCCCGCCATATGCCTCGACAATTTTCTGTGAGATGGCAAGCCCCAGACCGGTCCCTCCCGTCTCGCGCTTAGTTGTGAAAAACGGGTCGAAAACCCGCTTCAGGTGCTCGGGTTTGATCCCCGCCCCCTTGTCTCTCACCTCCATGACCACCCTGGCCCTTTCAGGTTCATAATACGATCTGATATTCAGGGGTTGTTCTTTATCGGTCAGAGACTCGGCGCCATTGAGAATCAGGTTGATCGCGACCTGTCCCAGGCGCTGGGCGTTCGCTTCCACCTCCGGAATATTCTCACCGTATTCTACGAACAGGTTACTTGTAGATTTGTTCAGCTTACTAACCAGGAGGTTTAACGAAGATCTCAAGACGGCATTTATATCCACCCTCTCTTTCCTCCCGGAATTCTTTTGGGACACAAATTCCTTGATGTCCCGCACAATGTTTTTAATGCGTTCCGCACCTTCGATAATGCCGTTCAAAAGTTCGGGGATGTGTATTCTGACGCGTGAGTAGGGGAGTTTTTCAATGAGGAAGTCCCCATTTTCCTCAGCATACTCATCAAGCTTTTCCAGTATGCCTTCCCATGACCGCTTCAACACTGGAGCACTCAATGAGATGAAATTATTGGGGTTCTGTATTTCGTGCGTTATGCCTGCGGCCATGCTCCCCAGAGAAATCATCTTGTCGGCATGGACCAGTTGGTCCGCCCTTTCACGGGCCTCGCGCTCCGCAGCCTTTCTCTGTGTGATGTCGAGTAAGCACCCGATGAGATGTGCCTTGCCGTCCAGAATCACCCGGTCAACCGTTTTCAATACGTAAACTTCCCTGCCTTGCCTGCTGCGGACTTTGTCTTCAAACGAGTTCTCTCCATTTTGAAAGGTCCCATCGGGTTCCTCGGTTATAAAGGGTTCGAAGCACTCAGGGCAAGGACTGCCGGTCATTTCCTCGAGCGGGTTGCCAAAAAGTTCCGCGGCGGCCCTGTTTGCCTTTCGGACCGTCCTGGAGGCGACATCAATCATCAAAACCCCCACGGGAATAGATGAGAGTATGGACTGAAGAGTCGCCTCGCTTTCACGAAGGCTTGCGAGGGTCCTGTCCTGCAGAATCCTCGCGCCGATCAGATCTTCCTGGTTTTCTTCCAGTATCTTACATGTATCGCAGAGTTCCTGCTCCGCCCTTCTCCGGCTTCGCCTTTGAATGAGCAGGCCGGAGATGAGGAAACTCTGGGCGAAGAAAAAGAGCAAAGCGGCCGCCACATATCCCCTGTAGTCGCGCCATAAAGAGGGGAACCTGTTCACGACTTCAAAGCCGGCCGGGAGGTTTTTTTCCGAGAGTCCCCATCTGACCATTTGCCGCTCGTCCACCTGCCGGGGAGGAAGCAGCCTCGTTTCGCTGGGAGCTGCACCATTCTTTATCCTCAAGAGGCTGAGAAGAATGTCACCTGCAGATAAGCCCGCTCTGTAAAACGACCGCAATGAGCCACCTACTATCCCGCTGTACATATACGTTTCCGCGTTCCCGTACACAGGACAGCCGGCGGTTTCGGACAGTTTACCTGCTACGAATTGTGAAGAGTAGACGTTGCCTGATCCATCCCTGAGGTAGGTCAGGAAAAGGATGGCGTCTTTTGCGTCCAGCCCTGCAACAGCACCGAGTAGTTCATCGTACCGCTTTTCGGTGAGAAACACGAACTCCGGTCCATTTTTATACTGTGAAGTGACCTTCCGCACGTAGTCGCAAAAAGAGCGGTCGTAGGGGTGGGCCCCCGACACTATGTACATTTTTTTGAGAGTGGGCTGCAGGTGAAGTATGAGATCGATGGTCTGCCGGACATCTATAACAAGCAAAACAGGGAAAATTTTCCTCCCGGGATGCTCGGATGGGTATTTCTCTGTTGACGAAAGAACCGGCACGACAGGAGTTCCCGGTGAGAGCGGGTCGCACCGTCCCAGCAGAAAATCAAAAGCGTAACTGCCCAGGGTTATGATCGCATCGAAGTTCCTGGAGGCATACTTTGCATTATAGAAGGCCGCCAGGGAATCCAGGTATTCGCTGCTGTCATTCCGATCCAGGTCCAGGTTTTCCTGGAAAATGTCGAACGTGTTCAGATCGTAGGGCTTCAGAGCTTCTATGAGTCCCGAGATGAATCTGGCATTAAACGGAAGCGAGCGGTCAAACGGGGAAATTATCAGGATGCTGGGCCTACTCGGGCTCTCAGCAAAGGCCGGGTGGTATTGACAAAGCAGTAGTGCCAGCGAAAAAAGGAAGGCCGGCAGATAGCGCGTCGTTTGCACATAGACGCTTCTTTTCAATTTCTCCTCCCAAAATAAACTCAGCACCAAATTTTCGGCTTCTCTCGTGAAAGTCTCATCGAACGACTTTGATTTATTTCAATCGGTTGATTTTAGTGTAACGGATCTGAACCTGTGCCACGCAAGCATAATAGTCTATTGACTCCTGTATCTGCATTGAAAAAATTCATAACTGTTCACAATCGAATGAAAACCTGAATCCAGTCCGCCCCGCAAAGTCTGCTCCGGATTAGTCGGACCCCAAGTTCATCTCAGAACGTTACCGAACGCTGTTTGAGACGAGATCTTCAGCTCGCAGAACCCCGTCCCGTCACACTCCGAGCGTGCATGGACCATTCCATGGCTTGGATCTTGCTGAGTATCTTTACAAATCGCAGGAGCACCTCCTTGTTGGAAATCCCGATCAAATCCATATCGTGCAGGCCCTTTGCGGAGTGGATGTGGATTGGGCGATATAAGGACGCAGGATCGGGACGAACATCGTCTGCGCCACGAGGGGAGTGTACCGATTGCCACGGTAATAACTTGACAATGGAAGGGGGGGTGACGAACCGCGTCAGGAGAGAGGGTCCAAAGCAGATTGCCAATGGTTCAGATTACATCACACTAAAACCTTGATACACAACTATAGGAGGTTTCCCTTTGACAAAAAAACTGATTCTTGTTCTCTTTGTAATTGCAGCGGCTTGTATGTGTGTCCAGGGAGCTTTAGCCGGCGATAAAGACAATAAAGATCCTTTTGCCGGGGAGAACCTGTATCGAGACGTAGTTTACTATTGTTCGCTCGGTTACCACCGTACTGCAACGAGAACCGATTATGCGACTAAAGCGTGGCTGGCACAGCGGCTAAAAGAGTTGGGATTTTCGGTTCAGGTAATGCCGTACTCCACCAATCAATTCTATCCAAGTGATACTAGCGTAACTGTTGGCAATCATGCCAAAATTGAAGCCTTGCCGGTTTGGTGGCCAAAATCGACAAACAGAGAAGGAGTAAAAGGAAAGCTCACTACAGACATAACTGACGTCGCCGGGAAAATATACCTGTTCGACAATTCTTTGGCAAATTCTGTGACCCAGGCAGTTCAAACACAGATCAAGACTGCAGAGGCAAATGGCGCAATCGGGGTAATCGATGTGTTGACCCAAAGCGTAACTCTATCCGAGGAGATTCTCGGCCAGAACGCTATGGAGCAGATCTCTTACGCCGCAGGGGCCGATCCGGGAGCCGGAGATCAAACTCCATGGATGATCCCCGTGGTAACGGTAGGGCGCAAAGATCGACCTGCACTGCAAACGGCGATTGACGAAACGAGCGATGTCAAAATCAAATCGACAGGAACCTCAAATAACGAAGCAATCGGTAACGTGGTCATAGGAACGCTTGAGCGTGGCGATCCCACCAAGACCATGATAGTAAGCACCCCTTATAGCGGCTGGTTTACCTGTGGCGGGGAACGCGGCAGCGGCATAGCCATTTGGCTTGCTCTTGCGGAATGGGCTGCCAAGGACACATCGGGTGTCAAATGGATCTTCATGACTTCCGATGGTCACGAATTGCTCTTTAGAGGGACTAATATGTTCTTAAGAAGTAACCTTATACCTCCGCCGTCGGATGTCTACCTTTGGACTCACTTCGGTGCAGACGCAATCACGTATAACTATGTACAAAATCCAAATGGAACCTTGTCACGCACGAACCTGCCGGCCACCCAATATATCAGTTACCTTGCCCCCGCTAATCCGCTGATCCTCGATGCGATCAATAGCACTTATGTCGCGGACGGTGGAGCATTAGGCATATTAGGCACAAAGAATTCAATCGTCGCGGGTGATGTCTTTTATGCGGTTTATCACGGCTACAACAATATAATGTATATATCGAGTAGCAACCCAACTTTCCATACCCTTCAAGACACGCCTGAGGTGACAGGTCCTGCATTGCTGGAGCCTATGGCTAAATTGTCCAGATCCGCGTTAGAGCAGGTTATCAGCGGATTCTGATTTCCATCTTCTCAAAGGGATGGTTGGTGGGGCAAATTCGCTTTTCTGCTACGCCGATCATCCCTGACTGATGTCTCGAAAAAGTCCTTCGAGGTTAGGGTCGTCTTTCCCGGTAGGATTTCTAGTGTGTATGCATGTCCACAGACCATGCGGACAGTGGACACGCAGGTGGTTGTAGACTCAACAAAACTCACAATGGGGGTACCGTAATGTTCAGATTTCGCGCGCTCAAATTCGCATTGGCTTTATCATTTCTTCTCGTCCTGTCGACCGCGGCATTTGCAGCAGAGACCGACCAACAGGCCATCCTCGATCTGATGTCGACGTATGGCTTCACGTATGACTCGAAGAATATAGAAGCGTGGATTAACCTGTTCACGGAAGATGCCGTATGGACGCAGTACTCGGGACCGAATAAGAATTTGACCGTACAACTCAATGGCGCTCAAGCGATGCAGGACTACTATGCGGCACGCTTTGCCACCTTCATCCAGGAGGGGATCCAGACTCGCCATTACCAGGTCAATACGGTGTTTACCAGTATGAAGGCTAAAACCGCAACGGCACGCACCTATGTTCAGGTTGACTGGCAATATGCTTCCGAATCGGCTCCTCAAATGGTTCACACGGGCTATTATGAAGACACATTCGTAAAGACCGCACATGGGTGGAAGTTCAAGATACGAACTGTCTACGTGGACCACAACTAACTGGTGATCGACATCGGAAGGGAAGCTTTAAACTCCGGATTTCGCATCCGCAGGACTCCAGCACACTCCCAGTAGGTGGGCACCGCTGTGCCCGCCTACTGGGGCAATCTGTTTCCTTTTCTTCTTTCCATTTGGCCGGACCATGCCAATGTCTGACCCTAAGGCATCCGGCTGGCACTGGGAGGCTGCTCTTAAAGCTGGGCACTGCCCATCGCGGCACACCATCAACTGGTCTTCTCTTTTGGCACCGGCGCTGTTGCTCTGCCAAGGCAACCCCGCTTTAGTAAAGGGCAAATAAACCTTTCCACGTCCATCACATTTGTGAACCTACATGACCTGTCCATACGGACCGCGCGCTTCGATTCATTTTACCCAGGACCATGCACCGTCTCTGTCGTAAATCGCTTTTTGTCTTTGTGAATTTCACATGGCCGGTTTCCAGTCCCTGGCCTTTTCCCGCGCCATGCTGAGTTCGTCATGTGTCAATTCCGACCCCATCAACCTCAACAAATTGTTCGCTTGTGCGTTTCCCCTTGATGCCGCAAGGATCATCCACATGCATGCCGTGACCCGGTCGCGGGCTACCCCTTCCCCATTGAAGCACATCTGTCCAAAAACCTGCTGAGCGTCCGCAGACCCTCGCTCAGCCGCCGTTTTCAGCCATCTGGCGGCCTCGCCGAGATCCTTCCCCATGCACTCGCCACTATAGTACATTCGCCCGAGAAGGTATTGCGCCTTCAAATATCCCTGATCGGCCGCTTTGAGATAGAGGCCGAGCGCCTCAAAACAGTTTTGGGAAAGCTCCTGCCCCCGTTCGTATCTGACTGCAACTCTTACCTGGGCGGCCGGGTCGCCGGCCTCCGCCATATGCATATCTTTCTCAAGCGCCGCCGGGTGGGCATCCGGCCTTTGGACTTCTGCCCGGACAGGAGTATTTGCGCCTGGAGCGGCCGAAAGCTCGCGGAAGGTGGAACTTAAACCGGAAAACCGTTCCACGGGTATAGCGAAGTTGAGATTTGGCCTACCGGGCACTCCTGCGGACTCGATACCGATAACTTCACCCTGGGCGTTCACCAGGGGGCTCCCGCTCGACCCGGGGAACGAGTGGGCGCTATGCAGGATACACCTTCCCAATCTCGGTATCGTCATGACTGCATCCACATTTCCCTGGCTCACGACCTTATCGACCCCCAGGGGACTGCCGATCACCATAACGGGGTCACCAGCCTTAGGGGCGGTACCGGCGGCAGTAAGATAGGGCGCCGAACCAACCGAGACATCCACAACGGCTTCGATCAGATCGTCAGGCTCATCCTCGGCCACAACGGATTGCACATTGAATTCCCTTCCATCAGGAGTTCTCACCCTGGCCTTCGCGGCCTTTCCGAGAACGTGATAATTGGTGATCAGATGTCCATAGGATTGATAAAAGAAACCGCTGCCCTGGGACACCGGGTTGCCGGCTTGATCGAACACATAGATTTTGACGGTCGCGGGTTGAACTGTTTTTACCACTGAGTCAATATCGGCCTTCGCGGGACAACTCCATAAGATCGCAAACACAAATACGGGGAAGACAATGCAGCATATTATGAGATTTTTCATACCCTCAACTCCACAGGTTGTATGTTTTGGGCGCCGAAGACGTTCTCTCAACCAGGTATCGTCAGATCGTGGAATTGTTATAAGAGAAATAGATCGAGCGGAGGGCCCTCGCGACAACGTTGTAAAGGATGGTAGGGCCAAGCCGGCGCGGCTACGCCGGTTTTATGTGATCGGGACTTTCCAATTGTCCGGGGCCGTGCGGAAAAGATCATCGGAAAAGCGATCAACTCCAGCGGGAGGTCACAATTACTTTCTCAGCCTCTTGTTTACTGCCGATGGGGTAATTCCCAGCATGGCGGCCGCAAGTCTCTGATTATTCCGTGACCTTGACATTGCCTCGGCAACCAGGGCTTCACAGACCTCTTTGATCGTGGGCAGTTTCTCAAGACTCTCGAAAATCCCCGCTCCCGCGGCCGGACCGTGTGTTTCGGCATGTCCCCGGGTCATGTGTTCACGGAAGCAGCCAATTGACATCACTCCGAAAGAATGTTTGCCGACGGCGTCATAGACCATCGCCCGCAATTCACGGATGTTGCCGGGGAAATTGTGGGCCATCAGGTGTTGTACAAGCTCCGGCGGATAATGTGGCGTGGGCTTGCCAAATTCCCGCGCGGCCTCTTCGACGTAGCGGTCCAGGAGCAACCGGACATCGTTCATCCGTTCACGCAGGGGCGGAATGTGCACATGATGGGTCCTCAGCCGATAATAGAGGTCCTGCCGCATGGAGCCGTCCTTCGCAAGCTGATCCAATTCCCTGTTGGTCGCCACCACAATTCTGGCTTCAACCGAGCGTGGCTTGTCCGACCCAAGGGGAAAGTACTCCCGGCCCTGAATCACCCGAAGCAGCTTGATCTGGGAAGCCCCCGACAGATCCCCTATCTCGTCCAGGAAAATAGTTCCACCCGCCGCCATTTCGATGAGCCCGCTGCGGACCTCGGCCGCTCCGGTGAACGCCCCCTTCCTGTGCCCGAACAGAGTGTCGGAGAATGAATGATCGTCCACACCCGCCGCGTTCACGGCAACGAATTCACCCCGCCGGCCGCTTGCAAGGTGGATGGCTTTCGCGAACAGCTCCTTTCCGACACCTGTCTCACCCGTGATGAGTACCGGCTCGTTCCCGTGGGCTATAGCCTCGCAATACATGAAGAGGCTCATCATCTTTCTGTCCTGTGTGATTATGTCGGAAAAGGCTTCAGGCCTTTTCAGGCTGTCGGTGAGTATATGATGGACCAGCAGGTTGTTTTGCCGCTTCACCAGGCGGTAGTCGATCGCACGTTTGACAGTAGAGGAGAGCTGATCGGCATCCGCGGGTTTGGTCAAATAGTCGAACGCCCCTTTGCTCACGCACCGAAATGCTGTTTGAACATCGTTGACCGCGGTGATCATGATCACGGGAATATCGGGAAACCTCAATGTGATCTCATCGAGCAGGCTCTCCCCCGATTTTGTCGGCATGATCATATCCAACAGCACAGCTTCCACATCATTATTTATAAGCATATCCATTACTTGAGACTCATCCTGGCATGGGAGCAGGTTGTTTATACCGTTAAAATCCAGAATCATCGCAAAACTCTCCAGTGCCTGCGGTTCATCGTCCACGAGCAGTATCGGATGCTCGGGAAAAGAATGGATGCTCATAAGCCGCTCCTGTTAGTCTCACTGCTTGCGGGAAGCTCCATGACGGCGGTCGTGCCCTCTCCCACGGTTGTAGAAATCAGAATGCGCCCGCCGTATGCCTCGACGATTTTCTGTGAGATGGCAAGACCCAGGCCGGTCCCCCCTGTCTCCCGCTTGGTCGTGAAAAACGGGTCGAAAATCCTGCTCAGGTGCTCGGATTCGATCCCCTCTCCACTGTCTCTCACCTCCAGGATAACCTTGGCCCTTTCCGATTCATAATAAGATCTGATGTTCAGGGACTGTCCCTTGTCGGTCAGCGCCTCGGCGCCATTCAGGATAAGATTGATTATGACCTGTCCCACCCGCTGAGCATTTGCGGCCACTGTCGGTATATTTTCGCCATAGTTCACCGACAGGTTTTTCGTGGACTTATTGAGCTTGCTTGTCAGAAGGTTTAACGAAGATCTCAAGACGGTGTTTATGTCCACGTCCTCTACGTCCCCGGAATGCTTCTTTGACACGAACTCCTTCATATCCCACACAATGTTCTTGATGCGCTCCGAGCCTTCGATAATACCATTCGTAAGGTTGGGGATGTACTTTCTGGCGCGCGAATAGGGGGTTTTTTCGACGAGGAAGTCTCCGTTTTTCTCGGCGTATTCGTCGAGTATCGTGAGCACGCTTTCCCAGGCCTTCTTAAGCATCGGAGCATTCAGTGAAATGAAATTATTCGGGTTATTTATCTCGTGCGTTATGCCGGCTGCCATGACCCCAAGAGAAATCATTTTATCCGCATGAACCAGTTGGTCCGCCCTTTCGCGGGCCTCGCGCTCGGCAGACTTTCTATTTGTAATGTCTAGCAGGCACCCGATGAGATGTGCCTTCCCGTCAAGAACCACCCTATCGACCGTTTTTAGTATATAGACTTCCTTACCCTCCGCGCCGCCAATTGTGTCTTCAAACGAGTTCTCTCCATTTTGAAAAGACCCATCGGATTCCTCGGTTATAAAGGGTTCAAAGCACTCGGGGCACGGACTGCCGGTCATTTCCTCCAGCGGGCTGCCAAAAAGTTCTGCGGCGGCCCTGTTTGCCTTTCGGACAGTCCTGGAGCCGACATCGATCATCAAAACCCCCACGGGAATCGATGAGAGTATGGCCTGAAGTGTCGTCTCACTTTCGCGCAGGCTTGCAAGGGTCCTGTCCTGCAGAGTAGTTACGCGGCTCAGGTCTTCCCGTTTTTCTTCCAGCGCCCTGCAAGTCCCCCGGAGTTCATGCTCCGCTCTTCTCCGGCTCCGCCTTTGAACGAGCAGGCCGGAGATTAGGAAACTCTGGGCAAAGAAAAAAAGCAAAGCGGCCGCCACATATCCCTTGTAGTCACGCCATAAAGAAGGGGACCTGTTCACAACCTCAAAGCCGGCCGGGAGGTTTTCTTCCGAGAGTCCCCATCTGACCATCTGCCGCTCATCGACCTGCCGGGAAGGAGGCAGCCTCGTTTCGCCGGGGACTGCACCATTCTTTATCCTCAAGAGTCTGAGAAAAATGTCACCTGCGGATAGGCCCTCTTGATAAAACGACTGCAGGGAGCCACCCACTATCCTGCTGTTCATATACGTGTCCATGATCCCGTACACGGGACAGCCGGCGGTCTCGGACAGTTTACCCGCCACGAATTGTGAAACGTAGAAGTTGCCCGATCCATCCCTGAGGTAGGTCAGAAAAAGGATAGCGTCATTTGTGTCCAGCCCTGCAACAGCAGTGAGTAGTTCATCGTATCGCTTTTCGGTGAGAAACACGAACTCCGGCCCATCCTTAAACTGTGAAGTGAACTGTCGCATGTAGCCGCAAAGAGAGCGTTCGTAGGGGTGGGCACCCGAGACTATGTACATTTTTTTGAGAGAGGGCTGCAGGTGAAGTATCAGATCGATGGTCTGCCGGATATCTGTATCAACCCAAACGGGGAAAATTTTCCTCCCGGGATGCCCGGTTGGGTATTTCTCTGTCGACGAAAGAACCGGCACGACCGGAGTTCCCGGTGAGAGCGAGTCGCCCCGCCTGAGCAGAAAATCAGAGGCGTAACCGCCCAGGGTTATGATCGCATCGAACTTCATGGATGCATACTTTGCGTTATAAAAGGCCGCCAGGGAATCAATGTACTCACCACTGTCAATTCGATCCAGGTCCAAGCTTTCCTGGAAAATGTCGAATTTGTTCTGATCATAGGGCTCCAGAGCCTCAATGAGTCCCGAGAGGAACCTGGCATTCATTGGAAGCGAGCGGTCGAGAGGATAAATTATAAGGATGCCGGGCCTACTCGGGCTCTCAGCAAAAGCCGGGTGGTATTGGCAAAGCAGTAACGCCAGCGCAAAGACAAGGATCAACTGAAAACGTGTCGATTGCACGCGGACGCTTCTTTTCATTTTCTTCTCCTGAAGTGCGCTGGACATCCAAATCTTAGTCTTTCTCCCGAAGGCCCCTCCGGAGGCCATTGACTTAGCTCAACCGGTTAATTCGGGGTAACAGCCCTAAGTCTTTACCACACAAACATAATACTCTATTGACCGCGGTCCGGTATTGAGAAAACTCATACCACCCACAAGTCGATGGGATGTCGAAATTCGGTCCGCCCCGCGAATCCGCTCCAGATCGGTCCAGCCCCAAATTGACTGCAACACGTTACCCCACGTGGCTTGAGCCGAGATCTTGAGCTTGGAGGTCCCAGTCCCGCCACACTCCGAGCGTGCACGGACCATTCCATGGCTTGGATCTTGCTGAATATCTTTACAAATCGCAGGAGCGCCGCCCTGTTGGAAATCCCGATCGAGTCCATATCGCGTAGGCCCATTGCGGAGTGTGATGTGGATGGGGCGACATAAGGACGCTGGATCGGGCGGAACATCGTTTGCACCATGAGGGGAGTGTACCGATTGCCACCGTAATAACTGACAATGGAGGGGGGTGACGAACCGCGTCAGGAGAGGGGGGTCTAATCTGATTTTCATTTAGGGAGATTACATAAAATTCGAAAGGAGCCTGTAAATGTTAAACTGCATAAAGTCGCGGCTATCTCACGTTGCGAAGATAAGATTCGGTATCGCCATTCTCTGCATCTTCCTGCTTCCCGCCATTGGCAATGCGGCCGTATTTCCTGAAGAAAGCCTCAACGATATCGGTCTTAAGGCTTACTTATACGCGTATCCGATGGTTTTGATGGAAACCGTCCGGATGACGTCAGGCATACCCGACAACACTCTGTCACACGCCCGGTCATTCAATACTCCCACTGACGAAACTGTTATAAGGCCTAACGTAGACGTGTTATATACAGACCTATACTTAAACCTTTCACATGGACCGGTTACGATAACTTTTCCCGCTATGGGTAATCGCTTTTGGATTTTCCAGTGCATGGACTGGTGGACTGATACCTTCGCCGATATGGGCACTCGTACTTCCGGCGGTTCGGCACAGACTTACACGTTCGTAGGCCCGGATTATCAGGAGGAGATTCCTGAAAAGAACGTGAACATAATACGAGCGCCAACGAACAGGGTATGGCTCTTTGGCCGGATATACTCGAGCGGCACGCCGGGAGATCTCGCAACTGTCCATGCGCTTCAAAACGCGATTAAGTTGAAAGGTCGATCTGTGCCAAAGCATTATAATGAAAGTGCCCCAACAACAGTTAGTGGGACTGCGCCGCAGCAATCAGTATCCGAAATGACTGCCGAGACTTTCTTCGAGACCTTTGTAAGCGCTCTGGCAATAAACGCGCCTCACCAGGAAGACTGGCCGACCGTTGCGCTGCTTGATTCAATCGGGATAGTCCCAGGCCGGCATTTTAATTTCAGCAGTCTAAGCAGTGAGGTCCAGGCAGCTCTTACAAGCGCAATGACAGAAGCGCCGCCTATTATTGCCGGTGTTGCGGCCCCTGGTGCACTGATTAACGGTTGGCATTTCACGACGATGTTCACGGGGAGCTATGGCGGCGCATCAATTCCTTATAGGGCCTATATCGCAAAAGTTGGGCTTGGAGCAAACTTCCCGGACGATGCGATCTATCCCGGCAGTGTCGGGGCGCTTAACGGAGCCACAAACAACTATACTATGCACTTCGACAAGGGACAATTCCCCCCGGTCAATGGCTTCTGGTCCATTACGTTATACGATGGCAACGGTAATTTGGTCTCGAATCCCATCAACCGTTACGCCATTCGTAGCGCCGATGTCAATTCCTTCGTATACAACTCTGATGGATCGGTGGATATATATATTCAGAACACATCACCTGGTTCTGCGTCGCAAGCCAACTGGCTTCCATGCCCAGCAGGCACATTTGGACTTCTCCTGAGAATGTATTGGCCCAATAGCGGTGTGCTCTATGGTACCAGCACGTGGAAGATGCCTGCAGTGGTAGCAGCCCCATAGTACCGTGTAACATAAAGTGCTTCGCATCAATGCCGGGTGGGCGCAATGAAACTGTGTGCCCACCCGGCAGCTTTAATCTGAAGTAGCAATCAACCTTTCCACGCCCATCACATTTGTGAACCTTTTGCTTTCACGCGCCACCCTCGGCCGGTAAGCAGACCGGCCCATAACCCCTTCCCCCTGCCGCAGCATAGCGTTCATGCTCGGTTGAGCTTGCAGCCTATTCGTTTCTCCGATTTTTTGGGAAGGTTGAAGAGGATGCTTCGCCACGTGACCTCAATTTCCAGGAATTGACAACGTTGTACAGACGCCAGGGTAACGCCGGCAGGGATATGATGGTTAGACAAAAGAGGATGCGGCGGCGGCTATAGGGAACCGGTGGGGGTCAGAATTCACCTTTATATTACTGTGCCGGTAAATGGAAAATACATCCTCGACCTGATTTCCAAAAGGGGAGAAGCCACTATTTTGCGTCAATAAGATCAAGCCCATTAATCAATTTCCCGGAATCGATACAGTTGTACAGGATGACAGGGTTACGCCGGCAAGTAGATGATGCTGAGACAAAACGGGAGACAGAGGCGGCTATGGCGAAGAAAACGGTTGCAAATCTGCTCGTTGACACTCTTGTGGCTGCCGGGGTGAAGAGGGTCTACGGGTTGGCCGGAGATTCCCTCAACGGAATCACCGATACGCTCCGCACGCGGGATGACATCCAGTGGATTCCATTGAGGCACGAGGAAACCGCAGCGTTTGCGGCGGGAGCGGAAGCTCATCTGACCGGGCGCCTGGCGGTGTGTGCCGGAAGTTGCGGGCCGGGGAACCTGCATCTGATCAACGGACTCTACGACTGTCATCGTAGTCGTGTCCCGGTGCTGCCGATCGCGGCGCAGATTCCAAGCCATGAAAAGAGAGTGCGAAAATGGCTATAAAACAGCAGACAACACAGCCGGGTGTACCGGGCATCCCCGGCGGAGTGGATCTCCTCAATCGCCACGAGTTGAACAAAGGCACTGCATTCACGGAGGAGGAGCGCCGCAAATTCAGCCTGAACGGGCTTCTGCCTCCTCATGTCGAGAGCATCGAGGAGCAGCTAATCCGCGCCTACGAGGCCTACAAGCGAAAGGACGACGACCTGGAGCGGCATATCTACCTGCGCGCTCTGCAAGACACTAACGAAGTCCTCTTCTACAGGCTTTTGCTCGACCACATTGAAGAAATGACCCCCATAGTGTACACGCCGGTGGTCGGGCTCGCGTGCGAACGATTCAGTCACATCTACCGGAGGCCGCGAGGCCTGTTCATCTCCTACCCGTTGCGTGATTCGATTTCTTCGATCTTGCGAAATCGTCCCAATCCGGACGTTGACGTAATTGTCGTCACCGACGGCGAACGTATCCTGGGCATCGGTGATCAGGGCGTGGGAGGAATGGGCATTCCGATCGGCAAACTTTCCTTGTATTCGCTCATCGGTGGGATTCGTCCGGAACGGACGCTGCCCATCCTGTTGGATGTGGGAACCAACAACGCGGAAAAGCTCAGCGATCATGAGTACCTCGGCTGGCGCCACGAACGGATTACCTGTCAGGCGTATTTTGATTTTGTCGATCAGTTCGTCCAGGCCGTGAAGCAGGAGCTTCCCGGAACATGTCTGCAATGGGAAGACTTCGCCACTCCGCATGCCCGGCCTATTCTTCAGCGCTACCGCGATGAATTGCTGACTTTTAACGACGACATCCAGGGGACGGCGGCCGTCGCATTGGGAGCGGTCCTGGGTGCGGTCAAGGTGGCCGGGAAAGATCTTAAGGAGCAGCAAATCGTCATCTTCGGAGCTGGCTCCGCCGGCATTGGCGTTGCCGATGGATTGCGCGCGGCGATGAAAGGCGAAGGTCTCTATGGCCGGGATGCGTCCAGCCGCTTCTGGCTCCTCGATAAAGACGGTCTCCTGCGCTCGGGGCGAAAAGACCTTACCCCGGAACAAAGTGTCTATGCTCAGCCGGAGGACCGTGTGTCCGGATGGCCGAGAACCTCCAACGGCCGCATCGGACTCGCCGATGTAATCGGGAGCATCGAAGCAACCATTCTAATCGGGCTCTCTACTGTAGGTGGGGCATTCACGGAAGCGGTTGTTCGTGAAATGGCGCGCAAGGTTGAGCGGCCGGTCATCTTCCCGCTGTCGAATCCGACCTCGAAATCAGAAGCCAAACCCGACGATTTGATTCGCTGGACGGATGGACGGGCTCTCGTGGCTACGGGTTCGCCTTTCCCGCCTGTCAGTTACGGCGGGCGGGCGATTCCGATCGCACAGTGCAACAACAGCTTCATCTTCCCGGCCATGGGGCTCGGGGTTGTCGCATCGGGCGCCCGGCGCGTCACGGACGCTATGATGCTGGCGGCGGCCCGGGCACTCGCAGCAAATTCGCCCGCCCTCAAAGACCATTCCGCATCTCTGCTGCCTCCTTTGACCGGCATCCGGAGGGTGGCCGCGCAAATCGCGATCGCGGTCGGTATCGAAGCGCAAAAGGAGGGTCTTGCTCCAAAGCTGGCTGAGGATGAACTTCGTCGGCGAGTGACGGCGGCGCAGTGGGTTCCTGCCTACCTGGAGTTGATATAGCAAACGCGACGGTTGAAAAAACTTATGACTTCTATCATACTGCTGCCGAAACGGTAAAAAGCTATATACCGGACGCGAAAGGAGGCTCACCGCGTCTGCCCGGCTGCCGGCTTTCATCCCCCCGATTTTTCACCGGTCAACCGCCCCCGATGCGACTCCGGATAACGCGGCAAACCGTCTGTAATTTCGTAATAGTCACCTGCCTGGGATAACCAGACATGACCAACCGACTTGATGTTGGTCGGGAGATCCAGGGTACCGGCGGCAACCCATATGGTTTCTCCCGCGCCCCTGACATCCCAGAATAAGCTGCAACCGCATTCCTTACAGAAACCGCGGTGCACATTGGGAGTCTCGTCGGTTACCGAACGGTACCATTTTAGCCCATCCTGATTTATGAACAGCAGGTCCGATCTTTTCACCTCGGTGTAGGCGGCCACATTTCCGTGAAATCGGCGGCACTTGCTGCAGTGACAATTCAACACGCCTCCCATGGGACCTCGGATTTCAAACTTCACCGCGCCACAAAGACAGCCGCCCGTAGACTCTACCTTAACAGTTCCAGTTTCCGTCATGTTATTCTCCCGATCGAACCTTCCAAGTGATATGTCAATGAGACCGGCTAACGGGATCGTACCAAGACAAATATTTGCTGCAGAAATCACCAAATTCCCTCTTTCTTCAGACTGCTCACTGCTCACTGCTCACTGTTGGTCTTCTTTGTCCATAGCTGCCAACTGCTTAACAAATCTCACCTGCTTTACAAACCCGTCGGCGTCCGGGATTACTCCGGGCTGGGTGAAGAGCACCCTGGCGTCCTCAGTCGAAACGACTATAGTGATTGGAGTGGCTTTAACACTCTTGGAGCGCATAATCTCACGGTTTTCGTCCAGCAGAATAGGAAAGACTGTCTTGAACTGTTTCTTGAATGTCTCCACACTGGTTTTGTCATCGGCGATCGCTATTGCGATAACCTTTACGTCGGCCAAGCCTGAGTCTGCCTGGATCGTTTTGTAGATGTCGTTCAGTATGGGGGCGTTGGCTTGGCAGGCCGAGCAGAACCCACTCATGACCTCGATAACGACGAACTTTGCCTTTATGTCACTGACTTTAAACTGCTTCATCGCGTCCAGACCAAGATATGTCTGCGTCTGTGCAGAATCAGGGGCCGGGAGGGTGAACCTCACAGTCGCCCCTATTTCACCAAGGTCGGAGCAAAAAGCACCGCTGGACTGCAAAAAAATGGACGCACAAGCAACAATTAGAAAAACTCTAATCCATCCCGGCTTTTTCATTTCTTTTCTCCATCAGATACTGACTCTGTTTCGTGAACGATATCGGGCTTTGGGCTGTCTGTCAATTCTGGTCTTACGGTTTATGAGCAGGAATGTGGAGCATTTTAAGATGTTGGGGCCGAATCATGATACAATAATTCTCTCATGAATCTAAGAGTCCGTATCCCGGCAAGGTGTAAGACGAGCATATTGCGAAGTGGACAAAGCGCAGAGCTGATAGTAAATTCAATCCGGTTTGAGATAACCTCATACCGCTAAGATTTCCCACACCCCTCTGATTGAGAGTGGACGCGTTAACTTTCAAGCGCATCGAGCAGGTACAGGAACTCCCGGCGGGCTGCGATGCCCGCCCTGATCTCTGCAACCCAACCGGGAGAGTGCTATCGATATGGAAGGTCTCGTCCGGCAGACGATTGAATATCACGAGGCAAGCAAACATCATTTTGACAGGTATGCGCCCGGGCCGGGTTATCTTGACTGGGCATCGCAACCGGACCCTTTCAGGCGTTATTCGGGGGCGTCCCTGCACAGGCTTGCCATAAACCCGCCGTTTAACGAACCCGTCTACGATCTTGCTTTTGACTCCGGGCACGTCCCTTCGACCCAGTTGGATGTGCACAGCCTCTCACGGCTTCTTTTCGACAGTCTCGCCCTCTCGGCATGGAAGGGCGCCGGCACGGAAAGGTGGGCCCTTCGGGTGAATCCTTCCAGTGGGAACCTGCATCCGACGGAAGGCTACGTGATCTTTGGACCGATGGCAGGGATGGATGAATCACCGCTCGTCTGCCACTATGCGCCCAAAGAACATGGGCTGGAACTGCGGGCGCGGTTTCCTCTCGATTTGTGGGACGAGCTTATCTGCGGGCTTCCAAAGGAATCGGTCCTGGTGGGGTTGACCTCCATTCATTGGCGTGAAGCCTGGAAGTATGGAGCGCGCGCATACCGCTATTGCCGGCATGATATCGGACACGCCATTGCGGCGGTAAGTCTGGCCGCTGCCGGTCTGGGCTGGCAGGCAAGACTGCTGGACGGCCTGAGCACCGAAAGTTTGTCTTATCTGCTCGGGGTCTTCGATCCGGAAGGTGCGGAGGCGGA
This sequence comes from uncultured delta proteobacterium, assembly GCA_963741035.1. Taxonomy (GTDB): domain Bacteria; phylum Desulfobacterota; class Syntrophobacteria; order Syntrophobacterales; family Syntrophobacteraceae; genus SbD1. The sequence goes on from CAVUGX010000028.1 coordinate 133,546, forward strand.
AGAGCCTGATTGTCTTCTTGCAGTCTATTCTCAAAATGCGCGCCCAGTTTCCCCCTGCCGGCTGAACCCGGACACACCGGCCGCCTTCAGGACGCTCTCATGGAACGGCAGTCCGAACCATCTCAGTTCGACCCATATGGAATGGCCCGCCATTGACAAAGTTGCGTCGGCCTCTCGAAAGTCTGCCACCGGGGAGAATACTTTCGAAGCCGAAGATCCGGTCCCCAAGGTCCGGGAACCGCTCGGCAGTCCGGAACTCTCCGGCGGCCCCGGGCCAAATGACGGACGCCAGGCCGGGTTTCGGCAAATCATCCACCAGAGGCGCAGCGCCGTGGCCATGGATGGCGTCACTTCCATCCCCCGCTCCTCTTTTTTCGAGATGCTCCTCAGAACCATACCAGTCCCTCGGCGGATGCCCTTCATGACTCTCCCGTGGGAAGCCCACACGCACCTGGCCCTCTTTGTCCACCGCGTTGACGGATTGGCGCCGGGCTTATATTTCCTGCTTCGCAACGTCCGGGCAAAAGATGAACTTCGCTCGGCAATGCGCGGCAGCTTTGTCTGGAAAAAACCGGATCATTGTCCTGACGCCCTGGAGCTTTATCTTCTGGCCCAAGGCGATTTCCGCAAAACAGCCATGCAGATCTCCTGTTTTCAGGAAATCGCCGGCGACGGCTGCTTCAGCGCTGCCATGATTGCGGCCTTCGAAGGTCCCCTGAATCGGTATGGGCCATGGTTTTATCCCAGGCTCTTCTGGGAGTGCGGAATGATCGGCCAGGTCCTCTACCTCGAAGCGGAAGTCGCCGGCGTGCGCGCAACCGGCATCGGCTGCTTCTTCGACGATCCCACGCACGAGGTGCTGGGCTTGAAGGGACGCGCCTACCAGGACCTTTATCATTTTACGGTCGGAGGCCCCATCGAGGACCACCGTCTGACCACGCTGCCTCCTTATCCCCATGAACGCTAGCTCGTGACCGGTGTTTACTCCTATTGTCTTGGAGGCCGTCGCCACCCGGATTATAATGAGGTTCGCTTTCTCAGCGATGTGACTGTTCGGCGCCCGGGTGGCGCTGAGGGTGAGAGATCTTTTAGCAATTGCGATGAAAAGGCAGGGGATCACTTTGGGAGGCTCACATCGGCCAGGCCGGAATCCCCGCACAGGATGACTTATGGAATTTCAGAAGGTCTTGCCCCCGGTCTGCCTCAAGGCGGGTCCGGTCGACTCCTGGAAAAGGATTGCAGGAAATCTTTTTCTTCTTACGGCGGGCAATGTTATTTATGCGGCAGGAATAAACAGCATCATCATACCGCAGCATTTCCTAAGCGGCGGCGTGATGGGCGTTGCCCTGATCGCGCATTATCTCATCCCCGCGATCAATACCGGCTACGCTTACTTTTTGCTGAATATCCCCCTCTTCCTTCTCGGATGGTTCAGCGTCAGCAGAAAATTTATATTTTACTCCGCCTACGGCATGTTATCACTTTCCGCTATCACCGCGTTCGGCAAATTTGGGACGATTACGATCATTAATCCCATACTCGCGGCCATACTGGGAGGCATAGTCTGCGGGGTGGGTTGCGGTGTAATTCTCAGGTCGCAGGGGTCGGCGGGTGGCCTGGACATTCTGGCAGTCTACGTAAACAGGAAATTAGGGCTCAGAATCGGAGACACCACCACATTCGTCAGCGCTATGGTGCTTGGCGCCGGGGCTATTTTCCTCAGTTTTGAAGCCGCCCTTTACTCACTCATCTACGTCTTCACGAACGGAAAAGTGCTCGATGCGGTGCTGGCCGGGTTCAACCAGAGAAAATCCGTCTTCATCATATCGGACTGCCACGAGGAGATAGCATCCCGGATACTTTCAGGACTACACCGGGGCGTCACATACCTCGAGGGCACAGGAGGCTATTCGGGGCAAGAAAAAAAGGTCATTTTCAGCATAATCACCCTGTCAGAACTCTCTAAACTCAAACAGATAGTCTCCGATATCGACCCTGACGCTTTCGTGGTAGTAAATGATACTCTCGAAGTGCTCGGGCACAGGCATGGTGAGCTGCGGCTCTACTGAGCCGGCGCGAGATGAGAGAATCAATGACATGATGACGCGAGGTAATGTGCCGAAAGCTCTGCTGTCCTGATTAAACGGCAAAAAAATACTTCGCCGAAGGGCCGGCAGGCCGCTCGAGGACTGCGGCCTGAATCACTGGCTCACCCACAGAACGCATTTATCTACTGCCTCCAACAACTTGAGACACCTCGAGCCAATCAGCCATTCCTTGAATCCATGAGGCCGAAACATGTGGTGTCCCACCGCAACGGCCGCGTAAGCCCCTCCCGCTTCCTGCTTCCTGCTTCCTGTAAGGCTTATCGGCCCGCCCCCGCCACAGATTCTGCTCATGCACAACGATGATAATTCCGAATAACAAATTGCAAACAGCAACGTGAATCACCCGCGAAACAGACTCGGATCTGCGCGGTTTGGCAAGGGAAGGGGCTGCTCGACCGCCATGACGCATGCCGAGTTAAATTCCCCGGGGCATATTGTACTGATAATCAATCAACCGGTTGGAACGGCAGAATCGTTTTCATAACGCAAGATCGCTCGCAACCTGCACAGTTGAGGCGGAAAACTCTTTTCTATCTTTTATCCGTCGATTCAGGAGAAACAACATGATGTTCAAACGTATGGTTATTGTGCTCGGTCTTGTGCTTACGCTCACCGTTCCCCTCCAGGGTCAGGTCCTGGCGCAGACGATCGCAAATGCAAATGACGGCACAACTCTTAGACAGATCATCGTCTTCGGCCGTCACAGCATACGCTCATCCACAACGTGCCCAGCACAATTGGAACAGTATGCAGTCCAGCTTTACCCCGACTTCGAGGTCGCGACAGGCTGTTTGACCCCGAATGGGAGCACGGCGGAAACCCTCCTTGGCGCGTATTTCCGCCAATACCTGCTCCAAGGGGGACTTCTGACGGGCAATGACAGCCTGGATGCAGCGCGCTCGTATTTCCGTTCCAATACCATCGAGCGCTCCTGGATGACAGCTACCGCATTCGGGACCGGATTGATCCCGAACTTGAGCGTGCCCGTACACTCCTACCCTATCAGCTACCCTTTTAGCCAGCCCGACCCGGTTTTCGATCCCATACTGGCAAAAGTGGCGAAGGTCGACCCCAATATCGCTGCTGCCCAGGTTCAGGAAATTTTCTATAATGGAGCAGCGTTGGAATCCGCTTACAGTGACGAGTATTCTCTACTTTACAGCGTGCTCTTCGGAACGCAGCCACCGCCGCCTACAGACTGTGCTTCTTTCCCGAAAGGCTGTACCGACCCGACCGCTCTAGCAATTACCCTCAATCCCAATACCCCCAGTACAACGACACCATTGTATACAGGAAACATTATTAATATCGGTGGGCTGCAATCGGTAATTAGTGCCGCCGATCCTTTCGTGATGCAATTAGCCGATGGTTTGGAGGTAGGTTGGGGCCAGCTCACGCCGGATCAAGTCTCCCAACTGACCCGGCTTGTAAACCTCCAGTTCGATATTGAAATGCGCTCGCCCTACCTCAACAAGGCGCAGAGTTCCAACGCCGCCTCGCACGTGCTCCGCACAATGGAGCAAGCTGTATTGCACCGCAAGGTTCCCGGAGCATTTGGCAACGCCAAATCGCGGATGGTTGTAATTATCAGCTCTGATGGATACGTGGCCGGATTGGCCGGCCTTCTTAACGCGCATTGGCAGTTGCCCGGATATCAGCCTGATTTTTGCGCCCCTGGTGGAGCGCTCGTTTTCGAACTGCGACAGAACAATAGATCGAAACAGTACCTTGTCCGCGTCTTCTACACCGCCCAGACCTGGGACCAACTCCGTGGTCTGACGCCTTTGACGCTGCAGAACCCACCTGCAACAATACAGCTTTACATTCCGGGCGGCAGCAGATCGGCCACGAATCTGGATGTCAAATTTAGTGTTTTTCAAAAGCTTCTGAGTAGCGCAATCGGCTACGGATACGTGGAAAAGCCTTGGAAAGAGGATCCTCCTGGCGTGTTGACTGGAGTCTCCTGCCCAGAGGAACAAGTCGTCTGCCCAGAGCCAGAGTAACCCGGCTGTTGAGAATCAGCTCGATTCCGAGGCCGGCTGGGAACGGATCGGGAACGGGATCGGGGCTGGACTGAAAGTACCGGGATGAACCGGCACTCAGTTGCGGGTAAAAGGGCCCCGCATGAAAGGAGATGGCATTAGCTCCCTTCCAGGAGCGCGCTTCAAACCATATCGCTCAGGCGGAAAAAAGATTCGCCTCGTGGAATTCGCTTCTGAGTTCGTCGGACGTCACTAGTACGAGAAGGACCATATCGGGTTAATTCTCGAAGGCAGCCTTGAGGTTGACTTTAGACAAAATGTAATCATATATCACAAGGCTGATGGCATCTTCATTTTTGGAGCTATAATCCATGGGTATGAAAGAAAATCCGCCCCGCCCCATATCCCTCGGAAAAAGGCTCAGGAAGAGTTCGATTCGGTGCGTCGGGCTGAAACCGAACTGGAGCGACTACCCGGAAGAGTTGCAAAGAGAAGTCCTGCTGGCCGAAAAGATATGCTACCCCGGCCCGGTTTACAGCGAGATTTTCCAGGCAGCGGGATTGAGTATTTTCCCTCGCAACTATTATCACTTTCTCGGCAACAAAATAGCACAGACAGACCTTTTCAATTTGCTCCAAATTCCGCAGCCGAGGACTAAAATTTATTATGGACGGGACCGTTTGGAGCCAATAGAGAGAGATTTCACCTATCCCTTTGTTGCCAAAACCCCCTTCGGGTCGTCCCGGGGCACGGGCGTCTTCCTGATCTGCCGCCAGGAAGCGCTTTCCCAATATCTGAAAACCCACAATCCTGCATACATTCAGGAGTATCTTCCGATAGAGCGCGATTTAAGGGTGGTGGTCATAGACGGCAATCTTGTACACGCATATTGGCGCATCCACGTTGAAGGCGATTTTAGAAATAATGTCGCCCGGGGAGGGTCGGTCTCGTTTGAAAACATTCCGGCGGAAGCGCTCGATTTTGCGATGCGAGCGGCACTTAAATGCCGCTTCGATGAGGTCGGTCTGGATATCTGCGAGCACGGCGGAAAGTATTACGTCCTGGAAGCGAACATGGTCTTTGGCCAGGAGGGGTTCAGGAAAAAGGACATGGACATTCATCAAATAATTGCGAACCTATTCGATTCAGGCCACTCGCATTAGCTCGCAACGTTTCATCCCCGTTAGACTCACACGGACTGCGGCCCGTCGATATTTGAAATACGAAAAATGATTGATAATACTCTGTAGCTGCCAAGGCTACTGAACAACCCATACCGTACAATCCTTGGCAGTTCTGACGATTTTTCCTGAAATGCTTCCGAATAAAAATTCTTCTTTATGGGTAAGTCCTCTTCTCCCGACTACTAAGGTACTATATTCGGTATTATCTCTTTCTGCAAGAATACATTCTGCCATTGAAGGGCAATATCGGATAGTTGAACGAGTTGACACATCTTCAGGGTCAAATCCTGCTTCAATTAAAATATCGCGATATTTCTCAAGCATCTGATTAACCTGTTGACGATATTCATTATACCATTGATCTTTATCAACTCCTTCCGGAAGATAGTCTTCATCAGGTTCGCGAATAACATGCAATACCGTAACCTTAAATCCTTTAATTCCTCCTAAGAGTTTTCCAACATAAGTTACTGCGCGCTGGGCATTTTGAGATTCATCCGCAGCGATTAAAATATTTCTATTTATTTCAATGCTCATTTTTTTAATCCCTCTTATAGAATACATTTGCAAATGACATTCTTGCCTGTTCAATATTGACGTCAACATATGGGCATGATTTAATTGACACAATAACACCTTGTTCTTATGCTGGCTTTGGAAAGCTTGATTGGACATCGCGGAGATCATCAATTAACTGAGTAGTATGATCGTAAAATACGTTAGCGCCTTTTGAAAAGTGCATCAGGATTCGGTTTAAATTATCCGGCATGTATGAATATACCTTTTTAAGGTTCGCAATTCGGTTGTGAAAGACAATGTTAACATCATCTTCTACTAACCGATCAACTGAAGGATGACCGGATCTTTTCAAATCCTGATATACTATATCTCCCATACCGGCCAAATACATCAAAATATTTCCAAGACCAAACAGATCATAGCCATACATATTTTCTCTATGACGGACATTGTAATCATAATCAATCCATCGGTATTGTTCGCTTTCCCGGTCGATCATAATATGATCTCTTCTTATGTCTCCATGTTTTTCACCATGATCGTGAAGAAAACGAATACCTTCGACACAAAGAATATAATTCTTCAATATTTTTGGAAAACATTGGTAGAAATATGTTTCGTGCTTCATGGTCGTGGCGATTTCCCTGATGTGTTCCGCTAATGATATTCCATAGATAAATTCAAGAACGCGAACAATGTTCTCATGATCGTCTTGTACAGAGTAACCTTGCATGAAATTGGGAAGATTTTTTACCAGATTGAGAATACGAGCTTCTTTTCGAGGGCTTCGAAAGCATTCAAATTCTATTTCACCAATACGTGCATTAAACTTCTCGAAAAACACAAATTTAATGATTTTGGTCATTCCTGAATGCAAATCGATTGAACGTTTGACCCAGAACTTTTCTTCATCATCAAGCCCGAAGCGCCCTTCTTTCACATTATGGCGAATTAGAAAAGGATTTTCATCAAGGATAACAATATCACCGTATTCGATACGGAAAAAATCGGTTGTATCTTTGTACACTTTAAGGCGCTGACCCGGCTTTTGAGATAACCATTTGGAAGTGAGTTCTTGTAGTGATTCTTGAGAAAAATCTAAGGATGCCATGATAAGATCCAATTATTTTATAAAAGATTCATCTAAGTGAGCTGGGCTGACATCGTCGCTGTGAACCGGTGCCATCGGTTGATGGCTGGGGTGCTGACGCACGCTTCTGAATCAAGATTTTGTGTATAAGTTGCTCTTTTCTCTGCGCTCTCTAAAGATCGACCCTGGCTTTCGAAGCGGGCCGCCGGGATTTTGAAATTATCGAACGCCTCTGCGCTGGATCGCTTGTCCGGGCTAGGGTGGGCAAGTCTCGCTAGCCGGCGACCGATCTGTCTCCTCCTTTGCCTGGGCGCTTCGCAGCGCTGCATCCAGGTGGGCTTGGGCCGAAATCATTTCTTCCTCGATTTTTTGAAGAACATGCGGTGGAAGATGGAAGTCGGGGTTTTCCAAAATCTTGCTGAGCACTTCAGCTTTTTGGGCCAGCTTCGTCATATATCCACTCCACTTCGGGCCCATTGTTTCCACCACAACAGCAGCCCCGGCGCGCTGGAGCCCCGCTGCCGTTATCCGGTCGCCAATTGAGGGCACTCGCGTATCAAAAGCGAATTTCTGTCTCAGGATGTTTGCGAATTCCTCGATTACACTTTGTTCGCCGTGTATCAAGTAGACCCGCATTTTCGGATTTTTGAAATGACTGAGCCACTCAATCAGCGCGTTCTGGTCCGCGTGAGACGATAAGCCGCCAATCGTGAAAACTTTTGCCCGGACGACCACCCTTTCGCCCAGTATTCTAACCATGTGCGCGCCTTCGATAAGGCTTCGGCCCAAGCTGCCCGCCGCCTGAAAGCCAACGATGACCAGCGAACATCCGGGTTTCCAGAGGTTATGTTTGAGATGATGCCTGATCCTGCCGGCCGTACACATCCCGTTTCCCGCAATCACAATGGCCGGACCGGAACGCCTGTTTATTTCCATGGACTCCAGGGCCGAACGGGTGAGTACAAGCTGATCCAGATCGAAAGGGTCCTTTCCCGAGTCCAGCAAAGCCCTGGTTTCCGTGTCATAATATTGTTTCATGTGGCTGAATATGGTTGTCGCGGCTATCGCAAGAGGGCTGTCCAGGTAGACCGGCATCGTCGGTATAAGTTTTTCCCTGAAGAATTTACCGAGGAGGAAAAGAAGCTCTTGTGTTCGCTCCACGGCAAAAGCGGGAATAATGACTTTTTCGCCATGGCTGTAGCTGTAATGGATTGCATTCAGCAGTTCCTGTTCGCTTTGTTCGAACGATTTGTGATTGCGGTTTCCATATGTGGACTCCATAAAAAGGATATCCGCCTCCGTCAGGATCTCGGGGGCTTCCACAATCAACTGCCCCTTGTAACCCAGATCACCGGTGAAGACGGTTTTTGGCGCGCTGTCCGGAGGTCCCTCCCAGATTTCCAGAAACGAGGACCCAAGAATATGTCCTGAGTTGCGGAACCGGATGCTGAGGTCTGCCTCGAGATGATAAATTTCGTCCTGCTTTATTGGCTCGAAGAGAGCAAAACAATCCTTGGCGTCCGAAACCTGGTAGAGTGGTTGGATGAGCTGATCTCCCCGGCGTTTGTTTTTCCTGCTCTGCCACTCGGCTTCCATTTCCTGGATGTGAGCCGAGTCCAGGAGCAGTATTTTGGTAAGCTCGATTGTTGGAGCGCTTGCATAGATTTTGCCTCGAAAACCGTCTTTTACAAGCTTGGGTATGCGGCCGGAATGGTCGATGTGGGCGTGAGTGAGAAAGATTGCCTCGATTTCGGCGGGGTTGAAGCCCCAGGGGCCGCGATTTAACGATTCCATTTTACTGCCACCCTGAAAGAGACCGCAGTCGACCAGGTATTTTCGACCGTTGTCGATGAGAAAACTGGAACCGGTCACGCAACGTGCGGCGCCAAGGCAGGTTATCTGCATTCAGTATCTTCCTTTGAGTTTATATAAGAAAGTCGCAAGTGTTTGGGCCGGAAAATGCCTCCCCAAGGGCCGGACACACTGTCATTGTCTTCTATTTGGACACAATATGCAATATATTTAATACGTTGAAGCATATCTAAGCCGGTTTGTCCAATTCTGTTTGTTCTTGACAAATCGTGGAAGAGGGGGGAAACAGAGGTCGCCGGATGACTTGGCAGCGGCCTTGGACAGGCAAGGCAGTATTTCTACTGCGCAAATGTGCTTCAGAAGATGGAAGACGAAGTTTATTCGAGCTGATAAGAGCAGCAGAGTTGCGGCCCCGCTCTCTGTATGTAAAGGAAATGAGATGGCAAACGAGAAAAACGGTAAAGGCAAACTCATAGTATTCGGAATCATATTCTGGTACCCGCTCGCGGGTGTGACTTACCAATTTTTGCATTACCTGATCGGGCTCAGGCGGCTCGGGTGGGACGTTTACTACGTCGAGGACTCGAGCCGGTGGGTCTTTGATGTCAACGACTTTGAGTTGACGCCCGATGCCTCTGCGAACATCTCGATGGTTGCTCCGGTCCTCGAAAGGTACGGATTTTCCGGCAAATGGGTCTTTCGCGGCGGCTACGAGGGCGGCAAATGCTACGGGATGAGCGAGGCTGAACTGATGAGGCTCTACAGGGAGGCTGACGTCTGCTTCAACGCGACCGCCTCCCAGGAGCTTCGCGAAGAGCATATGTCCATCCCCAGAAGAATTTATGTCGAGAGCGATCCTTTTCACGTCCAGGTAAAGGTATTGGAAGGGGACTTGAAGACATTGAACGCGCTTGCCGCGCATGATATCCATTTTTCTTTCGGAGAAAATCTGGGACAGCCCGACTGCGATCTGCCTGTCGATCTTGTGTGCTGGCATCCGACCAGGCAGCCCGTGGTTATGGACCTTTGGGAAAACCCCTTTCCTCTGTCGAAGGATTCGGTCTATTCGACTGTTACTACTTGGAAAAACAAGGGCAAGGACCTGGTTTTCCGGGGCGAGACATACTACTGGACAAAAGACCGGGAGTTTCTCAAGATCATCGACCTGCCGAAGCGCCGACCCGTTGGTTTTGAACTTGCCACGGAGGTGGACGATAAGACGTTGCATCTCCTTACCGAAAATGGATGGAGGATCAGGCGTTCTCTACCCATCTCCGGGGATGTGGATAAGTACCGGGAGTATATCCAGAGGTCCAGGGGCGAGTTCACGGTTACAAAGGAGCAGGTGGTGCGCCCAAGGACCGGCTGGTTCAGCGACCGGAGCTCCACATTCCTGGCTGCCGGGCGGCCCGTCATAACTCAGGAGACCGGATTCAGCAAGTTCCTGCCCACAGGGAAAGGCCTTTTCGGATTTTTGACGATGGATGAGATTCTGGCTGCCGTCGATGTAATAGAGAGCGATTACGAGGGAAGCTGCAAGGCGGCGCGAGAAATTGCACAGGAATATTTCGCGGCGGAAAAGGTGCTCGGAAAATTAATGTCTGAGGCGGGCCTCGGGTAAGGCCCGCAAAATCTGCCGTGACCTCGCTCTTGAAATAAACCGCCCCACTTGCATGTCTGCAGGGTCAGGGACATAGGCTCTCATGCCCGGTTGGGACACCCGAACCATGAAAACACCCTGTGAGACCAGTAGGATGGGTGGGGCGAAGCGAAGCCCACCAGAACTTTTCGTTTTCGCGGCTCCGCGGCTTCGCGTGAAAGGCTGTCTTTTCGAGACGGCAGCCCACGAAACTTTTCTTGAGAGTTATTCGTATCTCATTGGGATTTCTTCGCCTCTTCGCGTCTGGCGCGTGCAAAACTGTTTTTCAGCTTTCTCCCGGAAGATACCGGGCCGCGAGCCATCCGGCCGCGAAGGCTAAAAGAGCCATTATCCCCAGCAGTACCGCTGCGTTTTGCAACATATCCCACGATAACCAGTTGAAAGGCTTTTCCTGGAAACCGGCTGCTATGTGGAGTTCTCCCGACGATCCGCTTGTTACGCTGGTAAAGGCAAAGTCCCGCACGACTCCATCCAGGTCTTTTTCTTCCACAAATCCTTCCTTTTGGCTTAGCATCGCCTTGATTACAGGCGCATCGGGCATCGAGCGCCCAATCCACTCATCGACGTTTGGGTAGCCGGTCAGAATGGTCCCTTTAGAGTCGACAATCAAAACCTTGCTGTTTTCAGGAAATGTTTTTTCAGAAATCCGAGCCAACTCCTTCAGGTCCAAAAAGGCATAAATTATACCTTCCGGCTGGCCGCTTTCACTTAACCGCGGGTAAACGAGACCGATTGAATGCTTGCCGGTGGTCCGGGAGAGCATATAATCGCTGAAAACGAACTGGCGGGTTCCAACGGCCTGCCGAAAATACTCCCTGTCTGCAATGTTGATCCTGGCCGAACTCACCGCATTGCAGAAAACGTCTCCGTTCAGGTCAGTCGCCCCGATGTCGCTGAAAAACGGCTGATTTTTCAGAATATCCGAAAACAGGCTGCGGCAGGATTCCGAATCTTCCCGCACGACCGGGGTGGATTTCGACAGAACTGTCAAAAGGAGCCTGGTCTGCTCCATCAGTTGCCTGTTGGATGCAGCCAGGTATTGAACCAGCCTGCCGGCTGTATTCTGCCTTTCGACCTTTTCATTTTTCCATTGCTGGTAGGCCGGATGAATTATCACATCAGTGGTGGGTAAAAAGAAAAGCGGGACAAGAATCAAAATTTGAAGCCGCAGCATTTTCGCAGTAGACATGTATTATCCTTATCGAATTGTGGGAAATCATTTACATTTCACAATGTCCAATTCCACAAAATGTACTATACATATTTTGCCTGCTAATAACACTGCGGGATTGTTCCATCCTAGGTCTGCTCCCGTCTTTTGGGAGTTCAATCCCTACGGTAGCGCCGTCTTCCACGGCGGCGCAAAAAAGGTCCCTCGTTATGGGAAAAGGTGAGAGCCATCTCTTTTCGGCGGCCTCTTCAGCCGGCCGTTTTCAGTGGCTTGACGGCGTCAGGGGGATTGCCGTCATCTGGATAGCTTTTTTCCATTGCTTCCTTTCATACAATAACGGACGCTTGCCCTCGCCGATAACGTTCGGTTCCTTTCCCGGTTTCGTCGAACAGTGCGGCAACGGATCAACCCTTGGAAAATTTTCCTGCGCTGTTGAAGGAATTATTTCTGCAATCATCCAGCGAGGCTCGCAGGGGGTCGGTGTTTTCCTTCTCTTCAGCGGATTCGGCCTCACCTACTCGCTTGTAAAGCGCGGAGGAGTCGGGATGTCCTGGGCGGATTGGTACAGGCGCCGCTTTATGCGGATTTTTCCGGCCTATTGGCTGGCCCATCTGGTCTTCCTGGTCTCTCCTTTCGTGGTCCTGCACGGTCCTGTCGATTACCGCTTTCTGTTGAGCTTTTTCGGCGACAGGGTTTATCCCCTGGATAAGATGTTCTTCTACCTGGTCCCCGCCTGGTGGTTTCTTGGACTGCTGATAGAACTCTACATCGTTTTCCCGGTGCTGTTCAAGCTGATGCAGCGGCTGGGGTGGGCAAAATACATGGGGCTGTGCGCCGTATTGAGTTCCGCCGCGAGGTATGTTCTCTTCGCAATACTGCAAGCAGACGGATATTATGTGATGGGGGCTTTCTTCGCCTGCAGGCTCTGGGAATTTGCGGCTGGAATGGCAATGGGAAAATCCATGGCCGAATCACCCGATGGGACACTGAGGCTGCTGCTTTCCTGGAAGGGGCTTTTTATCGGGGCAATCATTTACGCGCTGGGGCTCTTTACCTACCAGCCCAATTTCATGTATAGTGTCTCGGACGGCCTTACCTCGATGGGTTTGTCGCTGATATTGATTCACGCGGCCTACCGTTTCGACAGGGTGCCCGGTGTTGGCAGGTCTCTTGGCTGGGTTGGAATCTATTCCTACGGCATCTATCTTTTTCACCAGCCGTACGTAATGTATGCCGGCGAGAGGCTTCGCTCCTGCTCCCTGGGTGTTTTCCTGATTCTGGCATCTGCGGTGATAATGCTGGTAGCTTTGGCCTCAATGTTCTTAGAGCACGCGCTCAATAGCATCGTGACTCGTTTTTCCCGCTAGATCCACTTTTTTGAAAAATCTTTCCCGTTTCGGCTTTTTCATCAAAAAATAACTTAAAGTTTTTTCTTCCCTTAACCGATGTATGTAACGGATGGGTAGTATCCAAACGGGGATGCATTTTAATCCGGCGCTTAAAGATACCTGTTTTGGAAATCCACTCACCAAGGCATCCCGATGACACGCAACCTTCAAACCCGAACAACGCAGGGGTTCAGACATGATTCGTGAGCTTAGCGAACATGAAATCGATGCTCTCCACTACGAATTGCTGGTCAAAGACATCGTTGCGGCAGCGGAGAAACTGCCCCCCTTTCCGGACATAGCCTGGAAAATTATATCTCTTGTGAAAAGCATGGCCCCGGTAAAGGAAATCGAAGATATCATAAAATACGACCAGGCCATCGCGGCGAAAATCCTTCGGCTCGGCAATTCGGCCTTCTATGGCCGGCGATACGATATCCGGTCTATCAATGAAGCAATCCTTCTGATCGGCAACAAGCGGCTCATACAGGTGGTAATGGCCGCCTGCGCAATCCGCTATTTCGGGAGCGGCCGCTCAAAGGACGAGCGTGAACTTTGGGAGCACTCCGTAACCACGGCGCTGATCGCTGAGATAATTGCCCGGCGCCTCGCCTACAATGGAATTCTCACACTCTATACCGCCGGGCTGCTCCATGACATAGGCAATACTATCCTCAACCTCTATTCCAAGATTTATCTTCAGTCCAGCCTCCGCGAGATGAGGGGCGACAGCGATGTCGTCAGGTCAGAACGGCGGGCGCTCGGGATCGATCACCAGGAACTTGGTGGAATTATAGCCCGCAAATGGAAGTTTCCTGCCGACATAACAGCGGCGATCGAGCATCATCATAATCCTGAAAAGGCTGGTCACTTTGGAGAAATTACCTCTCTGGTTTACGTCGCCAACCTGCTGGCGGTCACATTTCACAAGAGAAATGAGGATCAGCGAAACAAGGGAATCGATCCCGAATCCGACCCTGTTTTAAAAAAACTCAATATCACGCGTCGGATGATCGAAGATGTCAAAGTCGAGCTTGAAGTCAGCATGAAAGGGGTCAGACAGGCGCTGAGCGCCGTATGAACCTGGCCTGTGGAGGCAAATCAGGGGAGCAGGAGCCTGCCCGCTCAATGATGACAAAGAGCGTGCAGAGGTGAAGGACGTTGGCCCCTCCACCCTCATGGGGCGTTGGGGCCTATAGGAAGTTTGAAAGCGCCCCCCGCCTTGGAAGACGGGGGATTATGAATCATCGGGCCGATAGGAAAATGTTTCCCCGATGAATCGCCGCTACTTCATGGCAAGCGAGGGTGCTTTTTCACCCACCGCAGAAGGCCGTTTTGTAACACGGGCCAGGATGACTGCTGCAATGAGCACCATGCCGGAGAGGTAGAAGGCCCAGTTGAGGCTTCCGGTTATGTCCCTGATAGTTCCGCCAAGTCTTGCCATGAAGAAGCCCAGACCCCAGCCGATGAACACCAGGCCGTAGTTGAAGCCCAGGTTTTTGGGCCCGAAGAAATCCGCTGTAAAAGACGGCAGGAGCGCAAGACCTCCGCCATACTGCCAGTAAGCTATGCCGACAGCCAGGAAGAGCAGGAAAGCGCTTTTGAAGCCAATAATGGCAGGCATCGCGAAGAGGCACAGAGCGGAAACCAGGCAGTTGAGCGTATAGGCGTTGGTCCTGCCGATTTTATCGGAGTACACGCCCGTCCCGACCCGGCCACACGCGTTGATCGCGCCTCCAAAGGAGACGAGGGTCCAGGCCATTGCCCCCAGCAGCGGAGCGGCAAGAGGGGCTGCGAAGGCTATGATCAGAAGACCGGACTGAGTCGAGCCAATGAACATGAGGACCAGCGCGAAGAACTGCCAGGTCTTTATCATGTCGGAAGCCCCCCAGTCTACTGTTGTCAGGGCCGTTTTGACAGGGGCTCCTGCTTTGGCCGCCAGTGGGGCAGGGGGAACGTAGCCGGCCGGAGGCCATGCCAGGAGTTGTCCTGCGATTATTACGACTACCGCGAAAATGACCCCAAGTATAATGAAGCTGCCGCTGAGGCCATAATCGGCAATCAGCCATTTGGCCAGGGGCGCGATGTAGAGCGCTGCACCGCCGTAGCCGCCAACAACCAGGCCCGCGATGAGACCGCGTTTATGGGGGCCAAACCATTTCAGCGCGGCCGGGGTGGGAGCGGCGTACCCTATGCCCATGCCGATCCCGCCCATTATTCCGAAACCAACGATCAGTCCGGTGTAGCTCTTCATCAGCCCGGCAACAATACACCCTGCGGCCAGGAACAGCCCGCCGAGGGTGGCTCCGACTTTGGGGCCGTATTTGTCCTGGATCCTTCCGCCCGGGATCATAAAAAGGGCGAACATGATGACGCACAGCGAGAAGGGGGTCGCAATCTCAGCGTTGCTCAGGTATGTCCAGGCAGAATTGATCCCGGGCAAGGCCGTGCCCAGCAGCGCTTCGTTGAATTTGCCGTCCGGCAGCTTCGGCACCGTCAGACTGGCGCCCCATACGCTCCATGCGTACAGAATTCCCAGGCACAGATTTATCGCAGTACCTGCGAAAGTGACAACCCACGCTTTTCCGGGCACTTTTTCTAATGGAGCGGGCATTTAATTTCTCCTTTCGTGTCAAAAATCCGGTTTGCAGATAATGTCTGGTAAGCCCTGGTCAGATAGAAATCGAACGGGGTGCGGCCGGTACTCGAAAAAAGTGGCTATACGGCCAAATAGAGAAAGAGAACCGCTTCCTCAACAGGGCGAAAGTAATGCAATGCGGATAGGAAGAAAAAACTGCGGCTAATCCGCTCTGGATCGGGGACAGCTTTCCAACGTAAACAAGAGTTCAAAGCCGGACGGTCACACTTGAAAGCCAAGGGGAATTTGGAAGGAGGACGTGAGCACTAAAAACGCTGGATAAATCGAAAAAGAAGTCAAAACCGCAAAAAAATGAATCCGATTTTCAGCTACCGGTTATTTCCTTCAATCACCTCCTTCTCTCTATAGGGATAACTACGGTCGCCACAGTAGCGATATGTAAATCAAAACCACGGCGCAAGGATAGCGGGAAAGGCGAGTGGGGATAATGAAAAACTAGCAGAAGGAGATGGAACAATGTTGAACCAACATTAACCGCAGCGGCGTTCTTTTGCAAGATCAATTTCTGTGATGCTTCAAATTCGGGTGAAGCTATCTTCACGAAAGATTTGAAATTACACCGGTTTCCGAATAACCTGTTCCCTGTTTAACGCTTATGAGATCCTGCCGGGACAAATCCTGAGGTCAAGCACATAGAATAACGAGTAATTTCATTGACTGGATCACCTTTGCTCCAGGGGAGGCGGAGCGGCTTTACCTGGTTTCCGTCCATCTCCTGAATACAAGAGTTCCATTGGTTCCGCCAAAGCCGAATGAGTTGGAGAGCGCCACTTCGATTTGTGCCTTGCGGGCCGTGTTCGGAACGTAATCGAGATCGCAGTCGGGGTCCGGAAATTCGTAATTGATAGTCGGGGGCATGAGTTGATTATAAATGGTGAGGATTGTGTAGGCGGCTTCGACGCCGCCGGCTGCGCCCAGGAGGTGCCCCGTCATCGACTTCGTTGAACTGACCGCCATTTTGTAAGCGTGATCGCCGAAAACAGTCTTGATCGCCTGGGTCTCATATTTGTCGTTGAGGTCGGTCGAGGTGCCGTGAGCGTTGATGTACTGCACATCCGCAGGCTTTATTCCTGCGTCGTCGATGGCCATCTGCATGCAGCGGGCGGCCCCTTCGCCGTCGGGGGCCGGCGCGGCCATGTGGTAAGCGTCTCCGGATGCGCCGAACCCG
This sequence comes from uncultured delta proteobacterium, assembly GCA_963741035.1. GTDB lineage: Bacteria > Desulfobacterota > Syntrophobacteria > Syntrophobacterales > Syntrophobacteraceae > SbD1. The sequence continues at coordinate 150,287 of CAVUGX010000028.1, forward strand.
ATTATTTCGGCATATATTCGAGCGCCGCGCGCGCGCGCGAAATTGAGATCTTCGATAATCAGTATGCCGGAACCTTCACTCAGTACGAAGCCGTCCCTTTCTTTGTCAAAAGGCCTGGAAGCCCGCTCCGGGTCATCGTTGCGCGTCGAAAGGGCCCGCATTGCGTTAAAGCCGGCTAACGCCAGGGTAGTCACGGTCGATTCGACACCCCCGGTGATCATTGCATCGACAAGCCCGTCCCGGATTAGATGATAAGCCTGACCTATGGCGTGAGTTCCAGCCGCGCATGCAGTCTGCAGGGAAAGGTTGGGACCTTTTGCGCCGTGGTAGATTGAAATGAGGCCGGGGGCCATATTGCTGATAATCATCGGGATGAAAAAAGGGCTTACTTTTTTGGGACCCGAGTCCAGGATCAGTTTGTGGGATTCCTCGATTGTGAGCAGGCCGCCAAGGCCGCAGCCCATTACAACGCCAACTCGTGATGAGATCTCTGGCTCTATTATGAATTTGGCGTCTTCCATAGCATAGTGGGCGGCGCCGAGCCCGAACTGGAGGAAAGGATCCATCTTCCGGAGTTCTTTTTTGCTGATGAAATCCTCCGGATGAAAGTTTTTGACCTCTCCGGCGATATGAGTCGCGAATGCGGAAGGATCGAAGCGGGTTATCGGACCAATTCCCGACTTCCCGGCAATCAAGTTGGACCAGTTCTCTTCAATGCCGATTCCAACAGGGGAAACCAGCCCGATTCCCGTAACTACTACGCGCCGTCGATTATTGTCTAATCCCATCCTGTTTTTTCCCACCGCAACCTGGAGATTTTAGCCTCGCGGCAATGGGGTTTCTACCCCATGAACATGCCGCCATTGACATGTATAACCTGGCCGGTTATGTAGCCGGCCGCATCAGATGCAAGAAATGCAACGGCTGCCGCAACGTCCTCCGGGGCGCCGTACCTCGCCGCAGGAATTAGCTCCAAAAGCGCCTCCCGCGACTTTTTCGGGGTGGCAAGCGTCATGTCAGTCTCAATGAATCCAGGAGCGACCGCGTTTACCGTTATGTTCCTGGATATAATCTCCCGCGCAAGAGACCTGGTAAAGCCGATAAGCCCGGCCTTGGCGGCCGAGTAATTGCACTGCCCGGCATTTCCAATCACGGCAACCACCGAGGTGACATTTACAATACGTCCGCAACGCTGCCGGATCATAGGTTTTATCACTGCCTGTGAGCAAAGGAAAGCGCCTTTGAGGTTGGTATTCATAACATCGTCCCAGTCCGAGGCCTTCATCAAGGCGAGAAGGTTGTCCTTTGCTATTCCGGCGTTGTTTACAAGCACATCGATTCGGCCATGCGCATCCAGGATTTGCTTAAATGCGGTCTTGACCGCGTCAGGGTCGGCCACGCTGAACTGCATGAGAGTAGAGTTCCCCCCCTTGCTCTCGACCATCTCCGCAGTCTGTCTGGCAGCCTCAGCGCTCGAGTTGTAATTGATGATGATATGGGTTTGCGCAGCGGCCATTTCCACGGCAATGGCCCGGCCAATCCCTCGGCTTGCTCCGGTCACCACGATAATGCGTCGTTCGCTCAATCTCGAAATCCCCCGGCTGACAGACTCAATTGCTCACCCAAATGGGCCGTTCCTCACCAATAAAAGACAGTAGTCTGAATTCGGTCCCCTTGCAGGGCAAGGTTATCAGAACTCCGTTGGAAAAAGCTCTGTAACAAAATCCCCCTTGATCACGAAATCGGGTGACGCGCAAGGGGGCTGAGGATTCTAATCTGATTCGGAAAACGAGCAACATGAACAGCTTAGAAGAAAGAGTCCTTAATTCTGCTGTATTCCTTGTTTAGCTCCTGGCCGATGATATTCCGCTGGATTTCGTTGGTACCCTCGTAAATCTGGAGAATTTTAGCGTCGCGCATCATCTTTTCGACAGGATAATCCTGCATGTATCCGTAGCCTCCGAGCACTTGCACGGCGTTTGTGGCCACCTCCATGGCGACGTCGCCGGCGAATACCTTAGCCATTGCAGCCACTTTGCTTGCGTCGTGAGGGTCGCGGTCCATGTGACGGGCGACGCTGTAAACAAGGGCGCGTGCGGCTTCGGTTTTTATAGCCATGTCCGCAAGTTTGTGCTGAATTGCCTGGAAGCTTATGATCGGCTTTTCGAACTGGAGCTTCTTTCTCGCATACTCGACCGCAACATCGAGCGCCCCCTGGGCCAGGCCAACCCCCAGAGCACCTATGCCTGGCCGGGATTTATCGAAAGTCTTCATCGCAACGATAAAACCCATTCCGTCCCGGCCGATCAGCCGGTCTTTGGAAATGCGGCAATCCTGAAAAATCAACTCGCGGGTAGCGGATGCGCGAATTCCGAGCTTTTTTTCCTTCCTTCCGAACAAAAATCCAGGATCGCCCTTCTCGACTACGAAAAAGCTTGCGCCTCGCGGCCCCTTGGAGCGATCGGTTATGGCCAGAACCGAATATATTTCCGCCTCACCCCCGTTGGTGATCCACTGCTTCGAACCATTGAGGATGTAATGGTCTCCGTCTTTCACAGCCGTGGTCTGAATTCCGGAAACATCGCTTCCTGCCCCGGGTTCGGTAAGGCCAAAAGCCGCCAGTCTTTTGCCGCTGGCGATCTGTGGCAGGTATTTCTGCTTCAAAGCCTCGCTGCCGTAAAGCAGGATCGGGTATGCCCCGAGGCCGCTCGCAGCGAAGGTGGTGGCAATTCCTATACAAGCCTCCCCGAGCTTTTCGACGGCCAGGCAGTTGTCGAATATTCCTCCACCCATTCCGCCATATTCTTCAGGGATATACAGACCGAAAAGATCCGCCTGTGCGAGGATCTTCATGATCTCCCAGGGAAACTCATCGTTTGAGTCCAGTTCCGCTCTGACAGGCCGGATTTTTTCCCTGGCGATCTGCGCGGTTATTTCCTGTACCTTCTGTTGCTTTTCAGTCAATAAATAATCCAACTTATTTCCTCCGATCAAGAACCCCATGGGCTTCAGGCAACCCCGCCTGTGCCTGCCTGCGGCGCAATGGCGGGAAGCGAGCTGGGGATTCAGAATCTGTTCCCCTTAACATAAAAAGAGGAGTTTAGCCAATATTCAGTTTCAGGATTGCGGTTGGGTATTCCGGGTTTTCCTAATCCAAAGGCTTACTTTGGCGCAAATCCCCATTTATTCTTGAGATTTTCGAGAATAAGCAGTGCGTTGAAATACTTGAAATCAGCCAGCGAGCTATCCTGCTCAAGCTGCTCAGCCATTTTCCGGCAGATCTCCTTCTCCGCGATCCTGTATGCAAGCTGGATCGCGCTGCTGATAGCTTCACTTTCGGAGCGGCCATGGGCAACCACAACCGGCCCTTTCACCCCGAGCAGCGGCGCTCCGCCCACGTGCTGATAAGCATAGTTTTTCTGAAAGCTGTCGAATATCCGGTTCAATTCGGCCCGGCTTTCAGCCCCGCTCTGCCTAACCTGACCGCCAAGCGCCCGAATCAGGCCCCCGGAAAGCCCTTCATACATTTTCATGACAATGTTGCCGACGAAGCCTTCGCATATAACTGCATCGGTCTGGCCGTTGAAGAGGTCGTTAGGTTCCACGTTGCCGGTAAAGTTCAGGCCCGAGCGTCTAATGAGAGCGAAAGCGCGCTGCACCGCCTGGGTACCCTTGGCCGGCTCCCGTCCGATGTTGAGCAGGCCGATGCTGGGGCGCTCGATCCCCCGGCTTGCTTTAAGGTAAATATGCGCAAGTACCGCGGACTGGGCCAGGTGTAAAGCCCCTGACTGGGCGTACGCGCCGGCATCCAGAAGAACCGGCCTGCCATCTTCGGTTGGAAAGGGAACAGCAAGAGCGGACCTTCTAAGTCCCGGCAGGAGTCCCACGAAGTGCTTAGCGGCGGCGACGATAGCCGAGGTATTCCCCGCGCTGACAACGGCATCGACTTCACCTGCGGCCAGCATCCGCATGGCCACATTCAGCGATGCGTCACGCTTTTTCCGGATGGCAACCGGGCCGAATTCCTCCATCGAAATCGCAAGGGGAGCGTGTACTACTTCCGGAAGAGCCCGAGAACCTGATCCCCCTCCGAGCGCCTCCCGAACAACCGGCTCGTTTCCGATCAGCACGAGGTCAGCCGAACAGACTGACCGGGCCAGAAGCGTGCCTTCCACCACGGGTCCGGGAGCATGATCCCCGCCCATGGCATCTATAGCAATTCTCATCTTGCAGACTCTTTGGCCTTGGTCTCCGCTCTATTCTTCCTCTAGTTCCAGGACCAGCCGGCCTTTGTAGTACCCGCAGTTCGGGCAGGCGCGGTGCGCCAGACGCATTTCATTACACTGGGAACAGCGGGCCAAAGCCGGGGTGACGACAGCGTGGTTGGCCCGCCGTTTGTCGCGTCTGGCTTTGGAGGTTTTTCTCTTAGGTACACCCATCGTTTAACTCCTGATCTGGAATTGAGCCCGCAAAGGCGGGCGTTGCCTGCTGACTAGTGCGAAACTATTTCGTGGATTCGCGTGGCCCCGGTCTTAATGATTTGAGCTTGGCAAACGGAGACTGCCCATTATCAGCCTTACACCGGCAGGCTTCTTCATTGAGGTTTGCCCCGCATCCCGGGCATATCCCCTTGCACTCTTCGACGCAAAGCAACTTCACCGGCAGCGCGAGAAAGACTTGCTCGGCTACGAGCTGATCGACATCAATCACCTCACCGTCGAAGAATTCATATACCAGTTCCTCGGGTTCGAGTTCCTTCTCCTGTTCTTTGGGCATCCGTACCTTTTCGAACAGGTAGAGGTCAACCGGTTCGTTCAGTGCCAGCGGAAACGGCTTCAGACACCGATGACAGCTAACCTCAAGATCCCCTTCGATCTTACCGCTAACTCGTACATGGTCCTGCTGCCTGTCCAGGTTCAGCACGACGTTCACAGGACGGAGCAGCTTGAGGTTGAAGGGGTCGCCCGGCGGAACAAACTGCCCGAGCCTGTCTTCATCCCAGTGGAATCTGAGAGTGCGTCCCGATTCCGGTATCTCGTCGATGCGAACGCGCATGTGTTTAACCTTTCCGCCAAAACTATCAAGTATAAATATATTCGCGGAGCTGTCAATAAACTTCAGGTAATTTTGCGGATTTACATGATTTTAGGGACTGGATGGCGACTATGGCATGTCTTCGCCGATGTTGCACAGGCAGACATCGAGCCCCGGGGTGAGCCGGAAATACTCCCATCGGCACTGACCATTTTTGTTGATGCTGACTCCAGGCGCCGCCGAGGGCAGCGCCGAAGATTCGAGCGGCAATCCCGGCCAACGGTCACACCGCCCCATGCCCCGGTCTCAGTGTTACGGGGAAGCCGAAAGGCGATCTGCACCGTTGGCCTTAGAACTTCTTGATCGCCTGATTGACCACGTCTTCACAAGCTTTCTCAAATATCTTTTTCCAGGCATTCCGCGTAAACGTACCACCGCCAAATGAGATCTTGTGCTTCGATTCAATGCTCGCTAAGTGTTTGCCGCCCTGGCTGAGCTCTACTCTGACGGTCAGGACGGTATTCCCCGCGTATGGGACCCAGCGCGCTCCCATGGACCCCTTCCTGAAATATTCGACATGGCCTTCCATGACGTATGGCTCGCCCTCGGACTGCGGCGTCCAGAGCATTCCGCGCTTTTTCAGTGAATCCTCAAGCCCGTTCCACAGAAGACCTATTACGTCCACATCATAGACCTGGTGCGTATCGTTGGATACGTCGGACACCCTCACTTTGTAGGGCGAATTGATAACCTCTTTGGGCCCATATATGTCGCCCGTCACCTGGATATTCCCGGTTCCTCCCCTGTGACACGCGAACATGAAAATTGCTATGAAAACAAGTGCGGCAAAACGTATTCTTCTGGCCATAGATGTCCCTCTCTGCCTGATTTTCGGACGAACTTATACGAAAACATCGCAATGAGCAAATTATTCTCAAAAGAAGGCCCCCGCCTTTTTCGGTCAAATCCGGATAGTGCCAGAGGTCGGCAAGATGGGCAAGCGCTTAATAAAGTCAGCATTGATTAAACTTTCTTTCTAATTGCCGTTTTCTGTTATTTTTGTCCAGCAGGAGTATAATTGAGTTCGCTGCAATATTATGTTATTGAACGTGCCCTGCTTGTTCACGCAATTCATCCCAAAAAAGCGGAATATTAATTGCCCAGGCGCGCTTCACCGCCCGGCCGCCGAATTAGGAGTATCGTTGAAATGGAACTTGTAATCACCCGATTTCCTCCCAGCCCTACAGGATACCTGCACATCGGAGGAGCCCGCACCGCCCTGTTCAACTGGCTCTTTGCACGCAACACGGGCGGTAAATTCATCCTTAGGATCGAAGACACCGACGTGGAACGCTCGACCGAGGAGTCCGTGAAAGCCATCATGGACGCTATGGAATGGCTGGAGCTTACCTGGGACGAAGGTCCGTATTTCCAGACCGAAAGGTTGGATGTATATCGCGAATATGCTCAAAAACTCGTGGATGCCGGCCATGCCTATTGGTGCGAATGTACTCCCGAGGAACTCGAAAATCGCAGAACCGCGGCAATGGCCGAAGGGCGAAAGCCAAAGTACGAGGGGACCTGCCGCCGGAAAGAGCTCGGCCCCGGCCCGAACAGGGTCCTCAGGTTCCGGGCCCCTGACAGCGGCATGACTATCTTAAGAGACATAATAAAGGGCTCCATCGCCTTCGATAATTCCGAGCTGGACGACCTCGTAATCTTAAAAAGCGACGGCATTGCCACGTACAACTTCGCTGTGGTCGTGGACGATATGACTATGGGGATCACGCACGTAATTCGCGGAGATGATCATGTGAACAACACCCCACGGCAGATTCTGATATACCAGGCGCTGGGGGCAAAGCTGCCCGAGTTCGGCCACGTGCCGATGATCCATGGTGAGGACCGCTCACCTCTGTCAAAGCGCCACGGGGCGACTTCGGTCATGGAGTACAAGAATATGGGATTCCTTCCGGAAGCCCTGCTGAACTGCCTCGTGCGGCTTGGCTGGTCCTTCGGCGATCAGGAGATTTTCTCCCGCTCTGAACTCATAGAAAACTTCACGCTCGAAAATATCGGAAAATCTCCAAGCATCTTTACGATGGAAAAGCTGCTGTGGCTTAACGCGCACTACATAAAAGAAAAACGCCCCGAGGATATCGCTGCGCTCCTCAGGCCCTTTCTGGCTCAACGAAATTATCCGGACAAGCCCGATGGCTACATTGCCGGCGCAGTTCGCACCCTTCAGGCCAGATCGCGCACGCTGGTCGAAATGGCCGATGCCATGCGGTTCTATATGGTGGATGAAATCGAGTTCGATCCCGATGCCGCAGGAAAGTTTTTGACGTCCGAGCTTCGCGAGGCTTTTGTCCGGCTTATCTCTGACTTGTCCGGCCTGGAAGTCTTTGACGAAGAGAGTCTCGAGCCCGTCTTCAGGACGATGGCGGCGGATTTGGGAATGAAACTTGGCAAGATAGCTCAGCCGGTCAGGGTGGCCCTGACCGGCGGGACGATAAGCCCCGGCCTTTTCGAAATAATAGGAGTCCTTGGAAAAGAAACCGTGCTCGAGCGCCTTCGAAAGGCTCTGGTGTATATCCAGAAATAGATCTCTGAGATTCCGTTTTAATTATGAAGAGTTAGCGGCTGGGCCCGTTACATAGAGCCCCAAATCGTCGGGCCGGCAGGAATTCAACTCCTCGTTGGATTTATCCAGCGTTCCGACTATCGAGTAGATTTCCGTCCCCTCTTTTGCGCGTCCCGCCGACGCTTCCATCACCACGGCGGTAAGATACTTGGCCTGTACCGCCAGCAACTTTTGGCGGACAGCCGCTTTCTTTGCCTCCAGGAGGCTACACTTATCCACAAGGTAGTAATAGTCTTCCAGGGTCTTTTTCCATGAGGTCTTCCACTTCAGGTCCCACTCCGAAAGCCGGGACTCTGCGCCTTCTATCTCCACCTCATTTTCCGGGTCTTTCAGGGCTGGATACTCCAGCAGAATCTGTTCGAACTCGTTCCACCCGGGCCGGCCGCGGAATTCTTTAATTTCCTGGAGCGCTGAAGCCACCTGGTCATAAAAGACCGACAACTGCTCTTTTACGTCGTAAAGCGCCCTGTTTGCTTCCATCAGTTTGGCTTCAGCTTCGGGGGGGCTGGGAGGGACACTGCCTCTACCCGTCAGGCCCGCGCATCCCGAAAGCGCCGCAATCAGGACAATACATAATGTGATACGGACAACAGTTTTCCTGAACATGGTTCAACTCGCCTTTGCTCAGACAGTTTTCCCGATTCTGGCATGCAGAAAAGGGAAAAGCAGGTAGAACTTTACCTTAACAATACTGTGTTAGTAGATGGAAAATACATCCTATACCTGATTTTCAAAAGGGAAAAATCATCTAATATTGCACCATAAGATTGTCCCTCCTTAATAAGTTTTGGTTTTTGGACCCCTAAATCATTCGCCCCGGAAAGCCAGGACCCCCCGCCCCTGGCTTTCTCCTTTTTTGGCCCCATATTATTTCTTCCTTGAGTTGCACAGCTCGGTGTTTCCCCTGTAAAATAGGCTTTTATCGAAAAAGAGAAAATATCTCTTCGACATGCGCTTCGCGGTTCGGATGGTTATCTTCCTAGTAGATTTTGAATTAGGAGGAAAAGGATGATGGAAATATTGGAAAATTTGCGTGAGAAGTTTGATCGGGCGATAGACCGAATCGCGGAGCTTCTCACAGGCTCAAGAGTATACAGGGTGCGGGAATTGAAAGCACGGACTCCCGGCGTTCTAAGAATTGAAGCTCGTCTGGCTAAGCGCGTTCAACCTCCCGTTCTTCCCTGCGATCGACGTTAAACCTTTCCGCAGGGCTGGTATGGACAAAACTGCCGGAATGGTGATGCGATAACTTGAATCAATCCTTAGAGCAGCAGAGATGAGAACTTTGCGGCGATAAAGGTAAAGTTCTCGTCTGTGCGTTGAGCCGTGCCCGGTATATCGTTCCTTCCGCACGGGGCAGCTTACAAACTAATGCTGCCTTGCCTTGCTTACTCCCAAACTTTTTCCCAGTCTATCGGATAAACGTAAGATTTGATCGCCACTTCTTTGGGCCACACCAGCTCGAGCTTTCCGTCTATCCATTGTACAAGGTAGGTAGGGAGCTTGTTCTGATTGTTCATCTTCTCATATTCAACGAATTTGACCGGACCGAAAATCGTCATGATATCAGTCTTGCCAAGCGATTCGCGGACGTCGTCCGGGGTTAAAGACATTGCCCTTTTGAGCGCGTCTGCGATCACATAGGCAGATGAATATCCTTCGGCCCCGTGGTATTCAGAGTCCATTTTGTATCTCTTTACGAATTTGTCGTAGTACTCTCCGGCGCCCGGATAGGGCAGGGTCTGATACCATAGTGTCGCTGAATAGACCATGTTTCCCGCTTTGCCCGCGTTCTCACCAAACTCGGGCAGGGTAAAGCCTGCCCCGCCCCCGACGAAAATCTTCGGAGTCAGTTTCAGCTCCATGGATTGCTTCATCAGACGCGAGGCGTCCGTCAGGTAAGAAATCATATAGATCACATCAGGGTTCGCCTGCTTAACTTTGAGCAGCAGCGGCTTGAAATCAACCCCGCCGCGAGGGTAGCCTTCATTCATTACCACGTTGAGTTTCAGCTTGTCACAGCTCTGCTGGAATTCCGCGGAACCCGAAGACCCGAAGTTCGTATTCTCGTAGAGTATCGCCACGCTCTGAGGTTTTACGACTTCTGTCATGAAAGATTCGAGGGCTTTGGGGTAATCGCTTACCGGCGGGTTCAGGCGAAATACATAATCCCACTTCATTTCCGTAATCTTATTGTCCGAACCGGTAGTAATCAGAAAGGGAATCCTATTCTGCTGGGCAACCCCGGCGATTGCGAATGTCTCGGAGCTGCCGTAACCGCCTCCGAGCATGACAACCTTGTCCTCGGTGATCAACTTTCTTGCCGCGCTTCTTGCCACTTCGGGCATGCCCGTGTCGTCTTCGTACACGAACTCCAGCTCCTTGCCGTTTACTCCTCCAGCCGCGTTGATCTCTTCCAGAGCCATCTCGAATGACTTCTTCTCGATCTCCCCGAATTTTGCCTTCTCACCTGTCCACGGTAGAATGATTCCCACTTTTACGGAGTCCCTGCAAAAAGCCGTTGACGGCACCAGCAGAGGCAGGACCAAGACCCAAAGAAGAACAAATCTGAAATACTTTTTCACTATTCTCATCGGCATCTTCCAGTGCAATCACCGGGGATCTTTTCCCGAGAAAAGCAACAGGGATGGGCGTAAGGGAACAAAAGGGGATACAACAGTTATTCTCATAAGCCGGAGAAGGCAACCTTCTCGAGTAAAAAATCCAACGCCAGTCTCGCTTTGGCCCTGTCCCGCACCTCATTGAGCATGACTGCCACCGCGCAGACCCTGCCGGACGGGCCTGACACATAACCCGCAAAGCCGATCACATCGTTCAAAGTTCCGGTTTTGCCCCTCACCGTCAAGCCCGGCTTGCACATCCTTCGCCTGAGAGTGCCTTGCTCTCCGTTGGCCGCAAGGGACAAAATAAATCCTTCTCTTATTCCACTATCGTTCCAGGCCGCGCAAAGCAGCCGGCAGAATGTTTCAGGACTTATCCTGCAAAAACGGCTGAGACCGGACCCGCAATCCAGATTTCCGGTTCCGGCAGGAATACCTGCTTCCCTGAGAGAGGTTCTGATAACCGCAATTCCTTTTTCGGAGGTGCCGGGGGCGCCCGCCACATACCCGCCAAGTGATTTCAGAAGAGTTTCGGCCATAAAATTGTTGCTGTACCTGTTCATACCGGATATCAATTCCTCAAGCTGAGGTGAATCATGGTACGCAATTACTTTGGCGTTGGGAGGCGCCGTCCCCTCTTTCGCATCTACTCCCAGCACCTTTACGCCCGAGCGCTCCAGGGCCGTCCGCATCGCATTCGCAAAAAGGCCCGCAGGATCTGCCGCGTTGAACCGAAATTCTCGAACACGGCCCCCGCGCCCGGACGCCTGCCCGGAAAGCTGGAATTGTTCCTGGCCCTTTCCGCTTGCGCCTAGAGAAAGGAGCCTCAGTGGAGGGCCCCCCTTTTTTCCCGAACCGGGCTTGCCGCTCACCCGGACATAGCCCGCCGCAAGGCCTGGATCGACGCCGAACGCCCCTCCGCCCTTCGCCGGGGTTGTGATCCTCACTGTCAATGTGTTGTATTCGATTGCCGCGGCCGAAACTACGGGGTTGTATGCGCCCGCGCAGTCGCTATCGAGGCAGATGCGCTCCGATGGTAGATCAAAAAAACTGTCGTCCACAAAAATGCTGCCCCGAATTTGCCTGATTCCGCTTTCTTTGATCGTCTGCGCCAACTGCAGCGCCTTTTCCGAAACAAAGAAAGGATCTCCGCTTCCCTTTATCCAGATATCCCCTGAAATGACTCCTTCCACGGGCGCCTCAACCGCAAGCACTTTCGTTGTGAAGCGGAAAGAGGGTCCAAGCTTCTTCATGGCCGCATAGCTGGTCAGCAGCTTCATGAGAGAAGCGGGAACAAGGGTATCTTTTGCACGGGACTGGCAGACAACCTCCCCGGATGAAAGCGATACCACCAGGACCCCTGCGGCGCCGGCGGCCTTGCCGACGCGCTCCATGGCTTGTTGAAATTCGGTGGGGATCTGGTCTTCAGGCGCCGCGGCGGGGACCTGGATTTGAGAAAAGGTCTGAATCTGAGACCCGGCGGTGAATACGGCCGGGTGCATGATCGCAACCAATATGCAACAGATCAGGGCGAGTTTTCTCATGACAGTTTCGGTTTTCTTAAAATTACTGTAATATCAACGCTATACACTAAACAATCAACTTTAGGTCTTCCCCAGGCCATCGAAAATCTCCCAGAATTCCGGGAATGATTTGCTCACCGACTCCGCCCCCTCTATGATCACGCCGTTGAGGCGCAGACCTGCAAGGGCGAAGGCCATCGCGATCCTGTGATCGTCGAAAGCCGAGATCGGGCTGGAGGGCGGTCTGAGTGGGGGACCTCCATGCACAATCAGCCCATCGGGCAACTCTACCGCGTCAACCCCGAGCGTCTTCAAGCCGGCCGCAATCGCCTTCAGCCGGTCGGATTCCTTTATTCGCAGGTGGGCCACGTTGCGGATGCGGGTAGTCCCGCTTGCGAATGCGCTCAACACACCCAGCGTAGGCACCATGTCCGGCATTTCATTCATATCGATATCGATGGGCAGGAGCCTCTCGGGTCCTTTTACGCAAACTCCTTCCGGTTCCCATATGACGCGGCAGCCCATTTTATCCAGGACACCCAGAAAACGGCAATCGCCTTGAAGACTGTGAGGCGAAACGGGTGAGGTCACCACCTTTCCGCCGGTCAGCGCGGCGGCGCCCCAGAAATACGAAGCTGAAGAACAGTCGCCTTCGACCGTGATATTGCTTGGAGCATAGGCCTGTGGCGCCGGGATCGCAATCCGGTTGGAAGCCGGCCTCTCAAACCGTATTCCCGCCCCTTTCATCATCGCCAGGGTTATTTCCACGTAAGGCCAGGATGCGGCAGGCTCGGACCACTCCACCCTGACTTCTCCCCGCGCACCTGGAGCGGCGATTAGTATCCCGGATAGAAACTGGCTGCTTTCCGATGCATCTACAAAAACATCCCCGCCGCTGAGTCCACCGCTCCTGATCTCCAGTGGAGGAAACCCCGCCTTATCGAGCCAGCGAATTGAGGCCCCGAGCTTTTCGAGAGCTTCAGCGGCCGGGCCTGCCGGGCGCTGCCGAAGACGCGGGGTTCCGTCGAGTACGAATGTTCCGGCCCCCGCGGCGATGACGGCGAGAAGAAGACGGGCGCTCGTTCCGCTGTTTCCGAGAAAAATCTCTCCATCCGGTTGGCGCCAGCGATATGCTGGTGGTATTACACGCACCGAATCGCCGCTCCATTCGATTTTCGCTCCCAGGGCCTCCAACGCGTTCGCCGTAAGATACGTATCCTCGGCTTTAAGCGGGTTGCGTATCTCGCTCGGCTCCCCTGAAAGAGCGGCCATTATGAGCGCGCGGTGGGTTATCGACTTGGACCCCGGCAGCCGAATTTGCGCATCGATTTTGGAAACGGGTTTTATTGTTTTAAGAAGATTTCTCATTTACGGCTTCTTCCAAAGCCTGTCGCATCGCCGCGATAGCCGGAGTTTCGAAGACAGGACGTTCCAGCCACCACTCGAGCTGAGCTGCTCCCTGGTATAGCAGCATGTCCAGTCCGGACACAACCGTGCACCCCGCGTCCCTGGCAGCTTTGGAAAAAGCGGTCCATCGCGGGCTGTAAATTATGTCCATTACTGTCATTTCGGGTTTGAAAAAGGAGTCGGAAACAATCGGGGTGGCTTCGCTGTCCTGAAGCCCTACAGAGGTGCACTGAACGACAATGTCAAAGTCTTTTTCAACTTTTGCCAGAGTGCTCAGCGGAATGAAATTGCTTTTGAGATGCCTGGATAAAGCCTTGCCCCGCTCGACGCACCTGTTGGAGATTGTAATTATTGCGCCGGCCCGCTTCAGGCCGTAGGCCACCGCTCGAGCGGCCCCTCCGGAGCCCAGGATAAGAGCGTGGAGGCCTGAGACTCCAATTACGGCCGAAAGGGCCCGCAAAGCGCCGATCCAGTCGGTATTGCGCCCTTCCCAGCCATGGTTCGTTCTGCGCAGGGTATTTGCGGCCCCGATCTCTTCAGCCGTCTTGTCGATTTGTTCGGAAAGCCGGCATGCCATCTCCTTGTAAGGAATGGTTACGCTCAGTCCGCTGAAGCCGGTTTTGTGCAAAAGCTTGAGATCGCAGTCAAGCTCATCGACATAGAAGGCTGCGTACAGCGCGGGAATATCGAGCGCCTTGAAGCACGCGTTCATCATAAGGGGACTCAGACTGTGGCGTACCGGGTTTCCGATAACCGCGAAAAGCTTTTTTTGTTCAGGTCTGATCATTTCATTGCCACCTTGCGTAGAGAGGCTAGGCGGGGCAAGCGTCGCTGCCGGTTTACCAAAACAGGTTTATCGAGTGCCGGAAATACTTGCCTTTACCGAGGCAAGATTCCGTCCAACTGAAATCTCAGTTTTTTCCTCAGGACCCTCAGGTAATGCAGCAACTCCGGTTCAAGATAGTCGGGATATGTCCAGGGAAGGGCTCGGTAATCACCCTTCTGATAAATAAGAGTGAGGTCGGCAAATATCCCGTTCCGAAGGTAAATCCTGTGTGTAAAGTTTTTCCCGGTAGCTAGAATGAAACGCTCTGCGCTGAGAAGTCCCGGATCGATATTAACCTGCCGTTTGCCATCACGTAAGAAGCCGGCCTCAATTTCATTGGTGCGAAGCTTGATATCCGGCAGAGACTCCGGCGCCACGAGATCCAGAAAGCTGGCCGTCTGCCTGCGGATATCCGGACCCATTTCTTCATTGTAATAGGTGGTGTATGGAAAAGCTCCCGGGGCGGACAGAAAATCCACCGGTCCGAAATCCGATACAAGGGTATTGAGAGCATGGATCTGAACTCCGGGATCACTGAACAGAAACCGGATTATGAGCTTGGCTGGGCATGGTTCTACGGGCTGACTCATATGCCTGTAGGAGCATCATCCGTCGCAGTAAAGATGATGTTATCAAAGGTTGCCTTCATATTCCCGAAAATTTTAGCCAAGGGACCCCAAACCTGCATCAGTCGAGGGGTTTTGCTTCCTCGATCAACATGATCGGGATATCTTCCCGAATTTCGTACATAAGCCGGCACTGCTCGCAAATAAGCCCGGTTTCATCCGTGTTTGGATGTATCGCCCCTTTGCATTTAGGGCACCTTAGGATTTCGAGAAGTTCTTTTCTTACGGACATCCGATAGGCTCCTCATATTTGATCTGTTTGCACCGGAGGCTCCGGTTTTTCTTCGAACTTGCGGGGCGCCTCCTTCCCATCATCATCGAGCATCTGGCGGAATGCGTCAAGGAGTGAGCGCATCCTTGCCCCGAACTGGATTCGATTCCGCCTCATCTCCGAGATTTCCTGCTCCATCCTGATAAGGCGATTGCCGGCTTCATTCAGGAGCCCTTCGGCTTTGACTTCGGCCTCCGAGACAACCAGCTTGGCCTCACGCTCGGCGTTGGCCCGGGTCTGCTCGGCATTTTTTTGAGCGCTGATTAGCACGGCTCGAATTGTTTTCTCACGTTCCCTGTGTTCTTTTAATTCCGATTCCTGAGTCTGGACAGTTCTTTTGAGGTTTTCGTTTTCTTCGACGAGCCCCCGAAGCACTTCATTCATGTCCTGCAGGAAAGAGTCCACATCGCCGGGGTCAAGCCCCAGAAGGCGTTTGCGAAATTTTTTCCTCTCGAGGTCTTCTAATTGCATGAAACTCAAACTCCGAAAGTTCGCTTCCACCCCGTGAGGCGGAAACAGAAAGGGCTAAGTGCCCATCATGTAAGCCAATCTGGACAGCGTTGGCACGATGAACCGATCCAGAAACACCAGCACCAGGATCAGTAACATAGGAGTAAAATCGATCCCGCCGGTGTCGAACGGCATCAACCTGCGAATGCGATACAGGACGGGTTCGGTCGCATTATAAAGGAATCGCACTATCGGGTTGTAGGGGTCGGGACTTACCCACGACAGAATCGCACGGGCGATCACGATAAGCATGTATGTATAGAGGACGATGTGCAAGACCTCTGCAAGCGCCATAAGAAAATAGGAGATAATGAACATGTCCGGCTCCATGGATGTTGTGTTTGAGAATCGGCTATCTGCACAAATTAAAACTCGAAACTACTTTTTTTCATCCGGCATGTCAACCAGGCACTCAAGTATGCGATTAGCTTTTTAGATAGAGAAGAAGATTCAGGACGGGAAAGTGAGGCAGATGAAGATTAAAATAACTGACTCTAGTTTGCGGGGCCGACATAAACCCCTGCACGCGAACAAAGAGCAGCGGCTTTTGTTTTGAGAGCAACTTGAGGTTGACATTGGCTCCGAAAACAGGGATTAAGGGGCGATTTGAAGATTTTCCATTTCCGGGGGGGGCTTGGTGGATGAGTAAATTCGAGTTCGGCGAGTGGGTCCTGCTGACTTCGCAAAAAGGGAAAAAATGGCTCGTTCGAGTAGAGGAGGCGCCCTATTCGTCCCACCTTGGAGGCATTAACCTCGGGGATATAGTGGGCAGGGAGGAAGGCGACTGGCTCGTGACCAGCAAAGGAGCTAAGCTGATGCTCTTCAGACCCGCCCTCCAGGACTACATTTTCAGCATGAAAAGGCGCACCCAGATAATTTATCCCAAAGACCTGAGCGCGATGATTTTCAGCGGGGATATCTATCCGGGGTGTGTGATCCTGGAGACCGGGATCGGCTCGGGCGCCCTTGCGCTTGCCCTGCTGCGCGCCATGTGCGGCCGTGGAAGGCTCATTTCGGTCGAGAAGAGGCCCGAATTCGCTTTGGAAGCCCGTGAAAACATCAGTCGCTTTTTCGGCGCCATGCCGGAAAATCATGAGATCATCGTTGCCGATATTGAAGGCTTCTACCTTTCATGCCAGGTGGACCGGATTTTCGTGGACCTTCCCGAACCCTGGCGCGCCGTTGAAAGCCTTTGTGGAATGCTCCGGATGGGAGGACTTCTGGTTAGCCTGAGCCCCAATGTGGGCCAGGTCCAGCTTACTCAAAGGCAGCTTAAAATAAACGGCTTCGGGGACCTAGTCCATTTCGAGCTTCTGAGGCGGGACTGGAAGATTGACCAGCTTCGCGCCCGCCCCTTTGACAGGATGGTGGCCCACACCGGGTTCATCACGGTTGCAAAAAGGGTTTCGGCAGAACGCGGAGAGCCGCTTGAGAGCGATCCTGATTATGGGGAAGATCCCGAAACCGGGAAAGCCCCCGAAGAACTTATTTAGAGCAGATTTCGACTCGCAAAATGGGAAATACTGAAACATGGAATTTAAGCAGCAGGTACTGTTTGACAAAGTGAACTCTTTTGGTGAATTGAGTAATCTCGAACCCGGGCGGAATTGTATGGCGGTATCGATAAAAGAAGAAAAGATCGACATCTCGTTAGTGATTCCGGTAAGTAACGAAGCGGAAAATATCCTGCCTCTGGCTGACGAAATAAATTCCGTAATGGAGCGGGAATTTGCGCAATGGGAATGCATCTGGGTTGATGACGGATCGAGCGACGGCAGCCTGGAGGTACTTGTTGAACTTGCGCGCGCGGACCGCCGTCATAGATATATCTCCTTTGAACGAAACGCGGGGCAATCGGCCGCGCTCTGGGCAGGGTTCAGTGAATCCAGAGCTGCAGTAATCGCCACAATGGACAGCGACGGGCAAAACGACCCGGCGGACATCCCTGCGCTCTTTCGAAATGTCGAATCGGGCGCCGCCGACATGGCGAACGGCTATCGCGCTCAAAGGCAGGACGACCTGAAAAGAAGGATTTCATCCATTGTCGGCAACGGATTCAGAAACTGGCTGACAGGCAGGACCGTAAGAGACGCGGGATGCTCGACCAGGGTCTTTCGCAGAGAATGCATCGAATCATTCCCCCGATTTGCCGGAATGCACCGTTTCCTGCCCACGCTGGCAGCTCTGCAGGGTTTCAAACTCACTGAGGCGCCCGTAAATCATCGGCCCAGGCTCAAAGGCCGCTCGAAGTACTCGATCCGTAACCGGCTTTGGGTCTCACTGCTGGATATGTTTGGCGTTTTCTGGCTGAAAAAAAGGGCCTTCAACTACAGGATCAAAACGAAATCGCAACGCCCCGACTGATTCTCTCCCCGACAGCCGACCCGCGAGAAGCATCACGAGAATTTCAGCATCACTCCCAATTACTATCTCGTTATTAGAATTCCAGTCAAGATACTGACTATTTCCCCGGGGACTCTCAAAAGATCCCGGTTTTCTGAAATCCGGTCCCATTTTCCGTTATTTTGCCCCATGAGAAAAAGTGAAGCGCTACAACCGTTTACCAATAAACTCCTCGTGACTCGCGACCCGAAAGAAATCTTCAATCCGCCTGCTCGTTAAGAGGCACAAAAAGTGCATCTCGCATTCCCCAAGAAGACTACGTCGTAATCGAAAAAAGAAACCTAAGGGGGATGTTCTCCACATGAACGGCAAACGTGGTTTCACCTTGGTCGAACTGGTGGTGGTCGTCGCAATCGTCGCTATCCTGGCTGTTGTCGCAACGCCGGCTTACATCAATTACGTGAATCGTACGAAACAGGGTCAGGCTGCCAGTATGCTGTTCACCGCCCGGCTGGAGATGGAAGAGTTTTATACGGACAACGGACGATACGCGAGCACCATACAATGTCTGCCTTCCTTCGCCAGCACATCGTCATGCCTGGCCACTTGCACCGGCTGCGCCACTACCTATAAGCCAAACTCAGGCAAGTATACTTTCTATGTCTCGGGGTATAACCCAGCGTCCGGGGCCACCCAGGCCTATTACCAGGTTGCGGCAACGAGACAAATTTACGCAAACGTCGCTGCCGACAAGTTGACGATCAGCGCAAACACTGACACCCCGATCGTACAGAACACGGCCGCGCTGAAATTCTCCGTTTTTCAATGGTTGTTTAATTAATGGACGAAGACGCCCGGAAGGTCACCGGCACGAATCAACAATATAGGAAATTTCCCATGCCTAGATTTCTTATTTTGGGTATCGCAATTTTACTTCTGTTCCTTCCATTGTTTTCTCCATGCAGCGCCATTGCGTTCACCGTTCAAGAGGCGGCGGCGACCGTTCAAAAAGGCGCGCCGGCCAAAGCACCCCTCAAAGCGGCGCCGGCCACGACTTCATCGCAACCGCAGCCCTCGGCGCAAAGGGAGGTTGTCAACATCGTCGTGGACAAGATCGATGGAAGCGCAGTTTATTCCAAGGACGGTCAGAAGTTCGAAATTACCAGCGCTACCAGGGTCATCAATAACAGCCATTCCGTAACAAAAATGAGAACAGCCGAACTGGCTTTCGAAAACGGCAGCTTGGCGACAGTGACCCTGAAATGAAGCGATTATTCAGACACGCAATTGACAATTTGAGGAGCAGCCCCATGAAGCGAGCCCTTGTGATAGTTATGCTCTTTTCTTTTTTTCCGCTCGCTTTTATACCCGGAGATGTCTACGGCAGCGCATGCAGCAATTCTCTCTATCCTCCGTTCATCGCCGGCAATATCAAGCCCAACATACTCATAATCCTTGATAACTCCCAGAGCATGGACGAAGATTTCTACGGCAACGCCGTCGGTTCCTATGCTTTATCCAGCAAATCAGTGGTCGCGAGGCAGGCGCTGCAAAACATGGTGACTGAGCTCCAGAGTCAAGCCAATGTCGGAATAATGACATTCGGACTGCCCAGTGACACAGATAAAATACACTTCGTCCATAATGCCATGCCTTTTGCTTCCTACAATCCCAACTCATACTGCCCCAATGCGACCCAAGCCACGATTCAGGCCTGCGTAAATTATTGCACGAACATGGACTCAGCCGATAAAGCCGCCTGTGATGCGGGTTGCCCCCCCAATGCATCACTCGGTCAAACGTTTACAAGTTATACGGGTCAGCTCTTCACCCACAACGACGGGACGCAGACAAACTTTACCGATCTCATAATTACCAGTTATGCACCCGGCAACTCTACAAGAGCGAGGTATTGCGGGCTGGTTTACCCTAAGACTCAAATGTGGCAGTACAACGATCCCTTAGGCTTCACCACTACAGTTTATTATAACCAGACAGACCCATTCTATGACACGGCAGACGACGGCACACTGTTCGGATATTCCGGAAAAGATACCCCAAAAACTGCATTGCCCCTACACAACTATACGAACGGCGTTGCGTACAGTACGGCGGAAAACGCCACCAATACCTACACATACTGCCCCGATAAAATGGGAACCAGCGATAGCTTTGTAGGTTATAGCGGCCCCAGCGGGGGCTCCTCGATAACTGGCTGTTTTAATTATCAATTTACTCCCACCGATTCTGACTGGGCTTTGGGGTTTTACAACTGGGGCCAGTCCATGCCCTGGTATTACGTAGGCCCGACGTGGTTCAGCCAGAGTGGGGGGTCTCCTTCTCCGCAGGGGTACCTTCACCTTCAGGCGAACCCCCTGAGCGGCACTACGTGCTTCAACAGCTCCGGGGTATCCAATGGACAGACATGCTCCACCAAATCGGACTGCACAGCACCTTATAACTCGAGCTGTTTGGCCAATTCCGGTAATTACAACAATCTTATCAGCTTACTCAATCCAAACGCCAATAACAGCGCCGGGTATATGAGCTGCATCCAAACCGGATCGAATTCAAACAACTGCCCTTATATTATAAATGCCACCAACACCCCGACCGCCGGCACCCTGAATTCGGCGCTCGCCTATTTCAACGGCCAGTACCAGAATGCAGGGGTGAAGTATCCCAGTCCCATCAGCTCGAATTGTCAAAAAAACTACATAATCTTCGTTACTGACGGCTTGCCGTCGACCTTAATGAACGGTACGCAAACCCAGACCATTTCGCAGCTCATGGCTGAAGTCACTACGCAGCTTTCGAACCTTCAAACAAACGTGTCGCAGACAATCAACGGGACGGCCAAAATCTATCCCGTCCTAACTTATGTTCTTGGGTTGGGCCTTACGTCCGACGCGAAAACGAATCTCGATGCGATGGCCAATGCCGGCGGCACGGCCACCACCACCGGGCACGCTTATTATGCCGATCAGCCCGAAGAGTTGACCACTGCTTTGGAAACCATCATGGTAAACCTGCTGGGACAGGTTTCATCAGGGAGCGCCATCTCGATTCTCTCGGAAGGTCAGACTCAGAATGGCGCCAACATGCTGCAGGGTGTGTTTTATCCCGCGAAATACTTTGGGACGACATCCATAACCTATCCGGGTTATCTATATAACTATTGGTACTATAGCAGCGGGCAAAATAACAACATAAGGGAGGATACCGTCCATGACTATATCCTCGAACTCGACCAGGACTACGGGTTAACTTTCCTATTCGACAATCAGACAGGCCTTTCGGTAGACCGCTGGTCAGACCCGGCCGGCAGCGGCAATCCGAACGTATTTGTCAATAACGTCGGGCTGGATGCTCTTTCACCCCTATGGGAAGCTGGAAAGATGCTGCTCCAGACAACCGCCGCCAGCAGGCAAATCTACACTCCAGGGACGAGCGGCACGGGCCTTGTAAGCTTCGGTACCTCCAACAGCACTCTCACCACGCCCGCATCGTCACCATTGGGCACGCCGTCGACGTTTGATTCCTGCCTTCAGCCTCCGGGAACGAGCGCTACGGCTACTCTTCAAAACCTGATAAATTATGTGCGGGGGACCGACATAACAAATAATTTCTGTTCCAACGGAACCAGTTTCGACACCACTCATACGTGCAATTCGAACAGTGACTGTAAGACCGACTCCCCGTACACAACCTGCGCCACGTATAGTAGCTGCAGGAACAGGACTGTAGGCCTCTGCTCCAACGGGACCCCGTGCAACTCAAACTCGGATTGCGCGAGCGGAAGCTGCACGAAAAATGTGTGGAAAATGGGAGACATCGTCTATTCTACGCCCAAGGTTGAAGCCGATTACCTGTATTGCTCCAATGGCACTTCTTTCAGCACCCAGTCCTGCGCTCAGGACTCCGACTGTACTACGCCCGGTTATACTACATGCCAGAAGAAGCAAAGCGTCGTCTTTGTCGGCGCAAACGACGGGATGCTGCACGCCTTCCAAACGGGAGTTATAAGCACTGCCGGATTGGATTCTTCGAAATTCCAGGTTGCAGAATTGACGGGAATTCCGACCTCGAGCATGGGTCAGGAATTGTGGGGCTTCATACCCACGAACAGTCTTCCTTACCTGAGGTGTCTTGCGTCTCCGAGCGGTTGCCATCTCTATTACAACGATTTGAGCCCTTACATCACAACGATGAATCTGAATCAGCAATATTGCTCCAATGCTCCTTCTCAGTCCTGCACCCAGAACTCCGATTGCGGTTCCGGTTCGTGCATGACGAAGGCCCGGACAGTCCTGATAGGCGGGATGAGACTCGGGGGCGCAGCAATTTCCTCCGCAAGTTACTGCCTCAACAGCTCGGGGCAAGCCGCTTCTCCCCCGACGACGTGCTTACTGAACTCGGACTGCACCATACTCCCGGCCCCGTATAATAAGAGTTGTTCCAGCCCTTATTATTACATCAACGCTCCGTCGGACACATGTTCATCGCTGAGTTCCGCCACCTCGTTCACCTCCGCTGCATCGCTGTGCGTCAATCCCGCTACCTGCTACAATCCTCCAGGCTGCACCGGGCTTTCCTCCTATTACGCCCTCGATATCACCGACGCCCAGAACCCGAAACTCCTCTGGGAATTCAGCCATCCGTTTCTGGGTTATACCTACTCCGGGCCGGCGGTCATCCACAAGTGGTCGAATTCGGCTCTTGTGAGCGGTGACCAATATTACGTAATGTTTTTGTCCGGCCCGACAAACCCCAAGGTCGGCAGCTCGATTCAAGACGTCCAGGCTTTCGTCCTGACACTTAATCCCGCCAACCTGGGAATCAGCAGCGTATACTACAAGGACCTCGGAGCCGCCACCGCGAACGGCTTTGGCGGGCGGCTCTTCACCCCCGGCCTGGATGTAAACGATGATGGATACACGGACTTTGTTCTCTTCGGGTATGCAAATTCCCCAACCGGAAGCGCGGCGGGCTGGCAGGGAGGGATCGGGAAGATCTACACGAGCAAGACCAAGACCGATTCGAACGGAAACCTTACGATCGATTATACAGCCACGGACCCCAGTAACTGGACCTATGACGTGACAACTTATGCCAGCGCAGCTACACTGCCCATAACCTCCATGATATCTATCGAGAAGTGCTTCAACACCTGGTACCTCTATTCCGGGACTGGAAGGTACTTTTTCCCGCTGGACAACTATGGTGGGCCCGGTTTGAATTATCTCATGGGAATACCGTTTACTTGCGATCAATACAACAGATGCGGTAATTGCCTCAACAGCTCCGGGCTGTCCAATGGACAGGCATGCTCAAGTACCTCGGACTGCACGACAGCCCCTTATAACTCGAGCTGTTCCAAGACCATAAGTATCCAGAACAGCAACCAATGTACACAATTGCAGAATGGAAACTTTAATCAGGCCGGCTGGCAGATTAATCTGGATGCTGCGTCGGCGGATGGAACCTTTCTCGCGGAGAGAATGATTACCGACCCCACCATATCCCCCGGCAACAAGGTATATTTAACCACCTCCGAACCCACTTCCAATCCATGCGGCTACGGCGGCCAGAGCCGCGTGTGGGGTCTGAACTGCGCCACAGGGGGCGCTATTATAGATCAACCAGGTCAATCATGCACTGGATATTCGGTGACCGATCAGACCGGGACACTGTATCTGCAAACCTCCACCGGGGCGATATACCAGATCACCGCCCCCTCTTCATTTCAGTACAACAACAACAGAACAACCCAGTGGTTTCCCGGCATTCCTCCGGAAAATGCTCTCCCGCTGGCGCAGTCGTCATCGGTGCCGCCGCCAACTGGGCAGTTAATGCAGTGGATTGAAAAATGAAAAAGGAAAGCGGGTTCACTTTAGTCGAACTGATGGTGGTAGTCTCGATTACCGTGCTTGTGCTGGCGTGGGGTATTCCCTCATACTCGACCTGGAGAACGAAACACGATATCGAAAACCAGATGGTCCAGCTCTACAGTGATCTTCAGTTCGGGCGCATGACCGCCTACGGCAGGAAAGTCGTCGGAGGGGTATTCTGGGGAACAGGCGCCAGCATACCCAAGTCCACCCCCGCCAACCCGACCCCGTACTACGTAAGATATGACAATAGCAGCCCGCTGAATAATTCAATCGAAGACACCGGTAGAGACGTTCAGATCGGGGCCACTACAACAAAGTATCCCATTACTGTTGTGGTGAGCCCGGTCCAGACCCTGAACAGCGTGGGCTTTGACGGCAGGGGTTTTCTGAATACACTCAATCAGGCGACTCCCGCCAGTTCGATCACGTTCAGCGTTTCATCGAGCTCCGGGGCCGCAATAGATTGTGTGGCGGTAACAAGTACCAGAATAATCCTGGGAAAGATGAATGCCGGAACTTGCGCGCCAAAATAAGGGGTATCCGTGGCTATTAACCATTGCGATAAACGGGGCTTTACGCTCGTCGAGGTCATGGTAAGTCTTTTGATCCTGGCCTTCGGCATGTTGGCTTCGATCATAGGGATCATGAAGGCGCTCGATTATAGCCTGATGGACGAGATGCGCAGTGATGCGGTGAAGATAGCACAGGAACAGCAGGAAGCGGCCAGAAACATGGACTATAACGCCATCCCGCAAATTCCCGGCACGGCGCCAAATGGTCAGCAAATTACGAGGGAGGTTAGAAAACAACTGGTCACTTATACGGTATTTTGCAACCTGCCCCAAAGTCCTCCTGCCGCCGCAGGTCTGGGAGGGCGCATAGTCGATTTCAAGGTCCAATGGACATTTAAAGGCATCACATATAGCTATGACCTGCAAACGATTGTGAGGCAGACGAGATGAACAGGCAGCGGGGCATGACGATGGTGGAGCTGATGGTCAGCCTTGCGGTTGTCCTGCTTATCGTTGGTGCGGCGACCACGGCCTACCTGAAGCTTCTGAGGACTTACAGGGCCCAGGGAAGGCTAGCCGAGAGCTACATGGCCAATTTGACCGGACTGGAGATGTTGCGCTACGATATCGAAATGGCCGGGTTCGGGCTGCCTGCAAGCCTGGCGGCGGGCGCCACTTACACCGAGGCGGCCGCGCAGGGCGCCAACACCCCAGCGCCTCCCTACGATCCAAGCGCTCTCAACGACGCAGTGAATCCGGCGCCTCGCGCATTCGTCCATTTGGACAACGGTGGGGCGAACAGTACCGATGTGCTCGCCATAAAATCGAGCGCAGCGAACCTCAACCCTACGAGCAAGAAATGGTCTATGATCTCCCGTGCAGGCTCCGGGGCTGTTCCAATGGTCAAAATGTGGGGGGGCGGGGCGGCCCTCGATCCCGTCATGGACTTTACCGCCGTACCTCCCGCTGATATGTTCATCATACTCGACAATACCTACCAGTTGAAGGTCGACACATCCAATAAGTGGTGTTTTCCCTTCACTGGTGCGGCAGGTACCCCCCCAACCGGTTATTATAACGACGCTACCCCCCTCACGGGCGCCGCGCTCCCGCCATCCAACGCCGAGTCGGTCTACTATATTTATGGCCTGGATAACAGCGCCACACACAGTATGCCGTTTAACCGCGTGGATTACTACCTGGACAATAATTCAAAGTTCCCAAAGCCAAGCAGTTGCGCCGCAGGAACCTACACCCTGTATCGAAGCACAATAAGCCAGGCGGACGGCACGCTCATCACAACTCCCCTTATCGATTGCGTGATGGATTTTCAGGTGGCCTTCGGGCTTGCCACTAATTTAGACAACAATATCAACAAATGGCAAACGAACCTGGCCGGTCTGCAGGCTTCGGACATACAGCAGCAGCTCCGCGAAGTGAGAGTATTTCTGGTCTACCAGGAAGGGCTCGGCGATACAAGCAAGTCTCCAAGTTTCCGGTTTTCCGGCGTTTTGAACCTGGGTGACCAGGACATTGCCAACGGCATTGATCCGGCTGATTATCCGGTACCGCCCAACAACTTTCAACAGTGGAGCGCTACGGCCCTGCCGGGGGCGCTGAGCAACCCAACTCCTGCGGGCTCACAACTTCAATACCGTTGGAAGGTCATCGAAATGGCTGTCAAACCTATGAACTTGATAAGGACAAAATGAAAAGCCGCATCCAAAACCAAAAGGGAATAGCCCTCATCGCCACCCTGATGCTAGTCGTGCTTGGGTTTGCGGTTGTGGCGATTCTGTTGCGGCTCGCTACCCAGCAAACGAAACTGGCCAGGCTCGAACAAGGCTATACAGCCGCACTTGACGCGGCAAAGGGCGCGACCGACCTTTTCATTTTCACCGTGCAAAATGGATCGGCACTGGGTTCTCCACCGACCCCGCCTTTCGGTGCGACCTTCAATCAGAGCAATTGTCTTAAAGTAAAGATGAGCACCGCTACATCAGGCTGGTCCGGAGCCGCGTGGGCCGGATGTCCACAGGCGCAAAACACCACCGCCCCTTCCGCAATAAGCCCCAACCCCGTCGATAAGCCGGACATGATCCTTCCAATGTCAAACAACTACACAGTCAACGTCAAAATCATCGACAACACGCTGACTCAAGCTGCAAAACCTAACACTCCGTGCTATAACGGCTGCTACTATTACACAGTCGTGGCACGGGCTATATCGCCGGATTCAAGCGAGCATGCCGACGTTACGTTTGTGTACCGCTACGATCAACCATAGAGAGACAAGGGTGAGGGTGAAAATTTCACCCTCCACACTTCAGTGCGCGCGTTCCATGCAAGCCCCCGATTTGCCTGCCGGAACAAAAAATCCCTCTCTTTCAGGTCAAAAAATCTTGACCGGAAGCCCGTGATCGGGTCCCCCGGATCAGGCTCGGGGCAGACTTGACAAGCTCTCGCGGGGCATGGAATTCTCATCGGTCTTTCCGGATGGACACTAAGCAGGATAAACTGGTATTAAACCAATACCAGGCTGCTGCCCGAATCCGGCTTTGCTCCCCTTTTCCTACGCGAGCAGGTCGTTCTAAGTGTAAGTTAAAGGGTCCCATGTAACGCCGCTTGCATGGCAACCTGGTATTTCACCACTTGGGTGAAATGGGAAATCTCACTTTCGTTGCTCATCACGCGAGACTTGAAATGAAGCCAAGGCAGGCTGTGCTGTTCACTTTTTTCGTTATTGCCGTCTGTATCGTAAGTTATGAGTTTTTCGATCAGCCGGCCGCTCGCTTTTGTTCGACTCTTCACGGCAAAATCACTTCCATCTCCGAGCTGATAACGCGGCTGGGATTATCTACGCCTTACCTCGTGGCTGCGCTTGCCGGATTTCTCTACTTCAAGTTTATCAAAAAGAACGAAATCACGGCAAACGCGGCCGCTTTTCTGTTTGCGGCCGTTGCTCTATCGGGACTCGCGAACGATCTGATCAAGGTAGTGGTCGGAAGGAGCAGGCCCGGGCTGCTGCTTTCCCAGGGCATTTACTGGTTTAAACCCTTTGCGCACCAATATTATTATGCCTCGTTTCCATCAGGGCATGCCAACACGATAGGCGCCCTATGTTACGGGCTCTACAGGGTAAGCGGCCGCTTCAAGTGGGCCTGGCTGACTATAGCTTTGGCAGTAATGGCCAGCCGTGTCATACTCGGGGCGCATTTTCCAAGCGACGTCCTGTTCGGGGCTTACCTGGGAGTAGTCATTACCGAACTCGTAGCTGCGGCTTTTGAAAAAAAGTCAAAGCGGATAACAGGGCGACCCGGACAAGAGGCCGCGCAGCCCGCAATAATCCGCAGATGACGCAGATAAGCGCAGAGATAACAGGGCAAACCCGAACAGGAACCGCCGCGGCTGGCTGGCAATGAATTTGAAGGCCGATAGACAGGTATGAGAGGACAAGATGCCGTTCATCAACATTGGGGACATCGATCTCAACTATGAGATCCATGGCGAGGGATTTCCGCTCCTTTTTATAAGCGGTCTTTCCGGAAGCACCCGTACGTGGGGAGGGCAGATCCGGTTTTTCAAAGAATATTACAGATGCATAGTTTTCGATAACCGGGGGGCAGGGCTGTCCGAAAAGCCCCCGGGACCCTACACGATGGCGAAGATGGCGGAAGACGCTCTCCGTCTGCTCGATAGCCTCAAGATCGAAAAGGCGCTGGTGTTCTCCCTTTCAATGGGGGGAATGATTGCTCTCGAACTGGCGCGGATTGCGTCCCGCAGGCTTGGGGCCATGCTCCTGGGATGCACCCACGCGGGCGGCAAAAACCGTATCTCCCCCTCGCCCGAAGCCGTATCGCTCCTCGTAAACAATGCGGGGCTCAGTCGCGAGGAAATCATCCGGAAAGACACGCCCCTGTTTTTCAGTGAGAAATTCCGGACCGAAAGCTCGAAAGTGATAGAAGAACACTACCGCTTGCAGCTTCTGGCGCCTCCTCAGCCGGAGTACGCCTTTCAGGCCCAACTTATGGCAATTTATGAATTCGACTGTACGGACGCACTCAGAGAAATCAACAATCCTGCGCTGGTCGTGACCGGGACGCAAGACGTTCTGATTCCGGCGGCAAATTCGATTTTCCTTGCCCAAAATCTTGGCAATGCCGAGCTGATCGAAATACCTGGAGCGGGGCATGCCCTGCACGTCGAATGCCGGGAGTTTCTCAATCAGGCTGCTCACCTTTTTTATCAAAAACATCTTGGGGCAGGGTCTCACTGAGAAAATTCCGCCTGAGAAAAGCTTCTATTTTTGCTGAGAGATTCCGCTCGGCCCCCCAATAGAAATGGTCCACGCCGGGAAATATTTCGGGGGTTACCGGGGCGCCGGGCTGGCTGGAGAGCCATTTCCCGAGAGATTCGACAGAGCAGAAATCATCCTGGTTTCCGACCGTGACGAGTCGGGGCACATCAGGGAGTTTTAGTCCCTCGAAAGAAATAAAATCCAGCGGAGGCGATATGAGTACGATCGAATCCGGTGAAAGGCCCATCCGGATTGCCTCCATTGTTGCCCATGCTCCATAGGAGTAGGCCGCAAAATCAATGCGCCCGGGGAAGTGGGCGTCGAGATATTCCGAGATGCTGCTCAGGTCTTCGGCATCCTTGAGCCCCTGGGCAGAATGCCCGCCGCTGGCGCCTGTTCCCCTGAAATTGAAGCGCAGCGTACTCCACCCCAGGCCGGCAAAAGCCTGACGCGCGGTCTGAACTACGTTGTTATACATGTTGCCGCCGTATAGCGGATGCGGATGGCAAAGGACCGCATTTCGACCGATCCGCCCCTGCTCGAACAGTCCCTCGATAGTTATCTTCCCGTCTTCAACTGGTATCCTGACTGGTTCTTCAGCCATAATACGCTCCTTTTCGGGCGCCCTTGGATTGATTATATTTATTTATGTAAATGCATACACCGGAAGAGCCGGTTTTTACAATCCGGTTTATGTTCGATCCAGGGGCGGGCGATGCGGCCGGGTTCTATCGGCCCTTCCCGGGCTTCCTGCCGCATTGATGTTAAAAGGATGTTGAATGTCCCTCTTCAAATCCGCTCTTGCGCTTAGCGGAGGTTCTGCGCGAGCCCTGTCGCACTTGGGGGTCATCCAGGAGATCGAACGCAGAGACCTGAAATTCGACTTGATAGTAGGAACGAGCATGGGGGCCGTAATCGGTGGCCTCTACGCCTGCTATGGAGACTCGGCAAAAGTTCTGGCGCGCCTCAAAAATCTTTTCAAAAGCGAGCTCTTCCTCAGAACCACCTCCAACGCAGTCGAAGAAAATCCTGTTTTTCTAGGTCCAGACGGTTTTTTTAACCGGTTTATATGGCTGTTTAGAAAAGGCGTCTTCCTTAGCCACACCATGCTGCGGATGGAACTGGTAACCGAAGCTCTCTACGACGAACTGTTTGCTATGCTGATACCGGAAGTGCTCATAGAAGAGCTGCCGGTACGGTTTGCCGCAGTCGCAATGGACCTGCTTACGGGAGAAGAGATAGTACTGACGAAAGGGTCTTTGAGACGCGCGGTTGCCGCAAGTTCCTCGATTCCAGGGATGTTTCCGGTAATCGAGATAAACGGCCGGACGCTCGTGGACGGCGGCTGGGCGGATAACGTCCCCGCTGCCCCTGCGGTCGCCCTGGGAGCTCATTTCGTCCTTGGCTCCGACGCCACTCTCGAGGTTCACGGAATGGCGACACAGCCGGGGTCCGCAATGGAGATATTGTTTCGCTGTAATGAAATCTCGCGTATTCTTTTGACCAGGCACCGGAAATCAGCCGCTGATGTCCTGATTGCCCCTGAAATAGGCGACATATCCTGGGCGGACTTCAAATCTCTGGACCATTGTCTGGCCGCAGGAAGAAAAGCCTTCGCTCAAAACTCATCGGCCATTTTGAAACGAATGCTTCTGCGCCGGTTCCAGACACTTGAAGGGACCATCCATCCCGGCAGGGTCCGGGAGTGGCGGCATCAGTTTCTGATAATGTGACTCGCACACCTCCAGCTTATTTCCTTTGACAAGTCACCCCTGATTTATGAGATAGTGCCCCATACCCCCCTTTGAAAACAGAGAAACTCAATTGTAAGACGAAAGGAGATATCTCATGACCCAGAGGACTACCTTCGCGGTATTTATCATAGCTTTGAGCCTATGTTTGCTTGCGCCTGCCTTTTCAAACGCCGGAGTCAGTGAGGAAGCCAAAGTTCAGGCATCAGCCGCCGTCATAAAAGAGATTATGGAAATCCCGGAAAGTGCGATTCCGCCCAGTCTTTTGTGCAGCGCGCACGGAATAGTGATCTTTCCCGATCTGCTCAAGGCCGGATTTATTTTCGGCGGCCGCTATGGATGCGGCGTGCTGCTGGTACGAAATGAGGACGGAACCTGGAGCAACCCGGTCTTTTTTCGCCTCATAGGAGGCAGCTTCGGGTGGCAGATCGGCGCCCAATCCACCGATGTTATCCTTGTGCTCAAAAGCATTCGCAGTCTGGATGCGATAAGCGGCGGCAAATTCACCCTCGGGGGTGACGCTTCGGTAGCGGCCGGTCCGGTCGGCAGGCAAGCCGAGGCGGCAACCGACGTTATGCTCACGGCCGAGATCCTCTCTTACTCGAGAACCCGGGGCCTTTTCCTGGGCCTTTCGCTTGAAGGGGCCGCAATCCAGGTGGACTACGGCTCGACCGCGGCCTTCTATAACGTTCCCGGATTGCTGCCGGTGGATATTTTGAAAAACCGCAATATGATGGCCCCTGCATCTGCGGTGGAACTTAGACGGGTGCTCGATTGGTACAGCAGGCAGTGAGAAGAGCTTCGGCAGCCATCAGGGACGCCGAAGCCCGAGAGCAGACAAACCGGAGGGGTCACACAACCGAGACCTTGTTCCGGCCCTCTCGTTTCGAGTTGTACATTGCCTTGTCCACTCTGAGGAAAGGCTTCTCGGGGTCGGTGTCCGTCGGCTGTATTTGTGTTACTCCAAGACTCACCGTGAGACGAATTACCTCGTTCTGGTAATCGAACCGTGTCTTGTCAATGCGGGCCCGGATTTTTTCGGCGACTTTCCGAGCGTCCTCAGCGAGGCTTCCAGGGAGAATGACCATCAGTTCCTCCCCGCCGTAGCGGGCGAGAAAATCGGTCTTCCGCACACAACTCCCCACCAGTTTCGCCAGTTCCTGAAGGCATTTGTCCCCTGCCCGATGCCCAAGCCGGTCATTGACGTCCTTGAAATGGTCCACGTCGATCAGGATGAGACTGAAAAATTGTCCGGTGCGGTGATAGTCCCTTATGCTTTCCACTATTTTCAAATCATAGGAGCGGCGGTTGTGCATCTGCAGCAGCGGGTCGAGCAATACTTCTTTTTCGAGCTCGTTTGCCCGCTGGGTCACCTGGTCTATCTCCTTACTGAAATTGCTTACGCTTAACTGAAGCTCCGCAATTGTCGAATCCGCCTCCTTGAGCCGTAGCTCATCCTCCTGGCGCTTTTCTTGAATCGCCTTACCAATGGTCGAGAGTCGCGAAGAAATAATGTTGCGGGCATCCTCGATCTCAGTGGTGAAAACGACAGCCTGGTCCATCTCCCTGGTTTGAGACAGCAGGTTTTCGCAGAATTGACCTTGCAACATGAATGTCTCACGGTTATGACTCTGGCAGGAAAAGAGCTGTTCTTCCATTACCAGGAGGTTCTCGCTCAGTTCCGTCAGAAAGTTATTTGTGAAGTGAATCTCTTCGACGGCATTGCTTACTATGGAACTGATCGTGTCGGCAATCTCGCCGCTTTGCAGGGCCAGGGATTCCATCGTGTAGCAGGCATCGAGGCGTCGGCTCAATTCGGATGAGCGCCCGATGTTGTCCTTGCGCGCAATCTGTTCGATACTGGCCAGGACAATCTTGATCTTATCGATGAGCTTCCGGAAGGTCTGCGGGAAATCGGATTGTTGCGCCTGATCCTGGGTTTTGAGCGAAACGCGCGCAATTTTTTTTGAGGCTGCCGCGCCGGGGATCTGCCCATCCTCGATAATTCCGGGGGATGAGCCATTCAACAGCGAGCAGATGTCTTCCCTGCAGGAAAGGGCATCGTGTAGAGATTCCACCGTCAGTGCGCGCTTCTCTGACGAGCAATCCTTCAGGGTCTTGATAATAGCTTCTGACAGAAGCTGAAGCGGTTTCATTCTTCCTCCAACCTGCACTGCTCAAGCAGGTCCTCTCCTGGAGCCGAATCCCCACGCAATTATAACAAGGAACGCGATGGAGAACGAAAAAAGCAGATCGAAATCCGATCGAAAGCGCAGGGACAACTCAGGCCACCACCCAAAGAGCAATACCTCCCGCTAGTTGGATAAGCTTGCCGGTTACTCGTCCCATGTCGAACTCATCCACGTTGGACAGCCCTTTTCTTCCTACCACCACCGTGCCATAGTCTTCCCGAAGGGCTTCTTCGAAAATCGCCCCGGCGCGGCTTGTGACACCGGAAATGACTTTGGTTGAGATTTTCTCCCGCTCGATTCCGGATGATACAAGGATACGGATAGCCTCATCAAATGAAGGTCTGATCAGGTTTTCCGCCTCCTCGATAAGCCGTTGCCTATATTCTTCCGGAAATATCTTTTCCTTGCCGGTCCAGGAGACTGCAATTCCCCGAACCACATGAACGAGCCTTATGGTATTTTTGGAGGCGTTGATCATCTTGGATACATGATCCACGGCCCTCATGGCCGATTCAGAGGAGTCCATCGCTATAATCACCCCCCCGCTCCCGGCGTTATTTCCAACCAGCCACAAGTTAACAGTGCGAATTTTTGCCGCAGTTTTGGCCGCAACGCTTCCGAGCACCTGCGCGCCGGCCCCCCCAAACCCGCTCCGGCCCACCAATATTGCGTCATACTCGCGCTGGGCCTCCAGCAACAGGTCTCTTGCAATACCTTCTTTTTCTTTCTGGATGCTGATCATAATGGAATACTCGGGTATGCCTATCCCCGTAAGCTGGCGCCGAATATCGCGCATAATATCGCGGACGTGTCTTTCCCGCTCGGAATCCCATTTCCTGAGAACGTCTGAATTTGGTAAGCCGAACGGTTCTTTTTCCCAATCCCGGAAAGATTCCGGAGCTTTCGGCATAATATGCAAAAGGACAATTTCCGTCTGCTCGACGGAAATTATGCCGCTCAGGTAATCGACAAGCCTCTGCGTCTGTTCAGAGCCATCGACGGCTATCAGCACTTTACAACATCCGCGTTCCATTCTTCTCCCGATGCTCCCGAGCAAGTTAGCGTTAGCCTTCGCTTTCGATCGGAAAGGTGAGCTTGGCCCCGTGCCAACCGATTATTAAAACCATAGGGCAAAGGGAAAAGATGAGCAATAGATAAATGAAGCTGGCGCCCCTTAGCCTTGTGAGAATATCAGGGGCCATTTCCCGCCAGAAGAGAGCGGCAAGAGACGCGACCAGCATGACCACGGAAACGGCCACTTTTATATTGATCGACCGCTGTGGTTTTCCCAGGTAATTGACAAACCAGGTTGTAAAACCGGTCAGCATGACGATCGGAGTAAAGATTACTCCGCCGGCAAGGCAATGGAAGGCTGTCGTTTCGTATGAAGTGTCGGCTGTTATCAGGTAGAGCAAAGTAAAGAATACCGCAGAGAGCATGAACACAATGGGAAAATGCACCGTCATCGGGTGCGGGTGTCTGCGAAGAAAGGGAAACGTCTCGAACAGCGGTTCAAGAAAGCTCTTTTCCTCAATTCCGGATTTATCCCCGATAATCCCGATCTGCGGATATCTTTCGAGCACTTCCGGCCCGTGAGGGGCGGCGCTCATATCAGTGGTGAGGTCCTTTCCCGAATGATGGCGCCTCATGTGGACGCCTGTTTTCCAGAGGTTACTTCCGCTTACGTCATAGATTTTGCCCTCATAGGCTATATAGACGGGCTTTCCTTCCTTGCCGTCTTCTTGGGCAAGTTCCTCCAGGCTCAGTTCCATATCCGGCATTTCAAAATCCCTCCAGGCTCAAGTCGGGTTTTGCGCGTGCAATCCCGGAAAAGATAATAATCAAGCCGCTTAATACAATCACTAAACTACTGTCTCCCAAACCAAAATTCGGGTAATGGGTCACTTTGATTTTCTTTCCCGCTTGACTGCTTGACCAGTCATGCTAAGATTGGAGTATGATAAAAAAATCCAAAACACCGCGAGACATAAACCAGCTTGCCGCTTCCATAGAGGAGCAGGCTACCCCCGATCCTAAACCCGAACAGCCACAAGGGCCTCAAAAAAATCAAGCTGCCGTTGAGCTTGGCCGTTTGGGAGGTCTTAAGGGCGGGAAAGCCCGGGCTGAGAAGCTCACACCCAAAGAACGGCAGTTAATTGCCTTGAAAGCTGCAAAAGCGCGGTGGGAGAAAAAACCGAAACCGTAGAGATTGCCTGGAAAGCGACAAGGCAAGATGAAGCAAAAAAGAGGTCCGCCGTTAAAATACCATCCTCCGATATCTTCGTTAAAAACTCTCCTTTCAAAATGACCCACTACCAAAATTCGGCTGCTGAAAATTAACGAAGATCCATGGATTGCATTTGATCCGTCGATTCTTATCGTGGTTTCAGCACCTGTACGGCGAATGCTGATGTGGTGAGGGTGCAGTTTTGATAGAGTTCGACCTCCGGACGGACCCATAATTTATTTGGTACATTCGCGCTGTTCCAGCGCGGGGAGGCGCGTTTCCGTGAAGATCGCGGGCGTTTTTGTGCTGGGCATTATGTTTTTGCTGATTCCTTCCCTTTCTCCGGGGGAGGTATTCAAGGACGCTACGGAAGCTCGGCTCTCGAACGGCCTTAAAGTCATTTTGCTCGAAAACCACAAATCTCCGATAGTGTCGTTCCAGGTCTGGTACCGGGCCGGGGCGCGGAACGAAAAGAACGGCAAAACCGGGCTCGCGCACATGCTTGAGCACATGATGTTCAAAGGTACCGGCAATGTGAGCGGTGAGGAGTTCGTCAGAGCAATCTACGAGCTGGGAGGGGAGCAAAATGCCTCCACGGGGCACGACTCCGTGGGGTATTTCGAAACGCTTGCCTCGGACCGAATAGGGGCGGCCGTCAATTTTGAATCTGACCGCATGCGCAACCTGGCCCTGAGAGAAAGTGACTTCCGGACGGAGAGGATGGTCGTTCTCGAAGAGAGGCGAATGCGCGTCGATGACAATCCACAGTCTTTTTTGATTGAGCAGGTGGAGGCCGCCGCGTACCAGTCGCAGCCGTATCACTGGCCCGTCATCGGATGGGCCGAGGACATCGAGAGATTCACGATCGAGGACGTAAAGGATTTCTACTCGACCTACTACAACCCGGCCAATGCTTTTATCGTGGTCGTCGGCGACTTCAAAAAAGAAGCCATCTTACCCGAGTTGGAAAAAGCGTTCGGGAAAATCCCAGGCGGAACTCCCGTGCAAGAGCTTTTAATGCAGGACCCCAAGCAGCCCGGAGAAAGACGTGTGGTTGTCGAGCGCCCTGCCCAGGTCGGGTCCCTTGTCATCGCCTGGCACGTTCCCAATCTGCGAAGCCAGGACAGTTACGTGCTGGAGGTTATAAAGGCGATTCTTGCCGAGGGCAAGAGTTCCAGGCTCTATGACCGCCTGGTGCGCGGAAAAGCGCTCGTACTCGAATCTTCGGTTGACTACGACATGCTTACCATGGACCCGTCCCTTTTTTATCTCACGGTCTCCGTTCTGCCGGGCAAGGATTTCGGCGAAATAGAAAAGGCTATCTATGAGGAAATGGAGCTTCTAAAGAATACTCCCGTGGGTACCCGGGAACTTGAAAAAGCGAAAAACCAGCTTGAGGCCGCCTTTGTCTTCGACCAGGAATCCATCTTTTCCCTGGCCCAGAACCTGGCTTCATACGAAATAGCCCTTGACTGGACATCTATGGGCGCATACGTCCCGTCCATCCGGAGCGTTACGCCGCAGGAAATTCAACGCGTTGCCTCGAAGTACTTCACGGCCCAAAACCGCAATATCGGGATTCTCACACCCACGGGTCCGTCCGTTCAGTTGCCCTCCCAGGCAGTCCCCCAGCCTGCCGGCGGCATAAAGGAGAAGAGCATGAGGCTTCGCGCTTCCAATATCCCTGATGAAGTTATCCCATAGAGTGTGGGCGTCTCAATGAATCGAAAGAAAATCTGCATCGTTTTTATGTTGGTCCTGATTGCGCCTTTGCTGA
Source organism: uncultured delta proteobacterium (assembly GCA_963741035.1). Classification (GTDB taxonomy): domain Bacteria; phylum Desulfobacterota; class Syntrophobacteria; order Syntrophobacterales; family Syntrophobacteraceae; genus SbD1. The sequence goes on from CAVUGX010000028.1 coordinate 186,742, forward strand.
AAACCGATTTCTGCATCGCGATGCCGAAGGCCCAGAGGATCGATTTGCCTAACCACCTGCGGGTGCTCGTATTCGAAGAACATTCGATTCCGGCCGTTACACTCCAACTCCTGGTCGGCGGCGGTTCCTGGCGTGATCCCCCGGATAAGAAAGGCCTCGCTAACCTGACTGCAAAGTCTATTCTGCTCGGGACCCGGTCTTTTTCATTCGATGAGATAAATGAGAGGCTCGATTTCATTGGGGCCAATCTCGATGCCGATTGTACCAGAGACTTTGCCATAATCGGCATGCAGGTGCTCAAGAAGGACCTTGATACAGGGGTCGGCCTCTTTACGGAGATATGCGTCTATCCCAACTTCCCCGCAGCCGATGTGGACGGACAAAAAGATGACATCATCGGAGAGTTGCGAACGAAGGAGGACGACCCGATGGAGGTCGCGAGCAGGGCCTTCGACAAGGCGCTTTTCGTGAACGACCCTTATGCCAGCCCGGTCGAGGGTACGGAGAAATCGGTTGCAGGAATCGGTACAGAAGAACTTTCAAAATTCTACTCTTCTTTTTATCGGCCCAACAACTCAGTATTGGTGATAGGGGGGGACATTACCCCACAGGAAGTAGAGGCCCTGATAGTTCCCAAATTGCTTGCGTGGAAAGAAGCCGAGATACCGGAAACGCCGTTTGAACCCGGATTCGCCGAAGGAGCCGTAAACGTCGCCATTGACAAGCCCGTGACGCAGGCCACGATCATGATCGGATGCCCGGCCGTGGATAGGGCCAGCGAAGACTATTACCCCTTTCAGGTGATGAATCAGATTCTGGGTTCAGGGGATTTGTCGAGTCGGCTGATGGCTGAGATACGTATCAAAAAGGGGCTTGCCTATGCGGTCGAAAGCATCCTCGCCGCCCGCAGGTATGCGGGTTCTTTTCGCATTGTTCTTCAGACCAGGAATGAGTCTGCCAAAGAGTCCACGGCGCTTGCCGAAAAGGAGCTGGAGCGGCTCCGGATCGAGCCGGTTTCAGAGGGAGAACTCCAGGCGGCAAAGAAATTTTTAATAGGCAATTTCCCACTTAAATACAGCCTCCAGCAGGATTTTGCAAAGTTCCTGGCACAGGTCGAGTTCTACGGACTCGGCTCTGATTACCCCGAAAGGTACGCCTCGCTGATAAACGCTGTGACACAGGAAGATATTCTCAGAGTGGCGAAGAAATATCTTAAACCTGAAAATGTAATAGTAATTGTCGCAGATCTGAAGAAGGCGCAAGTGAAATGAGAGAGTCGGCTTTAAATATCGCGATATATATTGTGATTGAAAACCGTAAAAAAACGACCAAGCTATTGTAATTGGGAGCCGTGATATTATTTTTGACACGGAGTCCGGCCGATAACCAATACCAACGTCCGGGCGGGACTCTCCCGGTTATTTTCCAGTATCCTTCAGAACTGTTCCCCTTACTGTATTGCAAGGCTTTGGCAGATGCCTGATTTGTATCGCAGAGAATTTCTCAAACTCTTCGGAATCGTCGGGACGGGAGCGGTGCTAAGCGGTTGCGGCGAGCCCGCCACGCGGTATCTGATTCCTTACATTAATCCGCCTGAAGATGTCGTCCCGGGAAAGGCTGTGTACTACGCCACAACTTGCCGTGAGTGTCCGGCGGGTTGCGGTATGCTGGCCAAGAATCGTGAGGGGCGGATCGTAAAGGTGGAAGGCAATCCGGCACACCCGGTCAGCGGAGGCAAGCTCTGCATGCGAGGGCAGGCTTCGCTGCACGGCCTCTACAACCCCGACCGTTACCCGGGTCCGATGCTGCGCAATCAGGCCGGCGGCTTAGATCACATTACCTGGGAGCGGGGCGAGGAGATCCTGGCCGCGAAGCTGACTGAAGCGCTCAGCAAGGGCGACGGGGGCCGCATCGTCGTCATGACCGATCTGATCACCGGCTCTTTGCGCGATCTGACCGGGCTGTGGCTAAGCGAAATGGGCCAGCGAAACGGCCATATAATGTATGAAACCTGGTCCTATGAGCCGCTGAAAAAAGCCGGCCAGGTAGTTTTTGGCCGTGATGCTATCCCGACCTACCGGTTCGATGAACTCGATTTTCTGATTTCTTTTAACGCGGGTTTTCTCGAAACCTGGATATCCAATCTGGAATTTGCCCGCCAGTACGGTTCTTTTCATCCAATCGCGGGTGAGAAGAAAAACACCTTCGTCTTCGTAGGACCGCGGCTTTCGATGACGGCAAACAACGCCGATCTGTGGATTCCGACTCGCCCGGGCACGGAGTACGCGGTGGGACTTGGAATTCTCCGGGCAGTCCTTGACAAAAACCTCATCCCCGGCCTTCCGGCAGATCGCAGGGCGGCGCTTGCTTCGATGGTCGGGAACTGGCCTGTTGACAAGGCTGCCGCAACAGCCGGGTGCGATCCACGCCTCATTGAAACCGTTGCGCAAAGGTTCGCCGGGGCGGCTCGACCTCTGGCTATCGCTGAAGGGCTTTCGCAGTGTCTGCCCAACGCAACTGAAACTGCAGTTGCCGCAAATCTGCTGTGCACGCTCAAACCTGCAACCCTTTCGGCCATCGACTACAACCGGGAATCCTCCTATACCTCGAGCGCGCGTGCCGAGGAGGTCAAAACCCTTGCCGACCGGATGCGCTCCGGAGAGGTGGACGTTTTAATCTTCCGAGGAGTAAATCCCGTTTTCTCGCTCCCCAAATCCTGGGATTTTGCCGGCGCTATGAAGGCCGTCCCTTTTGTGGTGGGGTTTTCTCCGGCGGTCGACGAAACCGGCGCCTTGGCTCACCTTGTTTTGCCCACCAATTATTCCTTTGAGTCCTGGGGAGATTATTCACCCAGACCGGGAATAACCGGGTTCATGCAGCCGGTGATGGGACCGGTTTTCAATACGAAGCACATGGGAGATATACTGATCTCAACGGGCAAAAAGATAAAAGGAGAAGACAGCTTTCCTTTCAAGGACTTCTACGACGCGCTCCAGGGCTATTGGACCCGAATATCGGCTGAGGCCGGTATCGGGTCGTTTGACACTTTCTGGCAGAACCTGATCAAGCAGGGCGGGTACTGGCCGGAGCAGCCCGAAGCAGCCCGGGCCCTCTCCCTGCCCGTGCCGGCGTTTAGTTTTCCCGAATCGGAGCAACATCCCGGGGCAGCCCCGCCCCTGGTCATCTATCCAACCGTACAGTTCTATGACGGCAGGATGGCCAACCACTTATGGGTCCAGGAGATCCCCGACCCGATGACCCAGGTGACATGGGGAGGGTGGCTGGAGATCCACCCGGAGACCGCCGGGAAATTGAACCTGAAGAAAGGGGACCTCATCGAGGTAACCTCGGATCATGGCGCTATCCGAATTCCGGCCCTTCCCATCTACACCGTACCGGAGGGAGTCGTCGCAATACCCGTAGGCCAGGGACATTCCAGCTTCGGCAGGTTTGCAAACGGGCTTCCGGCTAATCCGTTTGAACTGCTTGCTCCTGATATCGACCAGGTTTGCGGCGCCATTCGACGCCAGGAGATCAATCCGAAGATCGAAAAAACGGGTGAGACTTTCAAAATTGCCAATACCGACGGAAGTTTCTTCCAGCATGAGCGCGACATGGCTCAGGCAATGTCCCTGGAAGAGCGAAACAGGATGGCTGCGGCGGGAGAAAAGCCTTACCTCGATTACCCTTTGCCCAAGGGCTACCAGGAGTCGAAAGATTTCTATCCGCCTCAAATGTATAAAGATTATCGCTGGGCGATGGTCGTTGACCTGGACAGGTGCATTGGCTGCAGCGCTTGCGTAGTCGGATGTTATTCGGAAAATAATGTTGCTGTCGTAAAACGGGAGCAGGTCATCAAGGGGCGCGAAATGTCATGGATAAGGGTCCAGCGATATTTCGACGATGACAAGAATGCCGCCAAATGGCTGATAATGCTTTGCCAGCACTGCGACAACGCGACCTGTGAGTATGTGTGCCCTATTTTCGCCCCGCAGCATAGCGTGGAGGGGCTTAATAACCAGATTTACAATCGCTGCTTCGGAACGCGTTTCTGCTCTCAAAATGATCCGTACAAAGTGCGGCGGTTCAACTGGTTTACCTTCACCCGGCCCGAGCCGCTCAAGTGGCAGCTCAATCCCGACGTTACGGTGAGACAAAAGGGCGTAATGGAGAAGTGTTCTTTCTGCGTTCAGCGAATCATAGAGGCAAAACTCGACGCCAAAGCGAAAGGCCGCGAAAAAGTGCGCGACGGCGACTTTACGACAGCCTGCGCGCAGACCTGCCCGACCGGCGCCCTGACCTTTGGCAGCCTGATCGACCCGGACAGCAGGGTATCCAAACTGGTTAACGATGTCAGGGCTTACCAGGTGCTGGTGCACCTCAATACCAAGCCTGCTGTGATCTATCTGAAGAAGGTGACTCAAAAAATCACCGTCTGATTAATGTTTTGAAGGAACCTGCACAATGGGGGCGACAGTTTCCAATGGGGTAACCGAGGCGGCAGGGCCGCATGGGCTGACCACTTACGGCTCGGTAGACGATCAGATACTGGGGGCCATGTGGAATCCCGGCGGCTTTTACTGGCTTTGTTTAGCCATTGCCGGGCTGGGCGTTCTTGTAGGCGCTTTTTCCTGGGGGTACCAGATCTCAACGGGCCTCGGGGCGGCCAATATTACCCACCCCACGATGTGGGGCTCATACCTGGTGAACTTCGTATTTTGGGTAGGTATCGCACATTCCGGCACCCTTATCTCGGCCATTTTGTTTCTTTTTCGCGCATCCTGGAGAACAACCATTTCCAGGAGTTCCGAGGCGATGACTATCTTCGCGGTAATGATAGCCGGACTCTTCCCGCTCATCCACCTGGGACGCGTCTGGTTAGTGTACTGGATACTCCCATATCCGAACCAACGCAATCTGTGGCCAAACTTCCAGTCGCCTCTGGTCTTCGATGTGGTCGCGGTCTCGACGTATCTCACCGTTAGCTTCCTTTTCTGGTACACGGGCTTAATCCCGGACCTGGCAACTATAAGGGACCGCTCTACCGGCTTGAAAAACAGGATATACGGTTTTTTCTCGCTTGGCTGGCGGGGGTCTAACTCTTCATGGAAGCATTACGGGACAGCCTATCTGCTGTTTGCGGCCCTAGCCACCCCGCTGGTTATCTCAGTTCACAGCGTCGTTTCCTGGGACTTCGCCCTGGGCATCGTTCCAGGGTGGCATAGCACAATTTTCGCTCCCTACTTCGTTGCCGGCGCGATTCATTCCGGGCTTGCAATGGTGCTCGTGCTTCTGATCCCCATGCGCAAAATTTTCAGGTTCGAAAACCTTGTAACAATAGAGGTGCTTGAAAATATCGGCAAAACGATAATCCTTACGGGTCTCATCGTCGGCTATTCCTATATGGTCGAACATTTCATGGCCTGGTATGGCGGCGGCAAAGCCGAAGAAGCCCAGTACATGTGGCGTATGACCGGTTATTACTCCTGGTGCTTCTGGCTTATGATCGTCTGCAACGCGGTCGTCCCGATACTTCTATTTTTCAAGAAAATCAGGACCAATCTGGCGGCGCTGTTCTCGATAGGGATACTTGTAAACATCGGGATGTGGTTCGAGCGCCTCGTGATTATCGTGGGTTCCGAAGCCCATGAATATGACCCCTACTCATGGGGTCTTTACCCGTACCCATCCATTGTCGAATGGGGGATACTGATTGGCTCTTTTTCCCTCTTTTTCTTTCTTTTCCTCCTTTTTGCAAAGTTTCTCCCCACGATTTCCTTAACGGAGGTAAAGGAGAAAATACCCGTTCCGGTCAGGGCAAAGTAAGAGGAAACTTCGATGGCTAAAAAGCTGGCTGTAGTCGGGATTTTCGCATACTTAAACGAGTTGCTTTCCGCAGTGGAAGGTCTCAGGAATGAAAAAATCCGCATAAGCGCTGTCTATTCCCCAATGCGCATTGAAGAAGTCAGGGAAGCGCTGGGCGAGCCGGCCCTGGGGCCGGGACGTTTCTTCACCCTTACGGGAGCTGTCCTCGGATTTTTGACCGGGGTTTCTCTTGCCGTCTACACTGCAAGCCAGTGGCGGTTCATAGTAGGGGGCAAGCCTCCGATCCCGATAATACCTTCAGTTATACCGGGTTTCGAGTTCTTCATTCTGATAGCTGTGTTCTTTACACTGGGAGGTTTTCTTTTTCTGAGCAGGTTGCCGAAAATGCGCCTCCCCATCCATTACGATAGGCGCTTCAGCCAGGACCGATTCGGGATCGTGGTTTATTGCACGGATGCTGACTGCGGCCAGGTCTCGAACATTCTGAGCGGTTCAGGGGCCGAGGAGGTCCGTCAGATTGAAGAGTGAGATCTACCAGGAAATTGACTCTGCAAAAATGTCGTTCAACTGGGGAAGGTTGAAAGGGGTGAGCCTGGTCTTTTTTCTGATCGGCGCGGCGGCCTTTGCCTACCAGTTGCTTGCGGGAGACGCCCAAAGGGCCTGGTCCGCTTATCTGACCAACTATGTCTATTGGACAGGTCTCGCGTTCGGGACATTCCTGCTCTCTCCTGTTCTCGTTGTGACCAACGCGACCTGGGGAAGGCCCGTAAAGCGGCTCTCAGAATCGGTAGTCTTTTTCCTCCCGCTTACCTTTATTCTGCTGTGGCCCCTTTTTCTTGCCAGAGGGAGTGTTTTCTGGTGGGTCCTCCACCCGGAAGCGCAAAAAGCGCCCTGGCTCAATACTCCCTTTTTCTTTGCACGCGAAGGCATCGGGCTGCTTGCATTGGCTCTGACGGCAGCTCTGATCACTTACCATTCCGTCAAGAGCGATTCGGAATTCATGCAAGGGATTCCAGCCACAAAAGACCGGGAACGCGCCCAGTACACGCTGTCCACTGCATACGCCATCCTGTATGCGTTCGTCCTGACGCTGGTGGCTTTCGACATGATGATGTCGCTTAACCCGGAGTGGTTCAGTACGCTTTTCGGGGCTTACTATTTCGCGGTGTCTTTTTACGGGGGACTTGCGTTTCTAGCCGTTCTATCCACATTTGGCGTCAGGAAACTGGGGATGGGCAACTTCATCACGAAGAAGCAGTTTCACGACATCGGGAAACTCACTTTCGCCTTCTGTGTGGTTGGTTTGGATTTTTTCTATGTTCAGTTTCTGGTCATCTGGTATGGTAATCTGCCCGATGAGACCCGGTACGTGATCTCGCGCGTTATTTACGATCCGTGGGCGGCGCTGGCATGGACCGTGCTCATAGTGCTTTTCTTGATCCCTTTTGTGGTCTTGCTGTTCAGAAGAATAAAACTGGAACCGATCCGTTTGGCCATGATCTCCGTCTGGATTCTGATCGGAATCTGGCTGGAAAAATTCCTTCTGGTTACCCCCTCGCTGGTGAAAAGCAAATCGCTTCCGCTGGGAATATTTGAAATATTGATCACTATCGGATGGCTCGGGCTTTTCGCCTTCTGCGTATGTTCTTTTTTACAGAAATACCCTGTTCTCGCGGTTTCCGACCCTAAACTGGATGTAGCCCTCGAGCAGGAAAGCAATATTATAGATTTGGCGTGAGGCCCCGGGCGCGCCGGGCGTTTGGATAATATTTCCCATAATTTTTCGACTGAGAGAAAATGGCTGAGGGCACCAAGGCAACCAGAAGAGAAGCGAGGTGGTGGATAGGGTGGTTCAGTGCGGCCGTTCTACTTTTGCTCACCCTTATCTACTTCTTTTACCTGTTCCCCGGACAAGACATTGGACCGGTCCAGCCCGTCTTTTTCAGCCATCGTATTCATGCCGGGGTCAAACAGATCAACTGCCGTTTCTGCCATCCTTATGTAGAGCGCTCAGAGCACGCGGGACTTCCGGAAGTCGAGAAGTGTTTCTTTTGCCATAAATACATAATTCCAATGCATCCCGAGATCCAAAAAGAGAAGGAGTATCTGGACAAAAAGGTCCCGGTCCCCTGGGTGCGAATCTATTTTGTTCCCGATTTTGTAAAGTTCAGGCACAGTCCCCATATAATGGCAAAAATTGACTGCCTGAGATGTCACGGAGATGTTCCGTCGATGGACCGGCTGCGCAGAGTGGATTTCCAGATGAATTTCTGCATTACATGCCACACAGAAAGAAAAGCGCAGCTCGACTGTTATCTTGGTTGTCACCATTAAGGCAGTTCAGAATTGATGAGGTATGAGCAGTGCAGCTTCTAAAGGTTGAAGAAAACGGGACTGCAAAACTTCTTCTCCTGAGTTCGGCCCTCTGGTTTGCCCTCGGCACCCTGGAGGGCTTTGCAGCCGCCACTCAGTTGGTCATTCCAGACCTTTACGGAGGCATTGCCGGGCTGGTTTTCGGCAGGGTTCGCCCGATGCACACCACCACCATGATCTTCGGTTTCGCCGGGTGTGCGCTGCTCGGGTGCGCCCACTACATCCTCCCGGCGGTGCTGCGGTCTTCGCTGTGGAGCGAGAAGCTCGGGAAGATTTCCCTATGGATCTGGAACCTGTCCATTCTTACCGGTATCGTGGCGCTCAATCTCGGATACTCCCAGGGCAGAGAGTACGCTGAATGGATTTGGCCGGCCAACGTGGGGATCTTGCTGTCCATGGGGCTCATGTTCGTAAACCTGCTGCAGACAGCCGCCAACCGGCAGGAAAAGCTGATGTACGTCTCAGCCTGGTATATATTTGCGTCCCTGGTATATACTTGGTTTATCTACTTTTTCGGTCATGCAGTTTTCAATTTTAAAGGCGCCATAACAGGATTGCCTGATGCCATTCTGGCATGGTTTTACGGGCATGGTATCGTGGGGCTGTTCTTAACCCCTCTCGCTATTGCCATAGCCTACTACGTCATTCCGAGGGTGGCCCGCAGTCCGGTGTACAGCCATTCTCTCTCGCTTGTCGGCTTCTGGACCATTTTGGTCATCTATACCCATATCGGGGCGCACCACATCCTTCAGGCCCCCATACCGGTCTGGCTGAAGACGATGGCCGTATCCGGGAGCATCGCAATGATCATTCCCGTTTTTACGGTGCTCGTGAACCTGTGGCTCACGATGCGGGGCAGGCTCGGGCTTATCCACGCAGATATCGGAGCAAGATTCATCACGGCAGGTCTTGTCTGGTACATCCTGACCTGCACCCAGGGATCACTTCAGGCGCTGCCGGTCGTGCAGAGGGTAACTCACTTGAACAACTGGGTTATCGCGCATTCTCACATCGGGGTTTTCGGCTTCTCCGGAATGATCGCATTGGGAGGGCTATACTACATTCTCCCCAGGATTACCGGGAAACCTCTCTACAGCGGGCGTCTGGCCGATGTTCAATACTGGCTGCTCGTTCTTGGCATGGCCGGTTTTTTCCTGGTGCTGACCTGCGCAGGCCTCATCCAGGGCAACGCCTGGCTTAACGGAACAACCGTCTACCGCACTCTGCCCATGGTCCAGATCTATTTTATAATGCGCGCGTCCATAGGATTGTTGATCATCGGGGCGGCGTTCATCGGCCTTTATAACGTAATCAGGACCATCCGCGGCGATCAGGCCCTTGGCGAACGCGTATTTGGAGAAGCGTTTCAGGGAGAACTGCAATGAGGATGACACCGGTCGTATTAGTCCTGGGGGGGCTGCTCATTTTTGCCCCGGTGCTCTTCATGTTTGTCGTTCTGCCCTGGCTAACGATGAGCGATCAAGGTTCAGCTATCTTCAGGCCGCGCACCGAACTGGAAGATGAAGGGCGCTCAGTTTATGTGAACAACGGCTGCACCTACTGCCATACGCAGTTCATTCGCAATTTCGACTGGGACATCGGTTCCGAAAGGATAGCGGAATCCGGAGACTACGTTGCAGACTCGCCCCACCTCATAGGGACCGAGCGCACCGGTCCGGACCTCTCTCAGGAAGGCGGAGAGCATCCCGACGACTGGCACCTTGCACACTTCGCCAACCCGAGGTTTACCCGGCCCGAGTCACTCATGCCTTCCTGGGAGTTTCTCGGCCCGGAAAGGATCAAGGCCCTTACGGCCTACGAGCAGAGCCTTGGATTTAAATTGGCCGACGCAAGAGTGGAGCGGCAAAATTACTGGAAAACCGAATCGATAGCAGCATTCGAATCAGGTCCGGTAAAGAATGTCGAATGGATCCATTCCCATGTTCCGGAAGGCTGGAGAAAAGTGCCCAACCCCTATCCGACCTCTGCTGCCGGCCTCGAGCGGGGACACCGGATTTACCAGAGCTATTGCATCGGCTGCCACGGTCCGGTAGGAGACGGCGTGGGTCCGGCTCAGCCTTATCTTTATCCTCCTCCTCTCAATTTTACGATCCTCAAGGACAGGGGGATATCCGGAGGAATACTCTACTACCAGATAATGAACGGGATCACGGGCACCGCGATGCCTTACTTCAAGAAGGACCTCCAGTCCGAGAAGATTTGGGACGTCGGCAACTATGTGGCCGTGACATTTATCGGGCAAACAGACGCCCACGATGAGCCGAGGGGTATCGACGCGGCCTACGAACCGGTGGTGAAAGAAAAATGATCTATTACGCAGGATGGCTTTTTCTTGTTGGAGTCAGTTTGAGCGTGAGCCTTGTGGCGTTTATCTGGGCGCTTCGGGCGGGGCAGTTTTCCGACCAGGAACGCGCAAGGTATCTGCCGCTTGGAAAAGACCTTCTATCCCAGCCGATTGTGGTCGCCGGCCGCGCAAAGCGCAGAGTTCACAACGTTGCCCTGTGTCTGATCGTGGCGATGTGTTTTATCGCCTTCGCCGCCGCATTGGGGCTTGGCCTCTATCACCGTTGAACGGATACGAACATGCGATTCTTTGTCTGGGTCGATTTTCAGTATGAAATGATCGCACTCTTTCTGGGCGCGATATCTCTAATTATGGTCTATCTCGCCTGGGCAAGTTACCCGAGAAGACGCGTAGCCAGAACGGAGGCTGAACTGGAGCAAAGAAGGTACCATGAGCGCGAGAGCGGACATCATCTGGAGAAAAACCCGATAGCTCCTTTTCTCATCTACACCTACTTTCTTATAGCCGCATGGTCTTTCTCCTACTTGATCTACGTCTGGGCCAACGGCAGCAGGTTTTAAGAGCGGAGTATCCTCAGATGCGCACGGAAGAAGAATTTAGCTGGGTTAAGACTTGGTCCATCATAAGCGCAATCGCGGTAGGATTCCTCGCATGGGGTTTGCTGATCTATTTTGTCATCGGGGATAAAGGGCCTCCGGGCTGGGATTTCAGCGTTATCCCGGACGTACCAGGTGAATCGATCTATTCTTCCTATAATCCGGCCAATCCCCATGGCCTCGCTCCGGGGCCGGAATCGACGCCGGTGGTGCCGCAGCACGTTTCAGGGCCGGTCTCGGAAATGCAGAAGATGGAGGCGCCGAAATGAAAGCGGCCGGGAGCGCATCCGCTCACTCGCTTACCCGCGCAGTACTGATCGCATTGCTCGCCTTTGCGTCTTTGACCCTGTTTGGCTGCTATTATGCCGAGATGAGGGACGACGAGGCAGTACAGGCATATAACCAGGAATTCCCGCAGATGCCGAAAAAGACCATACCTGTCGACGGAGGCATCTGGATCGAGCGTGAAGAAAACCCCATGGAGCTTGTAAACCCGGTCCCCAACGACTCTAAAATGGTTGCCCGGGGAGAGGAAAGTTATCAGCTCTACTGTGTGCAATGCCACGGTCCCATGCTCGACGGCAACGGCACGGTTGGACAAAGTTTCGCCCCCCTTCCTTCAAACCTCAAAAGTCCACAGGTACAGGACCAGAGCGACGGTGAAATATTCTATAAAATGCGCTTCGGGTTCAACAGGCACCCTCCTCTCTATGCCACAATGACAGACGATGAAAGCTGGGCCGTTGTGCGCTACGTGAGGAGCATGCGGTAAGTTTTCCCGTCATCGAACTTTATCGAATTCCAGCCTGCTTTCAGTTTCGATTCTACCTTATTGCTCCGCACCTTGACAGATACTAATAGATACTCTAAGATACTGAGAGTAAAGGACTGGACCATGGGCAGAGGGAAGGTATTCCAGTGTGAACTCACGGTTTCCTCAGGTGTAGAGGAAAAACTGTTCAGCAAGCATAGCATTGAGATGTGGGAAGTAGAAGAGGCCGTCTACGATGATCCTGACGCCTTTTCAATAACTTACCGCGAATGCTACTTTATTTATGGACGAACTTTTGCCGGCAGGTATCTGCTCGTACTGGGAAGGATACTATCTTCCGAAGAGGTTTATCAATTTGGTCTTGAAGCGAAAACAAATGTCCTTAAAGTCATAACTGCCAGAGACATGAACAGGAATCAGAGAGATACATACAGTAAGAGGAGAAAGACTCCGTGAAGAAAACAGGTAAACACGTGTCCGAAATTCCCGCCATGGATGATGAGGATCTCGAGCGGTTCTGGGAGGCGCATGGTCCTGAGGATTTTGAAGGCTGGACAGAGGGTGGACTCAAGTTTACTCGCCCGGCCAAACGGCTGATTCAGTTGCGGCTTGACCCAAAGGATATTAGAGTGATCGACAGAGAATCCAGGCGATCAGGGATCGATAGGGCACAACTGGTGCGTTCCTGGGTAAAGGAAAAGATAAGATATCTGGAAGGGCAAAAATGAAACCGGATATGTTGATTTAGGCAAAAGATAAGGCGGGACGAAGGCATCTTTGTCCCATGAATGAACCTGGTGCCCCCAACTTCGTGAGGGCCAGGGAGACAAGCAAGTGTATCGATGGCGACAGCCGGCTGGAGAGCCGGGAGCATGCGCCGTCAAACGATCCCGGAGGAAAGCTGCAGTTTCCGAAGCCCTTGAGCGTTAATCAGTTTTACATTACGATAAGTATAGGGCGTTCAGCCGGACCGAATGCGGTCCGGCTTATTTTTTGAGCGGTACGGAACCCGGCCGGGAGAATCGGTTATTGAGTTCCGGACGGGTTTTGCGGCAGCGAGGCAAAACCCCGGGACTTCCGGGTCACGCTGATGCTGAGAACCATGTTAAAAAGCCGCGCGCCGGAGGAATCCTTCGTTAGAGTACTTTGCGATATATCATCTCGGCATCTTTGAGGCTGAGGACCCTGGGATTATTGGCGAGAAGGCGAGTCACCTTCATGACCCCTTTGGCCAGGCCGGGGATGTCCTCTTCCTTCACACCGTATACACTCAGCCTGGAAGGGACATCCAGGTCTTCGGCAAGCTCTCGAACCGCCTCGACGGAAAGTTGGGCGGCCTGCCGTTCCGACAGACCCTCGGTGTTCTGGCCGAAGATGTCGGCGATGTCGGCGAACTTCGGAAGGTTCCCCATCAGGTTGAATTCCATGACCGGGACAATCATGATGGTGTTGGCCACCCCGTGGGGAATGTGGAACTCGGACCCGATGGGATAGGCAAAGGCATGAACGGCTGTCACCCCGGCGTTGGCGAAAGCCATGCCGGCGAGGAGGCTTCCCTCGATCATGTTGGTGCGCGCTTCGAGGTTCTCGCCGTTGGCGCATGCGATGCGCAGGTTGTCAAAGATCAGTTCCATGGCTTTGACTGCCAGCATGTCCGTGATGGAGGTCGCGTTCTTGGACGTGTAGGCTTCGATGGCGTGGATGAGGGCGTCCATCCCCGTGGCGGCAGTCACGGCGGGCGGGAGTCCGACAGTGAGTTCCGGGTCGAGCAGGGCGCAAGCCGGAAGAAGGTAGGGACTGACGATGCCTTTCTTGAGCTTGTCGTGGTGGTCGGAGAGGATGGCGATGGGGGTCACTTCGCTGCCCGTTCCAGCCGTTGTGGGGATTAGGACTGTTTTGAGCCCCGGGTTGGGAACAAGATCGATGCCGAAATAAGCGGTGATGGGGTCCGTGTTGGTCGCCAGTATCGCCGCGACCTTGGCTATGTCGATGGACGAGCCGCCTCCGAGACCGATGACGACGTCGGCTTTCTCGGCCCGGATAAGTGCCAGAGCGTCGGCAGCGATTTCAAAGCGGGGGTCCGGCTCCACTTGGTCGAAAACACTGAAAGGAATCCCCGCCTCCGAAAGAAGGCCTTCCACCCGGCCGACGATTCCAGTGCTGACAAGTCCAGGATCGGTCACGATGAGGACCTTGGTGCCCTTCAGCCTTTTGATCTCCCCTGCGAGTCCCTGAATGGACCCCGGCCCCATTACAATGCGCCCGGTGGTTGAAAAAAACGTGGTGTGGTTCAAGTGTGCTCCTTTTCAGAATGCGAGATAGCGTTTGTGGATCAACTCGTTCGCCCGGAATTTCTCGATTCTGCCCCTGTAGACCACGTCACGTCGTCAGGAATGATCTTCATATCGAAGGACTTCCCAGTTACGTTGACGCTGAGGACCATATTAAGAAAGCCGGGCACTTGGGCTCATTCATAAAATTATCAGAAACGGGCTCGGCGCACAATCTTTAACCCGAACTCTTAAACTTGAATTCACCAGGATATCAACACAGCCAAGATATAGACTGGGCCATTTCCTGAGGCCCCGGTTTCATGGAAATTGCCTTGGGCTTTTCACGCGGTTAAAAGTAAACTTTTCCTCCACTCCTGCTATAATCTTACCCGATATGCTCGAAACTTTTGTTCCTTTCATTGTGGGGCTGACCGGCAGCCTCCACTGCCTGGGGATGTGCGGACCGCTCGTCATCGCGTGGTCTCTGCGCTACAGGGCCGCATCTTGCGCTGGTTCGGGGAATGAGGGATTTTCGGTCTTCTCCGGGGCATTTTTGCATCACCTCGCGTTTCATGCCGGGCGTATTTTCACTTATGGCATTATGGGAGCCATTGTCGCGGGTATTTTCGGGTCATTTGAGGTACACAAGTTTTCGATGCAATACAGGGCGGGCTTTGCTGTTGCCTCCGGACTCGCCCTCATCGGCCTGGGTCTGATAGTCTTTCGGATCTTTCCTCTGCCCGCTTTTGTGACCAATCTGCTCTCGCCACAAGCACCGGTTTTGGGCAGGCATTTGGCGAGGCTTACGAACTCCGGAAGCCCCGGTTCCAAGTTAGGGCTCGGCCTGCTCGTGGGCCTCCTTCCCTGCGGTCTGACCTGGGCTATGCTGGTTGCGGCGGCAAGCACGCTCAGTACCTTCAGTGGATTTGTCACTATGGTCTCTTTCGGGCTCGGGACCATTCCAGCGCTGCTCGCCGCAGGAATGTCGGTGTCGCTTGTCTCCGCCCGGACACGTCTTTTCGGCGAAAGGACGGCTGCCGTTTTCATTATACTGATGGGCGCATTGCTGGCAGTGAGGGGGCTGGGGGCGATCCTCGGTTTCGGGGACAATTGCTGCCCGATGGATCTCTTATCCGGGAGCGGCCTTCTACAGTGATGAAGCAACTGACGACCTAGTCGTGACGATTAAACTCATTCATTGCATCGGACAAGCATGTAGCGAGAACGGCCCGGGCTGCTTTTTCAGCCTGGACCGTCATTTTTTCGAAGATTTCCCGGTCTTCCGGATATGGGGGCTGGAGGACAAAGGTTTCGACCGGCTCACCGTGTTTCGGGCGGCCGATCCCGATTTTCAAGCGTGGGAAATCGGGGCCGCCAACGTGCTCGATTATGGACTGGATGCCCTTGTGTCCGCCCGATCCGCCTCTTTGGGCGATGCGAATCCGGGCAAACGGAAGGTCAAGGTCGTCATGTATGACGAGCATCCGGCCCGGAGGGATACCGAAATATTTGATGATCTCGCTTACTGCCTCGCCGCTCCTGTTCATAAAGGTGAGCGGCTTTACGAACAGGATTTTTCGCCCCTCGGCCATTGCGAAGCCCCAGGAGGCGCGGAACTTGCGCTCCGCCATACCGGGGGAATAGCTCGCGATCAGATGATCGACGACCTGGAACCCCACGTTGTGGCGGGTCTTCTCATATTCTTTTCCCGGATTTCCCAGCCCGATAAGGGCAAGGATTTGCTCTTCGTTGCGACAGACATCACCCATAGGGACCGAGCCGTTTCAAATACCTGCAAGCGCTATTTCTTCGGGGTTTCTTCGGCTGGCTGGGCCGCGGTCTCCAGAATAGACACCACACTCACGACCCCAACACTCGCCTCCTCCTCGAATTCGTAAGAAGATTCCGCTACAAGGTCCGCGACGTGGAGCATCTCCCCGATATCAAGCTTGCTCACATCGATCCGGATATTTTCCGGGATCTGGTTTGGCAGGCAGCGAACGGCCAGCGTTCGCTGAATCAGGTTCAGCTCGCCACCCTTCTGCACCCCTATGGAATCCCCGAACAGCTCGACAATAACCTCTACGGTGATTGGCTGATCCAGAGGCACTTCATAGAAATCGACGTGCAGAAAACGCCTCCGGTAGGGGTGCGTCTGAATTTCGCGAATGAGCACCTGCCTTGAAAGGCCACCCTCTACATTTAGATTCAGGAGCTTGCTCTCGCCGCGAGTCTCCCTGAGAAGCTTCTCCAGCTCCAAAGCCGAAACCGAAAGGGGAGTCGGCTGGGTTTTCGGGCCGTAAAGCACCGCCGGGACCCTCAGAGCGCTGCGCACGCTGCGCGCCGCGCCTTTACCCGTTCTGTCTCTTGTTACCGCCTTAAGTTCCAGACTCATTTACCTGTGCCTCCTGGTTTATCCGCCGCCCGGCCCGCCTGAAACTCTCTTTTAAATAAGGAGCTTTGAGGAAGGACACGTTAGCTGGGGCGTTCAAGTTAAGTTGAATATCGAGCTTATCGATTCCTCAAAATGCACCCGCTTGATAACTTCGGCCAGCAGGGGTGCAATGCTCACAGTATGGATTTTTTTACAGTTTTGCGCGCTTTCGGAAAGTGGAATGGTATCGGTCACGATCAATTTCCGGACGGGAGAAGCTTCTATCTTTTCTACGGCTGTCCCCGAGAGCACGGGGTGTACGGCGCAGACATCGACTGTTTCGGCCCCGGCCGTTTCGGCCGCGTGCGCCGTGCGTAAAATGGTCCGTGCGGTATCGATGAGGTCGTCAAGGATTATGACTTTTCTCCCCTTGACATTTCCGACGATCTTGGGATAAGTGCCGTTCTCCTCGCGATAGTCCATCAGGGCCAGATCGAGCTTGAGCCGGGACGCAAAAAGCCGCGCTCGCTCGGCCCCCCCGGAATCGGGGGCAACTACAATCTCGTTTCCCTGTATTTCGCCTTTGAGTGAGTCGCCCAAAACGATAGTCCCAAAGAGATGATCCACCGGAATATCGAAAAAGCCCTGAATCTGGTCGGCATGCAGATCGATTGTGATCACGCGGTCTGCCCCGGCGACTCTCAACAGGTCGGCAACCACCTTGGCGGAAAGAGGGACCCTCGGCTTTTCTTTCTGATCCTGCCTGCCGTAGCCGTAGTAGGGAATTATTACGTTAATCCGACGCGCTGACGCCCGCTTGAGGGCATCTATGATCACCAGCAGCTCCATCAGATTTTCATTGACGGGCGGGCAGGTGGACTGGAGTACGTAAGTATCTTTACCTCTGACGTTTTCGCCTATTTCCACCCTGACTTCTCCGTCACTGAAGCGGGTGATCAGGGCTTTGCCGGGACGTATCCCCAGCCGCGAACAAACCTTATCGGCAAGTGCGGCGTTGGAGTTTCCGGTAAAAAGAGTGAGACGGCTCCACATAACGGCAATTTGCGCGCCTGAGCAAAAATTAATTACAGCCCATCTCGCCCTTCCCTCTTTGATGAAAGGGGGAAATTGTTAAAAGGGGAGACGAGCGCCCATCTTCAGGAACAGAAAAAAATGGCTGGGGCGGGAGGATTCGAACCTCCGAATGCGGGTTCCAAAGACCCGTGCCTTACCGCTTGGCCACGCCCCAACTCAATATTCCGCTTATGCGGCACTATATCACAGCGGTGGCGCAACTTAAAAAGCGCCCCCGCTGATATCAGCCTCCATGACCGATCACTTCGGCGGCATTAACCCAACAGTCCGGCCAATCCCTTTTTGCGTCGATTTCCGCAGCCGCAGCGGCTTGCCGGGTCTTGAAAATTCCAAACACGGTCGGCCCGCTTCCACTCATTGACGCCGCCAGTGCGCCCTGGCCGAGCAGCCATTGCTTAAGGTCGGCAATGACCGGGTATCGGGGTACGGTAACCGATTCAAGGTCGTTTTCAATCAGATCCTGAATCTGCCAAGGGTGCGTGCTTAAACTACTTAGTTTAATTTTGGCTCCGCCCTTTGTCAAACTCAAATTTTGATATACCCACGCCGTGGGAACACTTACGGGCGGTTTTATCAGCAGAAGCGGATAATCCGGGGTATCGCCCGCAAATTCAAGCTTCTCACCTATCCCGGTCGCCAGGGCGGGTTTTGCGTGAAGGAAAAAGGGCACATCAGCGCCGAGCCTGAGGGCCAGTCTTTCCAGCTCACAGTGAGGGACGGCGTTTTGAAACAATGAGTTCAGGGCAACAAGCACGCCGCCCGCATCC
The DNA here is from genome assembly GCA_963741035.1 of uncultured delta proteobacterium. Classification (GTDB taxonomy): domain Bacteria; phylum Desulfobacterota; class Syntrophobacteria; order Syntrophobacterales; family Syntrophobacteraceae; genus SbD1. The sequence goes on from CAVUGX010000028.1 coordinate 205,144, forward strand.
GAGCTCCCGCCTCCAAGGCCGGCTCCCGAGGGAATGTGCTTTTCCAGATGTATGTGAATCCCTGCCGGTATTGCGCAGCTTTTTACATAAAGATCGGCTGCCCGCCAAGCCAGGTTCCGATCATCCGAGGGTATTTCCGGCTGGTCACAGGTTATTGAAATGTGACCGCCCCCCGGCGTAACGTCCAACCGGATATTGTCGTAAACCGAAACAGGCAGCATGAGACTGGAGATATCGTGATAGCCGTCTTCTCTTTTTGCGACCACCTCGAGCCACAAGTTAATCTTTGCGGGAACGCTGGTCTGGAGAATCAAATGCGAACCCCGGCCCCTTCCTATTTGCCTGATTTCTGGATGTAGCGCATACGCAGATCATAGAGCACGGACTTGAGGAGCCTCTCCTCGTCCTGGTCAAGATTACCCTTCGTTTTATCCTGGAGCATGCCAAGGGTGTCGATAATCTGCTTTGCGATGGGCAGATCAACCTCGGTGCGGTTCGTTTGAGGTTCCGGAATTTCTCCCAGGTGCACCAGCGCCGACGAACTGAGGGAGAAAATGAAGGTGGCCAACGTAACTTCCGGGAAAGGGCCCCGTGCCTGTTCCTCCTTGCTGGAAGCCTCTTCGGGACGAGCGCTCTTTTGTTCCTCGGCTGCGGAAGCCTCTTCAGGCTGGGGTTTTTCTTCCGCTCCGGGCTCCTCAGTGAACCGGCGACGGTCCTTTACAACAAATCCCTTCTCTTCTTCCTTCTCTGCCATGGCGCTTTTTTCCTCCTGAATTATCTGGTGGGGACTAAAGCTCGATTGCCTGGACAATGTCTACATTATCCATCGCAAGCAGTTCTTCGATGACATGCGTGGGAACGGGCGTGTCCGTCCGAAGAAAAATAATGTTTTGTCCGCGTTCCAGCATCTGGCCGACATTCATCAGTGAAATATTTATGTTGTGCCGTCCCAGGCAGGTCCCGATCGCCCCTATAGTACCCGGAGTGTCGATATTGTGGATCAGCAGCAGATGTCCTTCGAGGGCCGCTTCGAGGCGGAAATCATTGATCCGGATCATGCGCGGTTCTTTTTTCCCGAGTATGGTACCCGCGACTAGGTTATCTGCTTGCGAAGTCTTTACATGAATACTGATAAGGTTAGTAAAATCCTCGGCCTCGCTGCGCACCGACGTGGTCACCCTGATATCCCTCTCCTTTACGTGGATAGGAACGTTGACGAAGTTGACCATATCGCCAAGGATCGGCGTAAGCATGCCCTTGAGGATGGAAATAGTCAGTGGCTGGGTTTCCAGGGCAGAGGCGTCCCCCACGTATTCAATCGATACCTTCTGTATGGCGCCCTTGGTAATCTGGGTGAGCACGCATCCGAGCTTTTCGGCCAAAGTCAGGTAGGGACGCAGTTTGGCTAGAACGACGCCGTCAATATTGGGAGCGTTTACCGCGTTGCGGATGGTGCCCCGAGTCAGAAAATCGGTTATCTGGTCGGCAACGGCGATGGCGACATTCTCTTGCGCCTCCTCGGTGGAAGCTCCAAGGTGAGGCGTAGCTATCACCTGTTCGAGTGTGAGCAGGGGGTTATCTATGGGAGGCTCTTTGGTAAATACATCGATCGCGGCCCCGGCTACCATGCCTTTTTTGATTGCATCATAAAGATCCTGCTCGTTTACGATTCCTCCTCGCGCGCAGTTGATGATGAAAACGCCCGGTTTCATTTTGCTGAATGTATTCGCATTGAGCAGGTTTCGGGTTTCTGAAGTCATGGGGGTATGAATGGTAATGTAGTCGGATTTCTCTAAGAGCTCCTCGAAAGTTACGCCCTGGATCCCGAGAGTGTCAATCACTTCGGGATTGATATAGGGATCGTAGCCGATGACCTGCATCTTGAGCCCCTGGGCGCGTTCGGCCACTACACGCCCGATCCGGCCGACTCCGATGACTCCAAGCACCTTATTGAAGACTTCCTTCCCCTTAAAGCGTTTCTTCTCCCAGACGTTATTCTTTAGAGAGCTGGAAGCCTGCGGGATGTTGCGGGTCAGAGCCAGCATCATGGCTATGGCGTGTTCGGCCGTAGTTATGACATTGCCTTCGGGCGTGTTCATTACCACTATGCCGAGCTTGCTGGCCGCATCAATATCAACGTTGTCAAGCCCGATTCCGGCGCGGCCTATCACCTTCAGGTTTTGGGCATTTTCCAGAACTTGAGCGCTGACCTTGGTCCCGCTCCGAATGACCAGCGCGTCAAAATCTTTTATCACCTGCCGAAACTCTTCGGGAGAGAGTTTTGTATTCACATCGACTTCGAAGCCGGGAACTTTGGTGAGCTTTTCGATCCCGGATTCGGAAAGGCTATCGCTGACAAGAATCTTCATCAATTCCTCCTGAAAAATATCTCCCCGAACAGCCTCACAGGCGGCCACCCCCCGGGGAAAAGGGGCCGAAGAAGACGATTGAATAAACACTAGCTTGGCTTGGGAAACCAACCGGACAGCAGTTCTTGCGGCGTCTTAATTTGTGAAAAACTCTTGAAACACAATCCGCCTTCACCGCCAGTTCAATATAAAGCTGGCATTATTGGCCCTTTGGCGCCAAAAATCAAGAGGTGAAAAGACCTGCTGCCTCTTAGTCCCAACTCACTTCGGGGGCGCAGCAGCCCCGTAAATCATTTAGCCTTTCCAAAAGTTTGCGGCTGAGGACCCGCTTTTTTCAACTCCTCGTCAATCATGCTCCTGAAGGTATCCAGCGACGGGCTTCCTGCATACACGGCGCCGTTGATCATAAATGAGGGGGTCCTGTCCAGGCCGGCCTGAACCGCGTCCCGCACGTTTTTTTCCACCAGGGGCTTGTGTATTGAATCCTGAAGGCACTGGCGGAACTTTTCCTGTGACATTCCGAGTTGGCCGGCCATGCTTACCAGGTTGTCGGGCGAGAGGTCCGGCGCGGTGAACAGCCGTTCCTGGTATTCCCAGAATTTCCCCTGATCCTCGGCGCAGTGAGAAGCTTCCGCTGCCTTGAAAGCGTCTTTGTGACGCTTGAGCGGATATTCCTTGTAGATCCACTGTACCCTGTTACCATAAGCGGCCCTGACCTGCTTTACTACCTCATGGGTCGCACGGCAGGCAGGGCATTCGTAGTCGGAGAACTCGACTACGGTCACCGGCGCGTCGGAGGGACCCAGGGTGGGAGCGCCCTGAGTGTCAACGTTTACTTTGGGCGGAAACGGCATCGGCACAAGAATCCGGACCCCGTATTGGGGCTCGAGGGCTTGAACGTACTTCTTGACGGCCTCTGATCTTTTCTGTTGTGCCAGAAAAGCTCCTATCCGCTGTCTAAGCTCCGGAATGTTTCCCCTATATTCCTGGATCCTTTCCCGGTTATCCTGCATGTACTTGTCGATCTCAGCTTCTTCAACCGTGGACCCACCAGCGGGAGCTATCTGCTCCACGAGATTTTCAACCGTTTTTCCCTGCTGCTTTGCCTCCTTGTCGAGAACCATTTCGACTATCAACTGATCCAGCTTTTCTCTCTTCAGCCGGTAGATTTCTATGCGCGTCTCCAGGAGCTTTGGGCCGAGGAGTACGTCCAGGCGCTGGTTGGTTATGACCTCGTCGCCCACAGTGGCCGCAATGCCCGAGTCATCGCCGCGCTGAGCGCCAGGCTCCGCTGCAATTGTTGTTGAGGGGCGCCAGAGGTGGTTTTCGAATGAAAGGCAGAAAAAGAACCCTACAAAAAAAACCAGGATCAGGGTAGCTTCCTGCCAGAAAAGCCGTTTTCTGAATGTAGCCGCAAACAGCACGAGAACGACTACCGCATTGGCTATGCAAAAAACGCAGGGCGCTTTGAGTTGGATCATTATCAAGATGAAGACAGCTTCCGCTCCTGCGGCGGGGGCCGCTATCCATATTGAAAGATCCTGTCTGAACAAGGCCAGCAAGACTGCCGCCGAGTAGAAAATAGTGCCCAATAACCAGATAGGCGCGCCTAGAAAATGAATATCGATAGTATCCTTGCATGCGCTCGTGCAAAGCGACTTTAGAAAGGGGAGATCCTGAAATCCGCTCATCAGCGATATGATCAGCCCGCTCAAAGAAATGAGGAGCAGTAGGATGCTTCTTCCAGGGGGATCTGAAATGGAAAGGGTTTCTAGTTTATCTGATCTGTTGTCTGTATCACTCGTTTTTTTGGAGGACATAAATTCACGGTCTCCTCTGTCAACTGTTTCTGATGGGTTGCCCAGACCCGGTGAAGTCCCGGGCTGTCATCGCGACGGGATGACGAACCTTTCGATTCCGGTTGTGAAAATTCAAAATGAATCTGGTTAACGGAAAACTCCCCGAAACCGTGAAGCCCGGGGAGATGGCTATCCTTTATGTGAGCGAGCGGGCCTCGCCCCTGCTGGAGCCGGGCAGGTTTACACTCGCGCCCGATTCGGGCTGTTTATCGTTAGTTTGACGAGAAAAACCCCTTTTTCTTCCCTTCGAGCTCTTTCAGCGCCAAATTAATCTCTTCAATTTTCGAAGGCGAGTCCTTGATAAGGGATTGCGCCTTCTTAAGGTGCATGATCGCGAGTTCCTTGTTTTGCTTCTGAAGGTAATAGCGCCCCAGGTGGTAGTGTGCCAGGCCAAGCTGGTTGCACTGCCCCAGGACCACTCCGAGCTGATAGTCCACCTCGGGAAACATGGGCGCAAGTTCTTGTAGTTGCGTCAAATGCTCAAGCGCCTCGTCTTTCTTCCCCATATCCATCAATACCAGGGCTAGCCTGTAGTGAGCGATCGAGGAGGAAGGATCCAGCATCAGGGCTGACTCCAAGGTGCTTCGCGACTCGTCCAGCTTACCCGCCCTGTAATAGGCATCTCCCAGCGAGCTCAGAACAAACGGACTGTATGGCATCACGCGGGCCGCGCTACGAAGCTGCTCCACTGCTTCGGACCACTTGTTCTGACGCAGATAGAGGCGTCCCAGCCCGAATACGGCAACCTTGTCGCCTTTCTTTATGCCCGCCTGAAAACGGTCAAAAGCTCTTGCCTCATCGGTATAGTCCGCTATCAGGGTGGCCTGCATAAGCTGGAAATCCCCCGTCATGGGCTCCACCGCTTTTTTGGATGTGCTCTTCTGTTTCTTGACCATTTCAGTCAGGTACTGGACTCGTTCCCCAAGCGCCGGATGAGTGGCGAGATAATCTGGAATACTGGAGTTGGTCAGCGACGTGGCTTTCAGCAGCTTTCCCATGACATCGGGCATGGCCGCGGGATCGTAGCCGGCCGCGCAAAGGAACCTGAACCCGAACTGATCGGCTTCCATTTCGTGGGCGCGGCTGTACTGCAATGCCTGCGTTTGGGAAGCAGCCAGCCCCCCGGCCATCAGCCCGGGAGCCCCGAGAAGAATCCCCGCAATCAGGCCGGCTATCATTGGAACGCTCAGGATCTTTGCCTCGTCTATGCTTCGCTGAAGGTGCCGTGCCTGTATGTGTGCCAATTCATGTGAGATAATACTTGCCAGTTCCGCTTCAGACGACATCATTTCGATCAAACCGCGGTAAATGAATATATTGCCGCCGGGAACTGCGAAGGCGTTAGGAACGGATTGATCGATCACGAAGAACTGGAATTGATAGGTGGTTATGCCCACTTCTTTGGCCACACGGTTACCAACGTTCCTGACATAAGTGAGCACTTCGCCATCTTCGACCAGGGGCATTACCTTGCGGATCAACCCGACGACCTTTTGTCCCAACTCTTTTTCTTCGCTCAAGCTGATCGCGTTCACAGCGGTCGGAGGGTACATGACGACGAGCGCGAAAATAAACAGAATCAGGGCGCTCAGTCCTTTTTTTGCCTTCCTGCCGCAAAACGCTGGAGAACACATAAGATTCAGCCTCTATCAATTTTTATCTGGTGTGGATCAGTGAGGCCCTTGCTCCCACTCTATCCTCGGAGCCTCGGACCACAGACTTTCCAAATCGTAGAAATAGCGGACCGGTTCGTAAAAGACGTGAATGATTACGTCTCCATAATCCATCAGGACCCAATGACCCTCTCGTTTTCCTTCAGTCCCGATTGGTTTGAGTCCCTGGCTCTTGAGATTGTTTTCCAGGTTATCGGCGATCCCCTGGACCTGCCTGCCCGATTTTCCGCTGCAAATTATAAAAAAATCAGCAAAGGAGGAAAAGCGGGAGACATCCAGAACAACCAGATCCAGGGCCTTGAAACCAATCGCCTCCCGGGCGCACAGGATGGCCCTTTCTTTGCTGCTAAGCTCTATTCGGGCGTCTTTGCCCTTCTGTTCATTTTCCGGCGAGATTCCCAAATCTGGCATCATTATTCCTTGAGTGATCGGATGCGGCCGGCTGACCCGCTCTTATATAACCTATTTTCTTCAATGTAACCCAAGACATTATCGGGGACCAGATATTGGATGGATAGCCCTTCGGCAACAAGCTCTCTGATCCGGGTCGACGAGATATCCATGCGAGTGTTCCGGAGGATAAACACGGAAGGCAGCTCCGGATGCCGGATTTCTCCGTTTTCGGGAACGATTCCGTATAAATCGGATACCTTTTTCGAGACAAATTCTAATATTTCCTCTTCACCGCTCTCGAGCCGGGAGAGCACGACAACGGCTGCCAACCGGAAAATTTCTTCGAACTGATACCAGGTATCCATCTCGAAGAAAGCATCGCCTCCGACCAGGAAAAAAAGCTCGGCCCCGGGATTTTCCTCATGGAGCTTTCTTAACGAATGCACAGTGTAAGATTTTCCGGGCATTCGCCGTTCAAGGTCTGAAAGGCGGAACCGCCCATTGTTGACAATGGCAAGCTCAAGCATTCGCCAGCGGCTCTGGAAGGTGAGAATCTTCCTGCTCGGTTTGTGGGGAGGAACGGAGACCGGCACGAAAAGCATCTCATCGAGCCCAAGTATCTCCAGGGCTTCCTGCGCCGCTCTCAAATGGCCCAGATGAACAGGATCGAAAGTCCCTCCATATACGCCCAGCCGCAATGGCATCGGCTCTGCTCCATATCAGCCGCGCAACTGGCCGTTACCGAAGGCGATGAATTTGGTTGTCGTAAGCTCTTCCACACCCATAGGGCCGAAAGCATGAAGCCGGGAGGTGGAGATGCCGATCTCGGCGCCCAGACCAAGCTGAAAACCATCATTGAAGCGCGTCGAAGCGTTGACCAGGACAAGCGAAGACTGTACCTGCTGGACAAATCGGTGCGCACGTTCAAAGTTTGAAGTGACAATGGCTTCCGTATGTTGCGACCCGTATTTCATGATGTGGCGGATAGCTTCGTCCATGTCCGGCACTATGCGCACAGCGAGAATAAGATCGAGATACTCGGCGTACCAGTCCTCCTCGGTCGCCGCTGCGCAGTTGGGCACAAGCGCCCTTGTCTTCTCGCAGCCGCGCAGCTCAACGCCTTCGCGTCGAAGGGCTTCGGCCGCTAAGGGCAGAAAACTTCCCGCAACCGCCTCGTTAACCAGCAATGTCTCCATTGCGTTGCACACTCCCGGCCGCTGTACTTTGGCATTAAGGCATATATCCCGGGCCATCTCAAGGTCAGCGTCCAAATCGACGTAAACATGGCAGACGCCCTTGTAATGTTTTAAGACGGGCATCCTTGCATTTTGGGTTACAAAGCGTATCAGGTCCTCTCCCCCGCGAGGAATCATCACGTCCACATATTCCTCCAGGCCGAGCAGGTCCAGAACTGCCTTCCGGTCGGTGGTTTCGACAAACTGGACCGCGTCTTGAGGCAGTCCGGTTTGCTTGAGTGATTCCCTTAGAATTCCGGCAAGACGGCTGTTCGAGTGAAATGCCTCGGAGCCCCCTCGCAAGATCACGGCGTTTCCGGCCTTGATGCAAAGCGCAGCAGCATCGACCGTGACGTTCGGGCGTGACTCGTAAACGATTCCGATCACCCCGAGAGGAATGCGCATCCTGCCCACCCGAAGTCCGTTGGGCCGGGTCCACATCCGGGTGACCTCGCCAACCGGATCAGGCAGCAGCGAGACCTCTTTAAGCCCGTCAATCATCTCCTGAAGGACTTTTTCGCTTATGATGAGCCGATCTATTTTCGCCTTGCCCATCCCTTTGCGCTCTGCCTCTTCGACGTCTTTGCGATTTGCCGCGCCGATTGACTCGCGCTCGAACTCCAGGGCCGAAGCCATCTTCTGGAGGGCTTCCCGCTTCTGATTGCTGCCTGCCATTCCCATGAGATGAGTGGCTTCGCGGGCTTTTTTGCCCATCTCCACTATTTCGTCCCGCATAAATTCCCCCCGGTTTCTATTTCCTGTTCTCTAGAGCGTCTCGCTTGTGAGAACGAAATTATCCCTGTGGATCACTTCATCGGAATGCTTGTAGCCGATAAGCTTTTCGATTTCCTCACTGTGGCGGCCTTTTATGTTCTCGATTTCCGTCGATTTATAATTAGTAAGCCCTATACCGATCGCATTCCCCTCCTTGTCGATGCATCGCACCGCAGCGCCGACTCCAAAGACGCCCCGCACTTCCCTCACGCCTATGGGAAGAAGAGATCGGCCTTTTTTTATCAGCGCCGTTACAGCCCCGTCGTCCAGGGTCAGCTCTCCGGCGGGTTTGGGCAAATTTGCAAGCCAGACTTTCTTGCCCGAGTAAGCGCGCTCCCGGGGCATAAACAGCGTGCCCAGTTCTTCGCCATCGAAAAGTCGCAGCAGAACGTCTCTTTGCTTCCCCGCAGCGATTACCATCGCAATGCCCGAAGCAAGACATTTGCGGGCCGCGTTCACTTTGCTCAGCATTCCGCCCGTGCCGACCGCTCCAGGCTCCGGAGTGGTGCACGCAAGGACCTTGGCGTCCACCCGGTGAACGATTGGAATCAGTCTGGCTGAAGCATGAAGCCGGGGGTCGCGGTCGTAGAGCCCATCAGTGTCGGTCAGGTTTATCACAAGGTCCGCCCCGACAAGCCCGGCAATAAGTGCCGAGAGGTGGTCGTTATCCCCGAACTTGATCTCTTCGACGACAACGGTATCGTTTTCGTTCATAATAGGCAAGATTCCCCAGGAAAGAAGCGTCTCGAGAGTATTGCGCGCATTGAGATATCTGCGGCGGTTAGCCAGGTCCTCACTGGTGAGGAGCACCTGGGCCACGAGCAGATCGTACTTGTCAAAGGCCCCCTCCCAGGCTTCCATCAGCGCGCCCTGGCCGACTGCCGCCGCAGCCTGCTTGTGCGGAATCGTTCGCGGGCGCTCTGTAATTCCCATCCTGCGCATGCCGGATGCCACCGCGCCGGAGGATACGATCAGCACCTCCATCTTGGCGCTTCGTTCCCTGAGTTCTGCAATCTGGTCGCTAAGGCGGTGAATCATGACCCGGTCAAGGCCTTTAGGCCCCGTCAAAACAGCGCTGCCCACCTTGATCAGAAGACGCCTGCACCGGCTGAATATTTCCGTCCGCTCATTGGACTTGTGCATAAGCTGGATAGGTTTCCCGATTGAATGTCAGAATTTCAAACCGTTTAATGTTAAATCCCAAAGCCAATAATAATATTCCCAAAACCTGTTTTTTTCAACTCCGGCAATAATTCCGTCCGCAAACAATCCATGCGGCAATATCGAGGTAAGTTCGGCTTCGGGAAAACTGAAGACCTGTACGATTAATCGGATTTGAAACCTGATACCCTTTCTTCGCATACCTTCCGGCACGGCAGCGGACGAGCAACCTTAGATTCGAAATTCAGTCAATGAGAACAAGAAGAGGGCAGGCAAGGTCGACCGCGGCCCACCAAGTCTTTTCGGGACGGCTTTTCACTACGACCTATGCCGAGGAACAGCTCCTGTTTTGCCTTCGGCCTCTTGTGCTCCTGTTAATCCTGTCAAAGGCCTTATCTCGAGACAAACAGACAGACAGAGGCGGTAAAAAGCGCGGAACGATTTTAACTAAAAACTCAAAACAAGAAACTCAAAACCGGCTAAGGCGAGGTAAGGGTATAGATTACCGTAACGGCCCGCATTCCTAACAGAACACAGGCAACAATGCCCGGGCTTGACTCGAGTATTGATCGTCGGTCCGGCTCTCTTTAGACTTCCAACATGAAATGTCGCAGGCGTCGGTTTTAGTCCCGGTGAATTCTAATACAGCATCTGATGGTCTCAAATAGACCTGTTTATTTCATGGATTGATGTGTACAAGGATCAGATGCCGCTCATAAACATTTCGTAAGTATGGTCGAATGTCTCTATCCACCACTTCCGCGAGTCTGAAATTTTCCTGCGCAACTGATCTTATTTTTTTGGAACTTTGTCTTCCGAAGCAGCGGGAACATCCAGGTCGGTTAATCGGGAACTCACCAAAGTGTCTTTGATGGTCCAATATATGCTCCGGAATCTCTCGTCGAAATTCGCCGGCGATACCGTGCCCATCTCAATGAATTTTACCAGAACTTCCTTGGCCACCTTCAGGATTTTCTCATCGTCCACGTTCATTCGATCCTCGTTTAGATTCCGTCCGGAAAGGGCTTTCAGGTTTTCCACCCCCTGGCGGCGATAAGCCTCTTCGGAAGCTATTCAGTTAAAAAAGCCTCTGCTCAATGGAGGAAGGCCATTTGTTTTCAAGCAGAGGCTTTCCGAGCCAGTGGAATACCCCTTGAGAGCATCCCGGCGCTCGAACGATATTTAACACAAAAAGCCGTCTGCAAACAAATGAATAGAGCCCTGTCTTCGAGGTGTTTCCATCTTCGGCCAACCCGCAGTCCATCGCGGGGCAGAGGAACTCTGCAGGAAAAACTCGATCACAGCAGCTTCATGCAATTGGCCCCGCCCGCACAGATTGGTGGCCTTCCAATGATTTTGCCTGAATTTTAAGCGTAAATTCAAAAAGAGCTTGACAAGCCCATTTTTGTGGATATAAAGAGTCTCTAGGTGGAAATTTGTGGTGAAAAGGGGTTAAGAGTGGGCATCTTGGACACACCCGGCTTTAGAGGTCGTTCAGCCGCAAGGCTCGACGCCAAAGGGCGCCTCCGAGTACCCACGAAGTTCAGAGAAGTCCTCCAGCAACATTACACCGATGCACTGATTATCTCCCAATACAGCGGATGTCTTGTCGCCTATCCACCCGAGAAGTGGGACGAGATAGAAGCCAAAGCGTTGCATCTTTCTCAGGTAAACTCCGATCATCGATCCTTCCTGCGCCGATTCATTTCGGGCGCGGAGGTGTGCGAGTTCGATAATCAGGGACGAATACTGATCCCGCCCCTGCTTCGTGAGGAAGCTCATTTGGACCAGGAGGTAATCCTTGCCGGATTGCTCGCTAACTTCGAAATATGGGACAAGGGAGCCTGGGTCCAACAGCTCGAGCAGGATAAACAGAACGAACGACAGATAATGGAAGCCATTTCTCTTATCACTGGGCTTTAGCATGGATGAAAGCCCTAAGGAAAGTCAACACATTCCGGTCATGTTGGGACCGGTGATCGAACTTCTAAATTGCAAACCGGGCGGTATTTACGTTGACGCCACGATTGGCGCAGGAGGATATGCCCGGTCCATCCTGGAGAAAAGCGCGGCGGATGGGGTCGTGCTCGGTCTGGACTGGGATGGGGAAGCAATAGAGCGCGTGCGCGAAAGGCTAAGCGGGTATGGAGAAAGGCTCATTCTGGAGAAGGCCGACTTTGCCGACATACGCCGGGCCCTTAGGGAACACGGCATCCGGGAGGTCGATGGAATCGCAGCCGATCTGGGAGTCTCGAGTTTTCAGATCGAGGACCCGAAGCGGGGATTTAGCTTCATCAAAGAAGGACCGCTCGACATGCGCATGAATCGCGACCTGCCTCAAACGGCGGCAGATCTTGTCAATAAGCTGCCGGAAAAGGACCTTGCCGACTTGATCTACCGGTACGGCGAGGAAAGGTTGTCGAGAAGGATTGCGCGCGCGATTGTGGAGGCAAGGAAAAAGAACCGCATTGCGGACACGCGGGAACTTGCCGAGTTGATTCGGAAAACTGTCCCGGCGACGAGGGATTCTTTCCGGATTCACGCGGCCACCCGCACATTTCAGGCCCTGCGGATTGCTGTTAACCGGGAGCTCGATTCACTGGAGCGCTTTTTGCCCGAAGCACTTGACGTTCTCAAACCCGGCGGAAGTCTTTGCGTGGTCGCTTTTCACTCGCTGGAAGACAGGATGGTAAAAGAGGCGTTCAGGAACTGGGCCCGGTCGTGCCGTTGTCCGCGCGAGCGCGCTGCGTGCGAGTGTGAAGGTAGACCGCTCGTTCGGCTGCTTACTAAAAAAGCTCTCCGGCCTTCGCCGGATGAAGTCGAGCGTAACCCGCGCTCGCGCAGCGCAAGGCTCAGGGCCGTTGAGAAGCAGAGCCATTAACCTTGCAGGCGCCACGGCTCTATTCCTTCCGGGTTTGAGGGGGCCCGGAGGGGATTTAGCCGGATTCAATCCCGAAAGGGAATAATTAGAGGGGTTTCCGGGGAAATGGGGGGGAAGAAAGAAGGCTTTCCGGACGGACGCTGGGGGGTGGCCGTCCGGAGACTTCTTTCCCGCGAGAAAACGGACTGACTGGCTTGGGGGGGGGGACAAAAAAGATAAGCGAAGACAGCTCCCGTCATATCGGGAAATTCACCTGGTAATTTAGAGCAGGAAAGGGCGCGATCATGCAGGCAAAGACCTCGAAGAAAAGGTTTTCGAGAAGGGGTGGCCCTTCAACACACTTTCTTTTCAGGCGCGGCCTCGCGGATTATCCCGAGCCTCGCAGTTGTAACCAGATGGCCAGGTCGGACATGTTCTGCAGGTCAACCGGGCGCAGCCTTGCACGGGACTTCCATTGCGCCGGTCCTGGTCACAGAAGGCCGGAATGGGATCTTTAACAGCGCTTTTTATTGCATTAGCGCTCGGCCGGCTCGCAGCGGCCCCTTTTTGTGCCCGGCTCGCGGCTGGAAGCCGGGCTCGCCGGCAGACAGGATACATTCGAGCCGGGAGTCGATCCGATTAATGAAAACTGCCGGTTAGTGAGCACGATATGAAAAGAGCTAGAGAAAACGCTTCGATCCTTAGCATGAAACTGGAGAGTGATTTTAATTTCCAGCATCAACATTCAACGCCCGTAAGCATGTTGGCCTGGCTTGCGTCGGCAATTTTTCTGGGTGCTGTTTTTGTCACCAGCGCGGTTTTCTATGTCTGGCTCTACGTTCAGCAGGTCCAGAATGGTTACCGGCTTTCAAAAAGCTATGAGGAAAGCGAACTCTACAGCACGGTTCAGCGGAAGCTGACAATTGAGTGGTCTCGGTTTCGAGACCCGCAGCGTCTCGGCGATATCGGCCAAAATCAGTTCGGCCTTGCGCCGCCCAGGCCTGAGCAGAAAGTAGTGATGCGCTAGCAGCTTGAAAGAAAACGGACGCTGATGAATTCGGGGGCAAATAATGGAAAGGCACGAGCCGCGGAAATTTCTGAACTCCCGCTACTGGTCCTGCCGCGTGCTCTTCCACCTCCTGGTGATTGCTGGCTTGTGCGCCATTGTAGGCAAAGCTTTTCGCCTCCAGGTGATCGAACACTCGTTTTGGGTGGAGCACGCCAATGCGTGCTTGAACACTAAGTTTATAGTCCCCGCCTATAGAGGCACTATCTACGACAGGCAGGGAAGAGTGCTCTCCTACTCAGTGCCGCAGCGCTCGCTTTATGCTTTCGGAGGCAAAATTGAAAACCCCGCAAAAATAGCGGCCCTTCTCAGCCCCGTCCTGGAAGAACCCGCCAGGACGATCGAAAAAAAATTTACCTCCACCGATCATTTCGTTTGGATAAAGCGCCAACTTACCGATCAGCAGGCAACCGAAATAGAGAAGCTGAAAGCTCCCGGCCTTAATCTCACGGACGAATACAAGAGGTTCTACCCCTACAGGCAGGTGGGCGGCCAGGTGGTGGGCTTTGTAAATATTGACGGCGCCGGTATAGAGGGCGTCGAAAAATCTTTCGATGATGTGCTCAAAGGCAAGCCAATCCCTGTATCTCAGTTCAGGGACGGCGGGCGCAAGCGGATGTGGCTCAATTCGTCGGCCCCTCCCGAGCCTGCCGAGAGTTGCGGAGTAAAACTCACTCTGGACACCTTCATCGAATACGTTGCCGAGTGCGAACTTGAGAAGGCGGCGCAAAAATATAATGCCAGATCGGCCGAAGTGGTGGTCATGGACGCCGAGACCTTCGAAGTGCTGGCCATGACGAGCTGGCCCTTTTTTGATCCGAACATCATTCCGGAAAAAAAGGACCCAAAAGAGGAACTCGGGCGCAACCATGCCATCTCCGACGCCTACGAGCCGGGCTCTACCTTTAAGGTATTTTTGATGAGCGGCGCTCTGGATCAGAATCTTGTCCGGCAAAACGACAGGATATTCTGCGAAAACGGCAGCTACAAGCTGGCGAGCCACACCATAAAGGACGTCCACCCCCACGGCTGGATCACCATGCAGGAGGTGATCAAATATTCGAGCAATATCGGGGCCGCCAAGATTGCCCTCCATATGGGAAGCGAAAAATACTCCCACTACATTCACGACTTCGGCTTCGGATCGCTCACAGGTATTACGCTCCCCGGAGAATTCAAGGGGCTCGTACGACCGCAAAAAAGATGGAGACCGATCGACCTGGCCGTAACCGGCTTCGGGCAGAGCATCGGCGCAACCACCCTTCAGATCACAAACGCCATTGCAGTGATAGCCAATGGAGGAGAATACGGCGGGGCGATAATCGCCAGCGATATTCTCGACTCGCAGGGCAATTCCACCCAGCAATTCAAATCGATCAAAACCCGAAGAGTAATTCAAAAGAGGACAGCCGACCAGGTTCGTGCTATGATGCAACTGGTAACTCAGGAAGGCGGTACAGGGGTAAATGCGGTACCCGCGGGTTACACGGTCGCAGGCAAGACTGGAACGGCTCAGGTAATGGACAGGACGACGAAGCATTATGCTTCGAACAAATATACCTCGGTTTTTACCGGGTTTGTCCCGGCAGAAAAGCCCAAATTGGTAATCACCGTAGTTGTCCACGAACCCCAGGGGGCTGGTTATGGTGGAGTTGTAGCGGCGCCGGTATTCCGGGATATTGCCGCAAAAGCCCTGCCCTACCTGGGGGTAATGCCTTCTGTACCAGACTCCGCACCCGGTCCAAACGTCCGCATGGCTAAAGCCTCATCCGCCGGTCTGACAAAGGCCCCTGGCAGCAATAAAGCTCCAGCCGGAAAACCCGGCGACAAATCCGCCCAGAAAACAGCTTCGAAAAAACCGGCTTCGAAGAAAAGCTCAGGGGCCGTTGCGAGTGATGCCAAAAAAGTTCAGCCGGCCCCGAAGGCAACTCGCCGCGAATCGCCGGAAAAGTACTCGCTCAGAACTGGTGAGCGTGAAGCCGGGGTTTATTAGCCTGGCCATTGATTTTGATGGCCTTTTGGCTGGCCGGATTTCAGATGCCCCCTGGAAACGGTGGGCGATCTGTAAAGAAAACCTCCTTAGACAAGTGGAGGGTTGGATAAGAGTCTCCCTTTCATTGCGAGAATAAATGAAGTCGATTGAAGAGCTCATACACGGTCTGGAAATTGTCGGTACAAGCGGAAGGCTGGATGTCCAGGTCACCGGTGTGTGCTATGACAGCAGGCATGCGGAGAAAGGCAGCCTGTTTGTCAGCGTTCCCGGAAATCGTGTGGATGGGCATGATTTCATTTCCGACGCTATTTCGCGCGGCGCCGTTGCGATTGTCGCCCAAACCGAGATTCCAGCCGGCTTTCCAAAGTGCTTTGTGCGAGTCCGGAACCCCCGTGCCGCCCTTGCCGCAATATCTGCGAATTTCTACGATCACCCGGCTTCCAGGCTCGATCTCATAGGAATCACCGGAACGAACGGAAAGACCACGACTTCGCTGCTCATCGAGAGCATTCTTCGACGAAACGGATCGAGTCCCGGAGTCCTCGGGACCCTCGCCTACAGGTGGGCGGGAAAGCAAATTCCCGCGGCCTTGACCACGCCTGAGTCCCTGGACCTGCAGAAACTACTCTACACTATGCTCCAGGACGGCGTTTCACATGTCGTCATGGAGGTCTCCTCCCATGCGCTCGTGCTTGGCAGGATTGCCGGGTGCGTGTTCCGGACCGGAATCTTTACCAATCTGTCACAGGACCATCTTGATTTCCATTCGACCATGGAAGAGTATTTCGCTGCCAAAAAGCTCCTTTTCTCATCCTACCTCGACCCCCGTCTTTCGGCCGCTGTAGTCAACGGGGATGATGATTACGGGAGAAGAATAATTGAAAACGGGGCACTGGCCGCCAAAGTCATCGGCTACTCAGCTAAAGTTCCCCCCGGTCCCGGTTTAGCAAAGGGGGCGGACGGCGTTTTCGTCGAAAAAGTCCGGTTCAATCCCAGGGGCATCACCGCGGAAGTCCATACTCCGCAAGGGAAAATCAGGGTTGATTCTCCTCTCATGGGCAGGCTAAACCTATACAACATCCTGGCCGCGGTATCGGCGGCGGTGTCGCTGGATATTGCGCCGGAAGTCATCGAGGAGGGCGTCCGAACGCTTTCACACGTGGACGGACGGCTTGAACGCGTAACAATTCCGGACCGGTACGGTTTTCAGGTAATCGTAGATTACGCGCACACTCCCGACGCAATGGAAAAGGCGCTTGCCTGCCTTCGCGAAATGACCGAAAAAAGGCTTATCGCCGTATTCGGCTGCGGCGGCGACCGGGACAGGGGAAAGCGCCCGATGATGGGCAGGATCGCTGCAGAACTGGCGGACCTCGTAATCATCACGAGCGACAATCCTCGATCTGAGCCACC
This sequence comes from uncultured delta proteobacterium, assembly GCA_963741035.1. Lineage (GTDB taxonomy): Bacteria > Desulfobacterota > Syntrophobacteria > Syntrophobacterales > Syntrophobacteraceae > SbD1. The sequence continues at coordinate 221,940 of CAVUGX010000028.1, forward strand.
GGATGATATCCTCAACGAAATCGAGGCAGGAGTAAAACAAGCGGGGATATCTGCGTTTGGCTCTTCGGGAGACTCCACCGGGAGAGGTTACCTTCGGGAGGTTGACAGGCGAAAGGCAATCGAGCTTGCGCTGACGCTGGGCTGTCCCGGAGATATGATCTTTATAGGCGGCAAGGGGCACGAAACCTACCAGATCGTTGGTTCCATCAGGCACTCGTTTGACGACAGGCTGGTCGTAAAAGATTATTTTGAAGGCGACCGCATAATTCAGGGAGAGGTCTGAACCCGCTCGCAATCGAGGCGTGTGGGAACCGGACTTTTATTCAAGATAACCCTGACCGGATGAAAATAGATATGTTCAGGACTGTGGCGAAACTGGCCGAGGATGTTGGAGGCGAGATACTCTCCGGGGACCCCGGCGCGCGAGTCGGGGCGATTTCCACAGATACGAGGAATATTGCGCCCGGCGCCTGCTTTATTGCCCTTCCCGGAGAAAACCACGACGGGCATGCTTTCGTGGCGGACGCCATCAGAAAAGGCGCCGGGGCTGTAATCGTATCGGAGTGCAGCGCCTTCTCCCTGGATACTTCCGCCGCCGTCATCAGAGTGAGCGATACCCTTTGCGCGCTCGGTGAACTGGCGCGGCGCCACCGCATGAGGTTCGACATCCCGGTAATCGCAGTTTCCGGCAGCAACGGCAAGACCAGCACAAAAGAGATGATTGCGGCCATTCTCGGTCGAACGCGAAAGGTGCTCAAGAACAGGGGCAATTTCAACAACCTGATCGGCCTCCCTCTCACGCTGCTTGAGTTGAGCGAAGAACACAGCGCCGCTGTCGTGGAAATGGGAATAAACGTTCCTGGGGAAATGGAACGATTGGCCCGGATCGGCTCAGCAACTGTCGCAATCATAACTAATGTGCACCCGGCCCACCTCCAGGGACTCGAATCCCTCGTGGGTATCATGGAGGAAAAGGGAAGGCTCTGGAAATCGCTCGGGGAAGACGGCATCGCCGTTGTGAATTTGGACGACCCTATGCTTTCCCGTTTTGCCGAAGAGATAAAGGTTCGAAAAATCACCTGCTCTCTGAGAAATGGCGCTGCCGATGTATCCGTGTGCTCGCAAATCGTGATTTCCGAAGGAAAAACATCTTTTCGAATAAACGCCGGCGGCTTCGAGATACCCGTCTCGCTCCCGGTTATGGGAATGCACCATGCCCAAAATGCCCTCGCCGCAACCGCAGCGGCCCTTAGCACGGGGGCTTCCGCCAGAGATGTAGAGGCCGGACTGTCCGGCTATACGCCTATAAGACAGCGCATGACTTGCATGAGGCTGCGAAACGGCGGGGTCCTTGTGGACGACACCTACAACGCCAATCCCGCTTCGATGATTGCCGCCGTGGAAGCGGTCCTTTCCGCAAGCGCGGGCAACCCTTTTGTGGCGGTCCTCGGAGAGATGCGCGAACTTGGTCAGGATAGCCCCGCTCTTCACTTTGAGGTAGGCAGGAGAATTGGTGCGGTAAAACCGGACCGGTTGATAGTCCTCGGGACTTTGGGCGCCGAGATGCTCAAAGGAGCGCAGGCGGCCGGATTCGATGAGTCGCTCTGCTTTTTCGCGGACAATCACGGCGAAGCTGTGGATTTTCTGAGACGAGTTGTGCCCCCGGGGGCATGGGTACTGGTGAAAGGCTCCCGCGGCATGACAATGGAAAAAATCATAGAGGCAATGGTCGGGGAGTGTGAGTGAGAGCAGGACAGACCTCCATAAAGACGCTGGTGGTCGGGCTTGGCATATCGGGCAGGGCCGTATGCGCTTTGCTCCGAAGCCGGGGGGCGGAAGTGAGCGCGACGGATCTGCGCTCCCGCCCTGAATTCAACGGCGCGCTGGATGCCATTGAGCAGGCGGGCTGCCCGCTTCGACTGGGCGGCCACCGGCTCGAAGATTTTCTGGATAAAGACCTCATAATAGTCAGCCCCGGAATTCCACTGGAAATCGAACCCCTTCAGCAGGCGCGTGAGCGCGGAATAGAGATCGTCGGGGAACTCGAGTGGTCATCGCGGCAGGTCAGCCTTCCCGTGATCGCGGTGACCGGGACCAACGGGAAGACTACGACAACCGCTCTGATCGGCGAAATGCTGAAGCAGGCCGGAAAGACTCCATTCGTTGGCGGAAATATCGGAACGCCCCTGAGCGACTGGATACTTTCGGGCCGGCAGGCTGACATTCTCGTGCTTGAGCTGAGCAGCTTCCAACTGGACAGCGCTACCACCTTCCGCCCGGATACCGGGGTATTGTTGAATGTAACGGAAGATCACCTGGACCGCTATAAAAGCTTCAAGGCTTACGAAGATTCCAAGCTCTCCCTTTTCCGGAGGCAAAACCGCGCAAATTTTGCCGTAATCAACGGCGACGACCCGATTTGCCGCGAGCGCATCAAGGACATTCCCGGCACTGTCCTGATCTATAGCAGCTCAGACCCGGCCGCAAACGCGCGGGTCGAGGGCAGCACAATCCGGTTGGCCGTCCTGGACAAAGGAAAGTTCGAAATCGGCTTGAAAAAAACCACACTGCAGGGGACGCACAACCGTGAAAACATAATGGCCGCGGCCCTGGCCGCTTTCTGTATGGGCGCGCCCGCCGGAGCAATCCAGGCTGCCGTTGACAGGTTCGGCGGTTTTCCCCACAGGGTCGAGTGGGTGCGCAACTGGAAAGGAATCGACTTTTACGACGACTCAAAAGGGACAAACGTCGGCGCGGTGGTGAAAGCCCTGGCGGGATTTGACCGGCCCGTGCTGCTTCTGCTCGGCGGCAGGGACAAACTCGGCTCCTATGAACCCCTTTTTGCACCACTCATCGCCAGGGGCAAGGGAGTTTTCGCCTTCGGAGAGGCCGGTCCCCGGATTTACAGCCAGTTTCGCGGGAAGGTACCCGTCGGGCTCTACCCGGATTTGGGATCGGCCTTTCAGGATGCGGTCAGCCGGGCTTCGTCGGGAGATGTTGTCCTGCTCTCACCCGCCTGCGCCTCGTTTGACCAGTACGAGGGCTACGCGCACAGAGGGGACCATTTCAAAAAGCTGGTGGCGGAGCTTGGGGATTAGGCACCGAATCGAGGGATTAATCCCTCAATTCTTTAATTCCTCGATTTTTGAAGAGGGGAATAGACCCGTAGGATGGGTGGAGCGAAGCGCAACCCATCAAATCTTTTCGACAGACAGAGGGGAATAGATTGTCTAGACCGGCGATGGACGCGCCTTCGGCTATAACCGCCGAATCGAAGGAAAAGCAGGGTCTCCACTGGAAGCCTCTCTCACTGGAGGTCCAGTTGTGGGTAGAGGTGTCCCTGCTGATCGCCTTCGGATTTATAATGATCTACAGCGCCAGTTCCATTCCGGCCCTCACGAAATTCTCCGACGCGAATCATTACCTCAAGCGCCAGCTTTTTTGCATTGCGCTGGGCATCCCGGTCATCTACCTGGTCAGCCGCATGTCCTACCGCTCGTACAAGCAATATACCGGCCCCATGCTGATCGGTATGATCGTATTGCTCCTTCTGGTCCTGATCCCCGGAGTTGGAGCGAAATACAACAATGCCCGGCGATGGTTCGGCATGGGCGGTTTTCATGTGCAGCCGGCCGAGTTCGCCAAAGTAGTCTGGGTTTTGTTTTTGAGCTGCGCGTTGGTCAAAAAGCAGGACCGCATCAAGGACTCGCGCGTGAGCTTCTGGCCCTTCATAGTCCTGTGCGCAATATTCAGCGCCCTGTTGCTAAAAGAGCCCGACTTCGGCACCACTTTCATGTTCGTGGTCCTTTTGGTCGTCATGCTGGCCACTGCCGGGGTCCCGTGCCGCTACTTTTTTTTAATGGCCCCCTTTGGCGCCTTTGGCGTCTATAAGTTCGTCTACCTGGTACCGTACCGCCGCATCCGGTGGGAAGCATTTCAAAATCCATGGTTGGATCCTCTTTCCTCGGGATATCAGCTCATTCAGGCCTGGATAGCAGTGGGCTCGGGCGGCTTTTTCGGAAAAGGGCTGGGAGCGGGCCAGCAAAAACTGCTCTATCTGCCGGAATCCTACACCGACTTCATCCTGGCAGTGATCGGAGAGGAACTGGGATTTGTCGGCATAGTCCTGACGTGTCTGCTCTTCTTCTTCATTTTCCGGACCGGCCTGCAAATTTCGAAAAATTCTCCGGACCTGCTCGGAAGCATTCTTGCGCTTGGCCTTACAATGCTGATCTCCCTCCAGGCTTTGCTCAATATGGGAGTTGTGCTGGGGCTGGTCCCGACAAAGGGCATGCCGCTTCCTTTCATATCTTATGGGGGCAGCGCTTTTACCGCTAACTGCCTGGCTGTCGGACTGCTCATGAGCGTAGCCAGGAGCAGCGAAAAACGAATGGACAATCATTCCGGCTAAAAGCCGGTAATATGGAATGAACAAATTATGTTTAAACGCTATCAACATATACATTTCATCGGGATTGGCGGGATAGGGATGAGCGGGATAGCCGAGCTTCTGCTCAACCTCGGCTACAGGGTGAGCGGCTCGGACCGGAAAGTCTCGGATTTGACCGAGCGGCTTGCTGGATTGGGCGCCACGATCTATTCGGGGCACGATCCCGGTCATGTCAGGGGAGCGGACGTCGTGGTGGTCTCATCGGCCATTTCCGAGGATAATCCCGAGTTCCAGGCGGCTCGAAAGCTTCCGAAAGTCCCTCTGATCCGGCGCGCTGAGATGCTCGCGGAGCTGATGCGCCTCAAATATTCCGTCCTGGTGGCCGGAGCGCACGGAAAAACCACGACCACCTCCATGGTCTCCACGGTGCTCGCACGCGGTGGTCTTGATCCCACGGTGGTCATCGGGGGAAGGCTCAATGCCTGGGGCACGAATGCAAAACTGGGGAGCGGCGAGTTCATGGTGGCCGAAGCAGATGAGAGTGACGGCACTTTCCTGCTGCTGCCTCCAACCATCGCCGTAGTCACCAATATAGACCTTGAGCACCTGGACTATTACCGAGACATCGACCATATACGCGAGACTTTCCTCCAGTTCATAAATAAAATCCCTTTTTACGGGCAGGCGATCCTGTGCCTCGAGGACGAATACATCCAGGCCATTTTGCCGCGAGTCGAGAAACGCTTCGCAACCTACGGGTTTTCTTCTCAGGCGGATTTCCAGGCCAGGCAGGTGAAGACCAGCGGGCTGCGCAGCACGTATCGGGCCTTCCATGACGGAGAGGAACTGGGCGAAATGGAAATCCGAATCCCGGGCCGCCACAACGTGCTCAATTCGCTCGCGGCGGTTGCAGTGGCCCACGAGTTGGAAATACCCTGGCCCGCTGTCCAGGCGGGGCTGCAGGACATGACCGGCGTGCAGCGCCGTTTTCAAATAAAAGGGGAAGCCGGTGGGGTGCTGGTCCTCGACGACTATGGTCACCACCCAACCGAAATCCGGGCGGTCCTTGAAACCCTTGCCAACTGCTACCCGGACCGACGCCGGATAATAGCCTTCCAACCGCACCGCTATACCCGGACACAGGCCCTGCTGGAGCAGTTTTCGAGGTGCTTCTATCACTGCGACGTGCTGCTCATATCCGAGATCTACGCGGCGAGTGAAAAACCCATACCCGGTGTCACCGGACGCGTGCTCGTCGAAGAAATAGCTGCCCACGGCCACCATGATCTCCATTTCTGCCCGACCCTGGAAGAGATGAGCGATAAGCTGCTCTCAATTGTTCAGCCGGGAGACGTGGTGATGACGCTTGGAGCGGGCAACATTCTGCAGGTTGGCGAAGCGCTGCTCCAAAGACTTGGGGAGCAAAATGAAAATCCGCTCCGCTCTTGAAGGGATCTCGGATGTTGAATTTCGGTTCGATGAGCCGCTCGCCCGGCATACCACCTTCCGGGTGGGGGGGCCGGTGCGGCTGCTTGCGCGGCCTCGAAGCGAAAGCGCGCTTTGCGACCTTTTGGAGCGGATCAGGGACTCGGACGTTCCGTTCGTCGTGCTTGGCGGCGGGAGCAACGTGCTGGCCCCCGACGGTCCGTTGGAAATGGCGGTCATTCAGCTTCACCTCGCCTGCAACGAGCTGCGAAGCGGGCAAGGGTCGAAAGGACAAACAATTCTCTTCGCTGGAGCGGGAACAAAGCTCCAGGAGCTTATCCGCTACTGCATCGAAAACGGCCTGGAGGGCCTTGAGCCCCTTTCGGGGATTCCCGGCACAGTTGGCGGGGCGCTCGCGATGAACGCTGGAACACCTTCCGGCGCCATTTCCGATAACCTTCTCCAGGTCGACCTGGTGGACCGGAACGGTAAAAGGCGCTCAATCCGGAGGGAGGAACTGACCCCCGGATACCGCACGATGGGTATCGCGCACAACGGAATCGTTCTGGGCGCATGCTTCAAGCTCGGTTCCTGCCCCGTCGAAATTTTGAAGGGACGCGCCGAGCAGGTTCTTCAAAACCGCAGGCGCACTCAGCCGCTCCGCTACCCTTCGGCCGGATCGGTCTTCAAAAACCCTGACGGAGGCTTCGCGGGGGCGCTGATAGAAAAGGCCGGTCTTAAGGGCTATCGGAAAGGAGACGCCGAGGTTTCAAAAAAGCACGCCAACTGGATTATCAATCGAGGCAGCGCCTGCGCCAGGGATATTCTCTGCCTGATTGAGAAGATAGAAAATGAAATTTATGGAACTTTTGGCGTGCGTTTGGAACGAGAAATTCGTATACTGGAATAACTCTGAAGAAATCCGCCCAATGATAAAAACCATGAAAAAGAGGAAAAACAGATACCAGGAGAGCCCATTCAGGTGCCTCAGGGGGGTTTTTCGCGCATTTCGAGGTTTTATCGTCGTTTTTGCAGGATTTTGCTTCGTAGTGTTACTCGGCGCCGGTCTCTCCCGGTTGTATCATGAGATGCTCGGCGGGCCCTGGTTCAAGCTTGAGCAGATCGAAATTACCGGTCTAAAAAACCTCGACCGGGGCGAGATTTTGAATGCAATGGATTTGGAGAAAGGCCAATGCACACTGAACATCCGCATCGCACAGGTGACCGAACGATTGAAAAAGCTCCCGGCGGTCAGGCAAGCAAGGGTCAGGTTCGAATCGCGCGGGCGCATCGTGGCGGAAATAGTCGAGCGTGAACCTGCAGCCATTGTCAGGTGCGGCGGCAAAGACATACAGATGGACACTGAGGGCATCCTGTTCTCTGAGGCTGCTCCGGATGAAAAGAGGCCGTTGCCTCTCATAACCGGGCTTTGCGATTCCAATATCAATTTAGGGGACCTGGTTCCGGCACGCAGTATGGGACAGATCAGGGAACTGCTGTCGGCCATAGATTCTTCAAGAAGCTGGCTCGCGGGAACCGCCATAAGCGAATGCCGGTGGAACGAGAACGGGTTTACGCTGGTTATGGGCGAAAGGGCCGTTCCGGTGGATATCGGAAAGGACTCTTTCGAGCAGAAGATTGCAAAGCTGAGGAAAGTAATAAATACCTTGAACGAGCTGGATTGGACCGCGCTTGTGACCCGAATCGACCTGGATTATCCGGGCAAGGCATATCTGGAGGGACAGTTTCCCGTCACCAAACCGGCCCATGGGCAGGCAAAGCAGCCGAGCTGATCGGAGGTTATTTGCATCGTTTTCCCGCAAAGACTCGGCTCCAGGGGAGCTTTTGAAAGGATCCCAATGGGAAAGAAAGAGGAACTGATCGTAGGCCTCGACCTTGGAACCACAAAAGTCTGCGCTGTCGTTGGAGAGGTCACCAACGAAGGGATGGATATAGTGGGCGTGGGTACCTACCCATCAGCCGGGCTTAGGGGCGGGGTCGTCGTAAACATCGATCAGACGGTCCATTCCATAAAAAAAGCGGTCGAAGAAGCCGAACTCATGGCGGGATGCGATATCTCTTCGGTTTTCGCGGGAGTTGCGGGAACGCACGTCCAGAGCTTGAACAGCCACGGAGTGATCGCCATAAAGAGTCGCGAGGTCACGCAGTCGGACGTTTCAAGGGTCCTGGACGCGGCAAAAACTATCGCCCTTCCCTTCGACAGGCAGATTCTCCACGTGTTGCCCCAGCAATATATTGTCGATGAGCAGGAGGGCATTCACCATCCGATCGGCATGGCCGGAGTTCGACTCGAGGCAAAGGTCCATATCATAACCGGAATGACGAGCGCGGTTCAAAACATTGTGAAATGCTGCGAACGGGCGGAACTCCAGGTCCAGGACGTTGTCCTGGAATCACTGGCGTCCAGCGGCGCCGTGCTGGATTCGGACGAAAAGCAACTTGGCGTGGCCTTGGTGGACATAGGCGGAGGGACAAGCGAAATAGCCGTTTTTCAGAACAATGCGATCCGGCATTCGACAGTGGTCGGACTTGGAGGAAACCACATTACCTCGGACATTTCCGTGGGGCTGCGGTGCGCAATGGACGAGGCCGAAAAGATCAAGAAAAAGTACGGCTGCGCGCTCGTCGAGATGGTAAACCCCCAGGACGTCATCGAGGTCGGATCGGTTGGCGGTCAAAAGCCGCGCCAACTGGCCCAGTCCATCCTCACCCAGATCATCGAGGCGCGGGCCAAGGAAATCCTGGACATTATCGAATGGGAACTGGTCCGGTCGGGCTTCATCGAAACACTGCACGCCGGGGTGGTCCTCACGGGGGGAGTTTCACTGTTGCCCGGGATTCGCGAGCTTGCCGAGCGTGTGTTCGACATGCCGGTAAGAATCGGGGTCCCATGCAATTTCGGCGGTCTGGGCGACGTTGTCAAAAACCCGATTTACTCCACAGCCGCAGGACTTCTGATTTATGGAAGAGGTCACGGAGGAGGAATGCCTATGAGGGATTCACGCAACAAACTCGGATCTATCTGGGAAACTCTTAAGCGTTGGTACAGAGAATTTTGGTAAAAGGCGGCTTTGCCCTTTGGAGGGACCGGTGCTAAGGGCTAGGACCGGTAGAGGGGTGGAGCGGTTAGCTGTTTTGTATAGGGAGAGCTTTTCAGGCGGAGAGATTATGGCACGAAGAGCCACTAAGAGGGGGAAGTACAGCATGGAGCAGATGACGATGGAGCAAACCGGAGTCAGCAGAGCCAAGATTACCGTTCTGGGAATAGGGGGCGGGGGCGGCAATGCCATTAACAACATGATCGCGGCTGGGCTTGAAGGTGTCCAGTTTATTGCCGCCAATACCGACTGGCAGGTGCTCGAGAGAAATCTCGCACCGGTCAAAATTCAGCTTGGAACCAACCTTACCAAGGGCCTGGGCGCCGGGGGGCTGCCCGAAATGGGGGCTAAAGCGACCCAGGAGGACGTCGACAAGATTCGTGAAGCCGTCAACGGAAGCGATATGGTGTTCATTACTGCCGGATTGGGCGGCGGCACCGGAACTGGCGGCGCTCCGATCGCAGCTCAGATTTGCAAGGAAATCGGCGCGCTGACCGTGGCTGTCGTAACCAAACCTTTCATGGTCGAAGGCAAGGTTCGGCTCCGCCATGCGGACGAAGGCCTCAAAGCTCTCCAGGACACGGTAGACACTGTCATCACTATCCCCAATAACCGCCTCCTCTGCCTGGCGGACAGGCGGGCTACTTTCCTCGACATGATAAAGCGCGCGGACGACGTGCTGCTCTACGCCGTAAAGGGCATCTCCGACCTTATAATAAAGCAGGGCTATATCAACGTTGACTTCAACGACGTCAAGACCGTCATGAGCGAAATGGGCATGGCCCTGATGGGCACGGGCGTCGGGCGCGGAGAGAACAGGGCCGCCCAGGCCGTGCAGCAGGCGATTTCGAGCCCGCTTCTCGAAGATATTTCGATTCACGGCGCGCGCGCGGCCCTCATCAACATCTCGGCCGGCCCCGACCTCGGCATGCATGAATTCGAAGAAGCACTCTCGATCATCCAGAAAGAGGTTACCGACGAAGCCAATATTATTTTGGGCATGGTTATCGACGAGAAGATGCAGGACGAGATTCGCGTCACCGTGATCGCAACCGGCATCGGGAAGATCGAGCAGAAAAAAGCCGTCGAAGCCCCATCGGTTCGCCCCATCAGGAGATTCAGGCCCGAAGGGGTGGTGCCCGCCATAGATTACGACCTTCTCCAGGTCCCCCCGAACGTGCGGCAGAGAATCCCCGTGGGTGAAACAGCTCAGGGAATGGAGCAGAGCGAAACCGACCCCGAACAACAAACGGGACCCAGAAGAAGGACCCTCCTTCAGATGATCACCGGAGGCGGCCGAGCTCGTGAAGACGAAGATTTGAGCATCCCGACTTTCATCAGGAGGCAGGCGGATTAATACCAAGTTGCATTCGAAACTGGACGGGGATAACCCGGACCACTGCAGCATTGTCGTGCGGCTCACCCGTAGGGGAAGGCTTTATGCCCTCCCGATCGACAACTTGCAAAATCCTGTAATCTGTTCGAGGGAGCGAGGTTGATCTTTAGCACCCAATTTGAACGCAACTCCGGCTAAAGATATCGGGCTCCCCTCTTGGGCAGGACAAAACGATTGCATATTTCCTAAGAATGGCCGGCTTTTTGCCGGCC
>CAVUGX010000029.1:0-119696 GCA_963741035.1 uncultured delta proteobacterium
GTGGCCTCTGCACAATCTGTTCAATCCGCTTGGTGGCTTTTAGCCGGAAGCTCTGTAGTGAACCGTTTAAGGAACTATCTCCTTTGAACTACCTGGTTGTGGTCGATTTCTGCTTCCTCGATGTGCATAGAGGGGCCGAGCGTGTTGCGTGGGATATCGCCATGGCGGCAAGAGATCAAGGATGGAACGTTTCCATGCTTTGCCTCAGACCGAGCTTGGGGGGCCTGCCGGTGGGGCCGACCCTGCAGGAGGGCATAACGGTTGTACGATATGAGAAGCCCGAACTGACAAAGTGGCACCCGATCCGCATGCGCCATCAAATTGAGGCTGCGGCTGCTGCATTCTGTCAATGGCTTCGGGAGACAAGGTGGGATGTAGTCCATATACACTCTCCGGTTATCGGGGCGGGAGTTTTGCGGGCTGCCGGGAGTACGGTTCGCTGCGTATATACCGCTCATTCGCCCATAGTCCTGGAGAACCGGATTAATTGGGCCGCTCAGGGTTGGCCCGGGAAGGCCAAGCTGGTTTTCGGTTTGCCGGTCTTGAAGTCGCTAGAGAGAAGACTTCTGACCAGGAGCGCTGCAATCCATACTCTGTCGGAGTTCACTCGCTCAGAGATTAACCATTCTCATGGTCTGGGCAATCGGGTTACCGTCATTCCCCACTGGTGCCGCGACGGATTCCGGAGATTTTCCACGCGGATGGAAGCGCGGAGATTGCTCGGATGGCCAGCCGATCAACCAATATTTTTCACGCTGCGGCGGCATGAAGAAAGGTATGGCATCGACGTTGCGATTCATGCGATGGCGCCGTTGGCTTCAACCCACAAATGGCTCTTTTATGTCGGCGGGGACGGCGCTTTGAGGCCAAAGCTCGAAGCTCTTGCCCTTGAATTGGGCCTCAGAGATCGCGTTCGTTTTACGGGACGGCTGACTGACGAGGAGTTTGTATTAGCATACCAGGCTGCCGATGCGTTTCTTTTGCCTACAATCTCCCTGGAATGCTTCGGGCTTATCATCCTGGAGGCGCTCGCCTGCGGATGTCCTGTGATTGCAACCGACGCTGGGGCGATCCCGGAGATCATGAAGACGATATTGCCTGATTTCATCGTCCCGGCTGGCGACCCCACTGCGTTGCGAGAAAAGATACTGGATTTTCTCGAACTCAAACTGCAGTCTCCTCCTCCGGAGGAGTTAACCACTTTCGCACTCTCAAAATATGGGAAGCCGGAGATAGTTCCGAGGTTGCTCGGGCTCTTGCAGCCATATCAACGTGAATGTGCCTGTGCTGTCAGTCAATCCACCGCGATACGGGTGGTGAGCGATGCCGGGCAGGCGCAGGAGCCACCCAATGTATGAAACAGACCGGGCCCTGAAGGTACTGCACGTAATCCATGCCATGGGTCAAAATGCGATTGGGTTGTCCTATCCTGTTTTGTACCTTTGCCTGGGCTTGCTGTCAGGCGAGGATGACGTGCGTCTTCTCACTGTTGAATATGATTGGATGCGGCCTGCGGATTGGTTTGTCGAAGTCTTCCGAAGTTTTCCTGTATTCAGAAGCCGGCTGGGCATCTCCCCGGAGATGCATCGAGAGCTTGCCGTTGCCGCGGCGCACGCTGATATAATCCACACTCACAGCCTGTGGAGAATGGCCAATGTTTACCCGGGGTGGGTCACTCGGGGCAGGAAATGCCGTTTAGTAGTGTCACCCCATGGGACCCTGGCGCCTGAAGCCCTTCGATACTCGGCCCTGACCAAAAGGATCTTCTGGAGTCTTGTGCAGGGTCCGGCCGTGCGTCACGCAAGTTGTTTTCACGCCACGGCAGAACAGGAGTATGAGGACATTCGATCTGCCGGCCTGCGCTCTCAGCCGATTTTTATCATTCCCAACGGTGTTGAAGTACCGGAGCTTAAACCCAAGCCTCAAACCGATAGGCGGACAATTTTGTTCCTGGGCCGCATTCATCCCATAAAGGGAGTAGAGATCCTTCTGGAGGCCTGGCGGGCGGTTTCACACCGCTTTCCCGAATGGGATCTGCGCATTGCCGGTCCCGACGACGGTTGCCTGCCACGGATGCAGACTCTAGCTCAGAAACTGAACCTGAAGCGTGTCGAGTTTTGCGGCCCGCTCTACGGGGAAAAAAAGCTGGCTGCCTACCGTGAAGCTGACTTATTCGTCCTGCCTACCCGTTCTGAGAATTTCGGCAGCACCGTGGCTGAGGCCCTTGCCGCGGGAACTCCTGCCGTTGTGACAAAGAGGGCGCCGTGGCCCGGTTTGGAGCGCTACAAGGCTGGCTGGTGGATCGAGGTCGGACTCGATCCCCTGGTGGGCTGCCTGGAGGAAGCGATGAAAGAACCTGCAGCTTCCCTGGCCGAACGCGGGGCGCGGGGCAGGGAGTGGATGATGCGGGAGTACTCACGGGCCCACGTTGGGAAAATGATGCGTCAAGCTTATCATTGGCTCATTTACGGGGGAGAGACACCGGTTTTCATGAGGTTGGATTGAGACGGAAAAATGGTAATAGCTTACCGCAGAGGCGCAGAGAACACAGAAAAAGAGCCTTCAGTTTCCCACACGGGAGCAATGTTAGGGCCGACCGACGCGCCTGCCTTCGTAATATATGCCCTCCATCGTTGGCATCCCGAAGTTTCGTGAATTGCCAAAAACCCCGAGTAAACCGCCACTTATCCCCACAAAGCCCCGAGGCATGCGGCTCGACACTTTCATGTAACATAAACTTAACATGTCCGGGACACTCAGCCACTCCTTTTTAGGTATAGTCTCGCCCATCATCTCGGTTCGTCCTTTCAGGTCGGGCTTCTATCCGGACGGGTATGTAACCGAGTTGGCGGAGCTTTGCCTGCCGGAGCTTTTTCCCCTTAATTCAAAACGGTTAAACGTGGTTTAAGGATTTACGCAACCGGCTGAAATCAACAGCCGCTACTCAGGATGAACAATGGGACACAAAGTTGCACTTATTACAGGTATTACAGGACAGGACGGCGCCTATCTGGCGGAATTTTTGATCGATAAAGGGTACGAGGTACATGGCATAAAGCGAAGAGCATCCCTTTTTAATACACAGCGAATCGATCACCTCTACCAGGACCCCCATGAGGAAAACCTCAGGTTGGCCCTTCATTACGGCGATCTTACGGATGCGACCAATCTGCTGCGGATAATCCAGGAAGTTCAGCCGGACGAGATTTACAATCTGGCCGCTCAGAGCCATGTCAAAGTGTCCTTTGAGTCTCCGGAGTATACCGCCAATGCCGATGGGCTCGGTACTTTGCGGATACTCGAGGCTATTCGCATCCTGGGGTTGGAAGAAAAGACGCGGTTCTACCAGGCCTCAACCTCCGAACTCTTTGGCAAGGTCCGTGAAATCCCGCAAACCGAAACCACGCCTTTTTATCCAAGGTCACCCTATGCCGTGGCCAAGCTCTTCGGGTATTGGATCACGGTGAACTACCGAGAGGCATATAATCTCTTTGCATGCAACGGAATACTCTTTAACCATGAATCGCCGATCAGGGGCGAAACCTTCGTCACGCGCAAGATCACCCGGGCAGCCGCGCGAATTGCCATGGGACTGGAGTCCGGACTTTACCTGGGGAGCCTTTCGGCCCTCAGGGACTGGGGACATGCGAGGGATTTCGTCAAAGCCCAGTGGCTCATTCTTCAGCAGGAACAGCCTGACGACTTCGTAATCGCCACAGGGGAACAGCATTCGGTCCGGGAGTTTTGCGAGCTGGCTTTCCTCAAGGTTGGGCTCAAGCTGGAATGGCGCGGGCAGGGCATTGCGGAAACAGGCGTTGTTGCCGGCCTTTGCGCCTCAGATCTTCTCGAAAAGCACCACACCCATTGCATGACCCATTCGGCTCTCGTTGGCAAGCCGGTTGTCTTCGTCGATCCGAGATACTTTCGCCCAACGGAGGTCGAGACTCTCCTGGGGGACGCTTCCAAAGCTCGTGAGAAGCTGGGATGGCGCCCTGAGGTCGGTTTTGACGAACTGGTTGGAGAAATGATCGTCAACGATCTCGACGAGGCGGCGCGGGATTCGGTCTGCAAAAGGAATGGATTCCCAATGCCCGTAAGCTGCGAAGCTCATTTATAATACTTCATTTTCGTTCCCCGGCTTTCTCCCTCTTTGTGAGAAAGGATGCGTATGGTGGATATGAACCGAAACAGCAGGATATACGTTGCCGGGCACCGCGGATTGGTTGGCTCCGCCATCATGCGGAAGCTGCTGGACGAAGGCTGTCACAACCTGGTCCTGAGGACGCGCGCGGAACTGGACCTGACCGATCAGGGCGCAGTCAACCGCTTCTTCAAGGATGAAAAACCCGAATACATATTTCTGGCTGCGGCCAGGGTGGGAGGAATTCTTGCCAATGATACGCATCCTGCCGAATTTATTCGGGACAACCTCCTGGTCCAGGGCAATGTAATCGATGCGGCCCACAAATCCGGGGCAACCAAGCTTCTATTTCTGGGTTCTGCATGCATTTATCCCAAGATGGCCCCTCAACCCTTAAAAGAAGAATACCTGCTGAGCGGCCCCCTGGAGCCGACCAATGAGTGGTACGCCGTCGCCAAAATTGCCGGAATCAAGATGTGCCAGGCATACCGGAGGCAGTACGGCTTCAACGCAATTTCCGTTATGCCGATCAACCTTTACGGGCCTGGAGATAATTACAATCTGCAAACGAGCCACGTTCTCCCTGCCCTGATCAGAAAATTTCATCTGGCTAAGCTTGCCACGAATAAAGATTTTGAAGCTATAGCTGAAGATGAGAGCAAATATGGTTCCATTCCCGATGATTTTAAAAGCACATTGAATGTCATCGCCCGATCTTCGACCTGCCCCGCTGATACATTCATCCCCGATTCCGCCGTGCCGCTCTGGGGAACCGGCGCCCCCAAGCGTGAGTTCCTTTACGTGGATGATCTGGCGGACGCCTGCGTTTTCCTGATGCGGCACTATGATTCCGGGGAGATTATCAACATAGGAGTCGGCAAGGATTTGACCATAGGAGAACTCGCCCGGTTGGTGGCCGAAGCAGTCGGGTTTGAAGGAAGCATCTCGTTCGACTCATCCAAACCCGACGGCACGCCACAGAAGCTTCTCGATGTTTCCAAAATGAGTTCTCTGGGCTGGCATTCCCGGGTCGATCTCAGGCGAGGAATCCGGATGACCTACGATTGGTACCTGAGAACAGTGGCGCAAGAATGATAACTGATATGCTTATCGGTCCATCCATACTGATGTATCATTCGATTGCCGACAATTCAGACGACTTTTACTCGGTGCCTGTCGAGTCTTTCCGGCAGCAGATCTCCTGGCTCTCCGAACACGGGTTCGAAGTTGTTCCCCTTTCAACCCTGGTCCGGTCGATTAAGGCGCGAAGCTATGGGAACTTGCGCAAGAAGGTGGTGATAACGTTTGACGATGGGTATAAAGATTTTCTCGACAATGCACTGCCGATATTGCTTGCTCACGGAGCACCTGCAACTGTTTTCCTTGTAACGGACTTCCTGGGAGGCAGTGCCTCATGGAATGAACCTGGAGCGCATGAACCACTCATGTCCGAGGATGAGGTGCGCTGCATCAGGGCGCAAGGTATCAGCCTTGGCAGCCACACTGCGACGCATGCAAACCTGCCGCTCCTAAACCACGAAGACCTGCACCGCCAACTTACAGATTCACGCGATAAACTTAGTTTTCTGGGTGAATCGTTCTACGCTTTTGCCTATCCATGGGGGCAATGGTCGAATCAGATTGTGGACGCAGTTAAAGCTTCCAGCTATGAATGTGCGGTAGCGGCTGGGGAACAGACGCGATTCATAGCCGAAAATACGTATCTTCTCCCTCGAATAGCCATGACACGCGAAATGGACCTGAAGCGCTTTCAATCACTTTTGACGCGAACCCGCGTGGAGATGGAACTGCGCAGAAGATACAGGGAATTTCGTGAGACAAAGTTTGGCTCCTCATTAAAAGCTCACGTGGAAAAGACTAACTCGTGTCAACTCGTCACATGGTAACTGCGTAAGGCTCGACGTTATTCAGTCGGGAAGACCATATCAGAGAGAGAAAAATGTATCAATTCAAGCATGTCCCGGAATGTCGCCTGAAGAAGCCCACCATGTCCAGGATAATTTGTTTCTCCTTCCTTTTCCTTTTTCTCTCCGCCTGGCCGGTGTGGGGAGCAACCTACTATATGAGGGCGGATGGGAAAGCTGTAAATAAGGCTGCAGCCACCTCTTGTTCTTCTGCTTCCACTGCCATGTCGGTTGCCACCCACAATGCAGAAACTTTTTCTCCGGATGACGTCATTTGTTTATGTGATGGCGGCGGCGATTTCAAGACCAGCATAATCGTCCCATCCAGCGGAACAAACGGGCACCCTGTAATTTACAAAAATGCCGATGGTCATACGCCAATCATAGACCTTAGCGTAGATGTGGGAGGATCATCCGGTTGGGCTGATATGGGCAGAGGTGTATATCGTAAGAAAGGATACGGCAGAGTGCTTTGGGAAGATGATGCTCCATTAAAAGCAGCCAGCTCCGAATTGTGTAATAATGGGAACTGGTATTATCCTATTGGTGCTGGTTTACTTTATTATAAACCAACTAGTGGGACTCCTGCGGATCATACAATACGCACAATGTGGTTTGAATCGAATTCAAATGCGATCGATTTAAGAAATAGAAGTAATATAACAGTATATGGACTTTCAATAAACAGGTCAGGATATGGAATAAAGCATGGTCAGGACTTATCTTCCCCAACCTCACCAATTACCAATATTATACTTCACGACAATAAGTTCACCAGGACATACTGGGCCATATATAGCGATTTAAAAAATAATGGGATAGAGTCAGATGTGTCTATCTACAACAATAATATTGACCATTGTAATTGCGGTATAAGTTCCTGGACGACAAGCGATGAAACTCCAGGCCATTCCCAGCATCACACCAAGTATTCCATAACTGGCAATAAAATAACAAATTTATATTCCATTACTGATACTAAAGTTTGGTCCGACGCTCTGTTAACCAGCTATTACTATACAGACCACGAGGGAATATCATTTCAGGATGTTCAAGACAGTGTGATTTCAGGAAATACCATTACAACGACATATAAGAAAGATATGACTTCCGATGAGTATTGGTGTCGCGCCATATTTTTATATTTGACAAATAGCGCAACGGCAACATCCGGAAATTCAATATTACGCAACTACATATCGGGACACTTTAATCCATCAATTTACATAACTACTTTTCCTGGTCACAAGGGATTTGACAATAATATCATTGCTTATAATTTAGTATACTACGGTTTATCAAACACAGATCAATGTGCATTTATCGTTCGTGCTACCTCAGACAATCTCTTGAATGGAATCAACTATTTTGTGAACAACACTATTTACAACGCTTCAGTCGGTTTAGGGATATCAGTTCCTAGTCACAACATAGGGAAGTGGATTTTTAGAAATAACATTGTCAAATCCCCAAGTCATGTATCAATATCATCTCCTAATGACACTGGGTCCCTTACCTTTGACCACAACCTGTATGACACTGGTCACTCATTTCAGGTGGAAGCCTCTGGTATGGAATTTTCTACCTGGCAAAATAAATACAAATACGACACGATCGGTTCAAACATTGCCGATTCTCTCTTTGTTTATCCAGGGACAGACTTTCACCTTAAATCAGGTTCCCCTGCCATCGGTACAGGCGCATCTATTGACGTCCTCAAAGATAATGCCGGTAAAAACCCGGATATCGGCGCCTACTAATGGAGCACTTCTTAAATTCCTTAATATTTACATTGCAATGACCGATATATTAGTCATTCCGGCGGAAGCCGGAATCCAGGGTCTGCTTGGGAAGTTACCTCCTGAAAGGAACTGTACCCCGGCTCCCGGACTCAAGTCTTCCGGGACAAGCTTCGCCGGGCTGACGAGTGAGTCTCTCGGAAATATCGAGCAACCTCCGAGACCTGATACTGGTTCTACCGCGCTGCTTTGACCGAGAATGAACGATAAATGAATATGGCTGGGCCTTCAACTTTTCCTACCGATCGTATCCCGGATGAAGATATTCCGGTTCTTCTGACCGTCTTCAACAGACCGGATAAGACAAAAGCGGTCATGGAGAATTTGCGGCAGATCAAACCGAATCGGCTCTTTGTGTCGGCAGACGGTCCTCGGCCCGGTCATCCAGCGGACATTGAGAAGTGCCGGCTGGCCCGGGAAGAAGCAACAAAGGTTGACTGGGCTTGTGACATCAAAACGAGGTTCCTAGTCGACAACATGAGCTGTGACCCGGCCGTTTCTTCGGCAATCGACTGGTTTTTCCAAAATGTCGAGTATGGTATCATCCTTGAGGACGACTGCATTGTTCACCCCCACTTTTTCCGGTTTTGTGGCGAGCTCTTAGTTCGGTATTACGACGACCAGCGTATTATGCAGATATCGTCTCTTTCTCCATACCCAATGAGGCAACATCCCTACGATTATCACTTCAGCAGGAGGTTTTGGTGCAGCGGCGGCTGGGCTACGTGGCATCGAGCCTGGAAGCATTACACATTCAACATGCTCCGATATGGCGACAAAGAGGCGCTTGAAATACTCAAGGCACACTACACGGATCATTCAAAACGTCTGCAACAATACAGGAAACTACTGGAATTCAAGAATGGTAACAAAAGTGTCTTTAGTCACTGGGATTTTCAATGGAATTTGGCCTGTAATGCACAAAATGGGCTGAGTATCGTCCCTGAGAACAATCTAATGATCAACATCGGTTTCGATGAGGATAGCACCCATACGACATATGTCAATTCGATTTTTGAAGATCTTCAGGTCCAGCCGCTCCGGTTTCCGTTGAAGCATCCTCCCTTCGTTTACGCGGATAGCCAACCGGACCGGTGTCTGGACAAGAAGATTTTCCGTGGCCTCTCATCAAAGAGTCGTTGCGGGTATTTACTGCGCACAGTTTTAGGAGTCATCCATTACTTTCGTGATGTGATGCCATACGGGTAGCGTATCATCACGACTGATTCTTCGTATACGAGGAAAAGACAAACAAATAGAGAATTGGACTGACACCCTGCAGTAGATATCTTCTCCCTCGAATAATCATAAGATGCGTCATAGGCCTAAAGCGTTTTCAATCACTTTTGACGTGAATCCCTATAGAGACTAAAATAGGCAGGAAATGCCGCGCCGCGCACGGTATTGGATTGCGGCGCCACAGAATTCCTCTGGGGTAAACATGGAACGGAGCGATTTAAGAGAGTATCTACAGGCTGACTTATATAGATACAACGGTTCAGAAACAAAGTGCTATTTTCTCAAGGCCATTTTTACTCCCATGCCGGCGTTCAGATACACCTATCTTTTGAGACATGCAGCAATATTTCCGAAGTACTCGATCAGAGGTATTTTCTATCGAGCTTTACTAAATCACTACAGTTACAAATACGGATTTCAGATATCACCCAATACCAGGATCGGGAAAGGACTTTATATTGGCCATCGCGGGCCTGTTGTCATTAATGGTATGGTAAAACTTGGGGATAATTGCACTCTTTCTCATATAGTGACGATCGGCCAGGAAAATCGAGGCCCGCGAAAGGGTTTTCCCAAGATCGGCAACAAGGTTTTTATTGGAGCCGGAGCTGTCCTGGTGGGTCAAATTGTAATCGGTGACAATGTTCTTATTGCGCCTAATGCGTTTGTCAATTTTGATGTGCCCGGTGAATCGATCGTTGCCGGAAATCCGGCTGTCGTCAAACACCATGCTAATGCTACGGAAGACTACGTTAATTTTACTTTTCCTGAACGAGACAATAACTGTAAGAGAGAGGGTGGATCGCGACCCCAAGAGGCTCCACTGAAAAACCCGGCATTGCGATAACAAAAACATGGCTGGAATCTCCTCACTTTATCAGGAACCCGACGACCCAGCCTCCTTATCGATGTTGACCTGCTGCCACTCGATATGTCGGTTGATGCGGTAGTCTAATTCATGGCTGACTCAGCTATCGCTACCCGTGTCCAGTCCAATTCTACCAGTTCGGTAGGCGCACTTGACGAGCCGCTGACTCACTCGGATCGGCATTTGCCGTTTCTGCGGCAAAGTCCGCAGAATCCCGGACTAAGTTTATTGAAACGAGGACACTGATGCTGTCGTCTATAAGGGAGGCCTTCCGGAAACCATACTGCACCGCCTATACGATGGCATGTAACTTTTATCATTCATACAAGCCAATAATTGTAACCGATCGAGAGAGCACCATCATGGTGTTAGGAAGTGCCAGAAGTGGGACGACATGGACGGGAAACGTCATCGCTGGAATGCTGAACGCTAGAGAGATTTTCGAACCGTTTATTCTGCATAAGGCCGGATACTTTTATTTTACCGCAAACAATAATCGTGATGTAAAAGATTGCAACCGCAATTATCAGCTTTATATCAGGCCGGATTCCCCTCGCAATAACTATACCGATCAGATAGAAGCTGTCCTGGTGAAGCACCCCAGAAGCTTCTGGTGCAACAGAGGCTGCGATCCCGGTTTTTACCCCAGAAAACTGATAAAGGACATAAGAGCAAACCTGTTCATGGCTTATATAGCTCATAGCCGGCCGGACATTAAGATCATATGGATCGTCCGTAATCCGGTAGAGGTCATAGAGTCGCAGGTAGCCATGGCCCAAACAGGTGCGGATTTCGATTGGCATGTCGATCAAATCAAGACACAACCTGAGCTTCTGGAGGATTGGCTCAGCCCTTTTCTAACCGAAATGGAAGCTGCACAGAGCCTGCCGGAGCGTTTGAGTCACAGATGGTGTATCGAAACCTTCGTACCCCGGAAACAAAACATCGTCGATTACCCAAATGTACTTTTAGTACGTTATGAGGACCTTATTGGAGGCCCCGAAGAATGGAATCCGGTAAGGGACTTCCTGGGATGCAAAACATGGGATACCGATCAGCTAAAATGTCTGTTGCCTAAGCCCGCCCGGACTTCCCGTAAATTAAACGCGGACGGGCGCAAACAAAACAATTGCCTTTCTGAAACGGATATTGCGCACATTAGCAGGATAGTAAATATTTACGGATTGGAAATGTGAATTTCACAACATCTAAAAGATATGACTAAAGATACAAGCAATAAAATTACCTTTCTAAGTTTCATTTGCATTATAATGGTTGTCTTTATACACTCAAGCAACCTGCCATATATGTATAATGGATCGGAAGTATCTCATCATTGGGCCTTTGCACATTTTATTGAAATAGCTATATCCAGCGGAATGGCGCGAATCGCCGTGCCATTCTTCTTTGTAATATCTGGATATCTATTTTTTATAAATATTAAATATATTGATATATCTGTTTGGTTCCCCTTAAAACTTAAATCACGGGCAGTTAGTGTAATGATTCCATATCTACTATGGTCCATTATTTGGCTAACTGCAGTGTTGCTGCTGCCTGCGGCATTTAAACATCGCATTCAAAGCACTAATATTACCTCTCTAATTAATATTATAGTATTTGACCCAGTAAATGGACAAATGTGGTATCTTTTGGATTTGATGATATTGGCTGTGGTTTCTCCGCTACTTTACATTTTGATAAACACTTTCGGAACGGCATTCATCGCACTGGTTATTTTTGTTTGGGTTTTAGGCATAAATCAGTCATTAGGTCTAGATATGGCCATCTGCTTTTTTTCGATAGGCGGATTTATATCTATTCACAACGACAAATCTCAATACTATGCGTCAATTATTAACAAACGTGTCAATACGCTTCTCCCTATGTTTGGCCTAGGAATTATAGCAAATACTGCATATACATATGTTCAATATCATGATTTGCAACATTATGAAAATATTTTTCTTAGATGCATTATCCCAATTGGCATAATGGGTTTGTGGTTTTGCGACGGATTATACCGAACGCAATTAAAATCTTTTTCCAAAATGGTTTTCGCTAAGATGGCATTTCTAATTTTCGTTGCGCATGCGCCAACCGTTCGCATAATTGGCGCACGGTTTATTAAACTATTCGGACCATCTGAGTTATCAGCCTTGCTGGCTTATTTTCTAGCTCCTGTCATTACCATATCACTGGTCGTAATTGTCGGCATGGCTGTTAAACGGAGAGCCACGCCAATTTATTTAGTTCTGACTGGAGGAAGATGAGCAACCAAGAGATACAAAATCAACCCTGGCACATAAAGCTCTTTCCAACGTATCCGATTGATAAAGACTGATGCGCATACTTCATTTCATGAATATAGCGCTCAGCGCGGCCGAGATTAGATCAGGCGGGAAAGGGATTAGTGCCTCAGGTGGATGGATGGCGGCACTTTTGGGCCGAATGGTGAGCGACACAGACCACACATTCGCTTGTGTGGCGTTTGGGAAAGTTAAAGATGTTCAGGTCTCTCACGACGATCGGATAGACTCCTTCATTGTGCCGGGGGATCTTGCCGGTAGATCGCTGGATAGTACTTTACGCCTGTAT
Organism: uncultured delta proteobacterium; assembly: GCA_963741035.1. GTDB lineage: Bacteria > Desulfobacterota > Syntrophobacteria > Syntrophobacterales > Syntrophobacteraceae > SbD1. The sequence goes on from CAVUGX010000029.1 coordinate 12,571, forward strand.
TGCGACTTGGTCGGTCAATGGAAGCCCGATCTGATACATATTCATGGCACTGAGGGTGTATACGGCCTCCTTACTGCCCGCAACATGATCGCATGTCCGACAGTGATCAGCCTGCAGGGGCTTTTGGGACCTTATTCCGAATGGTATCGGTACTTTGGAAGCAGCAGCTTCATGGATATTGTCCGGATGCATCGGTGGCTTGAGATTCTCTCGATGCGCGGGCAATGGGCAAAATTCCGGATGACCCGAAAATTGGCCAAAAGGGAGCGGGAGATCATTGCAGGTAACCGCTTCTTCATGGGGCGCACGGCGTGGGACCGGGCATACGTCAGTGCCCTGAATCCCTCCTCTAAGTATTTTCACGGTGGAGAACTACTGCGGGAGGCATTCTGGCAAGATCGATGGAGTATGGAACGGGCTCAGCGGCATCGTATTGTTTTTACTAACGCCGGCGACTATCCGAGAAAAGGAACCGAGACTTTGCTCGAGGCCGTCAAATTGCTGCAGCCCTATTACCCCGATATCAAATTAGGTATTGCCGGAGGCATCAGCCGCAGGAGTGGTTATGGCAGGTATGTTCGCGGGCGGATCGCAGAGATGGGTAATGCTGCGATCGAACTTGGACCGTTGACCGCTGAAGAAATGGTTAAGGAACTGGTCCATTCACATGTATTTGTCTCTCCCTCCTATATCGACAACAGTCCCAATGCCGTTTGTGAGGCCCAGTTGCTTGGCATGCCTGTCATTTCTACATACACGGGGGGGCTGCCCAGCCTGATTGATGATGGACGGACCGGGCTGTTTGTCCCGACCGGTGATGCCCCCATGCTTGCAGCCAGATTGAAAGAGGTGTTCGAGGACGACAGCCTTGCCGTGCGCCTGGGCAGCCAGTCTCACGAAGTTGCTGCCGGGCGCCACAACCCTGATGCAATCGTACAAGAGATAGTGACGGCATACGAGGATGTTCTCGTAAAATCGAAATGACACGGCCAATCGACCGAGGTCGAACCAAGCAGCCTGCTAAGCGGAAATAGATAATGGAACCTTTGACAGACGTGTGTTCATCATGAGAACGACTAAGATCTCGATTATTATTCTGTCGCATAACCGCCTCGACGACCTGCGGGCTAATCTGCCGGCGGTCATGTCGGGGTTGGGGACTGAGATGGAGCTGGTCGTCGTGGATAACGCCTCAACGGACGGAAGCCTTGAGTTCTTGGAAGAATTCCGGGAGGTCTATCCAAGGGTCAGGCTGGTTTTGCACAATAGCAATACTGGGGTCGCGATCGGCCGAAACAGCGGCTTCCTGGCAGCGGCAGGGGAGTACGTGGTTTCCCTTGATGATGATGCTGTAATGTCGGTTCAGGATATAAAACGGGTCCCCGCGCTCTTTGCACTACACCAACAGGCCGGTATCCTGGCTTTCAGTGTCCGTCACACGCAAACCGGCAAAAAGCAGAACGATCATGGCGATTCTGCAACATGGGTGGCCAATTTTCATGGGGCGGGCCATGCCATACGAGCTGAGCTTTTTGAGCGAATCGGCTATTTGGACGAATTATGTTCGTTCGGCGGTGAGGAATTCGATTTTTCCGTGCGATGCCACGCCGCTGGTTATGGAACTATCTACGTGCCTGAGGTGGAAGTCCTCCACAATTCATTTCTCCGGCCGGGACCGATTGGCGCCGAGCGACGGGAGAAATGGGTTTATAATTATGTACGTGTCCTCCATAAGCATTTTCCAAGGCAAATCGCCTCTCTTTACAGTATTCGTTATACCGTACTCAACATTATATGGGCTTGGAACATCATCGACTCGGCGCTTATCCAAAGGCTCTTCAGGGCAGCTCTACTCGGCATACTTCACGGTCGAAGGGTGCACGCACCTGTTCCAATCGAAACTGTCAAGTTTTATTCAGATCCTACCCTTTGGCCTCAGTTCGGCAATGTGCCGCTAAACCTGCTGCAGCGGTGTTCCAGGAAGATCACAAAAAGCTCTCGAAGGCGCAGTTGAAGTTTATTTTTGTACTGAGAGCATGCGATAAGCACTTAGAGGGTCACTTTGCAATGAGGCAGATAAATCGCGACAGCCTCCCGCATTTAGTGGAATGTCTTAGAATCCTCGTTAAAAGACAATGGTACACGTTTTGGGCTCGATTGGCCGCGAAGTGGTGGGGGGTGCGCCTGGGCTCATGGTGCTCTTTTGAAGGGTCGCCCCGGTTTCGACGCCATCCCGGCAGCCAGGTTACTATTGGAGCGGGCTGCAAGTTTAATTCTTCCCACGTATCAAATCTGATCGGCGTCAACCGGCCATGCATCCTGTCAACTCTCGCGGAAGGCGCCCGGATAGCGATAGGAGCAAACTGCGGTTTCAGCGGAACCGTTATCGGGTGCGCAACCAGCATTGTTCTTGAAGAGAATGTGCGTTGCGGCGCCAACACCACGATTACCGATACCGATTGGCACACCGACGATCCGCGCACGGGACCTGACGCGCCGGTGACAATTGCGAAAGGGGTCTGGCTGGGTATCAACGTCACTGTGCTCAAGGGCGTCACCATTGGGGAAAACACCCTTGTGGCGGCAGGAAGCCTCGTGACTCATTCCCTGCCCGCCAATGTTGTGGCCGGCGGCATTCCCGCAAAGGTTCTCAAAGAGATTAATGCTCAAAAGCCGCGAACAACACAGTAACCAAAAAGGACAATCCAATCCTTACGGGAATCCACTTATGTCCCTGGTTTGCCGGAACAATGGGTGCTCCAGCGTTCTATCATATAGTACCGATTAATAGGCAACATGCGATTTTTCCTGTTGCTATAATGCCCAATTGCTATCGTCCTTGCTCCTGGCTTTTCGTTGGGGAGTTGTTCTTAAGGGTGTCTCGGCGGTTCGAGAGGTGAGACCAATGATGCAGGCTGTACAGAAGTTTCTCTTTGCTTCATTTAATAGTATGAAGACGGTGATTGGGCTCACCGGTCTTCCCCTTTCAATTTCCCGTATTACCAGCCACCAGAGGGTGATACTCCTCGGCTACCACAACCCAACCCCATCTATCTTCGAGAGCCATGTGTCGTGGCTGACAAGACACTATGATCCTATACCATTCGCTCTTTTTTACAAAGCAGTCGGGGAGAGAGACCGATCTATCCTTCCACCCCACCCTATTGTAATTACTCTGGATGACGGATGGCAAGGAAATGTTGAACTCATCCCCGTCCTGATAAAATACCGCATCCCGGTAATGATCTATCTTACCGCCGGAATGATCGGCACCTCCCGAAGATTCTGGTGGTTAGCCGTCAAGCTGCAGGGCGGAGACCCTAAACCACTCAAACGTCTTCCTATCCATGAGTTCTTCGAGGTGTTGCATGACCGTTTTTCTTATGAGCCTGAAAATGAGTATTCTGAGCGATGCGCTTTGAGCTGGGATGAAGTGCGCCGTCTTCGAAAAACCGGGCTGGTCGAATTTGGGTCGCACTCGTTAACTCATCCCATCCTGAGTAACTGTACGGACGACATAGCTCGGGAGGAAATCTGCCAGAGTAAATATTTGCTCGAAAGTAAGCTCAACCAGCCCATTATTCACTTCTCCTATCCCAACGGGAATCACTCTATCAGGGACAGAGAGCTGCTTAGGGCTGCTGGTTACGCGACTGGGCGGACAGTACGGGAGGGGTGGGTCAATATCGATACAGCAACAGATCCTTACAATTTGAACGTTCTGCGGATGCCCGACAGGGACAACGTTCCTCAACTTTCCTACGCCCTGGCAGGTCTCGATGTTCTCAGAAAGCACCTGACATCCTAGCGTATGAAAGGATCGATATCATGCTTAAGCTACTTGCTAATAGACCAAAGCGCTCAACATGCTTTTCCGCTGGCAACCCCAATCCGCTATTCTGAAACAGGCAATGACAGATCTCCTCATTTTGGGCCAGATCGTTGGCAACTTTCGAGCTGGGACAAAAATATCCCACAGAACAGGAATACTCATGCGGCGGCAGGCAAAGGACGTTTCCTACGGCACTTGCATCAGGATATTAGAGAGGATTTATATCAGTAGAGGACACTTTTAATGGTGAGTCGATGTTGTCGAAAATAGATACCTTAATGCATAGACTAGATAAAGAGTTACTCCATCTGGATAGAAGCATTCTTCATCAGTATCCGATATACAAGTATATTGCTGCTATATATAAACAACCCAGTGTTGGCAGCTATAGATATAAATTGCCGGAAATGGCTGAAATTAATCATGCTATCTTGTATAAATATGGTGTAGATGTGCTTTGTAAATACAATGCTATATCAATGTTAGTAATTATGAAACTTTCGATCGCAAAATTACCCAATTTACCTTTCCCAGAAGACATCCAACAGTTATGTCAAAGAAACTACGCACGAATATTGCGAAACATTGAGGAGAATAGAATTGACTATATGCAGTTTGGAAATGATCAATTTGATAAGGATCTTTCAGCAAGTCATCTTCATTTGATTCCGGCCGGCCCGGCAAAAGTTCATTTGAATCGGTATCCAAGGAAGTTTCTTATCAACAGAGGATTACGTCAGTTCATTGACGGTATCACTTTTGCGATTACTGAGCTTAAAGGATTTAGTCCGCTTTTCGAGATGCATAACGATATTTATGATCCTCATGCGATGGGACAGTTCGCAAATAGACGAGAGGTGATTCCCTTCTACATTCGAATGGCGCAACTGCTCGTGGCTTTTCCGGAGGTAAAAGGCGTTTTCGGCGGTAGCTGGTTGCACGATCCGGCCCTCGCGAGGATATCTCCAAAGCTCTATACTATAATGAGAGTACCGGCCATCAACGGCGGTAGGATCTTTTATGTTGGTACCAGCGAGCAGGATATTTGGAATGCCACGCTCCGGTCAAATGAGAGAAAAACCCTTTATGAGCAGGGGAGATATATGCCGACCCGCTACCTTCTCGTCTGGTCCAGAAAGAGTCTCATTTCATGGTCGGAGAGAGCAAAATACAGTGGAGTGGAAGGGTGTCCCAGTGCGCTTTTACTTTGAGAATGAAAAATTAATTTAAGGGGTGAAAGATTTATGAAGATTGCAGACTTTTACGAACAGTTGGAGTTTATCCTGGAATTAGAGCCGAAGACGATCACTGGTGAGGAATCATTGAAAGATCTAGATGGCTGGGATTCCCTCGCCATGCTTTCATTCATCGCCATGGGAGACGCTGAACTTGACACTATAGTATCTGCAAAAGCTCTAATGGACTGTAGGACTGTGACGGACCTAGCGAAGCTTTTTGACGGAAAAATAGCCGGGTAAAGATAGGACATATTCTTTATGGCAAGTTTTACCCTGAAAAACTCAGCAATCCGTGGGATCGCGTCTGCTGTGCCGGCCGGAACCGAGGGGATAGATGACTTGGCGAAGGTATTCGGAAAAGAAGACTCTCAAAAAATCGCCCAGGCCACAGGAGTTTTTACCAGGCACATATCCCGTCCGGATCAGTGCGCATCCGACCTTTGTTTTCATGCTGCCGTCAGGCTGCTTGAGGAACTCGACTGGGACAAGGATTCCCTCGACGCGATCATTGTCGTGAGTCAAAGTTTTGATTACATCTGCCCGGCAACGAGTTGCGTTCTTCATGGCAGGCTCGGGATCTCCAAAGACTGCGCGGCATTCGATTTGTCACTGGGGTGTTCCGGCTACGTGTACGGACTGTGGAACGCCGCTTCGTTAATTGCTGCCGGATGCAAAAGAGTGCTGCTGATGGCCGGCGAGACACCATCAATGACCGCCTCACCCTTGGATAAGTCCGCCAGGCCCCTGTTTGGAGACGCCGGGAGTGCGACCGCCATCGAGGTCGAAGAAAATCGACAGATGTGTTTCGAGCTGGGTACGGACGGAACAGGCTACAAACATCTTATTGTCCCCGCCGGAGGCTTTCGGCAACGGCATACCGCTGAGACCGCCAGGCGCACCGAAAGAGAGGGAGGTAACATTCGCAGTGACGAGGACCTCTTTATGGATGGGGCTGAGATATTCACCTTCACCCTCCGCGAAGTTCCGCCAATGTTGAACAAGGTACTTACACGTGCGGAATGGGGTGTCGGGGATATTGACGCATTCGTTTTCCATCAGGCAAATCGGTTCATTGTGGATTATCTCGCGAAAAAGATGAAGCTCCGCCATGACAGGGTTCCTTATTCGTTGAACGAATTCGGGAACACCAGTTCCGCTTCGATCCCACTGACAATCTCGCACTGCCTGCCGCAACCACTGCGAAAGGGAGGGACGCGTTTAGTGCTGGCCGGCTTCGGGATAGGATTTTCCTGGGGTGCAGTGGCCTTGGAGTGTGGGCCGGTCATCCTTCCCGAAATAGTGGTTGTCCCATGATCAACCCCATGGATATGACGGGACGTTGTGTAGTTGTTACGGGGGCCTCCTCTGGCCTGGGCCGGGAGACGGCCGTACTGCTCAGCCAATTAGGCGCCAGAGTGGTACTGGTGGCCAGAAATACGGAACGCCTCGAAAAGACCGCTCGGATGCTCGCCGGCGACGGCCATGGCGTCGAGCCATTTGACCTCTCAAAAGGCGACGAAATTCCCCGATGGATGAAAGGCCTTGCAGGAAAATATGGTCTGCTTGGCGGTGTCGTTCACTCAGCGGGGATACAGATGACCAGAGGAGTAAGAGATTGGACGGCTAAGGACTGTGACCAGTTGATGACCGTGAACCTATACCCGTGTCTCGCACTGGCTAAAGGGTTCAGGCAAAAACAGGTGCACGCTGAGAGAGCCGGACTCGTCTTTATCGCCTCGATAGCCGGCATGGTCGGGGAGACAGGTCTTTCTATCTACGCGGCCAGTAAGGCCGGCATAATCGGGCTAACGCGATCGCTTGCAATGGAGCTTGTGCCCGATGGGATCAGGGTTAACGCGGTTTCGCCGGGAACGATTCATACCGAAATGACCGATGCGCTGCTTGATCGTATGCCGCCAGACTACTTATGGAACCAGGCTGCAAGTCATCCTCTGGGTCTCGGTAGGCCCAGAGATGTTGCGCATGCCGTTGCATTCTTGCTTGCTGAGACAGGTTGCTGGATTAACGGCACGGCACTAGTAGTCGATGGTGGGTGCACGGCGTATTGATCATATTGGGTAACGCCACAATCGGAGGTTGTCAGATGATTAACCCCATGGAGATGACAGATAAACGTATAATCGTTACCGGCGCTTCCTCGGGTCTCGGCCGTGAAACAGCCGTACTGCTTAGCCAGTTGGGCGCTAAAATAATACTAGTGGCGAGAGATGTTGAACGGCTTCAAGAGAGCGCCCGAATGCTTGACGGAGATGGACATGGCGTTGAGCCATTTGACCTCTCAAATGCGGATGAAATCCCAAAATGGGTGAAAGGCCTTGCAGGAAAATACGGTCTCCTTGACGGCGTCGTTCACGCCGCTGGGTTGCAGATGACTCGATCCATCAAAGACTGGAATGCAAACGACTGCGACCGACTGATGAGTGTGAATCTCTACCCTTGTTTTGCCTTGGCCAGAGGCCTCCGACAAAAGGGGGTGCACACAAGCGGTTCCGGACTCGTTTATATCGCTTCAGCAGTCGGGTTGGTTGGGGAGATTGGCCTTTCCGTCTATTCAGCCAGTAAGGCGGCCATAATCGGGCTAACGCGATCGCTCGCAATGGAGCTTGTGCGCGATGGCATCAGGGTTAACGCTGTTGCACCGGGAACCGTCGGCACCGAAATGATCGATACAATGCTTGATCGTATGCCCGAGGATTATTTAAGCAAGCAGATGGCGAAGCATCCTTTGGGCCTCGGGAAGCCAAGAGATGTGGCGCATGCCGTTGCGTTTCTGCTTGCCCAGACCGGGCGCTGGATTACTGGCACGACGTTAGTTGTGGATGGCGGCTATACAGCGCACTAGCCATGACCTACAGAGATCGGGCCGACGAGATTCAGGTGATCGGAAATGCTCTAGACAAACGTGTTTGGCGATTCAGACAAGAAGATCCGAGGATATTATTGTGGTAGAAAAAACGAAAGACCTTTTCGCCGCTGTACTGCAAGTTGATGTTAGAGAAATCAACGACGAAACCACTAGGTACTCGATAAAGAACTGGACTTCTCTTAATCATCTTGCCCTCATCGCAGCATTCGAGGAGGAGTTTGAAATTGAGATTGAGCCGGAGGAAATACCGGTCATGATCGAGAGCTTCGGCAAATTCAAGGAAGTCATCCTCTTGAAATTACAGTAAGCGAACCGGTGTCTATACAAGATTTGTCATCTTTTCATCATATCGAAGAAGGCTGGCTGAACAAGTGAAAAAAGCCATATTCCACGACATTCGGATAAGCGCAATTTCGGGTGCGGTACCCAAAGCGATAGTGTCTAATCTTCACGACCACAGCTTTATGAGCGAAGACGAAAGGCTGAAAGGCGCCAAACTGACGGGCGTTCGTGAGTATAGAAAGGCGGGACCTGAAACTTGCGCTTCCGATCTCTGCCAGGCAGCAGCAGAGGGTCTTCTCTCTGGAGCTTCTATATCACCGGATTCCATTGACGCTATTATTTTCGTAACTCAGACACCGGATTACCGAATACCGGCCACCGCTTGCATTTTGCAACATAAGCTCGGCTGCCCTACGTCGGTCATAGCCTTTGATATTGATCTCGGCTGTTCCGGTTTCATGTATGGTCTTTATACGGGATGCTCTTTTATCCAGGGTGGTGGATTACAACGGGTTTTGCTACTGTGCGGAGACACCCAAACAAAAGTCGCGGCTGCCGAAGATAGGAGTGTTTGCCTGCTGCTTGCGGATGCAGGCACTGCAACGCTTATAGAGTCACATCCCGGTGCACCCGATATTGTCATTGCATTGATGACTGATGGTAGCCGATATGACAAAATAATCGTCCCGGCAGGTGGATTTCGAAATCCGTCAACGGCCGCAACCAGGAAATTCGTTACCCAACCCGACGGCAGTACACGTTCCCTCGATAATGTTCATATGCAAGGTATGGAAGTCTTCAATTTCTCCGTCACTGATGTGGTTCTGACTATCAGAAATTTCATGGATGCCGAACACATCTCCGTTGATCAGGTCGATTACCTTGTTTTGCACCAGGCAAACAAATTCATGACGGACAGAATTGCCAGAAAGATGAAGTTCCCTCCAGAGAAAGTGCTCTATAGCCTCGAAGTTTATGGGAATACATCGTCTGCTTCGATTCCGCTCACGATTGCTCATCATTTCCCCCAGGGCAGTTTCTCCGGAAGAAGGCGTTGCATTCTTTCAGGATTTGGAAATGGACTGTCCTGGGGAGTTGCTCAGATCGTTTTTGATGATTTACTCTGTACACCCATTAGTGAAATATAGCGAATTGCTGCGAGGCGGAGCCAATGAAAAATCTTACAGAGACGGCATCAAAACTGGAAAGTTTCAAAGCTGCCGACTACTATCATGAACTCAAACGAGTTGAGGGAAGCCTTGACTTGTCCAGACTCAAACCGGTTCGTATAGCTATGCTTCGGAGCTATACCGCGGAGATGATCGAGCCATTCTTAAAGCTTAGACTACTATTGAACGGGTATTCCCCTGAGTTCTTTTGGGGAGATTTCAACCAGTATGCCCAGGAAATCTTGGACAATTCCAGTTCTCTCTATGCGTTCAAACCCGACTTCGTCTTTCTGTTTGTAAGGATCGATGAGTTGTTGCCGGGATTTGTCACGGCCTTCGGGGAAAAGAGAGCACCCGACTGGGAAGATGAAATCCACCATACATTCGAACATTTAGTGAACCTTGTGGATACGGTGAATAGCAGGGCTCGTGCACAGCTCATCATTCAGAATATGGCCCTCACCTCCCCACCGTACTGGGGAAAATATGATGCTCAGCAGTCTGATGGGCAGGCCAGCCTCCTCTTCCAATTGAACCGCAAGCTGGGCAAGGCGCTCGAATCGAGACCTAATGCATTCATTTGGGATTTTGCTCATTTGGTTATGAAATTGGGTTACGACAATATCTGTGACCCAAAGCAATGGTTCTTATCTCGAAATCCTTTCAAACAATCTGCGTATATCAAATTCGCCGATGACATCTCGGGTTATATAATGAGTTCTCTGGGTAGCATCAAAAAGTGTATCGTTCTGGATCTTGACAACACTCTCTGGGGCGGGATAATTGGCGAGGACGGGATGGAAGGGATCGCGCTAGGTTATGATTATCCCGGTAACTGCTTTGTCGAATTTCAGAAAGAGTTGTTGAAGCTTTACCACCGTGGGATCATCCTAGCAATTAACAGCAAGAATAACGAATCCGATGCCTTTGAAGTAATAGACAAGCACCCATACATGGTGTTGAGGCACAAGCATTTTGCCGCTCACCGGATCAATTGGAATGACAAAGCCACGAATCTGCATTCTATTGCTCAAGAACTCAATATCGGCCTCGATAGCTTGGTATTTATAGATGACAATGCCGCTGAATGTGAGCTGGTGCAACAGCAATGCCCCGAATGTACTGTCGTGCAATTGCCCGGCAAACCGCATCTCATTCGAGGGATAGTTTCTACCATTCCCGGCATTGAGAACATTCGACTTACTGAGGAAGATAGACAAAAAGGGCAAATTTATCGTGCCCAGACCGAAAGGAAGCAGCTGGAGAAGAATTCCGCAGATCTTGACGATTTCTTGAAGTCGCTCGAAATGGAAGTAGAAATAAAGCATGCAGACAAATTCACGCTGCCTAGAATTTCCCAGCTAACGCTCAAGACCAACCAGATGAACATGACCACGCGGCGGTACGGTGAAGCGGATATTATCGAATTTACAAGATCGAATAACCACTTCGTTTTCTCCATATCATGTAAAGACCGATTCGGGGACAACGGAATCATCGGCGTATGTATTCTCAGATTGGATGGCACGACTTGCGTCATCGACACGCTTTTGCTCAGTTGCCGAGTTATTGGAAGAACCATCGAACAATCCATAATAGCTTTTGTTGATGGATTTGCTCGCCGCAAGGGGGCGGAGACCATCGTCGGCGAGTTCATCCCGACCGAGAAGAATTGCCCTGCGAAGGATACTTATAAAAAACACGGCTTCACTCAGATATCTGACACTCGTTTCCTTGCAGACTTAAGGAAGCAGGAGCTGCATTACCCCCCCTTCATCGCGCATAGCCTTCCAGACACGTCGCTGGAATCGTCACACATTTAATCCGAAGCAAGCAGCTACCTCACCTCTAACGGAGTGCGTGGCAATCTTCGAGCATCGGAGTAATGAGGCCAATCAATGACAGGGAAAATCAATCTGATCTTCATGGGTGGGTTCACTTATCCTTACGGCATGGCTGGGACAAAGCGGATCCAACACGCAATCAAGGCATTGAAAAACTACCCTGAAGTAAGCGTCCGTGTAATTGTATTGCGCCAGTCTGGCCGAGATAATACCCTCTCCGGGGTACACGAAGGTACTCCCTATCAGACGGTCATGGGAAATGTGTCCAGGGCAAAAACAGCTGTCTCGTTACCGATGCTTCATTTCAAGACTATTCAAATCCTCAAGGACGCCTGGCTCCCAAACTGCAAGAACATAATTTACTACTACGGGCCAACCGATTTGGAAAACCTTGTGCCCCTATATTATGGCCGGCACTTGGGTTTTAAGATCGCCTTCGATATAGTTGAGGACTATGACACAGTGAAGGATAAGTCTGGCTCATTTTATTATCGCTTTAGAATAGGTTGTTTCGGTATGCTGTCATCAAGAATGCATGCTCTTGCTTCAGGTTTCGTGGTGATCAGTTCTCACCTCGAAAAAAAGTACAGGGAGCTTGGCCAGGGACGTACACCCATTCACCACAGGCCCATTTCTGTGGATATGGACCATTTTCCTCCTGGACCGAGTCGAATGAATTCCATGGTATCTCTCTTCTACGCCGGGAGCTTTGGTCGCAAGAAAGATGGACTATCAGTACTGCTCGACGCATTCGACCGACTGGCAGAAAGTCGGAAGAACGTTAGGCTTGTGTTAACAGGCAAAGGCGACAGTGGGTCAATGAATTCATTCTTCTCCCGTGTTGAAGCATCCCTGCACAAAGAGCGAATCGATTACATGGGTTATCTCGATGATAAAGATTACTTCTCTGCACTAAACTCGTCCGATATACCTTGTATGACACGAATCGATTCCGAGTATACCAATGCTGGCTTCCCCTTCAAACTCGGGGAGTTTCTTGCCGCGGGCAAACCTGTCATTGCTTCCCGGGTTTCCGACGTCGGCAGCTTCCTTGAGAACCGCCATAGTGCGATGCTCGTCATGCCAGGAGACAGCAGTGAAATATTTGAGGCTGCAGAGTACCTGTTAGACAACCCTGAGCATGCGGCCGTCATAGGAGCACGGGGGCGCGACGTAGCAATATCTTTTTTTGATTACAGGCAGCAGGGAGAAACGCTGCTATCCTTTCTCAAGAACATATGAACAGCCGGATTCTTTGTGTATGACCATGCCAAATGTTATATCTATTAAGCTGGCTTTCACCCACGGCCGTGCAAGGATTGCGAAGAGCCGCCAAACGGTCCGCTCTGTTATGGCGCTCCTCGGCAGCAGTCTCACTTCGTCGGTACTTGCTGCCGTCGGGGGCCTGCTGGTCGCCCGCTTCATAGGGCCCGAGGTAAACGGGTCATTTCGCGTTTACACTATTCCTTTGTCATATTTGATATTCCTCCATCTTGGTACATGGGACGGGCTCGTGCACCAGATCCCTTTTTATGTCGGCAAGGAAATGCCGGAAAAGGTTGACGCAATTGCCTCGGCGGCCGGAGCTTTCAATCTTTTCATATCGATCGTTGTTTCCTGCGGCTTTGTGTTCTGTGCGGCATATAGCCTGGCTCACCACGATTTCTACGGTTTTGCCGGCTGGCTCTCTCAGGTGCTTTGTTGCTGGGGGGTTTTTTATGGCGGCTATCTCACCTCAACCTACCGCACATTGCATAATTTCGTTACTCTGTCCAGGATTCAGGTATACCAGACACTGCTGAACTTTGGCATGGTCTTCTCTCTGCCGTTCCTCGGATTTTACGGGCTCTGCGCGCGGATGGGCCTTCCGTCATTCTTGGCGGCCTGGCTTTATCATCGATGCCGGCCGCTCAAGGTAAGCTACCGGTTCGATCCCAAGGTCCTCCGGGAGCTAATAAGGCTGGGACTTCCCTTCAGCTTCTGGGGAAACCTTTATACCTCCGTCTGGACTGCGACGGAAAGCACCCTGGTGCTCTCGCTTGCTGGTGTATCCGATCTCGGGCTCTTTTCGGTCGCAATTGTTATGGCCGGGGCCGTGAATTCCCTGCCCATGGCGATATCGCAGGTGCTGGCTCCGCGAGTTGTCACAAATCTCGCGCGGGGGGGAAGCGTGCGCAGCGCCAATGCGCGGATCGTCTGGGTAAGCGCCGCGCTTACGGGATTCATGATTTTCATTGCGGTTGTGGGTTCATTTTTGTTGGATATATTCGTCCCGCATTTCATCCCCAAATATGTTGCCGGTATTCAGGTAATGAAGGTGTGCCTCTGGTTTCCGGTCGTCCATGCGGCGGCGTTCCTGCCGATGAACGCCCTTTTTGCCACGGGGAGGCCGTGGCTTTATGGCCGCAACGTGATTGCCGGGATTATTGTTTTTGCTGCAGCGACCTATCTGTTATTCCCCGTGATCGGCGGGCTTCTGGCGGTCGCGGCAGGGTCTCTGCTCGGGCGGGCCGCCAGAGCCCTCGCCGCCTATCTGGACCTGGTTGCCTTGACGAGACGTGAAGGACTAAATTGCAAAATATAAATTATGTGCCGGCTGTGGATGATCGGGAGACCATTCCATGCCGGGCCCCGGGTGTGGATGATCGTAAGGTCCGGGAGAGGAAACCCGTCATCGCGTTTTTTCTGGGGATGGCGGTTATTGCCGCATCCATCTGCCTTGGGAAATTCTTCGCTTTCATTATTCCTTTTCTGGCTTTCTCGATTGTTATGTCTTTGATCTGGAGCAAGGCTGACGTACGCTGGATATTCCTCGTTTCAATAGCGGCGGCAACCCCTGTATCCGTATCCAAATATCAGCTCACATGCAATACCATATTTGCTCTTTGGTTTACCCTTCTCAACCCGCGCTATTTGTTTCAGCTTCCCAAATGGCTTTATGTTCCCTTCGGTCTGGCGTTAATGGGCCTAGGTACCGGCATGATCGACTGGATGTCAGACGGTTTTATACGCGGCATAACGCGTCAGGGAACATTCGCGCTCAATTTCATTCTGGCGCCGATTATACTCTGGCCCATGATCTACTTGAGAATGAGGGAATCTCGAGACCCTGACGCGAACCTGTGGGGCCTTTTGTTTTGCCTGATTGTCCCATCGACATTGATACTCCTTTCGGCAAAATTGTTCGGACACGTGACCAATGCCTGGGAAGCCTCTTTGCACTCTGCAAGCGTTGCTGAAGGTTTCCTCGCATATCAGCTTGGAAAGGTGACCGTAAACTTCCTCAGAACGGAAGTCGGTTTTATCCTGGCAGCCCTGATTTGTGCATCAACCGCCATAACAGTCTCTCAGGTCGGGAACCTGTACAGGTTGATCGCAGGAGCTTGTTTGGCCGCGAACGTGTTTCTTCTTCTTGTGACCGCCAGTTTTGGAAGCATTTTAGCATCTCTTTGCGGTCTGGCCGCCATATTCTGTATCCAGGTCCGTACGGTCAGCTTGACAAAGGTGATCGGATCGGCCGCCATCATTTGCTGCATGTTGGGATTGACATTCGTTCTGCTGCCTCCGAGCGTAAAGGACTACCTGGGAAAACGCTACGAGCATCGAGTTACTGATGCGGATACTGACAGGTTAACGATGTGGGGGCGCGCAGTGGAGCAATTCCTTCAGCATCCCGAGGGCATTGGCTGGACCCTGTCGGTCGGAAGTGGAATAAAAAGCGTTATACATAACGATTACTTGGCCTATGCTGTAAGCTATGGTCTTACAGGAGGATTGGCCTATGTATCTCTCGTTACAGGATTGGTTATTTCTTTTTTTCAAGTGCGAAAGAGCGCACTCCACGACCCCGCCGCGCTTGCCGTACATCTAGCCGGTCTCGGCGTTATTGTCGCGGTCGCTGTAAACTCCATGACCGATCATATGACGGAAAACAGATGCTATTTTACCCTGATATGGTCCATTGTCTGGTACAGTTATTTCTGCAGCCATACGGATGCAAATGCAGACCTTTCTCAGACATGGCACGAAACAGGGGTTTCGACGACTTTTAAAGAATATAATTATGACTGCAAATAGAAGCGAGTACATAGTTGTACTGAGATGATTCGGTATTTTATAGCCTTTTTTGGCACCTTACCTTGCTCGTCCTTTTTCTCGCTGTTAATATAATAAATAGCAAGATTTCCCTAATAACCGGCAAGGCGCGACGAAGAGGGCAACGAGATCACCTTTTCATGGCGCAGGAGCAGTAGGAAGGAGATGATTGTGCGTAATATGAAATATCTCTTACTAATCCTGGGAATAATTTTGTGGGCTTCCCAGGCGTACACGGCAACGTACTACATCGATCCTACCTGCAGCTCGAGCGGTGACGGCACAACTACAACCTGTGGGACGCATGGCCCCTTTACAACATGGGCGCAGGTGCCATGGGCCCCTGGAAACACCTATTCTCAAAACGGAGGCACCACCGCTTATGAACAAATTACCATAGGGGCTTCAAATATTACCATAAATTCTTACGGAACAGGCAACGCAATTATAAATGGCGGGACTGCTATTCCAGCCAGTTCATGGACAGGACCGGATAGCAATGGAGTTTATAGTCAGCCAATGTTTAACAGTGTAATATTGGAAGATGGTATTTATTTATACAACTCCTACTACACGACCACTACAAATCCCCCGGCTGGTCAGTTTTCAGAGTATTGGAACCAGGCAACTGAATACTACCACCCATCCAGCGGGACTCCCGCAAACCATACCGTTGAGAAAGTCGCTGCGGTTGGAATTGAGTTAGGGCTGCATAATTATGTAACCATACAAGGATTTTCGTTTACAAAAGTGCGGTATGGCATTCACTCTATTCCAAGCTCAACTGGAGCAGCGAGTTATATAACAATAACTCAAAACGATTTTTCCAATATAGAATTTGGAGTATGGCTGTCCTACTATAATGCCGTTTCGTCTAACAACTCACTAACATACAATACTTTCGACTCTTGTTTTAGCAGCATAGAATTTTATCAGGCGCCAAATGCAACTTCCGGTGGCCATTCAAATGTCACAATAGCCAACAATACCATTACTCATGGGGGCATGGTCAATCCTCCCGCTTTTGCATATGATTGGGACTACGTTGACATGAGTGGCTGGGATAAGGAAGGGATAGGGCTCCAGGATATCATCAATTCGAATGTCAATAACAATTCTGTTACAGGGCACGTCAGAGGAATTGAAGTTTATATCTGTCCAAACCACACCGGAAATACGAATAATTACTACAATAACTATATCATAACATCACGAGATCCGATAATGTTTCAACCGGATCCGGCCGCCACCTCGTTTTACAGCAATAATGTCCATTACAATATACTAATGAATGTGGAGGGCGTAACACTGGGAGGAGTTGATGACTGGAATCCTCCCGGTACTGGAAGTGACGCTGATGAAGGATATGGTATTTTTCTTGGCAACACGCCCAGTCCGGTCCCAACCTATAATAATGTGTATAACAACACTATTTATTCTGCGGGAGGAGGAGGCATAGCTTTTGTTGACCAGTATTATGCCATCCAAAATAATATCGTTTATGGAAGCAGTAATGCTTACACACTTGGAACCTCGACTAATAATGTTGTTGATTATAACCTGTATTATCTAAGTCAATACGACATGTGGTTTCTAAATGGTTCACAAATATATTGGGCTGCATGGCAAGCTGCCGGTTTTGATACACATGGATTAAATGTTAATCCCCAATTTACTAATGGGAATGGAGCAATTCCTGCTTCAACCCCTTGGGTTTTATCATATCCAATGCCGTTTAATATGATTCCTTCGGATTTCACTCTCCTGTCCGCCTCTCCAGCCATACGGGCCGGAACAAATGTTGGACTTACGACTGACTACGCCGGAAACCCTGTCCACAATCCGCCGAGTATTGGAGCTTATGAATATTTCTTGCCTCCACCGCCAGAGCCCCGACTTGAACAATCTATAACAAGCGATAAGATTAATCAAATGTCGGCACAGTGAATAGTTCTGGAAAGAAATAAAATGTATCTCAGAGTTGAGTGATAATGATCAATATAGATTAAAGCGCTTGAATACCGTTAGGATTTTACTTTTGAATTGTATAATACGAAAACCCGATGCGCTTTCTGCGGGAAAGCGAGAATCCATAGGTGAAACCGCAGGCAAGGAACGATTGAGAGTACTGGTAGTGACCAACCTTTATCCGACCCGCAAGAGGCCTTTCATGAGTCCCTTTGTGAAGGAACAGGTTGAGTCGATGCGGGAACTCTACCCTGATGTCACCATTGATGTCCGTGTCATCGAAGGGAACAGGCCAAGAGGAGCATACTTGCTGGAGATGCTGCGCTTGCCTTTTGTCGTGAAAAAAGGCGGATATGACATCGTCCACGCCCATTTCGGGCTGACTCTCGTTTCGACCCTCTTTGTCCGTCTTCCCGTTGTAGTTACGCTCCACGGCACGGATGTGCTGGTCAATCCAACGAAGCACGTAACCCGTCTCCTGGCGCCAAAAGCATCAAAAGTTATAGTCGTCGCGCAAAGGCTGAAGGAAGCTCTCGGCCATGGTGAGGTGATTCCATGCGGCATTGACGTGAAAAGTTTTGTTTTGCCGCCTTATCACGGAAACAGCCCCAGTCCGAAAATGCCCGGCCGGCTTAAGATATTGTTCCCGGCTGATCCGGAAAGAAAAGTGAAGAACTACCGCCTCTTTCAGACTGTATGCGAGGAGTTGGAGAGAAGAGGGAACCGGATAGAACCAATTCATCTCGTCAACATCAACCGGGCAAATGTGCCGGAGGTTTACTGGAATTGCGATCTTATGCTTCTTACGTCCTTATCTGAGGGGTCGCCAACGGTCATAAAAGAAGCTATAGCAGCAAAGCTCCCGTTCGTTTCCGTTGACGTGGGCGACGTAAAGGAGTGGGCGGAGCAGGTGGAGTTTGGAGTGGTGGCGTCGGACAGGGAACCGGAGACTATCGCGGATGCGGTCGCTGCCCTTATGTCGGGAATCAAACAAAGGCAGTCATTCGACAACAGCAACTGCCTTGAAGTGATAAATATCGAGAACTCAGCCAAAAAGATAAGAGACATATATGACAATGTTTCTAAAGCTTGTTGAATGTATTTGAGAGTTCTGCCTTACTAATACTAAGTTGCGTTCAAGTTTATACCAACTAGCCACGGAAATCCGGTAAGACTGGCCACGGTCTCCGGATCGCCTTCTAGCGTCGCCAAGGCCTTTTCCAGTTGATTCTCCACCCCCGTCATGCTGTTGAAGACCTCGTTTCGAAACCAATTTTCACGGATGCTCTCCCATATGTGCTCCACCGGATTGAGTTCCGGACTGTAAGGTGGGAGAAAGAGCAGTGCCATGTTTTCTGGAACGCTTAACTCCTTCGCCCTGTGCCATCCCGCTCCGTCCATTACCATGAGGATGAATTCATCCGGATGCCGTTCGCTTACTTCCCGCAAGAAGATTGACATGGCTCGTTGGCTGACCTCAGGCAAGATCAGTGAATCCATTGTCCCGTCATGGGGAGATACAGCCGCGTATGCGTAGGTGTACTCCCGAACAATCTGGCTTGGCACGCAAGGCCGAACTCCGCGAGGCGCCCAGCAGCGTCGAAGCATGCTGATTCTCCCAAAGCGACCTTCGTCTTGAAGCATTAATCGAAGGCGTACTCCTGCTTCGGCCAGCGCCTCGCCGCACCTAGTCACCGTTTTCGGGAGTTTTTTTAAAACCCTCCCGGGCCTCGGGGTTGCTGTTTGGATGTCGGGGCCTTGGGACGATTGTTCGCCAATCATGCCGGTCCAGCATCCGGTAGATGGTGGTCTTGGCCACCTTATGGCCCGCCAAAGCTTCAAATGCTCGTTTGATCTCGCTCACAACCAAAATCCCGCCATGTGATGCTTGATCAAGATACTTTGAAAGGAATTGGCGCTCTTGCTCAATACTCATGTAGCCATAGCGCCGGCCACCCCAGTTTCGATCTTCCGATTTTAATGCTCCGAATTTCTTTCGTAATCCCACCACAGTTACACGGGAGCGACCAATGATCTTTCCCGTAACGCGGTCGGGGACACTGAGAAGGCCGGGAATTAGTACGGCTTGAGCCATTCTCAATTCATCGGATGTCTTGGCCTCCCGTGCGGCTTCTGTCGCTGACTCAAGCATCTCGGCTGACACTTTCGTCTTCTTAGGCATGGCACCCCCCTCTCTCTATTGTGTTCGGAGGGTTCCATTCTACATTAGTTTAATCTTGAACGCAACTTAGTATAAAATCGTGACGAACAATCATCCAAAAGTCAGATTCTAAGTCTCGCGACAAACGCTTCAGGGGAAAAGCTATGGCAGCCAAACCGAAACTGATAATTGTGCTTGGTAGTGGAGGGCATACTGCCCAAATGGTTAGACTTACAGAAATGTTATATGATTCCTATGATTTCGAATATATATTAAATGACGACGATAATACTTCCATAAATAGGATCAAATATCATGGGGACATTCATATAATTCCGCGTCCCCGGCGTAAGAATGATAAATCGATAATTAAATCGGTTTTTCTTACGATATATAGCATTATTAA
Organism: uncultured delta proteobacterium; assembly: GCA_963741035.1. Lineage (GTDB taxonomy): Bacteria > Desulfobacterota > Syntrophobacteria > Syntrophobacterales > Syntrophobacteraceae > SbD1. The sequence goes on from CAVUGX010000029.1 coordinate 32,453, forward strand.
TTCCTTTGATATAATAATTAATTCCAAAGCAATTGGGATAGTAAGCGCTGGTCCTGGCTTAACCGTCCCTTTGTTCATATGGTCCATGGTTTGTGGAAAGAAGAGAATATTTCTTGAATCGTGGTCAAGGGTTACTACTAAATCTGCAACAGGACAAATATGTTACCATTTATCAAATCTATTCTTTGTACAATGGCCGACATTGACCAGGATTTATCCTAGTGCAATTTATGTTGGGAGATTAGGATGATATTTGTTACTGCCGGAACTACACAGTTTGATGAGCTGGTTGAAGCCGTCGACACGATAGCGCCTGAAGTGAATGAGGAAGTTATTATTCAGGTGGGGTATAATAGTAAATATAAACCTCAAAACTGCACATATTTCACTTTTTCCGATGACATAATGATGTACTTTAGAGAAGCGAATATCGTTATAGCTCACGGAGGTGCAGGAATTACTTTTGAAGTGTTGAATCTAGGCAAAAAGTTGATTTCCGTTGAGAATCCCAATGCACTGGATGGTCATCAGAGTGATTTACTTGGGAAATTGTCTCAAGAAGGATATTTGATTTGGTGCAAAGATTTAAATGAAATGAGAGAATCTATTGAAGATGCAAGAAGTTCAAACATAAAAAAGTATGTAAGGCCGAAATGTGAGATTGGGAAAACGATTACCGAGTGGTTAGGGTAAATTATCAGAGCATTTCTAAGGGTTTCCGATCGGAGATGCTGGAAATCGCTTCCGACGGCCGGATGCCGGCGCTGGAGAACTTCACAACTCCGGAAGTCTTCGGGGAACCCCAACTGGCGCAAATATGGACGTATTCATAACGAGATCGCAGCCCGACATCGGATTCATGGACATTCGTCCTGGCGACTGGGTCGTCATCAAGCCTAACCTGGTGAAGGAATCGAAGGAAGGCGACTCTTCGGAATGGAAGAGCGTCATTACCTCGCCCGCCCTCATCGGCATGCTCTGTGATCAGGTTTGCCGCAGGTTGGACGGAAAGGGCCGCGTCACAATATGTGACGCCCCTCAGACGGATTCATCTTTTACGAAAATTGCGCAGTTGCTCGATTTGGAAGGCATTGCAACCCGCTGTCGCAAAGAGCACGGTGTCGAGGTCGAGATCCTGGACCTTCGAAACGAAGAATGGGTGAACGAGGCGGGCATCATCACCAGGCGAAACCGGCTGCCCGGCGACCCGCGAGGGACCGTAATGTTCAACTTGGGGAAGCAGAGTCTGCTCTACGGCCACCGGGGCGAGGGACGCTACTATGGGGCCGATTATGACAGCAAGGTCGTAAACGGCCATCACGGGGGGGAGGATCACGAATATCTGATCTGCGCCACTCCCGTTCTGGCAGATGTTTTCATTAATCTTCCCAAGCTCAAAACCCACAAAAAAACCGGCGTGACTCTGAGCTTGAAAAACCTGGTCGGGATCAATGCCGACAAGAACTGGCTGCCACACCATACGGAGGGTTCGCCTCGGGACGGCGGCGACCAGTTCCCGGACATGGGGGCCGGGCAAATACTCGAGCAGAGGGCGGTTCGCTTTGCACGGCGGCTGGCGTTAAGCCTTCCCGGACTAGGGCCGAAAATTTCCCAAAAGCTTCGGGCGGCGGGGATTGCGGCGTTCGGCGCCGGCGACAAAGTCATACGAAGCGGTAACTGGTACGGCAACGACACCACCTGGCGAATGGCGCTCGACCTGAATCGGTGCCTTCTCTACGGAAATCCTGATGGGACCCTGCGCCAGGGTAACCCTAAGCGCTACTATACGTTGATTGACGGAATTGTCGGCATGGATGGAATGGGGCCCATGCAGGGGGACCCGGTTAGAAGCGATGTGGTGATCGGGGGCGCCGACCCGGTTGCAGTCGATATGGTCGCCGCGAGGGTGATGGGATTTGACTGGAGAAAAATTCCGCTCATCCGCGAGGCTTTCTCGATTGGCGCATTGCCCATCACGAGCAGCACGCCCACAGAGGTGAATGTAGTCAGCGACGTTCTGGATTGGAACGGGACCTTCCTCGATGTGGAAAAAGGAGAGTTTCTTACCTTCAGACCTCACTTCGGTTGGGCAGGACATATCGAGTATGATTCGAACCGTTGATCGTGAGCAGGTCTATCTGCTTCTGCCGGGCTTTGTCCAGAACCTGGTGGTGTCCTTCGTGGGCAGGCGGCTTATCAATCGGCGCTATGACTCCGCTTTCGAAGAACTCTTCCGGGAGATCAACGAACGCACGTTCATCCCCGCCCGGGAATTGAGCTTCTATCGCAGGAAAAGGCTTCGACACTTCCTTGCGGCTGCAGGCAAAGTCCCGTACTGGCAGGAAAAATTCAGCAGGCACGAGCTCGATATCCGCGCATCCGACATAATGACGGAGCTGAACAAGCTACCCATTTTGAGCAAGAAAGAAGTCAAGGCCAACCTGGATCGGATCACGAACAGGGAACCCCGGGAAAAGACAGTCTCCTGCCATACCAGCGGTACCACGGGAAGCGGATTGGTGTTTCCGGTGACGCGCGGCGCGGAGCAGGAGCAATGGGCGGCATGGTGGCGATACAGGCATTGGCACGGCATCGACCGTAATACATGGTGCGGATACTTCGGGGGCCGCTCGATCGTACCCCTTGGCCGGAAGAGTCCTCCATACTGGCGCATCAACCGCGCCGGGCATCAACTCATGTTGAGCGCATATCACCTCAACGAGAATACCGCACAGGCATACATCGGCGCTCTCCTTGAGCACGGCATTTCCTGGCTCCATGGCTACCCTTCCATTCTGGCGCTTCTTGCCGGCTTTATCAGGGATAAGGGCATCAAGACCTTGCCGCCGGTGAAGGTGATCACAACCGGTGCCGAGAGCCTGCTCCCTTTTCAGCGGGGACTGATCCAGGAAGTCTTCGGAGCGAACGTTTTTCAGCACTATGGTCAGGCAGAAGGCGCTGCTAATTTATCCGAATGTGAATACGGGCGGCTCCATGTAGATGAGGATTTCTCCCTGGTCGAATTCATCCCGATTCCAGGAGAAAACACTGCATGCCGTATGGTCGGCACAAACTGGACAAATTCCGCTTTCCCTCTAATCCGGTACGACACGGGAGATATTGCCACTCTTTCCAACGACGTGTGCCCGTGCGGCAGACCGGGGCGTCTGGTGGACGCCGTGGACGGACGGAAGGAGGATTACCTGGTTCTGCCAAATGGAGTGCGAATCGGTCGGCTTGATCACATTTTCAAAGACCTCGTTAATATTCTGGAAGCACAGATCGTTCAATTTGAGCCGGGCGAAGCTGTTTTCAAAATCGTCAAAGGCGCCGCCTATCACGAGGACGAAGAAAAACGGCTTCTCGTCGAGGCTCGAAAAAGGCTCGGCTCCGAAATAGCGATAAAGATCGAATACACCGATCACATCGCTCGTACGTCCTCCGGAAAACTTCGTTTCGTTATCTCTCATGTTTCGGGCGGCAAACTGGAATCATTATCCCCATAACCGGCTCCTAACAGCAGATCGATGTCAATGAAGCAAATCATCCAATCATATAAAACCGGGCAGATGGCCGTTGAGGAAGTCCCAAGGCCGCAGATTCAGCCGGGAATGATTCTCGTCGAAACCAGAGCTTCCATTATTTCCGCTGGCACTGAAAAGATGATCGTGGAGCTTGCGCGAAAATCGCTTCTCGGAAAAGCCAGATCCCGACCCGATCTGGTGCATAAAGTAGTGAAAAGCATTCAAAAGGAAGGCATTGGGCAGGCCCTGCAGAAAGTGAGAAGCAAAATCGACACGCCCATTCCCTTAGGTTATTCCTGTTCGGGCGTGGTTTGCGAGACCGGAAGCGGAGTTGACGCCCTTCGGCCGGGCGATGTCGTCGCCTGTGGCGGAGCCGGCTATGCTAATCATTCGGAATTTAACATAGTCCCGCAAAATCTTTGTGTGAAAATCCCGAACAGGCTCGATACGGCAGGTGGTGGCGCATTGCTCTTCGAAGAAGCCGCCTTTGCCACCGTGGGCGCGATCGCTCTCCAAGGCGTGCGCCAGGCCGCTCTCACACTCGGGGAGCGCGTCGGTGTCATCGGACTTGGGCTGATCGGACAGCTTACCGTTCAGATTTGTAAGGCGAGCGGATGCCGGGTGATCGGCGCCGATATCGATCCCCAAAAGATCGAGATGGCTGTTAAATTCGGCGCGGAGCTGGCCGTCCAAAGTAACGACTTGGAACGGCAAATTTGGCAATTCACAAACGGCGCCGGCGCCGATGCCGTCATCATCACCGCCGCTGCAAAAGATAGCAGGCTCATTGCCTTAGCCGGCGAGATCTCGCGGCTGAAAGGCCGGGTCGTTGCCGTCGGTCTTGTCGGCCTCGATGTGCCAAGGGACGTCTACTACAGTAAGGAATTGGACCTTCGCCTTTCGATGTCTTATGGGCCGGGCCGCTATGACCCGGAATACGAGGAAAGAGGACACGACTATCCGTTGCCCTACGTCCGCTGGACCGAACAGCGAAACATGCAGGCTTTCCTGGAGCTTGTGGCGGCAGGCAGCCTGGACGTGAGACCGCTGATATCGCACCGCTATCCATTCGAGCAGGCCCTCGAGGCCTATGATTTGATCACCACCGGCCGCGAACCTTCGTTGGGCGTTCTTCTGGGATATGATAACAAGCGGCAGGAACCAAAAACTCCGGTAGCAAAGAACATGGTGGCCTTTCCCAGCTCTTGTGTCGCGCTTGGAGTCGTCGGCGCGGGAAACTTTGCCAAGGCCCTTTTGCTCCCCGGATTCAAAGCTCATAAGCTCGTAGCGTTCCAGGGAATTTGCACTGCAAAAGGAATAAGCGCCAAAACAGCCCATGACCGGTTCGGCTTTCAATATTGCGCGGAAGGTGCCGATGATCTCATCGGTGATAGAGCGGTCAATTCCCTGCTCATAGCCACTCGGCACAATCTCCACGGCCCTCTTGTGGACAAGGCGCTGGCCGCGGGTAAACACATATTCGTCGAGAAGCCCCTATGCCTTAATGCCGATGAGCTAAACCTGATAATTCGAAGGTACGCGGAATCCGTTAAAGGCGGCAAGGCCCCTGTCCTAATGGTAGGTTTCAACCGCCGATTTTCGCCTCTCGTCCAGCGTATCCGTAAGGAACTTGCAGGCCGGAGCACTCCAATCATGGCTTCCTACCGGGTAAATGCCGGATTTATCCCAAGGGACTCGTGGGTCCAGGACCCGGTCGAGGGTGGCGGCCGCATCATCGGTGAAGTATGTCACTTCGTGGATGCCCTGCGATTCTTGATAGGCTCGCCCGTCCGTTCAGTCCAGGCCGCCTCTATTCAGACGGATAATTCGAAGATTACAAGCCGCGACTCGATTTCAATTACTCTGTCATATCAGGATGGCTCGGTTGCCGCCATTATCTATCATGCCCTGGGAAATCCGGGATTTCCCAAAGAGAAGGTGGAAATTGCAGCAGAGGGCAAAGTCATCGATTTGGATGATTTCTGCAAACTGGAAATCTTCGGACCCAAAAGAGAACGGATCAAGGCGAAGCAGGACAAAGGTTTTGCCGCCGAGATCGATGCCTTCGTCAATGCAGTCGTAAACGGAGGACCCGCTCCGATCCCTTTCGCAGAGATTGTCGAGACCACGCAGGTCACTTTTGCCGTTCATAAGGCCCTCAATACCGGGCGAGTTATCCATCTCGATAGTGAAGAAATACACCTGCAGTGACGAAAGTTAAGCTGATTTCCCTCTACCTGCGCACTATTGCTCACCTGCGCGCCAGGCAGGTAGTCTATCGCGGTCGCAATGTCATTCGTAAATTGACGAACGGATTCCCATTTCCAGATACCGTCGATACCCGGTGTCCGGTTGAATGGGCCGGGGTCGAACCAGCCGCGCCTTTTTTGTCTCGACACTGGATACATTCATCTGCCATATCGCACAATAACTTCCGCTTTCTGAATCACCCTGTCGATTGCGGCGAACGCATAGATTGGAATCCTCGCGATGTAAACCGCTTGTGGAGATATAATCTGCACTACTTCGATTATCTCCATCCCGCCGATCCCCTGGACCCGGCAACCGGCGTCGGCTTGATTCAAGACTGGATAGAAAACAACCGGCCCGGGGCGCCGGATGCCTGGGACCCGTATCCGACTTCTCTGAGGCTTGTCAATTGGATTAAATACCTGAGCCGGATAAACTCCACGCCCCCCGAGGTCAGCTCGCCCGTCCAGTCGGCATACCTGCAAGCCGGCCGGCTCGAGCAGTCCCTGGAATACCACCTGCTGGGGAACCATTTGTTCAAGAATGCCAAGGCATTAATCTTTTGCGGCATTTTCTTTAAAGGGAAAGACGCGGAAAGATGGCTCTCAAAAGGAATAAGCATCTTAAGAGGTGAACTCGATGAACAGATACTCCCTGACGGCGGGCACTTCGAGCGGAGTCCGATGTATCACAGCATGATCCTTGAAGATTGCCTCGATTTGCTGAATGTATCCGCAAACAAGACCCACCCGGGGCTTAAGAAATTATCGGAGCTTCTTAGGCGGCGGCTTCCCGCCATGATGAGATTTATTCTCGGTATGACCCATCCTGACGGCCGGATCGCTTTGTTCAACGATGCGGCTTTCGGCATGGAGGTTCCGCCTCGGCACCTTGCCGGCTACTATCGGAAAATGGTTGGAGAACCTCCTCCAGCCGTGGTTGACTCATCATGGTCCTTCCCAGATTCGGGATATTTTATCATGGCGCCCCGCGCAGGAGAGCGTCTCATCATCGACTGTGGTCCGATAGGTCCGGATTACCAGCCTGGACATTCGCACTGCGATACTCTAAGCTTCGAACTCTCGATCAAGGGACATCGTGTGATCGTAGACTCGGGCTGTTTTCAATATGAGGATGGACCGATTCGTCAATATAATCGGGGCAATTCCGGGCATAACACAGTCAGCATCGATGGACTGAACCAGTCGGAGGTCTGGAGCGCGCACCGTTGCGCCAGGACGGCGCGCCCGCTTTATGCCGGATTGGAGCGCAACCATGGAGATATTGTTTTCGAAGGCGCGCACGACGGTTATAGACGACTTAAAGGAAGCCCCGTTCATCACAGGCGTGTTCTCTTGTCTGAAAACACCTATGTCATCAAAGACAGTATCGAGGGACGCGGTATTCACCTGATAGAATCGAGGCTCCATATCCATCCGGCTCTTAGTATAGATTTGACATCCGAAGGGGCCGTCATTAGATACCGGGAAGAATTCCTCGCAGCCATTTCATCCATTCAGGCAATTGAAAAGACAGACGGATGGTACTGCTCCGAATTCGGAATTAAAGAGCCATGTTGCGTCTTGAAAATTTCACTTCCCGGCGCTTCCCTGCCCTGTGACACAGGGTGGGTTATACAAACGTGAACCATTTGGAGTAGGCTTCTCCCATGCATATCCTTTTCCTTACACACTATTTTCCGCCAGAGGTTAATGCCCCTGCTTCGCGTACGTTTGAGAACACAAAGAGGTGGGTTGAGGCCGGCCACAAGGTCACAGTTCTCACCTGCGCCCCGAATCATCCACGCGGAATTCTTTACCCCGGCTACAAGAATCGGCTCTTTCAGTGGGACACGCTGGCAGGCATTCGAATACTCAGGGTTTTCACATTTCTCAGCCCCAACGCCGGGTTTATGCGGCGCACGATCAACTATTTCTCCTACATGCTTTCGGCGACTCTATTGTGTACGCTGGTGGCGGAGGTAGATATCGTTGTGTCTACATCGCCTCAGTTTTTCTGCGGAATGGCAGGCTTATGGGTCAGTATGTTGAAAAGGAAGCCCTGGGTACTGGAAATAAGAGACCTTTGGCCCGAGAGCATTATGGCCGTCAGGCAGGTGATCAATCCAATCCTGATAGACTTTCTGGAAGGATTGACAACCTTTTTGTACAAAAACGCCGATCACATAATATCAGTAACGCATTCGTTTACGCAGCATATATCGAAGAGGGGCATTCCAGGGGAAAGAATCTCGGTGCTGACAAACGGCGCCGATCTCGCACGTTTTCAACCTGTCAGCAAAAAGGGCTTCATCCGAAGGGGAAACTGGCATGCGGAACTCGCGGGTAAATTCGTGGTTTCCTACATTGGAACTCACGGGATGGCGCATGGACTGGAAACCGTTTTGACGGCAGCCGAAATTCTCAGACCCAACGATCGTATCCTGTTTCTTCTGATTGGGGACGGAGCAGAACGGGAAAAATTATTAAACAAGAGAAACAGGGCGGGTCTTGAGAATGTCATGATGCTCCCCCAGCAGCCAAGAGAAACGGTGCCGGGGTTTCTCGCTTTATCCGATGCGTGCATGGTGCTTTTGAAGAGAGAAGATATTTTTAAGACCGTCATTCCTTCAAAGATCTTTGAAGCAATGGGAATGGAGCGGCCCATTATCCTTGGGGTCGAAGGCGAGAGTAAAGGAATTGTTGAGGAGGCGGACTGCGGAATCTGTATTGAACCTGAAAACCCGCAGCAATTGGCGGATGCGGTTTTGAAACTGTTTAACGATCCCGGGCTGGCAGCCGGGATGGGCCGCAATGGAAGGCGGCGCGTCATCGCGGCCTACAACCGGGAGACCCTTGCCGGGATTTATCTCGGCATTCTCGACAGAGTCAGTACAGTTCAAAATAAAACATCCGAAAAAGCCTGTCCTTCCTTGAGCGTTTAGCAACCCAAATGAGAGAACGACAAATGACGACGTCAATGACTGCTTTTTATAAAACCATAAGGAACTCGTTATCTTTGCCTGGCATGGCATTGGTGGCTATCTATTGCCTGTTTGGCTTGGGCCTTTTCTCTAAAGTATTGAATATATTGATAGCACAAATGAATAGCTCTGATTATACTTATAGTTATTTTATTCCTATAATTATTGCCTATGTGATATTTGAAAAAAGAAATATCATTAAAGAACTCCAGGTTACGCATCAATGGCTTGGGATTATTCCGCTTGTGCTTGGCATATCGTTGTACTGGCTTGGTGAGCTAGGTGGAGAATATTACACATTATATATATCATTATTATTCATCATTATTGGAATTACTATGCTCCATATCGGCTGTGAAAGGACAAGGAGCCTTATCTTCGTATTTATCCTTATCCTTGCGATGTTCCCTTTTCCAAGTTTTATTATTACCAAGCTCTCAGTTAATCTTCAGCTTATCTCGTCTCAACTTGGAACTTCTCTGGTCCAGGTCGTTGGGTTGCCTGCCTATCGGGAAGGCAATATAATCGATCTTGGATTTAGAAAATTACATGTAGTGGATGCATGCAGTGGTCTTCGTTATCTCATGCCGTTGATGGTTTTAGGTCTTATAGTTGCCTATTTTGTCAAGGGTCCGCTCTGGAAGAAAATATTCCTTGTTCTTTCAACCATCCCTCTGGCTATCTTAATGAATGGAACACGCATCGCCCTTGCGGCGATATCCTCAGTATATTTGCGACCTGAAGTCGCTGATGGCATTTTGCATGATTTTACCGGGTTCGTGTTTTTTATGGTATCCTTTGGCCTTCTTGTAGTGGAAGTGATAGTGCTTGGGAAAATCGGCAAACCTTTCGCCAAAGCATCCAATGCTTCTAAGTTGAAAAATTTCCAGTCCATCGAGGAAAGGCATGACGAAGTCGAGGCGGCCCCATACAGAGTGACAACTGCAAGAAAAAGGGAGTTTCCCTGGCAACCGCAGAGTGCGATTGTGCTTCTCCTGCTGCTATCAACTCTTATTCTAAGCCATGGGATAAATTTTCGTGAAATAGTGCCAATAAAAAAATCATTTACACAGTTCCCCCTCGATGTCGGGACATGGCATGGCAAGCGAGCGTTTCTGGCCCCCGAAGTTCTTGCAGGCCTGTATTTCAGCGACTACACGATAATCGATTATGTAAATCCCGATGGAAAGCTTATCAGTCTGTACGTCGCATATTGGCAGAGCCAAAGCAAGGGCGAATCCATCCATTCGCCTGAAACGTGTCTGCCTGCGAGCGGGTGGGTTTTCACAAAAGCTGGTTTGATAAGCTTCCCGGTGCCTGAACACGAGAAAGGGCTCGCTGTCAATCGCGTGATGTTCGAGAAGGTGGATGAAAAACAGGTCGCATATTATTGGTTCCCACTGCGCGGGCGTATACTGCACAATCTCTGGCAACTGAAATTCTTTAACTTCTGGGATGCGCTCACCATGCAGCGAACCGACGGGGCACTGGTGCGTATTATCACTCCTCTGTCCAAAAATGAAGATGCAGAGATGGCCGACAAGAGGCTCCAGCAGTTCACCAGCCTGATTTTTCCGGTATTCAAGAATTTTTTGCCTGGCCGCTCCGAGCACTGATGCAGCCAGATTTTAACAATGAATGCCGGAATGGCTCTTAGGACGGATGGAGTATTATGAAGAAAGGTACAGGGCTGAGGGTCTTTTTGGTAGCTGGGGCGCGGCCAAATTTCATGAAAATTGCGCCTATCTACCGGGAATCTCTCAACCATCAGCGGGTTGAATGCCGCATTGTGCACACGGGCCAGCATTACGACTATGTAATGTCCGAAACCTTTTTCCGGGACCTGGGCATTCCGGCGCCGGATTTTCACCTGGGGGCCGCGACAGGGTCTCATGCCGTTCAGACGGCCTGGATCATGACCGCCTTTGAGGAATTGTGCCGGGAAGAGCATCCCGACATGGTAATGGTGGTCGGGGATGTCAACTCCACCCTTGCGTGCAGTATTGTTGCGAAAAAGGAACATGCAAAGCTGGCTCATGTGGAAGCCGGGCTGCGGAGCTTTGACGTCACAATGCCCGAAGAAATCAACCGGGTGGTTGCAGATTCTATATCGGATTACTTCTTCGTCACAGAAGAGAGTGCTGTAAAGAATCTTCTCAGGGAAGGAAAAAACCCCGGGAGTATTCATTTTGTCGGCAACGTCATGATCGATAACCTTTTCCACCAGATCGAAAAACTGGACAGAACAGACCCGAAGCTCTTTGCGACATTTTCACTGAAGGAAGAGGTGAAAGACTATATTTTTCTAACGCTGCACAGACCGTCCAATGTTGACGAAATCGCAACACTGCAAACAATCGTTTCAGCTTTAAACGAAATAGCTTCGGAGAGGGCGATCCTTTTCCCCGTCCATCCCAGGACCGGCAAAATGATCGCAGAGCATGGAGTAACTTTATCTAGCAATATCCACATGTTGAACCCACTGGGGTTTCAGGAGGCGCTTTTCCTGTGGAAAGATTCAAAGATGGTGCTGACCGACAGCGGAGGGCTTCAGGAGGAGACAACGGCTCTTGGAGTTCCTTGCGTTACCATCAGGGAGAATACGGAGAGGCCCATCACACTTGAAATGGGGTCCAACATTCTAGCGGGAACAAGCCGAGAGGGAATTCTGGACTCTTACAGGAAAAGCCTTAACGGACGAGCCAAATCAAGAATGATTCCTAAATGGGACGGGAAGGCATCGGAAAGAATATGGAAAACGCTTATGGATCGCGCCGAGTAAAAGCCGCGCAGCGCAGGTAAGAGTTGCCATTTCGTTGCAATGTCCAAGCCCTCCTGCATTGCAGGGACCATCCCGAAGAACCAGCCAAACAAATAACCTGCATACCAGCCTAATTTATTCAGAGAATCCAGGTCAAGGGACCAGAGGAATGCAATTGTGATTTTTCTTTCGACCCTGCTTATTTCGGTTTTCACCACCATCGCGCTCATTCCGGTATTCAGCAGTCTCGCGGTGCACCTGCGGATTCTGGACATTCCCAATGAAAGAAAGGTCCATTCGCGCCCGATTCCAAGGAGCGGCGGGCTTGCAATGGCTTTAGGCGCCCTTATCCCCATCGTTCTCTGGCTCCCCTTCGACAGCTCTTTGAAAGCAATCGTCGCCGGGACCGGAATTGTGGTTCTTTTTGGGTTTATAGACGATTCCAGGGGACTGTCTTATTTGCCGAAATTTGCAGCACAAATAGCGGCAGCCCTTGTCGTGACCTGCTATGGAGGGATCTGGATCCGCGATCTAGGCGCTCTTCTGCCTGAAGGGTTTCATCTGCCGGTCTGGATCGGGATTCCCCTGACCGTTATAGTGATAGTGGGAGCTACTAATGCTATCAACCTCTCCGACGGCCTGGACGGACTTGCGGGAGGGATCTCGATAATGAGCTTCATCTGCATCGCCTACCTGGCCTATCTTGGAGGCGACTCCATGGTGGTTCTGCTGTCGATCGCAATGATAGGAGCCATATTTGGATTTCTGCGATTCAACACCCACCCGGCCACTCTATTCATGGGCGATGCCGGGAGCCAGTTTCTGGGCTTCTGGGCCATAAGTCTCTCTTTGAAGATCACGCAGGGAAACCATGATTTCAACCGGCTGCTGCCCCTGATGATCCTGGGAATGCCCATCCTGGACACGATCTCCGTCATGCTTGGAAGAATCGCGAGTGGAAAATCCCCTTTCGTGGCGGATAAAAATCACCTGCACCACAGGCTCATGAAACTCGGTATTTCACATTCCGAAACGGTCTTCCTGGTCTACGCATTTCAGGCCTGCATGGTGACTTCGGCCTACTTGATGCGCAAAAGTACCGAATGGCTCGTTCTGGCCTCATGCGCGTGTTTCGGCGCAACTGCCCTGCTGGGACTGTCCGAGGCGAAAAGAACCGGGTGGCTGGTTAAACGGCATTCTTTCCTGGAAACCCTGACCCAAAGCATCAAGAACCGTAACATCATTATCAAGACATCCTTCAAAGTTTGTGAAGCCGGGCTCGCTCTGCTGCTGGTTTTAACGGCCGTGCTGCCGATCGACGTGCCGGTTTATGTCGCAGCCCTTTCGAGCGGATTGATCGGACTCATTGTTTTGACCTGGTTTATGAGAAAGAAATGGATCGGGGGAGCGTTAAGGCTGGGTTTTTACTTTTTCATCCCATACGTCGTTTATTTGAGCGAGATGGATGCGGCCTCGCAGGTGGGCGCGAGATTGGCCGATGTCTACGACTTATCATTCGCGGTGCTCGTCTTATTCATTGTATTGACCCTCAAGTTCACACGGCGCAAAAAGGGGTTCAAAACAACCCCCCTGGATTTTATTGTTTTGTTTGTAGCGCTTATCGTGCCGAACCTTCCGGGCGGACCCGTCAAAAGTTATCACATGAGCCTCATTGCGGCAAAAATCATCGTGTTCTTCTTCGGCTACGAAGTTCTCATGGGAGAACTCAGAGGAGATTACAGAAACGTTGCACTTGCATTCGTTTCCGTTCTCGCGATCATAAGCCTGAGGGGCTTCTTTTCCTTTTAGTGCGGCTTGTATTCATCAGGGCATAGATGCAGCGAAACAAGAGTTTGAAAAGCCAGAAAAAACAATCGCCTGCCCTGCGAGGCGGCGGCATTGCCGGAGAGGCTTCCACGAGGCGACAATCTCCTGCTGCAGATGCCTCTGCCGGTTTCTTGAGGCAAAATGCAGGCCGGCTCATAATACTTGCCGCTATAACTTTCTTCGCATACATACCGGCCATTTCCGGGAACTACATCTGGGACGACGATCAGTATGTGACTCAGAATCATACGCTGGAATCCCGGCAAGGCCTGGGCCGCATATGGCTCGAGCCCGAGGCGACCCCCCCAGTACTATCCTCTTGTCTTTAGCAGCTTCTGGCTGGAGCACCATCTATGGGGCCTGAACCCGACCGGCTATCATGTTGTGAATGTCTTGCTTCATGTATGTGTGGCTGGTTTTCTGTTCTATATCCTTCAGTATCTCCACGTGCCGGGAGCGTGGCTGGCTGCGCTGGTTTTCGCGCTGCACCCCGTTCAGGTGGAAACCGTGGCCTGGATAAGCGAGCGGAAAAACGTACTCTCCGGGTTATTTTACATGGGCTCGGCCGTCTTTTTCCTCAGGTTTCTCAAAGCAGGAGATGCTCCCAGGAGCGACTACGGAAAGGAACAATGGCGGTATTACCTCGCCGGGATGGCGCTGTTTATCTGCGCCCTTTTGAGCAAGACGGTGACCTGCACTTTGCCTGTCGCGTTGCTTGTGGTTCTTTGGTGGCAAAGAGGGTGGATCACCCGTAAAGAAGCATACTCCATGGTCCCGCCGCTCATCGTCGGCGCGGCCATGGGCCTTTTGACCGCCTGGATCGAGCGTTCGCACGTGGGGGCGCAGGGAGTAAACTGGGATATCTCGATAATCGGACGCTTTCTTGTGGCGGGAAGGGCGCTGTGCTTTTACATGTGGAAGCTGCTCTGGCCCGTAAACCTGATTTTCAATTACCCGCACTGGAACATAGACGACCGCGTATGGTGGCAGTACTTGTATCTAATCCCGGCGGCCGCCCTGCTGCTGCTGCTCTGGCTGAAACGGGACCGTTTCGGGCGGGGGCCCCTTGCGGCCTCGCTTTTTTTTGCAGTTACTCTTTTTCCCGCCCTGGGCTTCATAAATGTCTTTCCATTCCGTTATTCCTATGTAGCAGACCATTTTCAGTACCTGGCCAGTATCGGCCCCATCGTTTTCATCACAGCAGCGGCATATCGAAAGGTTTCCGGATATTCTCAGCAGAAAAAAAGGTGCTTTCTGGCTGCGACGGCTGTCGTGCTGATTGTCCTGGCGGGTAAGACATGGGTCCAGGGATACGCCTATGCCGACTCATGGACTCTATGGAACGACACCCTGCGCAAGAACCCCGAATCCGCCCTCGCGCATAACAATATCGGGTCGAACCTGTCGCGGCAGGGCAAGCATCAGGAAGCTATCGCGCACTTCACCGAAGCTCTTCGAATCCTGCCAGGCATTGAGAGAACGCACTACAACCTCGGCGTAGAACTTGCCCTGATGGGCAGGACCGGCGAAGCGATGCAGCAGTACAGGGAAGCTCTGAGCATTTACCCCGGGGACGCCCAAACCTTGAACAACATGGGAACCATCCTCATGAAGGAAGGCAGGAGCGATGATGCCATCCAGTGCTGGAAGCAGGCCGTCGATTCCCAGCCGTATTATCTCGGGGCCCACTTCAACTTGATGGCAGCCTACCAGGCAACCAGAGACCGGGAATCCGCCTTGCGGGAATATACCAGGATCAAGGACCTGGACCCTGAGTTTGCAGAGCGCCTGAAAAATCCGGTTCATGCCAAACAGTAAACGTTGTGGATATAGCGGTAGGCTCATAGCCTGCTGTCCAGGGCAACTATGTCTTCCACGCTGAAAAATAAACAGATTCCGGCGATCTATCTTTTGCTGGCGTGCGCTACGCTTGCAGCGTTCTGGCAGGTAATTCATTGCGATTTCATTAGCTTTGACGATCCTCCATACGTAACTGAAAACATCCACATCCGGGATGGAGTTACTGCAGAGGCAATTCGATGGGCATTCACGACCGGCCACGAGGCAAACTGGCATCCTCTGACATGGATGTCCCACATGCTCGATATTCAACTCTTTGGATTAAAGCCGCAATGGCACCATTTTACTAGTCTTTTATTGCATATCGTAAATACACTGTTGCTCTTTTTCGTTCTTCACAGGATGACCAAAGCGCCCCGGAAGAGCGCTTTCGTAGCGGCCTTATTCGCCCTTCATCCCCTCCACGTCGAATCCGTCGCCTGGGTGGCCGAACGAAAGGACGTTCTTTCCACCTTCTTCTGGATGCTCACCATGGCGGCGTACATCCACTATGTAGAACATCGGCGGCTCAAGAATTACCTCGCCGTTCTCATATTTTTTGCTTTAGGCCTTATGGCAAAACCGATGCTGGTAACTCTTCCCTTTGTCCTGCTGCTCCTGGATTACTGGCCTCTCCAGCGACTGCAGGGAGCAGGAAGCGAAAACAAGAAGGAAAATACCAGCTTGGAGGCCGAGCCGCGGTTCGAGAATAAAAGAAAAGGAAAATCGAGCAGAAAGCACAGAGTGCAAGCAATAGTGAAAGAGGCAAAATCGGCAGATCGTAGATATCAGTGGGCATTGGTTCGTCCTCTGCTGGTGGAAAAGTTGCCCCTTTTTGCCCTAGCGGCGCTTTCAAGTATCGTAACGTTCATCGCTCAGCAACAAGGAGGAGCGGTGAAAACTATGGCGACGTTTCCTCTGGGTGTTCGTGTTGCAAATGCCTTCGTTTCCTACATCCGATACATCGAAAAAATGGTCTGGCCGACTAATCTTGCCGTTTATTATCCTCATCCGGGACTGTCGCCATTCTGGCAGGTCCTCGGAGCGGTTTCTCTCCTTGGCGCTGCGACCTTCGCGATTATCCGGGCGGCAAAGGGATTTCCGTACCTGGCCGTGGGATGGCTGTGGTATGCAGGCACACTTTTGCCCGTCATTGGGATTGTGCAGGTCGGGAACCAGGCCATGGCGGACCGATACACTTATATCCCCCTCATCGGCTTGTTCATCATGGCGGCATGGGGTATTCCAGAATTCCTGAAAAACTGGCGCTACCGCAAAGAGGCGCTTTTTACTATGTGGGCAATAATCCTTCCGTGCCTTTTCATTGTTACATGGACACAGGTCGGCTATTGGCGCAATAGTATTACGCTGTATGATTATGCCCTGAAAGTTACCAGTCATAATGACATTATGCTTAATGACCGCGGTGTCGTTTATGGCAAACTTGGCAACCACCAGCAGGCAATTTCAGATTTTGGCAGGGCCACCGATATCAATCCTGAATATGCCGAGGCTTATTACAACCGCGGTGTTGCCTATGCCGAGCTAGGCAACAACAGGCAGGCGATTTCAGATTTTGACAGGGCTATCGAGAACAATTCTAAATACACTAAGGCATATATTAATCGCGGCGTTGCCCATGACGATCTTGGCAACCACAGGCAAGCAATTGAGGATTATGACAAGGCCATCGAGATCAATCCTGGATATGCTGACGCCTATTATAACAGAGGTGCTACCTATGCCGAACTTGGCAACAACAGGCAGGCGATTGAGGACCTGCAAAGGGCGGCAAAACTTGGCAGCAAGGATGCAAGGAACTCTTTAAGAAGTTCAGGGATAGGCTGGTAGCAGCCTGCGGTCCTGGGTAACTATGTCTTACATGCTAAAAAATAAGCAGATCCTGGTGATCTTTCTTTTTCTGACGTGTACTACGCTTACGGCATTCTGGCAGGTAATTCATTGCGATTTCATTAATTTTGACGATACTTCATATGTAACTGAAAACATCCAGATCCGGAATGGTATTACGGCGGAGGCTATCCGGTGGGCATTCACGACGGGTCATTCCTCGAACTGGCATCCCGTGACCTGGATATCCCACATGCTGGATGTTCAATTCTTTGGTTTAAAGCCGGGTTGCCATCATCTGACTAATCTCTTATTCCACATTGCAAGTACACTGTTGCTCTTTTGCGTTTTTCACCAGATGACCAAAGCGCCCTGGAAAAGCGCGTTTGTAGCTGCTTTGTTTGCCCTTCACCCTCTCCACGTGGAATCCGTCGCATGGGTTGCCGAGCGGAAGGATGTTCTTTCCACTTTTTTCTGGATGCTCACCATGGTGGCGTACATCCATTATGTCGAGCATCCGCGGCTAAAAAATTACCTCTCCGTTCTCATATTTTTTGCCGTAGGCCTTATGGCAAAACCGATGCTGGTAACTCTTCCCTTTGTGCTGCTGCTCCTGGATTACTGGCCTCTCCAGCGACTGCAGGAAGCGGGAAGCGGAAACGAAAATACGAACTTGGGGGCCATACCGCTGTTGGCGAATAAAGGAAAAGGAAAATCGAGCAGAAAGCACAGAGTGCAAACGATAATAAAAGACGAAAAACCTGCGGAGGATCAATATCAATGGGCCTTGATCCGTCCACTGCTCCGGGAAAAATTGCCTCTATTTGCTCTGGCGACTCTTTCAAGCGTCGTAACATACGTCGCTCAGGAAAAGGGAGGTTCGGTTGCATCCTTCGGGGGCATTCCGCTGGGTGTTCGTATCGAGAATGCTTGGGTTTCCTATATCATCTATATGGGAAAAACCGTCTGGCCAAGTAATCTTGCTGTTTATTATCCCCATCCCGGGCTGTGGCCATTCTGGCAGGTCATGGGGGCGGTTCTGCTCCTTGGCGCCGTAACCTTCGCAGTTATCAAGACGGCAACGAGAATCCCGTACCTGGCCGTGGGATGGCTGTGGTACGCAGGCACACTTGTGCCCGTCATTGGGATTGTGCAGGTCGGCAGGCAGGCCATGGCCGACCGATATACTTATATCCCCCTCATCGGCTTGTTCGTCATAGTTGCATGGGGAATTCCGGAACTTTTGAAAAAATGGCGTTACCGTAAAGAGGCGCTTTTTGTGTCGTCTGCGTTAGTCCTTCTATCTCTCTCAATTGTTACGCGGATACAGATCGGGTACTGGCGAAATAGCATTGCGTTGTACGATCATTGCCTTAAAGTTACGAGCCCTAGTGACATTATCCTCTCTAACCGGGGAGTTGCCAGTGACGACAATGGCAACCACCGGCAGGCGATTTCGGATTATGACAGGGCCATAGAGATCAATCCGAAATATGCCGATGCCTATAATAACCGCGGTGTTTCTTATGGCAAACTAGGCAACCACCGGCAGGCGATTTCGGATTACGGCAGGGCCATCGAGATCAATCCGCAATATGCCGACGCCTATTATAACCGGGGTGTCATCTATGGCTTACTTGACAATAACAGGCAGGCGATCTCAGATTTTGACAGGGTCATCGAAATCAATCCCCAATATGCCGGCGCCTATTATAACCGGGGCATGGCCTATGGCAAGCTCGGCAACCACCGGCAGGCAATTTCCAATTTTGACAGGGCCGTCGAAATCAACCCTGAATATGCGGGCGCCTATCATAACCGGGGTGTCATCTATGGCTTACTTGACAATAACAGGCAGGCGATCTCAGATTTTGACAGGACTATCGAGATCGATCCCGGCTTTTCGGAGGCATATTGCAACCGAGGTGTTGCCTATGACCAGCTTGGCAATCTCCAACATGCAATTTCAGATTACAACAGGGCCATCGAAATCAATTCTGAATATGGCGATGCCTATCATAACCGGGGCATCGCCTATGGCAAACTCGGCAACCAGGAACAGGCGATTGAGGATCTGCAAAAAGCGGCAAGACTTGGCAACGAAGACGCAAAGAACTTATTGAAAAGCCAGGGGATACGCTGGTAAGGGGTCCAGGTTCAATTCCGCAAAAGGTATCCATTCCGCCGAGCGTTGAGTAATTAGCATTACCTGCCTACACAATGCCCGCCTTTCAGAGTCTCCCCTGTTATCTTCGCTCTCCGAAAATTCATGAAACTGTCATGAACGTGTAACACTTCCTGTTGCATACTCTTTTGCTCGCGCGAGGTCGTGCTTGCCAGACCTTCACAGCTATGGTCCGAGCAGGCGAACCAGCCCTGGCTGCCGTTCTCCGGCCCGCTTTTCAGAAGGGGGCAGAGGGGATTTTGTGAGCGCAGCATGCCGGAGGGCTTCGGCCGGCCGACGGTTAGTCGTTTCTTAACCGGGAGGTGGCTGAACAGGGACTATATTTTCAAAAGAAAGAAAGGGTACGTCGAAATGGTTTATCGGTTCAAAATTGTTTTAGCAACAGTGTTTTTTTTCAACCTCCTTTTTGTCTTCCATTGCCCGGCCCTTCCGGCAGCGGAAGCAGATCTCATAAAACCGGGGGATAAGGTGGGGATCCAGTTTACCTGCCGGTTCAAGAATGGAGAGATAGCTTCGAGCACTTCGACGGCCGTGGCCAAAGATGCCGAACCGAAGTCCTCGATTTTCATGCCCAGGAGCAAAGACGATCCCATTGCCGTTACCGCCGTGGATGCTTCGAAGGACCTGCAGCCTCGCGACTTCATATCGTTCGAAAATGAGATCCTGACCCAGCTTTCCCGCTCCGTTACGGGAATGAAGATGAACGAGTCCAGGACAATCGAGCTGCGTGCCGACAGGATCGCGGGGCTCCAGCCCAAGGATGAATTCCTGGAATTGGCGCGGGTAAGAACGTACCCGAAAGAAACGAGAATGACCAGGGACGAGTTCAAGGCCCGGGCGGGCAAGGAACCCGAGGTGGGGGAAAAGTACGCGGCAAACCCGGAGATTCCGGGCAAAGTAGTTTCCGTTTCGGAAAACGAGGTACTGATCCAATTTTTTGCTCAGCCCGGGTCGGTGATCGACACACCGCTGGGGAAAGGAACCGTCAGAGAGAATGAGAAAAACTACGAGATCGTGATCGACACACCCGTAGGCAAGTTGATGAGGATGAGGGGTTTAGTGGGCCGCATCTCGGAGGTGCAGGACCGCATGGTCACCTTAGACTACGGTCATCCCTTCGGCGGGGAGACGCTCACGTGCGATGTCAAAGTCGAACCGGCCCCCGTTGCAGATGCAGCGAGGGCAAAGGTTGAACCGGCGCCCGTTGCCGATGCAGCGAGTGTAAAGGAATAATTTTACCATGAATAGAACAGGATTTGCAGCTTTGATTGCCGTTATGACGGCCTTGAGTCTCTTTTCAGCCTATTCGCCGGCGGTATTGCCCGCCCACTGTGCTCAAGCGGAAACGGGCGGGCTCGCTCCTGCTGCCGGGGGAAGCCCGCAAGCGCAAGACCCCGGCAAAGTGCAGGAAGGCGATTTGGTGAAGCTCAATTTCACTGCGTTCGATGAGAAAGGCGAAATCCTCCGCACGACGGACGCTAAGGTGGTCAAGGATCCCAATCTTCGGAAGTCCTTCGGTTTCGTTGCGGCTGCGGACTATGTGCCCGAAGACGTCTGGGTTGGACACTCCGCTTCCATTCCGGGCCTGGGAGAAGCCCTGGTCGGGATGACGGCAGGCGAAAAGAAACGAGTCGTCTTAGAACCCGCTAAAGCATACGGGCCGATAGACCCTGCAAAAAGAAAACAAATACCCTGTGTAAGGAGCATGCCCAAATCGATCCGGATGACCCCCCAAGAGTACGTGAGGGATTTCAGTTCCTTTCCGATCGTCGGGAAAGAGGTCGCCATTACACCTTACTTCAAAGCTGCCGTTGTCGAAATTTCAGAAGAGTTTGCAGTCCTGGAATGTCGCGTCACGAACGGCGAGCGTTTTGAAGAAAGCTATGGTTCAGTGGAGATAAGGGCTGACGAGCAGAGCGTTTCCATGATCCTGACCCCTCATCTTGGATCGAATTTCACGACGGAGGGACACCAGTGGAAAATAGTGGCAACCGACGGCGACACATTTACCGTGGATTCCAACAACCCGCTTGCCGGCATTCCCATAACTGTCGACCTCCAGGTAGCCTCCGTAACCAGGGCCGCCCAGTTGGACTCCTTTCAAATCCAATGGGTCGAAGATTACGACAAGGGCATCGCCCTGGCCCGGGAGGAGCAAAAGCCCGTAGTCCTGGTTCTTTATGCCGACTGGTGCGCTTTCTGTAAGAAGCTTTTCGGCGAAACTTTTCAGGACCCCCGGGTAAAAGCTTTCAAAGACCGGTTCGTCTGGATCAAAGTCAACTCGGACTCCGAAGCAAAGATCAAGGAACAGTTTGCCCAGAAAGGCTTTCCTTTAATCGTTATTCTGAACACGGAAGGACAGCCGCTCGACCGCATGGACGGCTTCAAAGACGCCCTGGCCTTCCGTGACGAACTGGTCAAAACGTCAAAACCGCTCTAGCCGGCGCTGAAAAGGATATGAACGTCATTCCGGGAGAGATTGTAAAGTTTCGAACCCTGTATCGAAAAGACAGGCTTTCACGCGAAGACGCGAAGACGTTCTTGGTGAGAAATGAATAACTCTTGCGGCTTTTCATGGTTTCAGGGTGTCCCATGGGGGAGTGAAAAGCTGCTTCGAAATGTTTCGGTGGGCTGCTTCAAAAAAGAACTTTGACAGGATTCACAGGAATACAGCATACCAAAGACAAAACTGGAGCTAATGCTCTTCAGGAAGGTTTCGGTGGGCTGCGCTGCGCTTAGCCCACCCTACGCGGCTTATAAACGTCACCCCGGCGAACGCCGGGGTCCAGTTCATTTTGCTTTTAGAATCGATGTGGAAACACAATGGGCCTTCGCAACCAACGGAAAAGATTAATCTTCATTGCCGCTATGCTGCTCAGCGTTCTGCCGGGCTTTGCCTGCCGGTGCTTCTCGCAGCAGCCGGCACAGGAGCAGGCACAGCAACCGGCACAGCAGCAGCCCCAGCAGCCGGCGCAGGAACTTACTTTTCCAATTGAGGGCTTTCTGGTCGAAGGGAACACTCTTCTGCCGCCTGAAGTCGTTCAGGACACGCTCGAGGCCATGATCGGCGCCGACAAAAAGGCGTCCGACGTTGAAACGGCAAGAGACACCCTGGAGAAACTCTATCATTCCAAAGGGTATCCGACGATTCTGGTCAGCATTCCCGAGCAGAAGGTCCAGGAAGGGATCATCCGGCTCGACGTGACCGAGAGTAAAGTCGCAAAAGTGGCGACCGCCGGCAACCGATACGTAACGTCTGAAAAGATTCTGAGCAGCCTTCCATCGATGAAGCCCGGCTCGGTCCTCTATACCCCCGATGTTCAAAAGGAGATAAGCAAGGCAAACGAAAACGCGGACGTCAAGTTGACCCCTTCGCTGTCCCAGGGGAACGAAGCAGGCACCGTTGACGTGGACCTGAAAGTGGAAGATACACTGCCCCTGCACGCAAGTCTCGAGATCAGTGACCGTTACAGTCCCGATACCACCCCGCTCAGGCTAAACGCCGTTATCCATTATGATAACCTCTGGCAAAGCGATCATTCCCTTTCGCTGCAATATCAGGTTTCCCCGGAAGATCCAAACCAGGTCGAGGTCGGCGCCGCAGCGTATTCGCTGCCCGCTCCCTGGGCCGTGAACCATACTATTCTTTTCTCCGGCATATGGAACAACAGTAATACTGCCTTCGGCGAGGGGTTCAGCGCCGTGGGCAAGGGGAAAATGTTCGGGGCGCGCTACGTTCTGCCCCTGCCGGCATTGACGAACTACACCCACAACCTGATCATCGGAATGGACTACAAGGATTTCGAGAATCTCACTTCGCAACTCACTAACGGTTCCAAAGCCGGCAGTAATTCGACAAACCCGCCTGTTACCTATGTTCCCCTTTCCTTCGCCTACACCTCCTTTCTCAGCGACCCGCACGGCGTAACACAATTCAGCTCCGGATTGAACATGGCCTTTCGCGGATTGATCTCCGATGAGACTGCGTTCGCCCAAAACCGGTACGATGCGAGAGGGGACTACCTATATGCCACAGGCAGCGTGCAGCGGACCCAGGACCTGTTTGCGGGGACCAAATTGTTTGTCAAAGCGGATGGCCAGGTTTCCGATGCTCCGCTCATCAATAATGAACAATACGCCGGGGGTGGACTTGACAATGTAAGGGGATACCATGAGACCGAAGCGTTGGGGGACAGCGCCGTGCACAGCACCATCGAATTCCGCGGCCCCGAAATGGCGGCATCTCACGGCGTATGCGATGGAAAACTGCAGTGTACGCCGTATGTTTTCTACGATCAGGCGCACCTTTTTATAATGGACCCATTGCCGGGGCAGGAAGCCTCTTTCAATCTCGAGGGGACTGGCGTCGGCATAAAAGGCGTTTACGACAAGTGTATTGAGTATGAAACCTGCTGGGGGATGCCCCTTACGAGCACCGAGCATACCAAGGCCGGCGACAGCATGGTCCATTTCAGGGTGAAGTATTTGTATTGAAAGAGTTTGAAGAGTTTTTAGTTTTCAGTTTTTAGTTCGTGGTTTGTAGTTTTTAGTTAACTCAAAACTAACAACTAAAAACTGCTTTTTAGGGGGGAGCCATGGTGAAAAGAGTGCTGGCCGTTTTTCTGTGCCTGGGGATTGCCTTCCTGCCGGCAATTGGCAACGCCGGAGCGGGCGCCAAGGGCGTCGGCTTCAATTTCTATAAGGATTTTTTGCCCCCTCTTCCCAAGCCCAAAACACCGCTCATAACAGAAAAAGCCAAGCCGGAACTGAAACTGACGGTGGCCCCGAAGAAAAGCAAGAGCGCTTCGGCCGCCTCACCGGCTTCGTCATCTCCCGCCACTCTTCCCGTTGCTGTGAAAGACAGTTCCGGGAATATCATATTGGGGACGAACATATCGAGCATCACTTCGAACCAGAACACTGAGGTCATCACTCAGAGCGCGCCGCAGGCGATTCAAAACTGGAGTTCCTTCAATATCAGCGCCAACGGCACGGTCCAGTTCCAACAGCAAAGCCCGAGCTGGGTTGTCCTAAACCGCATTTTTGACCAGAACCCGACCCAGATATTCGGAAAGATCATCGCCCCCGGCCAAATATATCTGATCAACCAGAACGGCATCCTGTTCGAGCGCGGATCGCAGGTGGATGTCCATACCCTGATAGCGTCGTCGCTCAATATCTTAGATCCAGTTTTTATGAGCGGGGCACTTAATTTCACAGCCGGTGACTACCAGGGAACCGGCAATACCTATTATCTCAGCGCTTCGGTCATAAACCAGGGGACCATTTCCACCGATACCCTGGGTTCGGTTTTTCTGCTGGGTCCCAATGTCACCAATAGCGGGACCATAGGCACCCTCCAGACACAGGTCGGCCAGATCGGCCTGGCAGCGGGGACCGATATCAGTCTTTTACACGATACTGCTTTCGGGGCTACACGGACAGCCCTGGTGGTATCGGTAAACAAAAACCCCGGGCAGACGACGAATAACGGCCAAATGTTAGCCAATACCGGCCTGATCGGCATGTACGGTGAAAATGTCATCCAGGACGGCGTCATCACCGCCGTAACGGGACTCAAACAAAACGGAGAGATCGAACTCGTGGCGGCAAACGAGGTGTACACAGGCCGTGGCAGCGTCACCAGTTCACCCATATCGACTTCAAAGGAGACGGCGGACCAATCGTTTGGTTTTCAGGGCGGAACGATCACCATAGAGGGACTGGACCCTTCAAATCCATTGAACCCGGCGACTGCCGTTAATCAGATTGTCAACTGCGGACTCATCTCGGCCCCATCCGGGTCTGTAAGTATGACAGCCCAGAATAGGGTCTATCTCGAAGAAGGCAGCAGCATCAATGTCAACGGCAGTTGGATCACGGAAGCCGCGGCGGCCAACACTACCCAGGTTCAATTGAACAGTGTGAACCTGCGTGACTATCCGGATCAAAAGGGCGGCATTCTACAGGGTGCGACCGTTACGGTGAATAACCTCCTCGGCTCCTCCATTGGCGATATCTCCGGCTCCCTTAACACAGAGCAGCAAACTGCGCTGCAGCGAAGCCTTGAGGCCGGTAAGATCTACATCGCTTCCCAGGGTGACGTGATTGTCAAGCAAGGGGCTTCGGTGGATTTTGAGGGCGGAGGCACCCGCTATAAGGCCGGGTACATAACAACCACGGACCTGGTATCAGGAAACAAAATCTACGCGATCAGCAACGCTCCTGAAACCCTCCACTATAGCAAAATAATGAATCTCACGAGCTACATGAGCAGCTATGTCGAAGGCGCTAACGCCGGTCTTCTATCATTGGCAGCCGGTAAGGTTGTGCTCGATGGAAATATCCAGGGGAAGGCGACTGCGGGCGCTTTTCAGACCAGTAAGTCGGAACTGTACGACGCATTTGGAGATCAGAAAACCCTTGGATTGCAGGCGCCCGAAGGCGGCACTTTGATCATCGGGGCGCCATTCACAACCGGGTATATCGAAGGACACGATTGCCTGCTCGATTCCGTGGTCCTGCAGTCCGCGGTGGCGCCCTTGCCTTCCGGATTCGGTCCCGGCGACCAACCCTATGACCCGAATGCGCCGGGCACTACTTATCTATCCACCCAGAAACTTAGCGCAGCGGGTTTGAGCAACCTGCAGATCGCCGCCAACTTCACTCTCACAGTCACGGCGGATGCCAATATTTCAATGAACCCGGGATCTACTCTGTCCCTGGAAGCAAGGGCCATAGATTTCTATGGAAAAATCAACGTCCCATCCGCCGAAGGCATCAATCTGTTCGCTATAGATAACGTGACCGCATTTCCTTCTCTCGATGACTCTTCATCCATTGACAATCCTCGCTACGTGCCGATGGATTCACAAATCTATCTGGCACCTGGCAGCCAAATCGTCGCGGCGGGGCAGCGCATAGATAATTCTCTGGCTGCATCCGCTTCAGGGGCAAAGCCATTCACTTACATTGCCGGAGGCTCGGTTAATATCCAGAACGAGAGCTACTATGGGCAAGGGGTAATATCGGCGGCCGGGAGCATTATCGACGTCAGCGGAGGATACGGCATCAGCCGGACAGGCGCGGTAACGGGCGGTAATGCCGGAGCGCTGTCTATACAGGGCTCCGGGATCGTTCTCGACGGCCAATTGAAGGGATATTCTATTCAAGGCAGCAATGGAGGCAGCATCACCCTTACTGCCCAGGGCATAACAGTAGCTCCTTCCGCTCCATCGAACCAAAATCCGGACAACGCTCTTGTCTTGGGCGAGCATCAGTTGGACGATACAGGTTTCACCCAGATCAATCTGCAAAGCGCCAATGACACGGTGGTTGAAGCCGGCGTGAATCTTTCTCCCTCTCTCGTAAAACTCTCTACACCCATTCCAGGAGGCCACGGCAAAAGGACCAGCCTTGTCAGCGTTGCACCATACCTGATAGGCAAATCATCCTTTTCCGCCGTTGCAGGGACTCTTTTGACGACCCCCGCAAGCGCTATACCGCAGTTCATGGCCCCGATTTACGAAGCAAACGCTAACGCCGCGATCCAGGTGCTTGCGGAAGCGGAAATCAATGTGGCGCCGGGGGTGGGATCGATCACACTGAAAGCTCCAAATGTCACAATAGGCGGTGTCTTGAACGCCCTCGCCGGCACGGTTAACATTACCGCAACCCTGGGCGATCTTACATTGCAAAGCGGCGGGACAATATCCGCTACAGGCTATGACGAACGCAGCCAAAAACCGGTCATGCCTGGCAACCATGTGAGTTACACCGCTCTTCCGGGAGGCAGCGTAACACTGTCGGCGCCCAATGAGTCCGTCATCACGGAGGCCGGTTCCCTGGTGGACGTCTCAGGCTCCCGCGCGGTCAAAACCTGGCTCCTCAACGGCAGCGGGGTCCCCAAAGCTCAGACGCTTGCGAGCAACCCGGGGAGCGTAACTATCTCCGCATTGAATCTCTCTTCGAATGGCAATCCCACCCTGCAAGGAACGCTCAAAGGAAAGGCCCAATTGGCCGGCCTGCAGGGCGGCACATTGTCGATTTCAAGCCTGAGCTTTCAGAACGGTTACACCATATCCAATTCGGATTTTCAGCGATATCTTGCCGGGGGGTTCGATGCGCTGACTTTTCGCAGTTATAAGGCGCTGATTTTTTCCGGTCCCATGAATTTTACGGTTGGGAGGAGCCTGACGCTCGATGCGCCTTGCTTCGCGGAACTCGGGTCCGAGCAGCTAACGTTCAACGCCCCGTTCATAACGCTTCAGGACACGTACGTTAATGGTTTTGGACAAGCGCCGGTAACTTCATCCGGCTCTTCTCTACTGACCCTGGCAGCAGGCTGGATAGACGTGGCCGGCGCATTTTCCTTTTCCGGGTTTCAGGGCGTAACCTTATCGGCGGCGCACGACCTCACGTTGTCCGATTATTTATATGGCGCGACATGGAAAGGCCAGATGCTAACGCCGACCAACTTAGCCCTGCAGGCAGACCGCATCTATCCCACCACGTTATCTAATTTTACGATAAACTCCGGGGGCAACATCACCATCCTGCCCAGTGGTTCGCATAATTTAACTCCCATCTATTCGGCGGGCGGCAACCTCACTATCGATGCACAGAATATCGATATGGAGGGAGGTTATCTGGCGGCTCCGATGGGGAACATCACTCTTGCCGCCAACCAGAGCACCGGGCGCGTTTACCTGGCCGCCGGCAGCACCGTCTCGACAGCCGGATCGGTTGCCGTGAATTATGGATCGCTGGACGATGTTTTCTGGACCACTGTGGATAAAACCAACACGTCCGACACCATTGGCATTACGGTGCCGGGCGCACCGCAAAGTTCGGTCAATATCACCGGCAGCGAAGTGATTATGAAGACCGGATCGACAGTTAACATCTCCGGGGGCGGCAGTATCTTCGGCTACCAGTTTCAGGCCGGCATCCAGGGCTCCGCCGACCCGTTCACGGGCCGATATGTCATCGTCCCGTCCGGCAATTATTCACTCCCCGCGAGCGAGGCTGCCGGGGCAAAGTTGCAGGTCGGCCAGACGGTCTATCTGCAGGGCGTTAAAGGCACGAAGGGCGCAAAAGGCCTGCCTGCCGGGACCTACACCCTGCTTCCCGAGCAGTATGCCTATTTGCCCGGAGCCATGGTCATTACGGCTACGGGCGCCAACGTTACGCCCGGCACGCGCCAGGTTTCCGCCGACGGTTTTCCTATCGTCGCCGGTTACTTCACCACCGCAGGGACCTCAATTCGGCCGTCTCTCATGCAGGCCTTTGAAGTGCAGCCCGCCTCATATGTTTTCAAGCAGGGAACTTTCAATAGCGCAGCGTTTGTCGCCGGAAATGCGGGCAGCGCCGGCATTAACGGAAACACGACGGTATTGGATGGAGTTATCCAGGCGGGAGCTTTGCCCGGATACCAGGGCGGTTCCATCTCTCTAAGCGGGACCAACGCCTTCATCCAGGCGTCAACCGTTCCACTGCCCTCCGATTTCAATTTCGATACACTGGTTTCGGTTGTTCAGGGCCTTCCCGGGACTCTCCAGGTTGCAGCCAGCGCCCTGTCGGGAAAAGGGTTCCAGGAAATCAGCATCGGAAACTCGGCCACCAGCAACATCACCATGGAGCAGGGCAGCGTCCTCAACGCGGCGTCCGTAGTGCTCACGGCCCAAAAGAGTATAACGCTCGATCAGGGGGCGGAGATAATTGCGGTCGATTCGACCGGGACCGGCTCGGCGAGCCTGATTACCCCGACCGGCTTGCTCACTATGCAGCCCAATTCCCTGGTCCACGCATCGGACATGGTGACGATGACAATCGGCCAGTTGAACTTTCAGGGCGGCCTGCAGATCGATCATGGCACGCTCAACCTGACAGGGCAGAATGTCTACTTCGTGCCGCAGGGGTCCTCACAGCCGCAGACCGATTCTTTGGGCCTCTACCTTGCCAGTGCATTCTGGGGCAGGTTCGGTTCCTTCCAGAACGTACAGGTTTCCGCTTCTTCGGGTTTGGTCGAATTCACCGGCAACATAAGCCTGTCCGCTCAAAATTCTTTCACCATCAACGCGGCCTCGATTAAAGCGTCCAGTGCGGCGGGCAACGTCAGCGACGCCATTAACGCTCCAAACATCTACCTATTGAACACGGGTGGACTCACCGGAAGTTCCAGCCTGCAGAATGTGAATTCGCTAAGTCTGAATGCGAACGAAATTTACGTGGGAGAGGGCGCACTGCTTCTCGACGGATTTGCTTCCGTCAATTTCAACGCATTGAACGACATCACTTTCAGGGGAATCGGGTCTCTCGTCACCGGGGCCGACAACCTGAACTTCACATCGGCTCGGGTTACGACCTCGTATTACACCGATGCGAGCACCCCGTACACTGCCGCAAGCTTTCAAATTGCAGCCGGTGGGACTGTCACGATCGCCAAGAGCGGCGGCCAGCCGGACACGACTTCAGTGCCCGGAGGGACACTGGGGATAACCGCGGCGACAATCGACGACTCCGGGATCGTGGACGTATCCTCGGGCTACATAACGTTTACGGCCACCGGATCGGCTCCGGGCAGCGGAATCTTTCTGAGGAGCGGCTCTGAAATACTGGCCCGCGGCTGCCCTTATGCACCAGGGGGTAACGTCCAGCTCAACGCGGGTAACGGGGCACTCACAATGGAACAGGGGGCGCTTATCGATGTTTCGGCCGGAAGCGAGGGAGACGCGGGCTCGATCTCGATCGTCGCTCCGGTTGGAGGCGCGAGCCTGCAGGGGACTTTTGCGGGGGCCGCACAAGGCGGCGCAGGCGGCTCTTTCTCGCTTGATACATACAACCTAGGAGACGGCGCGGCCTTCTCGTCTCTTTATTCAAAGCTGGGAGACTTTACCGGGTCCCTGGACATCGAGACTCGCACCGGCGATTTGATCGTAAATAGCGGTGTCACCGTCATCGCGAACAATGTGCAACTGACGGCGGATTCAGGCAACCTGGACATCCGGGGAACGATCAATGCCTCGAATGCGGCGGGTGGCGGCACGGTCCAACTCTATGCAGGACAAAACCTCACCCTTGAAAACAGATCGCTGATCAGCGCCGCCGGCTTGCAGGGCAATTCAAATGGGGGCGAGATCCTCCTGAGCAGCACCGGCGGGACGATATACTTTCTAAGTGGCGCAACCCTCGATGTTTCCGGAAGCGGCTCGGGTCAAGGTGGAAGCGTCTATCTCAGAGCCCCGGTGAATAGCGCCGGCAATAATGTGAATATGAACCTTGCCGGCACCGTCAACGGGGCAGAGCAAATCCTGGCTGAAGGCTTCCAGTACGGCACACCTACCGGAGTTAATCCAACAAAATATACTTACGGAACCTACACGATAGGGGACGGGGATATCGCGGCTTGGCAGACCGGGATCCTGGATTTCATGAGCACTTATGGCAAGGCCATACAAAACGGGCTATTTTTGAGTCTAAAGCTAACCGGCGGGTCTGCAGGAGCTAAGTTCATGCCGGGCCTGGAGATTGACTCTAACGGGACTCTGACCCTCGACTCTGACTCTCAATTTTGGGACCTGTCAACCTTTGGCGCACTAGGCATGCTGACGATTCGCGCCCAGGGCGATCTGGTTATCAACCAATACCTGGCAGACGCTCCCACCGCGATGACCGCTTTGCGAGGAACCCCATTGCAGACTTCCTGGGGTATGACCCTCGTTTCCGGCGCAGATCTAAGCAGCTCCAACCCCTCTGAGTTCGTTAAAGGGACCGGGAACATGACGATCGCCGATGGGGCAGTGGTCTACAGCCAGAGCGCCCCAATTCGCCTCGCTGCCGGTAATGACATTACCGTCGGTTACGGAGACTTGCCGGGTTTCATGATCAACAACGATATGAACTATAGTGTAGGCACATACAGCGGTTCGATATATGTAAATGCAGGAAACAATCTCAACATCAACGGGGGCGCAATCCAGTCGGCCACGGGAAACATTTATGTCAACGCAGGAAACGATCTCAATCTGAACCAGGCGGGCGATGGTATTGGGACCATTCGAACGACGGGAGAATCCCCCAACGCATATTCCACGAAATATTGGACTTATGGGAACGGGGGCAATATTGCAATCAATGTCCAAGGCAACGTGAACGGCCAAATCCTCAACTACGGCACCGACATCGACATGGATGGTTGGGATTCATACAATGTGTCGGGCAATACCTCCAAGGGATGGTCCGCGAGCTACACTGACAGCGCTACCAGCAGTTCCACCGAGGGATTGGCGACAATGGCCGGAGGAAATCTAAGCGTATATGCCGGCGGCAGTTTTTTATGCCAGGCCGGGACCTTCGGCATGAACAAAGTGGGCAATTTGACAATCTTTTCCGGCGGCGACATGCAAGGCCGGTTTCTGATCGCGGACGGCGCCGGGGAACTGAACTCCATGGGTAATTTCGGGACATCAGGCACACCGCACCTTCCCATAGAATTGTTTGCCGCAACGCTCAATGTGACAGCCCAGGGCGATATCAATGTCGGGGCGATAATCAATCCCACCATAGCGCGGCCACTCGGCGGCCCAAACAATAACCGCCAGGTAAACTGGAATCTCGAGTATACGCCCACCACCTCCGTCAGCCTCACTTCCGTCTCCGTCATAGGTGATGTCACGCTGTACGGCGATGACAGCTTTTATGGCAGCTTCACTCAGGGCAACTTGAACCTGCAGATTCTCCCCCCCACCGTGGCGATTTCGGCCGGCAGGGATATCAATATACTCGCCAACTTCGCCCTTGCCCCCTCCGCGACGGGGAACCTTACCCTGATTGCCGGAAGAGACATCAACGGCAAACTGGCAAACGGGCTCCGGGCTGAGATCTTCATGTCGGATATGTCGGACGCTCTCCCGGGGCAGCCCAATGACCAGGTTTACGGACCTCAGTCAAACTTTTCTGCCGGCTCACTTTCTAACAGCGATGCCTCCGATCCTGCCGGGCTCCTCCACGCCGGTGATGCGAACCCCGTAGTGGTGAGCGCGGGCCGGAACATCAATGATTTGGAGCTTTACCTGCCCAAGAAAGCGGACGTTGTAGCCGGGCAGAACATCAGCGATCTCTATTTTTCAGGTAATAACATTTCCACGGGCGACGTGACCATAATCCGAGCCGGAGGCAATATTCTGTTCAGCTCAGTAGCCGATGCCAACACGAATTTCACTGGCATTCAGGAGGGCGGACCGGGGACACTGGTCGTCGAGGCGGGCCTTTCAATGGATTTGGGGACCACCGCCGGAATCCAGGCGGTAGGGGATACTTTCAACGGTTCCCTGGGCACAACCGGATGCACATTGATCGTTGGATCGGGTTATTCCAAGGACTTTTCCGATGCTACGGCCGATGCCGGGTTCTTCAACACCCTCCAGACCGAAGGTACCGTGTACAGCACGGATCTGGCAGCGGGGAACACTGCGCAGGCTCAACAGATCGTCGCCAACACCAGGGCCAACACCATCGTCCCGTTTTTTGCAGGGTCGGCTAACACCGGGGCTGGCGACATCGATATGACCACTTCGCAGATCAGCACCCTGGCCCCCGCCGGCGGCATTTTCATTTTCACGAACGGCAGCGTGAATGTGGGCAAGAGCACTTTTTTCGCTAACGAAAGCCAGATACAAAGCACCGGAATCTTTACGGCCCAGGGCGGGCCCATAAACATCTTCGCGAACAAGGATGTCAACGTCAACGAGTCGAGGGTTATGACCTTCCAGGGCGGAGACATCACCGTGTGGAGCGATACGGGAAACATCAATGCGGGACGTGGTTCCAAGACCGCTATAGACGCGTCTCCTCCTACGCTGAAAAATGTAAACGGTCAAAATGTTCTTGTGTTTAATCCTCCCTCGGTCGGAAGCGGGATCAGGGCGGTCACATACGCTCCGGGCTTCGGGCTCCCGACCCCCCCTGCCGGAAACATCTACCTGTTTGCGCCTAAGGGAACGATCGACGCCGGAGAGGCCGGCATCGCAGGGAATCAGGTAATCCTCGGGGCCGTGCAGGTGCTCAATGCGAACAACATCATCTTCTCGGCCGGATCGGTTGGGGTGCCCGTATCGTCTGGAAATCTTTCCGGCCTGAGCGCGCTTACCGGAACGAGCGCCGTTACCCAGGGCCTGCAAAACCAGGAGGCGGCGATGGTGAGCGCCGCAGCCGCCAAGCTGGCGCAGAGCGATACGGTCTCGGACGCTTTCTCTACCGCATGGCTCGAGGTCAGGGTGTTGAGTTTCTTCGAAGTGGGCTCGGACGACAGCGGCTGGGAGACCACGGACAATTGATTTCACCGCAGAGACGCAGAGAGCGCAGAGAAAGCAATAATGTATAGAAAAATCCTGGACAAAATTTCGATAGATTGCACGCCCGCAGTACAAGGAGCAGAGAAAATGCACATTTTGCAGGCATTGAAAGTCTTAAGCCTGCCCCGTTTGCTTTTCTCTGCGTACTCTGTGTCTCTGTGGTGAATCGCTTTTAATCTTTTCACACTTTTTTCGGGGGTAATTTAGTGGGCAGGTTTTTTCTCTCCAGATTTACAGCAGTAGCGGCGTCGATCGTACTTGTCTCCATTTTCGCAGGGGCACTCCAAGCCAATGCCTGGTGGGACGACAAATGGCAGAATAGAAGGAAAATCGTCTTCGATACCACGGCCACGGGCGCGGATATCAAGGAGAACCTGAACGATACGGCCGTTCTCCTGAGGCTTCATACCGGCAATTTCAATTTTGCCGGCGCCAAAGACGACGGTTCCGACATCCGGTTCATGAGCGGCGACGACAAACTTCCGTTGAAGTTTCAGAAAGAACTCTACGACCCGGCAAATGAGATCGCGCTGTTCTGGGTCAGGGTCCCGCGGATTATGGCAGGTTCGAAGCAGGACTTCATCTGGATGTATTACGGGAACAAATCGGCCGTCCAGGTCCAGGACCAGGGCGGGGTCTACGATGTCAATCAACTGGTTGTCTATCATGTGGACGAAGCGGAAGGAAAACCGAGGGACGAAACCGCCTATGGAAACCACCCCTCGGAGTTTTCCGCCGAAATGGGCGTCCCGGCAGTCATCGGCGCAGGTTTGAACCTGAACGGTTCGAGCGACAGGATCGTCATTCCGAGGTCTCCCTCGCTGAACTTTTCCACGGGTTTTACTTTTTCGGCCTGGGTAAGGATTTCCCAGCCCCAGGATAAGGCCCGCATTCTCTCGTGGGAAGACCAGAACCAGTCGCTCGTCATAGGCATCGATCAAACGAAGGTATTTGCCAGGGCGACGGCAGGCGGCCAGGCTGTTGAAACTGAAAAGACCGCCGACCTGCCCCTTGAATCCTGGCATCTTCTGGCCGTGACCGCCGAACCCTCGAAGCGTCTGACGGTATATCTCGACGGCACTGAAATGAATTGGGTGAATCTGCCGGGCGCTTTGCCCGAACCGGCCGCCGACCTGTGCGTCGGCGCAGCCCTCAATGGAAGCGGTTTTTTTGCCGGCGACCTCGACGAAATCGAGTTGTCAAAAACGGCCAGGCCGGCCGAATGGCTCCGTGCGGCATTCAGGGGCCAGGGGCCGGATAACGTCCTTGCCTCTTTCATGGAGGAGGAAGGCAATGCCGGCAGCGGTGAGAGCCTTACCATTCACCTGATAAAAGTCGTCGCCAGGACAATTACTCTCGACGGGTGGCTCGTCATCGGCATTCTTGTAATTCTAGGAGCGTTCTGCTGGATTATCTTTTTGACGAAGATGTTGAGCTTGCTCCAGACCAGCCGCGCGAACAACTCTTTTACAAATCAGCTCAGAGAAGAGCCGAAGTTCGACTCAATCTACAACCAGGAAGAAAACGGGTTTGCGGGGTCTTCCCTGTACCGGGTTTATAACGCGGGCTTCGAGGAGTTGAAGTTAGCCCAATCGAAAACGGACAAAGAAAAAAGCGGGCTCTCCAAATCCATGCTGCATTCGGTTCAATCGGCGCTCGATAAGGCCACAATGCAGGAAAGCAGGCGGTTCGGCGCAGGGCTGATGATACTGACGTTCGGAATATCCGGCGGACCGTTTCTGGGTCTTCTCGGCACGGTGTGGGGGGTCATGAACACGTTTGCAAGCATGGCCGAGGCCGGGGAGGCAAACCTTACCGCCATCGCGCCCGGCGTCGCCTCCGCGCTTGCCTGTACCCTTGCAGGGCTGCTGGTGGCCATCCCGGCGCTCTTTTCCTACTCGTTCCTCACGCAGCGCATCAAGGACCTCAATGCGGATATGTACCTTTTTACGGATCAATTCGTCCTCAAGCTCCAGGGGGAGGAAGAATAACGATGCACCGCAAAAGCGATTCACCACAGAGACACAGAGAACACAGAGCAGGCTCGGGGCAGAGCCAAAAGACTAAAAGCGATGCACCACAGAGACGTTCGATAATTCCAAAAATCCGGTGGCCCGCTTAGAAGGGCTAGCGTCGATCTTTAGAGAACACAGAGAAACTATAAGAGTTTGGCACGTATGCTTGCCGAAATTTCAAGAATTTGCACGTTAGCGATGCAGCGAAAAGAATGAGTTATGCGAAAATTGTCTTGGGCTTAAAGGAATGAACCGCAGAGTTTTCTGCGCTCTCTGCGACTCTGCGGTGAATAGCTTTTGGAGGAAGGCTGAAAATGAAAAGGAACCCTTACGGCGAACATGAAGTCATCGATGAGATCAACGTCGTTCCGCTGCTCGATCTCGCCTGGAATCTTCTGCTCGTGTTTATGATCGTGGTTACGGCTTCGGTTCAGGGCATCAATGTCAACCTGCCCAAAGCGAGCGCCGCGACAAGTTCTGTGAAGCCCACCACCAAAGCGATTACGATAACGGCCGAGGGGAATATTTTTCTCGACACCTTTCCGGTGACGATTGCGGAACTGGAGACGAGGCTGAGGCAGTACAAGGCGGTGGACCCAAACCTGCCCGTTGTGGTCAAAGGGGATGAAAAGATCTCCTACAAGAGCATCATAGAGGTACTGGATGTATTGCAGAGGCTTGAAATCAGTCAATTGGGCCTTGTTACGCAAAAGCTCACGAAGTGAACGGTGGAGTTCACTAAAAAACTCAAAGCTATTCACCGCAGAGGCGTTCGATAATTCCAAAAACCCGGTGGTCCGCTTCGAGGGGCCATGGTCGATCTTTAGAGAACACAGAGGAAAATATGTTGAACAAACAGACAAAACTAAGCCAAATTCCTGTTTGCTTCCGTTTTTCCTGCATGCCTATTTTTTTTCTCTGCGCTCTCTGCGGCTCTGCGGTGAATAGCTTTCCATTGGGGTTTTAGAAAGATGAAGAAACCTATTAAGAAGTCCTCCCAGACAACGACCTGGATTATCAGCGGGTGCGTTGGGCTGGTGTTGCTGGGCGGCTGCATATTCGTGGCGAAACTGCTCATGTCGGACCTGGGACCATCGAGAAAGAACCAGATCTCCACGGTCAATTTGATCCCGCCTCCGCCTCCGGTCGTAAAGGAAAAGCCGCCCGAGCCGGAACCGCAGGTGAAAAAAGAAAAAATCAAAGAGCAGGTGATAGACGCCGGACCGGAAGACCGCCCCAATGATGCCAATAAACCTGACGAAAAGCCCGCAGGCAAGCAACTCGGCCTCGACGCCGAGGGGACTGCCGGAGGCGATGCGTTCGGGCTGATCGGAAACAAGGGAGGCGCAGGCCTGCTAGGCAGCGGCGGGGGCGGTTCGCCCTTCGGCAGATATGGCAAGCTCCTCGAGGAAGAGTTGAATCGCAAGGTCAAGAAACGTTTGGAGGGAAACGGGGGAATTCCCAAGGGAAAGCTTCAGCTTACGGTGCAGATCGATGTGGATGCTCAGGGCAAAATCGTAAGGTTCAGGATCGTTTCGCCTTCCGGCGACGCCAAGCTGGACAGTGTCGTCAGGGAAGCCCTGAAGCGCGACGGCGCCATCAGTCAGCCGCCGCCCGAAGGAATGCCCAGGGGCGTGAACGTCCGCATATCGTCACAGGGATGAGAAGAGCAGTGAATGGTGAGTAGTGAATAGTGAGTGGTGAATAGTGAGTGGTGAATAGAAAGAGAAAGAAAACAGTGGGCAGAAAAAACAAGAGAAAATAATTCCTTTTGGTTCTGTGGATTCGCGAGGAGCAGGGAACAGTGAAAAGCTGAGTTTTAACGTTAAGGGGTGTGGCAAGAGGAGTGAGCAGTAAAGAGCCAGGTTTTCACTGCTCACTGCTCACTGTTCACTGCTGTTAAGGGGGGGAGTTTTGATGTTGAGGGGTATAGTTGTCCTGGGAATAGCAGCGCTTATTTCGTGTGTGGGCGTGACGAATGGTTTCTGTGAGGAACCAAAAGCAGCGGAGCCGACCGGCATGGAGTTGCTTGCGGACATTTTGAAGGCCAAGGGGGTTATCAGCCCGGATGAAGCCGCTGCCCTTAAAGCGAAAACTACCGGAGCGGAGTCGCCCGAGAGCGTAAAGGCGCTCGTAGATCTTCTAAAGAATAAGGGGTTGGTGAGCGACGGCGAGGCGGACCGCCTGAATCAGACGGTTGCCAGATCGGCGACAGCGACCCAGCAGGCAGCCGCCAAGGCAATTCTGGTCGTCCCGAGAGACCAGGAATACGTCCAGAAGATCACTCAAAACGTTGTCACCGAGGTAAAGAAAAATATCGACGAGCAGATCCAAACCGAGGTCGCCCAAAAGGCCAAAGACGGCACCCTGGCCAACTATGGGCTGGATGTTCCCGACTGGCTCCGGAGGCTGCGATTCAGCGGCGATTTACGGTTGCGCTATGAGCCTGTTTTTTACGCTTCGACGAACGGTTTGATCCTGGACCCCAACAATCCGAGCCAGCAACTGCGCTCAACTCTCAACAGCCAGGCCGAGTATATCCTGGCGCGTCTCAAGATCGAGGATGACATCACCGACCAGGTGACGCTTGGCGTGAGGCTCGCTTCCGGGAATCAAACGAACCCGGGATCTGACAATTCCATTATGGGCGATTATTTCATCAAGGACGGTTTTCTGCTGGACCAGGCATATCTCAGGTACAAACCTGTCGATGGTTTGACCATTTGGGCCGGACGCATGGCCAACCCCTGGTTTTACACCGACCTTATATGGGCCAACGACCTGAATTTCGAGGGTATGGCGGGTAATTACACGACGGATATATGCAATACCGGCCTTACAGGCTCCCTTACCGCAGGAGCTTTTCCTCTCCAGGCAATAACGCAGGTAACGCAGTCTGAGCAAAAGTGGCTGTTCGGCGGACAGGGCGCATTAGAATACAAGTCCGACAGCCAGTATTCGGCCAAAGTGGGCGTCGCGTTCTATGACTACGAGAATACCGTCGGCACCGAAAACCCCGTAGGGGAGACCATTTATGACTGGACTGCGCCCCTCTACATGCAGAAGGGGAATACCGTTTTCAATATAGAGCCGCAGACCGGCGGCGTTGCGCAAAAGTTCGCCCTGGCCTCGCAATTCAGAGATCTGGATATTCTTGCAGTCATGGACCTGGCCTACTGGGACCCTGTCCACGTCGTCATATCAGGCGATTATGTAAAGAACATCGCCTTCAACGCACAGGAAGTGTCGCTTTTATCCGGAAGACCCGTCAACCAAATGCAGGATTATGCATACCGGGCGGGCTTGCTCGTGGGTTACCCGACCCCACGAAAATTCCTGCAGTGGAACGTGTTCGCCTACTACAAGTATGTCGGGACTGACTCGGTCGTCGATGCTTTCGACGATCAGGACTTCGCCCTGGGCGGAACGAACGCAAAAGGGTGGATCGTGGGCGCGGAATTGGGCCTGACGAAAAACGTGTGGCTGACCGCTCGCTGGTTTACTTCAGACGAGATTTCGCCTTTCCAGAATTCGACGGGCCCTTTTTCCGTGGACGTGTTTGAATTCGATACGCACGCGGCGTTCTAGACGGGCAAAAGCGTTCACCACAGAGACGTTCGATAATTTCAAAAACCCGGTGGCCCGCTTCGAAGGGCCAGGGTCGATCGTTAGAGGACACAGAGAAAAAAATAAGAAAGATAAAATTCCCACTTCGTGAAGGAGATATTATGCATTTTCCCACTTTTGCTTTTTCTCCGCGTCCTCTGCGCCTCTGCGGTGGATTGCTCTTAATTGATTGCGGCGGAGGCAAGTGATGGTTCGTATTCTGGTTAGAATTGGCCTGGGCATTGCCATTCTGCTCGTTGGCCTTGGCGCCGGTCTCGGCTATGGACAGCTCCAACTCGGCAGAGAGCAGCAGATTCATCAAAAGGAGATGAATCTAATGAACAGGAAAATAGCCCTGCTGACGAAAAAAGCCTCAGACGAGCGCGAGGCCCGGTCGGGCAGCGAGGGGCGGAGCAGGTCCCTTCAGGCAGAGGTTGACAAGCTTCGAAAGGAAAATGGGGAGCAGGCGGAGGCAGTAAAGAAACTCGAGGCCGAAGCGCAATCGTCCCAGGCAAAATTGAAAGAAACCACCGAAGAGGTTGCCAGGATGAAGACAGCCCGCGACGAGGTGAGCGCTCAGCTCGCCCAGGTCCTTCAGGCCGCCAAGGACCTCGAAGGGCAGGCGAAGCTGCTGGCCTCCGGGAAACAAACCCTAGAGACCTCTTTAGCCAAAGTGAACCAGGACCTGGACACCTGCAGAAATCACAACGCCAGGCTATGCCTCATAGCAGACGAAATGCTGAAAAGACAGCAATCCAGGAGCGCGGTGGGGACCCTGATTCAAAATGAGCCTCTGACGCAGATCGGGAGAGTGACGCTGGAAAAATTAACGCAAGAGTACAAGGATAAAATCGAACAGGAGAAGCTGGAGAAGTAGTGAATAGTGAATAGTGAGTAGTGAGTAGAAAAAGCAAAAGAAAAGAGCAGGGAGCAGTGAGCAGAAAAAGCATAGGAAACAATTCCTTTTGGTTCTATCGCATAGACTGCGCAACTTCCCCAAATACAAAGGAGCACGCATGAACAGAATAACGAAAGTTTGCTTGTCAGCCTGTATCGTTTTGGCCTGCTGCGGAGCCGGCTCACTCGCTTACGGGTGTTGGAGCCAGGAATGGACTCAGAATTATCCCCCCGAAGCTTACGGCGCTTTTACGAAAATAGAATTCTTTATAATGCCCGGCTCCTCCCCCGGGGTTACGTTCGCAGACCCTACATCGATTTCACCTTCCCCCGGGTCGTCCAACGGCTGGACCAGCACCCTTCCCAACTCGGAGTATTCGCTTTTGACCGGTCCCCAGGCTGATAAAGCCATGCTGACAACCTATTTTTCCAGCCCCCCTTCGGCCAAATTCGACCTGGACGTTGTACTCTGGGATGGAAACTCGGTTGTGGAGAGGCAGGAATTTGTGTGGCTCGGCGGCTCCTGGCAAAACCCGGATGGTAACCTACTACTAAACTCAACCGGGGGTTTCGACACGGGAAACTATAACCGCACGGGCGCGCCCGGCGCCGGCATTCCGATACCATCCACCGCATTGCTACTTGCGCCGGCAGTCCTTGGACTCTTGCTGCTCCGGAAACACGTCTCGGGGATTCCCTGCTGATTTTCGAGGATTTATCTGCGGAGCAATGAGCGCTCTTAAATGCTCTAAGCCCGAATCAGGGGCCCCATTCAGAGGCCTGTGATCCGGGCTTTTTTATGCCGCCGCGGCGCGGAGGGAATGTAAAATCTTAATGCATCCGGAGGGCCACGATCCGGGCCGGTGTAACCACCGCACAGGCTCTACGGGCGCCGTCTCCAGGCCTTGTCAGCTTCCGATGATTTCGTTTAAACCTTCAAGGATTTGGTCCAATTCTTTCGGTGATACAATCTAAGTTGTGTCGTTTTATCTACCTCTCCCCGTCTGCGCGCGATATGGTTTTCGCCCTCGGTTGCGGCCCCGGGCCTATGCTGTGCCTCTGTCTCTCCGTGGTGAATATCTTTTTCCCCTTTACCTTTCCATTGATGTGGCTAGAGCGTTTATGTACGTTTAAAAACGAGGTATGCACCATGACCTTCACAACAGCCGAAGCGCGAAAGCAGATAGGCGAGAAGTGATAAACCGGACCGCGCTTACGGCAAGGAACGCGTGATCCTCACCAGGCGCGGGAAACTCGTCGTAGCACTGGTTCCATTGAGGATGTGGAGACTCTTGAGGCCTTTGAAGACGGTCTCGATATCGAGGAGGCTCACAGGGTGTGATCGCCGACTCCGGGAAAGAAGGCACGATTACCTTTAACAAGATCAAAAAGGAACTGGGCCTGGAATGATCCCTTACAGGATCGAGTTCGCCAAACCCGCAAGCTAAACCCGTTGCCGGAGCCCCGATTCAAACCTGCCTGTGCCATGAGGGCTGGAAAGCCCGTTTCAAAAACCCTAAACCACCTTGAATCAACGGAATTCGGGGCCGTCTGCTCCAACCTGGACCCAGCGACATAAAAAAGAGGGCCAGGCGTTAAACGCCAGGCCCTCACTTCTTTACTCGGCCTCCGAGGTGGTGGTATCTTCTCGCCCTGCCGAGAGGACCTTTAAAGGGGCCTCAGCCGGACCAGAGAGAGCAACTCGGCCTAATTCGGGGTAGCCGGGCTCGACGATGGTGAATAGGACGGATAACCAGCGTCTGTAGGTTTTGGGAAATTCAGCTCACCAGATGTTCCGTAGGTTTCACCCCTGGTGCCGCCAACGGTGGCGTCGGTGATGTTGTTAGGATTTTCAAGGTAAGTAAGGATCGCACTGTAGATGGACTGCTGCGCCGTCGAGAGGTTACTCACATACATACGGTTGACGGCAAAGAAATCGTCGTAGAGACCGTCATGCATGGCGATTCTTGAAGCAGCAACACCATTGTAATTCACCTGCACGTACTGTCCCGTCACATTAGCATTGTCGGCATCCATATAACCAACGGCGCCGCCAACGGCGGTAAAATCAAGCGAGGCCATAGAGGTCACGCCGGAAAAGGACTTATTGCCGGAAGCCCAACTCAGGCAGTTCTTCATGTCGCTCGTTCCATCGTTAAAGTAGACGTAGGGCGGAGTATCGCCGTTGCCGGCAGGGTTCTCCGAGGTCAGAAGGCCGTACCCCCAGCCGTTCCCTTCCATAACACCGAGGTCCAACGTGGCATGAGTGCCGGAACCGGCGTGGCGATAGCAAATGGTAACCGGTATATTGACAAAAGAGGAGCCGAAATCGTTCCAGTTCTTGACGAACCCGCCGAAGAGGGCCGTAACCTGGAGCCTCGAGAGGTTGGTGATGGTCTCGGGCTGGCAGTAGGAATTACCGCCTATCGAACCACCGCAATTCCTGTCATCGTAGCAGAAGCTGTTAATCTTAGCCGCAATCGGAGAGTTGGAATTGCAGATTCCGGACGTCACCTGCGGATTTACGTAGAAAGCGAAGGGGTAAGCCAAGGGCGTTGCAGGCGCGGCCAATGAAGATACATTGATGCCTGAGAATTTCTTGCCGCTGATTCTATAAGAGAATGACCTGGAGGTCGCCGGGCCACCGAGGGGGCCAAACTGCAGCCCTGAACTCGTCTGCTTGAAGCTGGAAGCGTCAACATCGGATGTGCCGATAGTAATCGTCTGGCATTGGCTGCTGGCATTGGTTGAACTGGTAGTATCGTACGTCGCCACCGGCCGCTGCGTCAAGGTGCTGCAGCAAACTGTATTGGTCGGGTCGCAAGGCTGGGCTGCGCCGCCGTTATTGGCCGCGTCCCACACGCCCAGTATGGAATCTATTCCATCATAGGACGCCTTTGACGAGTAGCTGAAATTGATGACGCCGTCGGAAACCCCATTATCACTCGAGATCGCAGCCGGACAACCCTGGGCGACCGTTACTTTGCTGTTGCTGTCCGTTTTGGATGTATACTGAGCAGTCCCGCCGGTGCAACCCAGTGTAGATGTCAGGAAGCTCGCGGCTCCGCCGTTCCAGTAGTTGAACTGGGCGGAAGCGCCGTAGAGGTTGATATTGGTGGCCGCGCCTGCGGCACCGGCAAAAGCGAACACGGAAGCCCCAAGAATAAGACCCTTGGCGGCTGTTTTGAGTAACCTGGCTTTCATTTGTAATCTCCTTAGGTGAGGCAGGCCTTCCGGCCCGCCATTTTTAATCGTATGCAATTCGACGAAAAACAGGCGATAAGGTTAAAAATTGAACAGGTTCCTTCTTCTGATTCCAATCAGCCCGAGAAGTCCCGATCCGAGAAGCAACACGCTGGGCGGAATCGGGGTGGCGCTGGTGATCTGGGCGCCGTTAATTGTAATTTCACCGTTGGAGGCGAGTGAGGTCGTAAGACCAAAAATACCGCTGACAGTGGCCGAGGTGTTTGCCGGATTGAAGGCGAAGATATCCTGGAGTACATTTCCACCGAGCACCAAGGCTTTTTCACCGAGACCGTTAGCGACGAAAGTGTCGAAGGAACCTATTCCGAGGCCGTTCTTATCCAATTGAAAGTAATAGGAACTGGTGTCGCCTGTAAACTGGGTCACGCCCTGTGGAAAAGTATTACCGGCGTAATCATTGATAACGTTGCCCATAGCCGTTTTGACGTTGTTCCAAGCCGCACCGTTACTTGTCACGGTTCCGGTCGAAGGACCGCTGATCCACGCCTGGCCGGCCCCGGTCGAAGTCACGGCGAAATAGGCGACCTGGAGGCTGCTGAGGGAAGAGGAGGTGAAACCGCCCCCAAGCGCGCTGGAAACCGTGAGCAGATTGAACGAATCGGAAAAAGCTGTGGGATTGGCAGTGATGCTGGCGATGCTGCCAAGATCGGTTGCCATTTCCCAAGATCCACCCGATGCCGTGGTCTGATACACAACCTGGATCAGATCTCCCGGATTGTTGAAATCGGCTTTCGCCATGCCTGCAACACCGAACACCAGCAGGCCCGCTGCCAAAACTGTGAGTAACTTCTTCATTTCGCTTTCCTCCTGAGAAAGAAATTGTTGCATTCTCCTCAGGCAACCCGGCCGCCCGGGAAATCCGGGCCCGTTGGCTTTCCGTCACCCGGTTACCCGGGTTTTGGCTTTATCTAAGGTTGGCCGTTTTCGGCCCATGGTCGTCACTAATTCGCCAATTACCTCGAAACCCTTTCGCTGAAACTATCACCCCCTCCCGTATCCGAGCCTCGGGGTCAAAAAAAAACCCCAACCACAGCCTCGCGAGGCTCATGATTAGGGCTTCCTGGTTCTCAATAGGAAATTGTGACAGCAAAGTACCCGAATATTTATTTTTTCAAAATTTCTTCAAATTTCTCTATTCTGCCGATACTCCCCTGGGTGAAGTTCAATTTGATGTAGCCCGTGAACTCGCTTGTCACAAGGCCGTTTATGACCGACCAAAGCCTTGACAGCTTATCCGGCTTTTTCTTTTCACCGTCATTTTTCTCAAGGCAAGGCCGCATTCGAAAACTTTCAAAAATGTGTACGCCGAGTAGCTATGAACAAGATTTGGCCGGAGATTAGCAGCCGATTGTTACGTAACCGTGACGTACAAATTAAGATTAGGTTAATTGAGATTTCGCTAAACTAACGGGGTAAAGTGGTTGACCAAACCGCATTTAAAAACTTTCAAAAAAGTTCACGCCGAATTGGTTTAATCCCTCAACATTACGGGGCTGAGATTAGCAGCCGATTGTTACACAACCGTGACGTACAAATTAAGATT
The DNA here is from genome assembly GCA_963741035.1 of uncultured delta proteobacterium. Lineage (GTDB taxonomy): Bacteria > Desulfobacterota > Syntrophobacteria > Syntrophobacterales > Syntrophobacteraceae > SbD1. Next base: position 77,352 of record CAVUGX010000029.1, read on the forward strand.
GGGTTAATTGAATAGTGAATAGTGAATGGTGAATAGTGAATAGCGGGCGGAGAGCCGGGAGCAGTAACGGTTCGCGGAGCGGCAGCACAAAAGACGAAAGGCAATTCACCGTAGAAAACGCAGAGAAGATAGCCAATTATCCAAAAAATTCTGTCCAAAAAACAAGAAAATGCAGGCTTGTAGTACGGATAGGCGCTTTTACCCTCATCAGCGCACCACACGCTTCCAGCGCAGATCTTTGTGCCTGAAGCTGAAATAAAAGCGTCCATGTCAATCCTGGATAATAGATACTATATACATTGTAAATCATTTGATATTACTACATATGATTTGATGCAGTGCACTGTGTGCGAGAGCTGAAAAAATCGTTGTTTCTCGCCAAATCGTGCCATCCGGATCTCATAGGGCACTTTTCATATAACCTCTCACCCGGCCGCCCTGCTCCTCCCCCATGCTCGACACCTGATTGAAACTTTGCTGAAACATCTTTGTAATGAGGACGCAATAGTATAGGCGGCTTTCCGGTTGCACCGAACAGGGCGCTTTGTGCCGGGCGGCCGCTTATTCCTGCTTCCCGCCAGCTTTTTGCCGAGCAGCTCTGCTTCGGGGAGCCGTCCCCGAAGCAAATCCGGGCGGCGGGGCGCACCCGGGGTCCGGAAGCTTCGTGAGGCGAGCCCTTGTTCGAGCATCACGAATTCGTCAAACTTCAAAGGAGACGCTATGAAAGCGGTATTGGGTCTTGTTCTTGCGGGATCGATAATTCTATCCTCTTTGACCGGGTGCACTGCCGAGGGGCCCAAAATTGCCGTCGTGGATATGGGCAGGGTAATAAGCGAGTCCCAGGAAGGCAAGAAAGCCAATGCCGAGCTTGACGCCCTGGTGAAGGAAAAGAGGGCGGAGGTTAGCCAGAAGGCCGAGGAAATAGATAAGCTGAAAAAGAGCCTGGATAAAGAGCCGGCCGCCACCAGAAAGAGCAAGGAAGATGAGCTTGTCCGGATGAGCGCCGAATATCAGAAGATGGTTGCCGCATACGAGACCGAAGTTCAGAAAAAGGCCTCGGAGCTGAGGGCCGGCCTGTTAAAGGAAATCAAGAGCATAGTGGACACGGTCGCGACAGAGGAAAAATACGTCGTGGTACTCAACGCCGACAGCGCGTCCTACTTTCAGAAGACGATTGACATCAGCGACAAGGTCATCAGGAAGTACAACGAATTGCAGGGGAGTAAGGAATAGTGAGCAGTGAACAGTGAGCAGTGAACAGAAAAAGCAAAAGAAAATAATTCCTTTTAGTTCTATCGCTTCGCGGTGAGCGGTGGGGCAGTGAGCAGTGAGCAGTGAGCAGTGAGCGGTGAACAGAAAAAGCGAAAGAAAATAATTCCTTTTAGTTCTATCCGAGGAGGAGTGAGGAGTGAGGATTGGGAAGTCAGGAGTGAGCGGCGAAGAGCGAGATTTTCACTGCTCACTGCTCACTGCTCACTGCTCACTGTTCACTTCTCACTGCTCTTTGTTCTCTGCGTCTTTGCGTTTAATCGAAATGCCTTTGCCGACGATTGGTCATTCACGCCATCGGCAACCCTTTCCCAAAGCTATGACAGCAATTTTCGCTTTATCCAGACAGCACTCCCCGGCACCACCAAGGGCGATTATATAACCAGCTTTACTCCGGTTTTGTCCGTTACGGGGGAGAGCGAGCAAACCAGGTTTCAGTTCGACACCGTTACGAGCGCTCAAGCGTACATTCTGAATCCACAGTATGACATAGTCAATACAAACACAACTGCCAGCCTTACCGAGTCATGGTCGGAAAGATTTTCAAGCAGCGTAAACGTGGGGTTTGTGCATGACTCGACCCTTCAACAGCAGCTCGAGGCGTCAGGAATTATCAGTCAGTGGACCGAGCGCTACCTCTACACTTCCGGGTTGAGCGGCAAGTATGACATGAGCGAATATTTGAGCCTGTCGGTGGCCGGTCTTGTCGCCGACACTATCTTCCCGTCGGGAACCTATCCCAACAGCGATGTTTACATAGGCACGATTACGCCGACCTGGGCGGTCACCCCAAAAGACAATATAGGTTTTAGCAGTAATATTTCCGATTCCGTATATAACAACGCCACGACCATAAAATCCGTCACCGAAACGCTCTTCTGGCAGAGGCGGATGACAGACACGCTAAGCTTCAAGGTGAGCGGAGGATTTTATTATTCATTGCTTGATTTTACCACCCCGGCGGTGGGGTTCTTCCGCAGCCCACCCTTCTTTCGGCTTGTCAACCTGCCGGAAACAGCGACTGACAGCGGTTTAGTTTTTGATGCAAACCTTACGAAGGATTGGTCGGAGAGATTTTCCACGATTTTTTCAGCAGGCGAGCAACAATTCAATGATGTAGAGGCGCACAGTTATGATTCGAAGTACATTTCCGGTACGGCAAAATACAGATTGTCGGAAAAAACGACTTTCAACTTCACCGCCAGATATAACACGAACGCTGAGCTCTCCCAGGGAAACTCAACCGTCGATTATTACATAATCTCTCCTTCAATCGAGACAAACCTTACCGAAAACCTGCTTCTCCGGTTGTCCGGATCTTATGAATATGAAACAGCAACCCCGGGGAACGTTAATTTAGATCGATATCGCACGTGGGCCGACCTTGTGTACAAATGGCCCAGGTTTTTTGCGAGCCATTAGTTTGCAGGGCTTGGGACTGCACGGACTGACCGCTCACGGGAACAAAGATTGTCGGCAAAATGTCACATATCCGCGACGAAGCGGTAATCCATTCCCGCCTAAGTTGTGTATAGGTTGCATGGGGAGTTGGCTGCCCCGCGCATACCCTGGACCCGGAAAGCCAGGCGAGTAATACCAAGCTGCGTGCAAGACCGGGCGGGGATTGTTCGACGACAAGAGAACCCCGCCGCTACGAGGTTGACGCCCCGGCCATCGATGGAAGAGAGCCGGCAACGAACGTCCGCCACACTTTTCGAGTTCCGTTCAATCCCGCAGATCTAAAGTCAGGGGAGATCACAATGAAGAAACTGCTAACCGGCACCGCGATTGTTTTTATGATCCTTTTAGCAGCATGTCTCGTATCGGCTGCTTCAACATCCTCACCAGCGGTAACCTACCCATGGTCGGGCTCGGGCACTATCTATTTCATCGATAACGAAACCGGGATCGTAACACCGGAAACCGGCGCGCAGATCACACTCAACCAGGCGGTTGCTACGCCGGGTGAACCCCAAAACTTTTACTATGGATTCATTACGGTTACGCTCCCCGGCGGTTCAATACCGACGAGTATTTCAATCTCAGCCATTGTGGGACCTGAGGACCCTAAGGCCTGGCACATCAGCGGGTCGAGTCCCCTTCTATTGTCGGCCGAAGGCAGGTTTTCGCATAAACCGCAAAGCCGCAACACCCCTACAGACATGAGATATACGTTAAGCATTCGCGGAGCCATGCAGGATATCCCGGCATTTAGCTTCCAGGGAGCATTTTCCAGTGGAGGGGAAGCCGAGCGGCCTTTTGAAACAAATGGCCGTCACTAAAGCCTGTCATAAAGGCCGGGGAGAGGAACGAAGGAGCGCGAACGCAACAGTGTTTCACGCGGAGACGGCAGACGCGAAAAAGAAAGTTTCGGTGGGCCGCCCCGCCGCTTAGCTTAGCACACTCTACGGGACGTGATGGGTTTCGCTTCGCTCCACCCGTCCATTATGGCTACGACTTTTCATTGTTCCGAGGTGTGCCGAAGGGACGTGAATAACCGTCTCCGAAGGTTTCGGCGGGCTTCGCTGCCGCTCAGCCCGCCCTTCTACGGGTCTTGACCCACCCTTCTACAGGCTAAGGGCTTCGAATATCTGTATTTGAATCCTCTACTTTTTCTTCTTTTCGCCGAGCTTTGCCTTTAAAAGGTCTGCCAGAGTTCCCATGGAATCCGGATTTCCCTTTAAATATCGTGAATAATCGTCTTCGCTTTCCTGACGATCTTCAGATTCAGACCCTGCCAACGACAGCGAAATACGTTTGTTGTCCCTGTCGACAGCATCGATCTTTACTTCGACGACCTGGCCCTTTGCTACCACCTCGTGGGGATGCTTGATCCTCTTTCTCGATCCAAGTTTGGAGATATGGAGAAGACCATCCACTCCGGCCGCCAGCGAGACGAAGGCGCCAAAATTCGTCAGTCGAACCACTGTGCCGCTGTGTCGAGAGCCCTGAGGAAAATCCTCTTCAATATTATTCCACGGATCGGGCAGGGCTCGTTTCAGGCTGAAGGAGAGACGATCTTTCTCCCAATCCAGCTTCATGGCCATGACTTCGACTTCCTGGCCGACTTGCATCCGTTCGTTGATGTCCTCCACCCGGTCCCAACCGATTTCCGAGATGGGTATGAGCCCTTCCAGGCTGCCGATCTTTACGAAAGCGCCAAAGTCGTGGATGGAGGTGATCGTTGCCTTCACCTTCATTCCTTCCTTCAGCAAGCCTTTCTCTTCGTCTCTCTGTTTTTCACGCTCTTCTTCCAGAACCGACCTGTTGGACAGAATGATGTTTCGTCCGTTCTCGGCGTATTGAGCGATTCGGAAAGCAAGATGTTGGCCTATTAGATCCTGCGGGTTTCCGGAGCGTTGCAGCCCCATCTGCGAATGGGGACAAAAACCGCGGAGCCCGCCGGCTATCCTGACTTCAAAGCCGCCCTTTATTTCTTTCTCAACAAGCCCTTCCACAGGTATCCCGCTTCGCCATGCTTCCTCCAAATGGTATCGTCCGGCCTCGCCCCCCGTGATCCGGGTGGTAAAGCGAAGTTCGCCGGCGCCCCCGGACAAAAAATAGGCCTGGATCGCGTCACCTTCTTTGACGGAAAGATTGCCTTCGTCATCGAGCAATTCCTTCCTGTCAAGATAGCCCTCGCTCTTGCCACCCAGATCGAGGAAGATCCATTCAGCGGTAATCTTAACGATCCGCGCCTCCACTTTCTGTCCGGCGTTGAACTGTACAGACTTCACCAAACTTCCTTCCAACAGCTCGGCAAAGCTCTCCTCTTCTCCTTCTTTCATTTCATCCAATTTTTCGTTATCTTCAACCATTCAGACCTTTTACCCCTCTCCCCAAAGTTCAATCTTCAGCCGAGACACTTTCTCACGAGACACTTTCTCATATTCTCCGCGTGCTCGCCCAGAGGAATTTCGCGATTGCGAAATCGATTTGCTTCCAATAATAACGGATCTGGAGCGAAAAGCCAGTTCAGAACGGCGCGGTGGAAGGAGAAGAATCGGGGGATGCGGGTGTTTTGGGCGCCGCCGTGGCAGGCGGCGCTACCGGGGGAGAGATTTACGGGGGAATTTCTATTGTAGAACTGTTCGAAGGCAAAGTTATGGGGTAGGATACCGGCGAGTTCGAGATCAGAGTTCTCATTGAGCATTGCGTTGAAGGGAAAAATCAAATTGAACATGCAGCAGATTAGAAATTTCAGCATTATTGCCCATATCGATCACGGGAAATCCACCCTGGCCGACCGTCTGATTCAGCACGCAGGCCTGGTCAATGACAGGCAGTTTCGCGACCAATTCCTTGATAACATGGATATCGAAAGGGAGAGAGGCATTACCATCAAGAGCCAGACCGTGGTGCTCTCCCACACGAGCCGGTCCGGTGAGGTATTCGATCTCAATCTTATCGATACCCCGGGTCACGCCGATTTCTCTTACGAAGTATCCCGCGCGCTGGCTTCGTGCGAGGGGGTCCTCCTTCTCGTAGACGCTTCTCAGGGAGTTCAGGCGCAGACTATAGCCAATCTATACGCAGCCATGGAGCACGACCTCACCATTATACCGGTGATCAACAAGATCGACCTGCCCTCTGCCGATATCGACAGGGTCAAAGAGCAGATAGAGCACGACCTGGGGCTTGATTCGGACGATGCCATCCTGTGCTCCGCGAAGGAAGGGACAGGAATTGAAGATCTTCTCGAAGCTATCGTAAGCAGGATTCCGCCCCCGTCGGGAAATGCTGAAAAACCTCTTGCAGCGCTGATCTTCGATGCTCACTATGACTCTTTCCGGGGCACCATCGTGAGCTGCCGTGTCTTTGACGGCACACTCCGGCCCGGAGACATCATCCGCCTCATGTATAACGGAGCAACTCATAAGGTGGAAGAGGTGGGTGTCTTTCGCATGACCAGGGAGTCTCAGGCAGAGCTGTCGGCGGGTTCCGTGGGGTACGTGATTGCCGGAATAAAGACTGTGGCCGACGTCAGAATCGGTGACACCATCACCCTGGATTCCAATCCCGTCGAATCTTCCCTGCCGGGATTCAAGGCTGTAAAGCCCGTGGTCTTTTCCTCCCTCTATCCCATTTCTTCCGATGATTACCAATCCCTTCTGGATTCATTGGAAAAGTACAAGCTCAACGATGCCGCGCTGATTTATCAGAAAGATTCCTCCGCGGCCCTTGGCCAGGGTTTCCGTTGCGGCTTTCTTGGACTTCTTCACCTGGAGATTGTCCAGGAGCGGCTGGAGCGTGAGTTCGATCAGTCCATCATCATGACGGTGCCGAGCGTTCAGTACCGGTTTACACTTACCGACGGCACCGACGTCACCGTGGAAAACCCTCAATATTATCCGGACCCTACCGTTATCAAAAGTTCTGCGGAACCGTTTATACGGGCCACGATTATCCTCCCCGAGCGCTACATGGGCGCTGTAATGAAATTGTGCCTGGAGCGCCGGGGAGCCAATCCGAGGATTACCTATCCGACCCCGGCCCGGGTTGAAATCACGTTCGATATGCCTCTTGCCGAGGTCGTCTTCGACTTCTACGACAGGCTGAAGACGGTCACCCAAGGCTACGGTTCATTTGACTACGAGCTGATCGAGTACCGCGACAGCGATCTGGTGAAGCTGGATATTCTGGTGAACGGAGAAAGGGTTGACGCCCTGTCCCTTGTTGTGCACCGCGACCGGGCAAGGGAGTGGGGAGTGCAGGTCTGCGACCGTCTTAAGGAGGAAATACCGAGGCACAACTTCAAAATCGCCATACAGGGCGCGATCGGGGGAAAGATAATCTCCCGTTCCACCATTTCGCCGTTCAGAAAAGATGTCACGGCCAAATGTTACGGAGGGGACATCTCCCGGAAGCGCAAACTTCTTGAAAAGCAGAAGAAAGGAAAAGCGAGGATGAAAATGGTGGGTTCGGTTATGATCCCTCAGAGCGCATTTGTTTCCGTCCTGAAATCCAAAGATGAATAAGGGCGGGTGAGTGGGTGAATGGGAAAAAACAAAAAATGCGGGAAGATGTTTCTCTTAAGCCTGCCGAAGCTTCTGTCCGGGTTCCGTTGTCGCGGCCTCGCCCCGGACTCTACATTCACATCCCGTTCTGCCGTTCGAAATGTCTCTATTGCGACTTCTACTCTGTTGCTTCCCGTGCTGCAATCCCGGCATGGCTGCGAGCCGTTAAAAGCGAAGTACTTCTATACAGGGATAGATTCCACGATTTCGACTCACTCTATCTAGGGGGCGGCACCCCTACAGTTCTTGGTGAAAGCGAACTCGCCGAGCTTCTGGAGTGCATCCATAAGCATTTTGCGTTTTCCCCCGGATCAGAGATAACCATAGAAGCCAATCCAGACGGCCTGTCCAAAGATAAGCTGAAAGCCATCGGAGATCTGGGCGTCAACCGCATCAGTCTTGGTGTTCAATCCCTTAATGACAGGGACCTGAAATACCTGGGAAGAGGTCACAGTTCGAAGCAGGCGCTCATAGCGCTCGATACGATCCGCTCTTGCGGGTTTGCCGACGTCAGCGTGGATCTAATGTACGGGCTGGAAACTCAGAGTCTACAGGGATGGAGAAGGACACTGGATCAAATCCTTGAATTCAGGCCCGAACATATTTCATGTTACCAGATGACCCTCGAAACAGGCACCCCGTTATGGAAGATGAAAGCGGCCGGGTGGGTTCGATCCATCGGAGAAAAGCTGGAAAGCGCATTTTTCATTTGGACTTCCCGCTATCTCGAAAGGCACGGCTATCAACACTACGAAATATCCAACTTTGCTCGAGGCCGGGAATTCATGTGCCGTCATAACCGAAAATACTGGAGCCATATTCCTTACCTCGGTTTGGGTCCCTCAGCCCATTCATTTCATGCCGGGAACAGATGGTGGAATGTTAAATCGATCAAGAAATACTGCCAACTCCTTGCGGAGGGAAAGGCACCGGTGGAGGCTTCCGAGGTTCTTTCCGAAGAGCAGCTTGAACTTGAAACCCTCGACCTTGGCTTAAGGACGAGTGACGGCGTAGACCTTCATGCACTCGGAGCCGGCTTGAGAATGGATGAAGCCCTGGCAAAGTTGCAGGAATCGGGTCTTGTAAAAGTGACAAACGGGAGAATCCAACCCACCCGCAAGGGTTTTCTTGTGGCCGACAGCCTTCCCCTCATGCTTTGCAGATAAGTCTAAAAGTCAAGTTGCGCCCCGTAGAAAAACATCGTCATTTAAGAAATCGTCGAAGAGATCATCCTGCGTGATCTGTTTAAATGAGTCTGCCTCGGGCTGAGAGCTTTACCCACGCGTGCTTTTCGCAACTAAAAAATAACGTCCCCGTAACATATGCACAAATCACCGTAACACATCCGCAAAGTTCTTCCTGTATAAGTCGCGAAACCCAAACAAGGAGGGACTATAGATTGGAAAACTTCAGCTTGAACACCGTAATGCTAAAAGAGATCTTCGAGTGTGCAAAACCCTTAGGGCACAACGAAGAGCCGGACAACCTCAACCTGGGATTCGGATTTTTGTATTATGGACTGGTAAGGGCCTTGAGACCGAAGCATCTTATGGTGATCGGCTCCGGTTTCGGGTTCAGCGTCGTGTGTTTCGCTCTCGGGATCAAGGATAACGGCGGAGGCGCGCTCACCTTCGTCGACCCCTCTTACTCCCTGCTCAAGAACGGCCCGTTCAAAACAATAGGAGGAGCAAACAAGTGGGGCGAACCCAATAAGGTCCGACAACATTTCCAGCAGTTCGGCGTGGAAGACATCGTAACGCACTATAAGCTGCGGTCGGATCAGTTCTTTTCATCCTATGCCAGTCTCGGATTACCGAAAATAGATATCGCCTTCATCGACGGCAGCCATGCCTATGAGTACGTAAAGCACGATTTTCTCCGCACTCTCGAGCACGTCCGAAAGAATTCGTACATTCTCCTGCACGACACCAATATCTACGTCCGTGAGGTGATCGGCCACTCGGGGGTCAAGAAGTGGATGAAAATAATCAAGAAGGAGAAGGACTTCTTCGAGGTCATCAACTTTCCTTTCTCCTCAGGCATGGCGCTCGTCCGCGTGTTGCAAAAGGAGGTATGGAGGTGTACGAAACCATAGTGCATCCTATCAGTCTCATACTTGCTCTTGTAGCGTTTTGCATCGTGCTGTTTCTATATTGGCGTTATGTCTGGTTTTTCAGGAATCCGCCCAGAAGTATTCCCGCAGAGGGTTCCGGCATCCTCAGCCCGGCCGACGGCACCGTCGTTTACGTAAAGGAAGTGTCGCCAAATGAGGAAGTCCTCACGATAAAGCAAGGTGTTAAAGCCACTCTCAACGATATAGTCAGGGAGGATATTTCCCGCCCCAAGATTCTCGATCGGGATTTTTATGAGTCCCTTCAACGTACATTTCAACCGCGCACCGGTTTCCGGCCCGGTCCAGTTCATCCATCACTATCCCGCCCGGCGGGAAAACGCATACATGACGAACATGCACCTCAGAACAGTGCTCAGGTGGCTGCCCCTTTACAGAAACAGCTTACATATAATCGGCAACGAGAGGACCGTTACCAAGATTGACGGGGAATACAGGGAGAAGCCCCTGTCCTGTTACGTCGTCCAGATTGCGGCGAGAAGCGTTGCCGGGATAGACAGCTATGTCGAGCAAGGGGAGCGTGTAAGAGCCGGGCAGATATTCGGGATGATACGCATAGGATCTCAAGTTGACCTGTTGGTTACCCCCCGGGAGGGGATGAAAGTTAAAGTCTGTCCGGGTACCAAAGTGCGGGCGGGTGAAACGGTTCTTATCGAATAGAAAGGAAGAAAATGAAAGTCGATTTGCATGTCCACTCGAAATACTCGATTCGTCCGTCGCAATGGGTGCTCCAAAAGCTTGGCTGCCCCGAGAGCTTCACCGAACCGGAGACACTCTACAGGATAGCCCGGAACAAGGGGATGGACATGGTCACCATCACCGACCACAACACGATCTCCGGGGCGCTCGAGATTGGACATCTGCAGGGCACCTTTATCAGCGAGGAGATAACGACCTACTTCCCCGAGGATGGCTGCAAGGCGCATGTGCTTGTCTACGACATCGACGAGAAGATCCATGCCGACATACAGAAGGTCCGGGAAAACATCTACGATCTTGTTCAATATCTCGGAGAAGCCGGGATTGTTCACGTCCTGGCGCATCCGATGTATTCGGTAAACGACAAACTTACGATCTCACATCTCGAAAAATTCATCCTGCTGTTCAAGAATTTCGAACTGAACGGAGCAAGGGATGAGTATCAGAACCAGTCTATCCGGCTTATCCTGAAAAATCTCACACCGGAGTTTATCGGTCACCTGATCGAACAGCATCAAATAATACCCTCATTCCCCGAGCCCTGGCATAAAAACCTGACCGGCGGTTCCGACGACCACAGCTCGCTAAATATCGCCCGTCAGTATACCGAGGTTAAGTTCGTGCGGGATTTGGACGAATTTCTCCTCGGGGTGCAAACTCATCAAGCCGAGGTTGCAGGCAGGGCGTCCACCCCAGTGGTACTGTCCCACAACCTCTATGGTATCGCCTACCAGTTCTACAAGCGAAAGTTCAAATTTGAAAAAAATGTGAACAGGGACCTTGTCTTGCGTTTTCTAGACCGCTGCTTGCAATCCGACCCCGAAGAAGCGACAGGGCTGGTCAGCAGGGTCTTGTATTCATGGAGGCAGAAAAGGACGCCCAAGCAGCAGGAAGGCGCCAAGGTTGAAGACATGCTCCGATTTGAGGCAAACAAGCTTCTGCAGGGCGACCCCGTCCTCATGGACATTGTAAAAAACGGACACGGCAAGCTCGAAAACAGGGCTGAGAGGTGGTTTCACTTTGTAAACCAGGTATCGAATAAAGTCCTCCTGCATTTCTGGAACTCTCTTCTCGGCCACCTCTCCGGCGCCAATTTTTTCAATATTTTTCAGTGCCTAGGATCCGCAGGGGCGCTCTCGACCGTTCTAGCCCCATATTTTGTGACCTTTACGGTATTTTCCAGAGACAGGGCATTCAGCAGGAGCGCATTGGCTCACTTCGATCCGATGACTCAGGATACAAAAGACGGAAGCAACGTCAAAATGGCCCATTTTACCGATACCTTTTACGAAATAAACGGCGTCGCCCTGACCCTCCAGCACCAACTCAGGCTGGCAAGAAACAGCGGTAAGGACCTTACCGTAATCACCTGTGATGCTGAAAAACGGCCTTACGTCGAAGGAGTCCTGAATTTCGAGCCCATCGGAGTTTTCGAATTTGCAGAGTACCCCGAACAAAAACTGTTTTTGACACCTTTCCTGGAAATGCTCAATTACTGCTACGAGAACCAGTTTACCCAAATTCACACCGCAACCCCCGGTCCTCTGGGCCTTGCGGCTCTTGCGATCGGAAAATTTTTAAAGATCCCCGTCAGCGGCACCTATCACACGGCAATCCCGCAGTACGCTCACAGGCTGACCGGTGATGGAGCCATCGAGGATCTCGTCTGGAAATACATTATCTGGTTTTACGACCAACTCGATTTCATCCTGGTTCCCTCGAAAAGTACCGGTGACGAACTGATCGGCAAAGGAATTAACCCCGAGAAAATTCGCCTTTTTCCAAGGGGTGTCGACACCCAGAAATTCAACCCGTCAAAGCGCAATACCGCGCGTCTCAGCGGATCTATCGGGGCCGCTCAGGGTTTAAAAATCCTCTATGTCGGCAGAATATCAAAGGAGAAGGACCTTCTTCTCCTGGGACACGCTTTCAAGAGCCTGATAAAGAAGGTCGAAAATGTTGAGCTGATTCTGGTAGGCGACGGACCTTACCTGAATGAGTTAAAGGAATTCATGGACGGTACGCCCTGCATATTTACCGGGTACAAAGAAGGCGAAGAACTCGCCGGCATATATGCAAGTTGCGATGTATTCGCCTTCCCGAGCGCAACCGACACTTTCGGCAACGTGATTCTGGAAGCTCAAGCTTCAGGGCTGCCGGTAATTGTCACCGACTCGGGCGGGCCTCAGGAAAACGTCATCCCCAACAAAACAGGTCTGATCGTGAAGGCCGGAGATACGGAGAGCCTGCTCCACGCCCTTGAAACACTCCTCTCCGATGCCGCATTGCGAAAGAAGATGGGCATAGCGGCACGGCACTACATGGAGAATCGCTCTTACGAAAAAGCCTTTGAGCAAACCTGGGGGATGTACCAGGGAGACTCGCGCGCCACAGGAGGCAGCGCCGATACTTGCGGAGACCAGATAAGAGGAAGGCAGCCTGATACTTGTAAGGTTATATGCAAGGAGTGATGACATGGACGAAAATACTCTGCTGACTTTCAACGGTATTCTCGTTGCGCAGCTTCAGGAGCTCAGGCCCGGCGTGCGGGACCAGGTATCCGCCGTGGATAACAGAGGCTCTGTCGATCCAATGGATGATGCCGATTTGGCCTGCGAGCGTTCCCAAAAGGAGTATCACCTGACGATGCGGCAGCACAACAGCAGGACAGTCCGGGAAATTCTGGACGCACTCCAGCGGTTGGGAGCAGGCCTGTATGGCATTTGTGACGAGTGCGGGGGGCGTATTGATTTGGAAAGGCTGAAAGCACAACCTACCGCTTCCGTATGCATCGTTTGCAAAAAGGAGCTGGAAGCGGAAGAAAGAAAAAACTTTCAGGCCAGTTGATTCGTGCAACCCTTGAAAGATTTTGCTCTCCCATCTTTGGAGGCATTTCTTTCAAGGCGTTTTGATTTCCTGCCGTAGCGTCACTTTTGCCCGTCGTTACGCCAGTCCTGTGCTGCAGCCCCGGACCGGATCCGGCCCGCCGCTCGGCCGGGAGCGTGACTATGTTTTCGGATGGGCACTTTTCTAGCCCCCTGCCAATTCCTTGTGCTCCAGGAGGGGGCGGGCCTTTTCCATTACCAGGTCGTACTGGGTCTTTGTAAAGTCGTTCCATACGGCATCGTTTGACGCCTGAACCCGTTTCACTTCCTCGACCATATTCGGATCGACGAAATCCATCCGGCCAAGCGCCACAGCTTGTTCGGTCATAACCGTCATGCCGTAGGCGCACATTTTGACGGCTTCGTTCATCGTCTGGCTGAGAGCGGCGAGAAGTTGCGCGCCCTTGAGTCCGCTTGCCTGGGCGTTGATGATGACGATGGCTCGCTGCTGAATGGGCCGCGTCACCTTCAGAAACGCGTCCAGCATAATTCCGATTGCGTTTATAGCTTTATAGGTTACGGCCAGTTCACCGATCTGGACTTCGGTGAGCTTATAGCCATCTTTTGTAGCCCGGAATTCCTGAGTGGTTGTCTGTAGTGTGACTTCTCTTTCGTCATCGGTGGCCATGAGTTCGGTCCGCCTCTGCATCAGTTTCGAATATTCCTCGGAACCGAGCAGGGATTGTCCTTCGGGCAAAGGCTTGGCTTCACCCAGAAGTTTTTCCAGCTCATCGTTTTCCTTGAGTTTCTGTTCGATCTCGGCCAGCTCTTTGCGGCAGGCATCGAAGCTTTCCCTTGCCTTTTGCGCTTCTTCCCGATAGCGAATAATATCATCTCCGAGCTGACGAAATTGCTGGTCGGCTTCTACTTTGGACTCGGCCAGCAGGGTTTTCTGCACCTGTATCCGGTCGGCCGCTTTCTGGGTTACATCCCACTGCTGGCGCAGAAGATCCGGCAGGATTTCAAGAATGTTCACTTCAATTTCATGCTCGATCGATTTTTTGGCCCTGTCGCTAAAAAAGGGAATATGAGCCGAAGCCAGCTTTTGCTTGAGGTCAGCCCCACTGCCATCCTCGCGCGTGGCCAGAGCGGCCAGGACTTGAGACCATTTCTTCTGGAGATCGTCATTTTCCGCCAGCAGTTCGTGAATGGCGATTCCCAGGCCTCGCGATATTTTCAAATAGTTCTGGCTGGCCTCAGTCATCTGAGTCGTGGCTTTGTGCGCTTCAAGGTCAGCGGCGCTATCCTGACGGAAGACGGACTTTATTTCATCTACCGACATGTCTTTGGCCTTCTGCAACTGGCCGACAGAAATCGGGAGGAGGGTCAATGCCTTGCTTTCTGCAGGTTGGGTTTGATTATCCATTCTTCAAAACCTCCATCTATTAAGATTTCAACCCTGTTTGATAGCCTGGTCGTTGCTGCTCACCGCTACCAATGTTTTCTCGATTGCTGTTGCCGTCGACGAGAGGGTGAGCTGAATTTGATCCATTATTTCCTTCTGCCGGCCAGGATCGGCTTCAGCTTCCGCAATGGAGGCGTCCAGCGATTCCAGCGTGGCCTGGATGGTCTCCAAGCCGTTTCGTATGACAGGTTGATTGCCCACCATTCCTTCCAGCCGGTGAAGGGTGGACTTTTTTTCAGTCAGCATTTTGTCCAGCCCTTTTTCGCCGTCTGCTATGCGTTTTTCGAGAGTCTTCACCTCCAGCGCCAGGTAATTTGGGTCTGTGTTTTTAATAAAGGCCTTCGCCCTGCGATATTTTTTGGCAAAATCAGCCGCGCCTTCCAGGTAATCGCGGACAAATCCGCTGTAGGCTTTGAGAATCTCGGCCACCACAGGACTGTTTTCGGCATCGTAATGGATCAGCCGGTCGCCTGTATCCAAAATCGAGCGAAGCTTCATCGTCAACTCATCGGCCATGCCCGTCTCGGCCCTGAGTTTTTTAAGCGGCTCTTCTTTAGCCGCTTCGGCTGCTGCCCCGGTCTCAGTCGCCGCTTTGGCTTCTTTTTCCGATCTGTTTTTCAAACCGGCGCGCATGGCCCAATAAGCCAAAGCCGCGCCAACGATCAGAACGGTTATGCTCAACGGCGGCCGTTCCAAATCTATGGCTATAAACACAGCCGCAACTATGATAGCTGCCGGCATCAGATAAACCCGTTTGGGGATTTCCTTCGATTCCATTCTTTCAACTCCCTGAGTCAGATCCTGGAAAGAAGAATTTGCCGCAAGACGTCGAGTGATTCCCGCATGCCCCGGTCACTCCAGTCTCGCCGGCGCAGGGTCTCGAAATACTCTGAGGCAAGATCTTCAGACATGATGACGGCCTTGAGGTCGTCCCGGCCGATCGCGTCCTTGCCGAACCAGTCGCCGAAAATGCCATGGGCCTTTCGAGACAGTTCATCAAGCGACGGCCCGATGTTTCCCAGAACATCCTGGAATTTCTTTCCGGCATCCGCTGTATGCTGTTTCACTTTCTCGATAATATCTTCCATCCGAGCTTCTTCCATGCCCTGGAGAAGTTCGACGACCTTTTCTTTAAGCTCATCGACCTCGCTGCGCAGCCGCGGGTCCGGCTCGGCGCCTTCCAACCGGGCGATCACGCTATCGACGAGTTCACGGAGTTTTTTCGCCTCCTCGAGCAAAATGGACTTTCTTTCCTCAGGATCGGACATTTTCCCTTTCCTCTTGTTTGAAGCGCAGGCTACATGGTGTTGGCGATGAAAACAGCCACGCTGATTTCTATGCAGGCCGCGAGAATGGCTACGGCCTCGTTATGCTGCTTATCCATTTCATCTGCATAAGAAACCTTGGGCATAAATATCTTTCGGGCCAGATACTTAAAGATAAACAGAGCCAAAAGACCGAGGACGAGATACATTCCAAATCCTTCAAGTCCCGGTATCCAGCCGGTAAACGGTCCGATAATACTGGCCCTCAAAATAATGGAGATGGCTATCAACACTCCAGCGACATCAACACCCTCGGCAATGTTACCCTTTAACTCTATCTCCTCCTGAATATTGCGTCCTGCAATGGCCGCGTCCATATAGAAGGCAATTACGAGCGCTATTTGACCGAGAATAAAAAACACTCCCGCCGCCCAAAGGCCCCCGCCCTCTCCGGTGAAGGCGCCATTCATTATCAAGCCAGTACCGACAAATGTAGAAAACTCCACGGCCCCGACAGCCACGTTACCTTTGGCCACAGCATCATCGTTATTGATTTTGCGAAGGATTATCCACTTATTGATTTCAAAAGTTATGAAAAGAAAAATCACGACCATAATCGTCGCCTTAAAGAAATTCAACAAATCAGACAGGATGCTTGGCGATCTGCCTGAAAGGACGCCAGCAAGGGCCAGGAACAGACCGAGACATGTCCCGGACTTTCTCAGCCCGACAGCCAGATTGCTTTCCAGGAGCATTGCCTTATCCTCGTCAAAAGGCGCGCGCTTGCCGTCGGCCAGTTTGACAAACCACACAACCAGAATGCCCAATAACGGATAGACGGTCATCTGAAGTACTATGTTCCAGAAATCCACTCCGATCTCCTTTCGTCGGTCAGCGTTGCTTATTCGAATCTGTGCGGCACAAATGGGCTCAGGTTATTGGTGACAACAGTCTGCGATTCACGAATGCCCATGCCGGCGCTGTGACCACCGATCACCCAGCAGCCGAGTATCGGATAATTTCCATCCAGGCAGGGAACAGGCGCCAGAGCCTGGTAAATGAAGCCCTCTTCGCCGTAAGCACCCGTGGTATGAAATCCCTCCCTGCCTTCGCGGTACACCGTAATGTTGGCGCCCTCCCTGGAGAGCAGGGGTTTTCTCACGAATTCTTTCATTCCCCTCGGTCCGTCAAAATAGGCTTCGACAAGATTCGGATGCCCCGGGTTGAGTTCCCAGAGAACAGGCAGGATTCCTTTGCTGGAGAGGATAAGTTTCCATATGGGCTCTACCCAGTTCATCCTGTCAAATGTCTCAACCAGGTATTCTCCGTACTTGTCGGCCAGAAGCCACTCCCAGGGATAGAGCTTGAAGATGTTTTCAATAGTTATGTCATCCAAAGTGGTGAATCGAGTGAACGGTTCAAGCCCCAGGCCGATATCGCTTATGAAGATCATCTCGGCCTTGATTCCGGCGTCGATGGCCGTATCCATCAGATAAGTGGTGGTGACCAGATCTTCCATACTGTCTGCAACGCAAGTCAGGTAGAGTTTGCTGCCCTCTTCCCACGGCCGGGATATTTTCGGCCAGGTTTCCAGAAGTTTTTCATGAATTGAGTTAAACTGATCTGATTTGGAACCAAAGATCTCCTGGAGCCAGAACCACTGTATGACACTGGCTTCAAGCAATGCGGTGGGCGTGTCGGCATTGTATTCCAGCATCCTGGGCGGGTTCACCCCATCATAGGCGAAGTCGAAACGGCCATAAAGCGTGGGTTCCTTCTTTGTCCATGACTTCTTTATGAGAGGAACGGCTCCTTCGGAAATGCCAAGTTCCGCGAAACGACCATTGTCAATTACATGCTGGACTGCTTTCATGGCCAGTTGATGAAGATCGTTGGCTGCATCGTCCAGAACGTCTATTTGTTCGGAATTGAACAGGTAATAGGCGCTTTCATTCCAGTAGGTACCTTCGGGATTATGATGATAAAGCAATCCGGAGGCTTCCACCTTGTTTTGCCAATTGTCGCGGGGCTGGATTTTTATTCTCTTCATATCTTCTCCTTATCCGCCGATCCCGCCACCACCATGAGCGCCGGCACTGCCGCCAAAACCACCTCTGCCCACCGACCCGCCAGACGAACCCCAACCGCCGGAAACGCCTCCGCCCGAAGAGCCCGAACCGGGGGAAGCTGAAAAACGGCCACCCGAGGTATAGCCTCGGGGCGGGACGTAAGTGCCCCCACTGGCATAACTTCCCGGCCCATATCCGCCCAAGCCGCCGAAGTACCAGAAAAACAAAGGAGGACCACCGCCATAATAGTGCCTGGATTCCGCGTCCCGGCACTGTTCTTCAGCGACCACCTTCCCGGTGCTGTCTACACATCGCCTACGTTGAGCCGGGTCATCACAGCCGGTCACGGTCGCCACGAGGCTTAACATAGCCACGCCCAGCACAATTTCTTGTGACTTTCTTATTTTTCTCCTTTTTTTCCCGGCCACTATTGACCTCCCTGCTATAGGAAACGATTACGCAAATCGAGTATTCCGACTTCTTTAAGTGCTTCCAAGGTACTGGTATTGCCGATTATTTTCGCCGGAGAACCTTATTCTGCTTATGCGAATTTGTCAAACAATTATATATTACATTTGAGTTACGAGTGCGCTTATGATTGTTGGATTCATTTATCAGCTTAATAGCAGTTTGCATATACAATCTAATCTCTAACTAATCGCTTACGAAAATTCATTTCATTTCATGAAACCATAAGACCGATAGAATTCCAGTTTATAGAACACACACATATATAGTCCTGAATACAAAGAGAGGATGAGGGCCTCACTGCAAGGCTTCCACAAAAGCGCCAAGCCTGCGAACTATAATATCGGTCGAAGCGCGGCCGGCCATGAGAGCAACGATGCCGACCCGTCCGGCAGAGGATAACACAGCAACAGATAGCTGCATAGTACAGGTGCTCACAGCACGGACGAAAGGCAAGGCCCCGGACATCTATCAGACGCCGGAGGGACATGAATTGTTACGAAAAAGACGGTCTTTCACGCGGAGACATTCGACAATTTCAAAAACCCGGTGGCACGCTTCGAGGGGCCAGGGTCGATCTTTAGAGACCGTTCGATAATTTCAAAATCCCATTGGCCCGCTTTGAAGGCCGGGATCGATCTTTAGAGAATGCAGAGAAAGTCTCGAAGCGCGGTGGACAGGGATGGACACGGATAAACCAGAAGACGCGGGCATGGGTTTGCACGTTCGCAGCGCCCGGTATTTTCATGGTTTCGGGTGTTCCGTGGGGACGGGAGTCAGTTTTGTTTCTAGCCACTATTTAATGCATTATATTCGGTACTTTATAACTAAAGTGATAACCAACGTGCAAATAAATGTCATGGCGGTGAGGATTTCAGCCGATTAGTAAATCGAGGGAGGTAACTATCATGTTCGATGCATCTATTCAACTAAAAGATTTTGCCTACCGGTATTTCGGGATGCTCGCAGAATCCTGCAAGGTCCCGGCCGCCCCTGAGTTCGCGACTCCTCATCGCGTGATTCGCGAAACATCGGCTTACCGGCTCCTGGAGTTCTCATCCGATCCCTACAGCGTCCCAACTCTTATTCTACCGCCGCAGGCCGGCCATCATTCCGCCATTTGCGATCTCTTCAGGGAGAATTCGCTTGTTGGAACGCTCATGGACAACGGCATAAAATCGCTCTATGCGATTGATTGGAAGCCGGCCACTCACGAACGCGCAAATGAATCCCTGGATGATCTCATTTCCCAGACAGAGCAGTGCGTTTCGGCCGTCGGCAGGCCCGTGAACCTGATCGGCCTCTGCCAGGGAGGCTGGCAGGCGGCGATTTACGCGGCCTTATTCCCTGATAATATGAAGACTCTCACAGCCGCAGGGTCCCCGATAGATGCTCATGCCGGGGGCGGGAAGATCCAGGAAGCGTTGAAGTTCACGCCCCTTTCATTTTTTGAGACGCTCGTGGATGCTAACGGCGGGACCTATCCGGGGCAAATGCAGCTCCTGGGATTTAAGCTGCTGAATCCGATCGAGAGGTTCTGGGGCGATTATCTCAAACTATTTTCGGCATACGGTGATTTCGGATTTGTTGCGCGCAACCATCTTTTCTCCAACTGGTATGAGTATGTTCAGGACCTTCCCGGGCGATGGTTCATGCAAATCGTGGAGGGCTTATTTTACAAAAACGACCTCTGTAAAAATAAGCTGACGGTCCTGGGGCGTCAGGTAAAGCTGTCTGAAATAGGGTGCCCCGTGATCATGGTTGGCGGGACAAAAGACGACATTACCCTGCCCCAGCAGGTGTTCGCGCTCGGTGGTTGCGTCACGACCCCTGAGCGGTTCCAGCATCGTTTCGAAGTGGATTCGGGACATATAGGACTATTCATGGGGTCGACGGCGCTACGGGAAGTCTGGCCGGACGTGGCCAGGTTACTCGTCGGGTATCACGAGCAGTCGGATGCGCAGGCGGAGATGATGTGGTTGTGAATTAGTGAGTAGTGAATAGTGAATGGTGGGGATGGGTGAATGGGTGAGTGGGTGAATGGGTGACGGGCAGCTAATGGCTCGTTTGCTCCCGGTTTTTCCTGCATATCCGTTTTCTTTTCGTCTGTGTCACTGTGGTGAGCAGCGTTGACTGTTTGGCGCTCATTTCCCGCTCCGTGCTCTCCCGCTGCACCCTTCAGCCTTAACTCTCCATCCTTCTCCATTGATCTTTCAAGACCAGGTGCCGCCCCCTCTTAACCTTTTGGCAGTTAATTTAGATACTCGATTTAGCCCGATCCCGTGCCGACCGTGATTACCTATTATCTTAGAGGCGGCAAAGACGATATTGTAGATTGCATCCTCCGCGTAAAAGCTGCAAATATATCTTTCTTCTCTTTCGACGGCGAACTCAATAGAATAAGGGAATCCAACCCGGTAGAACGCCACGGTCAATTCTACCACAGAGGGCACGGAGCAGGCCGGCTGGTGGATATAACCGGCGCCACTACCGGCCGGTCGCCGGCAGCAAATCCCCCGAGGCTGCTGAGGCATGGAAAGAGCGATCTTAAACAAATTGCTAAGGAGGGCCGGCCATGTCGATACTTCTCACGCAGCGAGCAGAACAGTATGGGGAGCGGACGGCGATCGTCGCACCGGAAGGCAGTTTTACCTACCGGCAACTCCTGGACGCATCTGGCAAGGTAGCGTCCTTTCTCCTGGACGGACCCATAGATTTGCAACAAAGGCCGGTGGCCTTTCTGGCCCCTCCGGGGTTTCATTATGTGGCCCTGCAGTGGGGTATCTGGCGAGCCGGGGGGATTGCTGTTCCGCTGTCCTTGTTCCACCCGCGTCCGGAGTTGGAATACGTGCTCGACGACACCGCCCCAGCGGCCGCTCTGGCGCATCCGGATTTTGTCAATCGGCTCCATCCCCTGGCCCGGGAGCGCAACCTCAGGTTCGCATCGAGCACCAAGGCGCTGGACCACGCGGCGGGCCCTCTGCCGCCGGTGACGCAGTCGCAGCGGGCCATGATCCTCTACACCAGCGGCACGACGGGCAAGCCCAAAGGCGTGGTGACCACCCATGAAAACATTGCGACCCAGATTACCAGCCTGGTTGAGGCCTGGGGATGGACCGGGCAGGATCGGATACTGGAATTTTTGCCGCTGCATCATGTCCACGGAATTGTAAACGTCATCGCCTGCGCCCTCTGGGTGGGGGCAGTGTGCGAGATCCTGCCCGCATTCGACGCACTCAAAGTCTGGGAGCGAATCGCTCAGGGCGATCTTACGCTCTTCATGGCAGTCCCCACCATCTATGTAAAACTCGTAGACGCCTGGGAGAGGGCGTCTGCCGCCGAACGGGAACGCATGTCCCTGGGCTGCCGCCGGATGCGGCTCATGGTGTCGGGTTCCGCGGCCTTGCCGGTCCCTATCCTGGAGAGGTGGAAGGAGATTTCCGGGCATATACTGCTCGAGAGATACGGGATGACGGAGATCGGCATGGCTCTTTCCAACCCGCTGCATGGGGAGCGAGTTCCCGGGTGCGTAGGGGCCCCCTTGCCGGGGGTGGAAGTGAGGTTGACAGATGAAACAGGGACGCAGGCAGAGCCAGGAACTCCGGGTGAGATCGTGGTGCGGGGCAAGCCGGTTTTTCTTGAATACTGGAAGAAACCGGAGGAAACCAGGAAAACTTTCCGGGACGGCTGGTTTTTAACCGGCGACGTGGCCGTGCAGGAGAACGGGATCTACCGCATTCTGGGCCGCAGCAGCGTGGACATCATCAAGACCGGCGGCTACAAGGTCTCTGCCCTGGAAATCGAGGAAACCCTCCTTACCCACCCGGACGTCAAGGAATGCGCGGTAGTGGGGATACCGGACCCGGTATGGGGTGAGCGGATCGTCGCTGCGCTGGTGATGCGGGAAGGAACGAGCTTGAATCCTGAGAGTCTAAGAGCCTGGGCGAAAGAGCGGCTCGCTCCCTATAAGGTCCCAAAAGATGCCCTGGAGTTTCAGGAGCTGTGCAGGAATGCCATGGGAAAGGTTTCCAAACCCGATTTGAAAAAAATTATCGAAGCCCGTCAAAGCTGACAAGCCCGCCCGGTCTTGAACGCAACCTGGTATCAGCCCCCTTTTCGCGCATCCAGAATCTTTCGGATCGCCTCGGATATTTGCCTCATGCCGTAGGGCTTCATGAGGAGTCCCACCCCAAGCTCTTTTACGCTGTCAGGAGTAATTTTTTCACTAAACCCCGTGCAAAGCAGGATCGGCATATCAGGCCGGATTCGTCTTACTTCCCTGGCAAAATCCATCCCGGTCAGTTTCGGCATAGTATAATCGGTAATGACGAGGTCGAACTCGTGCGGACTTAAACTGAAAATCTCCAACGTACTTACACTATCGGTTTGACTGGTGACCTTATAGCCCAAATGCACCAGGATACCGGTTGCCATTTCCATAACGGTCGGCTCGTCATCGACCAGCAATATCCTTTCTGAACCAACCGGCAGTAGATCGTCAACTTGCATGGTTGCTTCAGGT
The DNA here is from genome assembly GCA_963741035.1 of uncultured delta proteobacterium. Classification (GTDB taxonomy): domain Bacteria; phylum Desulfobacterota; class Syntrophobacteria; order Syntrophobacterales; family Syntrophobacteraceae; genus SbD1. The sequence goes on from CAVUGX010000029.1 coordinate 100,082, forward strand.
TTGACATCAACCCTTGGGACGTAGATAGTAAACATCGTGCCTTTTCCGGGTTCGCTTTGGACGGTAATGGCCCCTTCGTGCCGTTTGACTATTCCATTAACGACCGCGAGCCCCAAACCGCTGCCCTTTCCCACTTCCTTGGTGGTGAAGTAGGGGTCGAAGATGTGCTCCCTGGTCTCTGCATCCATCCCACACCCGGTATCTGAAACCGTCAATCTCAGGTATTGCCCGGGCCTCAGATCAAAGATCGACCGATGGACCAAATCGCTTTCGCCCAAATCTACAGGGGACAGGCGAACTTCCAGAATGCCCTTGTCACCCATCGCATGGGCCGCGTTTGTGCAAAGGTTCATCAAAATCTGATGGATTTGAGTCGAATCGGCCAGCGCGACACCCTTTCGGATCTTTTGCCTCATTTCAATCGAGGTCGGCAGCGTAGACCGCAAAAGCTTCAGAGCCTCCTTGATAATCGAGCTTATATCGGTCGGTATTCTGTGCTGCTCTTCAGTGGAGCGGGAAATCGCCAGGATTTGTCTGATCAGTTCCTTGGCCTTAAGAGATGCTTTGAGCACCTGTTCTAAACTTTTTCGCAATGGACTGGAGGAAGAAAGTTCAAGCAGCGCCATGTCCGTGTAGCCTATGATAGGCTGCAGCATATTGTTGAAGTCGTGAGCGATCCCTCCGGCCAGGGTCCCAATGGCTTCCAGCTTCTGTGCCTGTCGAAGCTCTGCTTCCAGCTTCGCCTTTTCTTCCTCTGCACGCTTACGCTCCGTGATGTCCCATATAAGGCCGTTCATCCTCACCGGCCGGCCCATTTCATCACGGAACAATTTCCCGCGGGTAAAGATGTAATGCACGCTTCCATCAGGCCAGACCACTCGGTATTCCTTTTCATACAGGGCGTCCTGTTCAATGCTTCGGGCCAACGCAGCAGTAAGCATCTCTCGGTCGTGAGGATGTACCGCCTTGTAGAACTCCTCAACAGTTCCGGTGAATTTAGCCGGCTCGATTCCCAGAAGATGACAGACCTGGTCGTCAAAATGGTGCTTCTTTTCGATCAAATCTATACGCCATACACCCATATGGGCGGATTGCAGCGCGAGCTCGAGCCGAAACTGGTTCTCCCGCAGAGCCTCTTCCGCTCGCTTGCGTTCGGTAATATTTGAAATCAGGCCATCGTAAGCAATCAGTCTTCGCTGCTCGTCGTAATGTGGCACGGGTGTATTTCTCACCCAACGAATTGAACCGTCTCGATGAATAATCCGATGTTCCAGAGGCGATACCTGTTCTCCGGAGAGTACCCTGGCGGCCTGATCCCTTACAGCATCGCGGTCTTGGTCATAGACCATCTGATACCAGAGGTACGGATCAGCCTGGTAGTCTTCCGACGTATAACCTGTCAACGCAACGCACCCCGGCCCATGAACGGTGCCCATCGGACGGTTATCTTGAACTTGAACCGTGAAGATATAGTCCGTGACCGATTCGAGAAGATGCTTGAAGCGTTTTTCGCTTTCCCGCAAGGCCTCCTCCGCCTGCTTGCGCTCGGTGATGTCGTTGCCAATGCAGAGGATTTCCCTTACCCGGCCGTTTTCGTCACAGACCGGCTTATTGGTCCAGGCAATCCAGATACGCTCTCCGTTGCTGCGCATGTTTTCGTTTTCGTTTTTGGCATAACGATCCGGGTTCACTGCGATATCCTCGATAATCAACCGCAGGTCCCTCCCGGTCGTTGATTCAACCTGTGGAACAATAGTGCCTACAACATTCTTGCCGAGTATTTGCTCTTCGCCGTAGCCGAAAAAATTCTGGGCAAACTCGTTGAAGAAGGTCACGTTGCCAACGTTATCCCTTCTCATTATGATGCAATTGGCATTCTCCACCAGTTCGCGGTACTTTTTTTCGCTCTTCCGTAACGCTTCTTCGGCTTTGCGCCGTTCGGCAAGCTCCTGATTGAGTTTGAGAGTGCGCTCGGCGACCAAAGCTGCAAGGCGCTCCTTTTCCTGCCTCTGCGCTACACCGGCAGCTTTGATCTTTGCCATGGCCCTGATCTGGGCCGTCAGTTCAGCCTCTTCGATCGGCTTGGAAAGGAAGGCCTCGGCCCCGGTTTCCAATGCTTTAATGCGGCTCTCGCGGCCGGTTTTCAGGGCGGTCAGAAAGACCACTGGAATATGCCGCAGCACCTCGTCGTTCTTCAACCTTCGGCACACTTCAAACCCATCCATTCCCGGCATGACGATATCGAGCAAAATAACGTCCGGGTCTTCGGCCAGCGCCAGTTCGATACCTTTCCGGCCGTTCAGGGCAGACAAAACCCTGGCCTCGGGAAAGGCATCCGCCACAACGGCCTTCAAGGTCGTCAGGTTGTCCTGGTGGTCGTCAATCGCCAATATCGTCAAGTTATTGGCTTCCATAGAGCTTCTCCTTAATCGTTACTTCAAGCGACTCCTTGTCAACCGGCTTGGATATGTAGCCGTCGAAACCGTGCCCCAGGATCTTCTCCCGGTCACCTTGCATGGCGCTTGCCGTCAGGGCTATGACCGGGATATGCCTGAGGGCGTCCTGCTTTCTAATCGCATAGAGCGCCTGGAAACCATCCATAACGGGCATTGCGAGATCCATCAGGATGAGATCGGGCGTGTGCGTCCGAGCCTGCTCGACCGCCGCCCGGCCGTCGGCGGCTTCTATGACTGTACAGGTATCCTGCAGCAGAGCCTTGAGGGTCCGGAGGTTGTCGGGGTTGTCTTCCACGACCAGGATCACGGGTTTGCCGGATGTCCGTATCCGGGCAGGCGCCGGCGGCGGCAAGGCTTCCCTCCCCGAGCTCGGCGCCACCATCTTCGAGATTGCCGCCAGCAGGTCGGTCTTGTTAATGTCGCCCTTCTGAATTAATTGATGGACATGGTTTCCTTCGAGGAAATTCAATTCTTCGCGCGTCACATATTTTGCCGTCAGGATCAGGACAGGGATATGCGCAGTTTTCCCCGAGCCGCGGATCTCGCGCAGGACTTCGAACCCGTCCACCTCCGGCATCATCAGGTCGAGGATCACGGCGTCGGGCGCAATCTTTTCGATTTGTTCCAGTGCTTCTCTGCCGTTGCGGGCCACCTGCATGCTGTACCCCTGCCCGGATAGAATATCCAGCATCTGAACAATAGCGGGTTCGCTGTCTTCCACCAGCAAGATACGCTTGCCTTGAGCGTCACGGCTTGAAGACGATTCAAAGGATGCCACCGAAGTGTCGTATTCCTTCGTTTGAGCCGCATCTTTGTCCATGGAGGGCGCATCAATCGTCAGCGGCAGTTTGAGGGTGAAGGTCGAGCCTTTGCCGAGCGTACTGTCCACGGTGATGTTTCCACCCAGCAGCGTTGCATATTTCCTGGCGATTGACAGTCCCAGCCCAGTCCCGCCGTAATTTCTCGTAGTGCTTTGATCGGCCTGGTGGAATTCATCGAAGATGTCTCGGAGTTGGTTCGCGGCGATGCCGATGCCTGTATCGGTCACTGCAATCTCAATGGAATCGTCCTCCTGGGCGATGGAGATCTCCACTTTGCCTGCCCCCGTAAATTTCACTGCGTTGCCGACGAGATTCTGCAGGATGTGCAGGCACTTGGAGAAATCGCTGTGGAGGGGGGGCAGGTCGCCAGTGACATGATTCAGTAGGACGATACCCTTTTCTCGCGCCTGGGGCTCGATCATCGCCACGACCTCAGCGACCAGTTCCCGGATCGAAAAATGGCTAAGTCTGATCTCTTCACGGCCGGCTTCGATGCGCGAGAGGTCAAGGATATCGTTGATCAGCGCAAGAAGGTTCCTGCCGTTGCGTTCGATCACTTCCAGGTAGCTCCGTTCCTCTTCCGGGATGGTGTCGGCAAGGCGACGATTCAGCACAGCCGATAGGGCAATTACCGAGTTGAGAGGTGTTCGCAGTTCGTGGCTCATGTTCGCAAGGAAGGCGCTTTTCAATCGGTTGGCATCGTCGAGTTGTTTCTTTTGCATCTCCAGTTCGATATTTTGCTCGTTCAGTTCATTCTTCTGTATAGTCAGTTCTCTTTTCTGCGCATCCAGTTCCCGGTTCTGGTGTTCGAGTTTTTCGGAGAAGTCCAGGATTTTCCGCAACCTCAGCACAGCGTTCAGACGGGCGGCCAACACGCTCCAGACCTCGTTCACCAGCCTCACCGCCGGAGCGGGATAGCTCCGCAGGCAGGCCAAAGATATCACTGCCACGACCTCCTGCTCCGAAAGGATGGGGAGGGTCATGATTTCCCGTGGTATAAAATCCCCGCTCACCGTGGAGAAGGTCGTGCGTATATCTGCCGGGATGTCCGTTATGTGCTGGATTTGGCCCGTGAGGAGCACCGCCCCGAATTCTCCTTCGCGCCCCGCAGCGGAAAAGGAGGGGCGGCCATCGCCGGGGAGCCCGATGGATTCGAAATGCTCGAAGTCGGTTTTCTGTTCGTTCAGAAGATAGACGGCTCCGATCTGCGACCCGGTTTGCTGGAGCAGCGCCCGCAGCAGCTCCTGGCAGAAGAAGCGCAGATCTTCTTCCCTAAGCATGACATCGGCGATCCGGGAGACGTTTTCTTTGCTCTGCAGTTCCATCTGAACCGTTTGGGCGAGATCATTGAACGTAGCGGCAAGGGTCCCTAATTCATTCGCGGAGCTATACCTGCTGCGGGCTTCCAGCTTGCCCAACCGGAATTGTCCTGCTACTGATGTCAGTTCCTTCAGTGGCCCCCTGATTCCCTGCAATAGAAGATAAAAGATACCCAAAGACAGCAGGAAAATCGCGCTAAACGCGACCCCAAGCTGCACAGTCAAAGCATCTTTTTGTTTTTTTGCGTCCTGGAAAAATTTCTCAGACCTGTCCCGGGCAAAATCGCCGATCTTCTGAACGAGGCCCAGTAGCGTTTCCACCTTGGCACCGCCCACGCCGGCGGGCTTCGTGCGGTTTGCAGCTTCGGCAACCTTTCCAGCCCGCAACAACCGGACAGTCTCATCGCAGATGCTCTTCAACTGAACGAAGGCGTTGTGGGCATCAACAATGTCGCCACGGGGACCCAAATAGCTGTTATTAAGGATGTCGAACTCGCGCATGGCGTAGGCTTCGCTGGTTTCAATCTCATAGATTAAAGATTCTCTATCCTGGTCATTGTCAGCCAGCAACAGGTCCTTCAGCCCCGTGCGGACGGCCAGGATATCGGCCTTGATTTCGCCTATGGCTCTTTGGACCACGAGCGGATGTTTGTAGAGGCCCATTGTCTCCTGCCACATGCTGTCCACCTGGAACCATCCAAGCGCGCCGAGGATCAGCAAAAATAAAAGGATGGCGCCCAGACCGATTCTCAGTTGTGTGCCGATCTTTAAATCCCGCAGTTTCATCGATCACCTTCTTTGCCTGGTCTGAACGACCAACGTGCAAGCAGAATACCAGAACCCTGGATCACGCGGACAGGAAGCGGTTTAGGCCAACAATAGCTTCCCATATCTTTACGCATGTTATCCGTGGTGAGGAGTTACGTTTGTCCTTTGAAAAACAGCCGGCGGCGGAGCAACCGCGCGAAAACCTCCTATCTTTGCCACGATTTCTCTTTCCGCCTCACCGGTGGCAAGATACCCTCCCGGGGAAAGAGCGCGGTAAACTTTGTTCAGGATGAATTTTCGAATGTCCGGCCGGTAATAGAACAGCAGGTTGCAGCAGACGATCAGGTCGAACTCCCCGTAGATGCTTGCAGGTGGACATACTGAGCGTTCATCCAGCAGGTCGCAGGCAGAGAAATCAACTCTGTTTTTGAGTGCGGAGACAATTGCGCAGGACTCGCCCTTCACGCTAAAATACTTATTAAGATGCTTCATTCGCACATTTTGGACCACTCCGTAATCGAATAACCCTTCCCTCGCCAATGACAGATCCGTTTCGGAGATATCGGTGGCAAAGATGCGGAAGCTGACGGTATTGCCGCAAGCAGCGATCAGATCATCCAGCAGAATCGCAATGGAATAGGCCTCCTGACCGGCAGCGCATCCAGCCGACCATACCCTGACCTCGGCCCGGCCGGCTTTTTCCTTTTCCGCGATGATGCTGGGTATGATCAGTTGTTCAAGCAGGGCAAAGGTAAGCGGGTTCCTGAAAAACTCACTGTACGTGATTTGCAGCGAACGAAAAAAGGCTTCCGCCTCCGCGCTATTTTGCGCCAGGCATGAGCTATATGCTGCAGCAGTTTTGATTCCGGTTGCCGCCAATCTTTTCTCAAGCGATTTCATCAGAAATAATTTGTCGTACGGGGAGATATCTCTGCCATGTGTCCGGCGCATTACGTGAATGATCTCGTCCAAAGCCTTCCTCATTTCATGCCTACCCGATCGACACACACAGAAAGCTCTAACATATGGTTGTCATAGTTATCTTGCCGCTAATACTTTGATGACCACGGACGGAATGAAGGAGCGAAGGACGTTGCAAATCGCGGGCAATTCCGAATGGCCGAATGAACAAGCTCCTTAATGTTACATTATTATTACGACCTTTGCCACTACAACACGCACACTTCGAGCCAAGCGATTTTTCATAACGAAGCGGGAAGAATCGTAATCAGCCTGCCAACCTCGAAAGAGTCCAGTTTGCAGCGATTCGGGAAACAAATGATCTGAAAATTACAAAACCCGATTTGAAATAAATTATCGAAGGCCGTCAAAGCTCACATTCAGTGCGGAGAAACCGCTCCGCTCTTTAGTGCAGGCCGGCGCTTGAATGAGCGGTACAGGAAGGCTGTGGATACATGAGCCATTGCTCATATGATATTTCCCGGCCAGGAAGGACCGTCACGAATTCTTCGTCCCAGGGACCAAAGATCATCTTCTCCACGAGAGCCGCCGACCCGGTAATCTCTTCAAAACGCAATCCGAATTGTTGCGCAATCCCGTGACAATATTCCAGGTAACGATCAAGGTCCTTATCCCGACCGGTCCTTATGAATGCCAGCCGCGTGTAATGTTTCAACATCGAGTCCATCAATCTCCGGGCCGTCGCGGGACCAAACCGTTTTTCCATGTAATGGTACTCTTCAAAAAGATGCTTTCCGGCATCTACCCAACCCCGCGTGAGGTAATATGTCCCCGGTTCCCGAAGTGTCTCAGACCGGTGCGCTTCCCTGGAGCCCAAAAGTATCCCTATACAATCGTCCACCCGGGGCACAACGATTGTGCTTCGGGCGGAACCCAGGCCCTCTACTGCCCGGGAACATAAACCGTAGCCAAGGATGATCGTCTCGACCGTCTCGGCCGAACGTTCGATGGACTCCCTCAATGTTTGTTTCAGTGACTGCGGATTCACGTGGAGACTTACATTGAGAGCCTCGTACTCCATGCCGGGCGGCATAAAGTCCAGAATCTCTTTTATCAGCACTTCACAGGCAATAATTTTTGTTCGCGAGGGTTTCATTCAGCATCCATAGTGACGGTTGAGATGGTGGCCCAGACCTTTTTATATCGCCTATAACCTCAATGGTACATATTTATTCCTAAAATCCGAGAATATCCTTACGGGGTGTCAACGACGATTCCAGGAAGCATGTTAGATATGCCCGCAACGCAGTTCGCTCTCGGGACCGCGACCTGTCACCATTGGCGGATCACTTCATAACATTGACTTAGAGGCCCCTGTTCTGGCATACAGGAACCGAGTGCCGGCCATGCGGCGAAGGCACGCAACACAAACTACTCATCCCAGCAGAAAGGATCCAGATGAAATCGCTCTACATATCCCTTTTGATCCTCGTAACCCTATGCGCAACATCATTTGCTCAGGGATATGGAGAACTGTTGATAAAAGCGGACAAGACCTATGAATCCGGCGACAAGGAGACTGCCAAGAAGTTGTATCTGGAGGCTGCAAACCTGGGAAGCGCTGAAGCGCATTTTGCCCTTGCCTATAAATACACGCTGACAGATGAGGAAAATCTCCATCATTATTTAGAGGCAGCCAGGATGGGGCACAGCGAGGCTTTAGGATACGCTCTGGATTTGCTGTTGTTTGAGGCAGGAAGTTTGAAGACGGCCAACCCTCAAAAGGCCCTGGCTCTTTACTATGAAGCAAAGAAAGCCAATCCCGATCTAAAACTGTATGATGAAGAAAATAAACTAAAAATTATGAAGATGTGTGTTGAGCCCAAAGGATTCGATGTGGAAAACTTCATGAATAAATATGGCATAGAAGTTGACGAAGATCGATATGGTGTCTGGGAACTGGCGGAAGAGGCATCGAGAGGAGGGCGATTCGGAAAGCCTGACCCGGAGCTTGTATTTAATTTAGTTATGAGGGGTGGATTGGTTCCTGCTGAATTCGAATCGGCTGTTGAAGAGACCTATAATAATTGGAAGAACGGTGTAGTAAAACCTTTCAATTTTTGCGATTACGTTACAAGCGGGATTGGCCAGGCGTTATGCGCCTCAAGAGAAAACGATGACGATGAAGTAAAGAGAGACTCCAAATTAAAAAAGCTGAAAGCCAAGCTTCGAGGCGATGCCAGCCAACTCCTTGACAAGGCCTACTCTGCAATGGCTGAATTCATTGAAGCAAAGGCAGAGAATGAAGAGGGCCATGGCGGGACCGGCAGGGCAGCCTGGGTCTTAGAATCCACCATGGAACAGATGAATGAGTATCTGGAATTAATAGAGAAAACAATCGGAGGATTTAAACCATCTCCTGCCTATTCATTGGAAATAGCCGATCAAAAGCTCAACAATAAATATCGAGAACTAATGGAGAAGACGAAAAAAGTAGCTGCAGGTCAAATTTACTGGTTTGCGACAGCCGATAACATAAGGTCTGTCCAGCGGTTGTGGATCAATTACAGAGATGCCTCAGCCAAGCTACTCTCTCGCATTGAGCCGTCCGTTAAGGAGAATATATGGAGAAGCTGGTTTACTGAAAGAAGAATTGAAAATTTAGACTCAATAAACCAAATGATAGACGACAAGCTTGAGGAGACGAAAGAGAGCGGGGAGTAGAAAAAAACCTTTGACGGGAGAGCCTCTTGCAAAACTCCGATTAAGAATTGGGCCGCCTAAAGAATGAGCTTCATCGGCGGCCTTGTGGTAAGGTGTTGTTGCTCAAGACAAAACCAATCACGGGAGGCGCCAATGAAGCTCGGACAAGCTGTATCATGGTTGACAGGAAACTTGCAACGCAGTTTGTTCCCTCGTCTGGAACAATGTTGGGAAGGCCCCTTGACCGATAAAGAACGACGGCTTGTGAGTATCCTTGAAATAGTTCAGGTTGACAAGCACGTCCCAAAGAGTGGATCGACTCAGTGGAAAGGACGGAAACTCAGAGAACGTGAAGCAATAGCACGCTCTTTTGTGGCAAAGGCTGTCTATGGCCATCCCTTCACCCGGACAACTATTCACGAATTACGGACCACAACCAATTTGCGACTCATCTGCGGATTTGCAAGAAAATGGGACATTCCCTCAGAGTCTACTTTCTCCAGATCATTTGCAGAATTTGCTCAAAGTGGGCTGGGAGACAGGGTTCACGAAGCTCTGGTAACCCGCAGCTTGAAGGAAGAGATCATAGGCCATATATCCCGAGATTCAACAGCCATAAGGGGTCGTGAGAAACCGGTGAAGAAAGCACAGAAACAAAAGCCTGCACCTAAAAAGAGGGGACGTCCGAAAAAAGGTGAAAAGCGCGAGGCTGAAGAGACGCGTTTGGACCGTCAGTGCAGGCAATCGGCCGAAGAAGCATTGAAGGAATTGCTCACTGTGTGCGATGTCGCAACCAGGAGGAATTCCAAAGGCTACATGGAGTACTGGAGCGGATATAAGCTTCATGCCGACATCAATGATTGCGGATTACCGCTCAGCATTGTGCTGACCGCTGCGTCAGTACACGATAGCCAAGTTGCCATCCCAATGATCAAAATGACCAGCGCAAAGGTTACTTATCTCTATGATTTAATGGATCCGGCATATGATGCGCGGCAAATCTACGAGGTAAGCAAAAGTCTGGGACATGTCCCCATCATAGATAAAAACTCCCGGGGCAAAGACATACCTCCGATGGCTCCGCATGAACAGGCCAGGTACAACGAGCGCACAGCGGTGGAGCGCTTCAATAGCCGTATAAAAGAGGAGTTTGGCGCAAAAAACGTAATGGTGCGGGGAGCGCAGAAAGTAAAACTACATCTGATGTTTGGCGTCCTGGCACTCTTTGCCGACCAGTTAATCAAGTTGGCAACTTAAGATTGTCGAAGAACACGGCTAAAACAAAGACCAAAGGAGCCACTATGCCTGAAATCATATGAACTTGTCCATGAAACGAGAATAGTAACTGACAAATAAAGCTTATCTTTAGAACTGCCGGTTTCAGGAGAACAAATCAGTCTGTTTGCACGCTTGCCTGACATTTTGCAAGAGGCTCGGGATTTACAGGATTAACAGGAAAACAACAGGTCAAAGGCAAAACAGGAGGTGATCCTCGGCATCGATCGAGTTGTTGATCCGTCTTGAAAAGACAGTGTTTCACGCAGACGCGGAGACGTTCGATAATTTCAAAAACCCGGTGGCTCGCTTCGAGTGGCCAGGGTCGATCTTTAGAGAAAGGATCGAACCACGGATGGACACAGATGCACACGGATAAATCAGAAGACACAGGTATGGGTTTACACATTCGCAGCGCCGGTTCTTTCCATGGTTTCAGGGTGTCCCGAAGGGACGTGAAAAGCTGTCTCGAGAAGAGCTTTGACAGAGTTTATCCGGCCTTGACCGCTGCCGCCACTTCTTATATAGTTATATAGGGTGGATTATCCTCTAGCGGGGAAGATGGATCGCACGCGCTCTTACAGTTCCCGCAGGAAACAGCGGAAAGCCCGTTCGAACCCCGCGTATCTTCGCAGGCCATCCGCGCGCGAGGCTTGGCGGATCATCACCCACAGCATCACGAATGGGGGTTGTGGGAGATTTGACTTGACCGTTGCCGCCGATCCTGTATAGATATATAGGGATGGTGCTCACAGTGGAGGTCATAGCTGAATTGACGGAAACACCGCAAACCATAAATCGCGACTCATACGAACCCGCCTATGCGCAGATAGTCAGGCTCCTGCGGCAGCAAATATCATCCGGGCAGTTTCGCCCCGGCAATCAACTCCCGTCGGAATCGGCCATTTGCAGCTTGTATGGAGTCAGTCCCATGACCGTGCGCCGGGCGATCAACATACTGTTGGACCAGGGCCTGGTGACTACAGTGCAAGGCCGCGGAACATTCGTCAAAGGCCTGGAATTAGGAAGCTCGACTTTTGCTTTGGATGAGCTGCAAGACATCTTTCGCGACAAGGAACATTCGAAGGTTCAACTTCTAAGAACACGAATTGTGCCCGCCTCCGAAAGCGTCGCCGATGCGTTGGCGATTCCACCGGGAGCCAAAGTAATCTATATTCGACGCCTGCTGCTGAAAAACGACGACCCGATTCTCTGTCATGAGGAACACTTGGTGTACGATCCGACGCGTCCCGTTGTAGAGGCGGAAATGGACGTGACATCGCTCCACGGTCTTTTCAGCGGCACCGGAGAGACCGATATCAAGAGAGGGTTTCTGGTAATCAAGTCCGCTTTGCTGGACGATGAAAACGCTGTATTGTTGCGCGCGAAGCCGTCGACCCCGGCGTTTCGCCTGGAGCACACATTTTTCGATTTTAACAATCAGCCTGTGAGCTTCGGGTATTTCATCTGCTCCTCGGACAGGCTAAAGTTCTGCGCGAGAGTAGGTATCTGGGATTAGGCGAGGTTTTTCAAATAACGGCAAAGGTCGTACGATGAACACGGATGTCCCGCATCAAAAGTTGATGACCTTCCTCACCGAGTTGAATGAGCAGGAGGTCCTCGAAGAAGTCCGGCGGCTTCTGGAAAAGGGAGAATCGCCACTGGACATTTTGGAAAGTTGCCAGAAGGGCCTGCGCTACGTCGGAGACAATTACGAGCAGGGACGTTATTATCTCTCCGGGCTTATCATGGCAGGAGAGATAATGCGCCAGGTCTCTGAAATGTTGCAGTGCGCCCTTGAGAAAAACATTCACGGGAAAGCGTCCGGGAGGGTTCTCCTGGGGACTGTGCAAGGGGACATCCACGACCTTGGCAAGAACCTTGTCGGAGTAATTCTGCGATGCCACGGCTTCGAGCTGTACGATCTCGGCGTGGATGCGCCGCCCGAAGCCTTTGTGAAGGCAGCCCGGGAATTCGAGCCGCATATTGTCGGCTTGTCCGGGCTATTGTGCGGATCGTGGGACATTATGCGCGAAACCATCGCCTTGCTGCGTGGAAATACGCAGGGAGGCGGGCCCCGCATATCGACGATCATCGGCGGCGGGTTGATCGATGCGAAAGTCTGCAAGTATGTGGGATCGGACCATTGGGCTCCCGATGCCGCCACAGGGGCAAAACTCTGCCGGCAATTGCTTTCCGGCAATACTGCAACTTAACTTTTCACATGCCTTCCTCACACGGCCGCCCAAATACACTTTCCGACCATAAGCACCATACCCGGCAGTTTTTGACCGGCCGAGAGATTTCCATGAACCGTCACCCGGGCGGTGTTTTTGGGCAAGGGTCCAGCGTTTTTGGATAAGTTGCCTGTAAATCCGGCTGCTTAATTGAAACGTGGATTCCGGCCGAAAAACCCTGCCGGAATGACGAAATGTGACATTCTCCCAAACCGGATGTTTTTTCCGATATGCATGTTTTGGGCAACAGCGCCTTCCACCGTGCCCACCTCCACGGAAAGCGAGAAGGCGGGCCCACAAAACCGTGCCCACTCCACAAAATCTAAAGCCCTGCCCTGCGGAAGCGCCTTGCGACAAAGGGAAGACATACAGCGCTGCGCTCACCCTCCCCGACGAAAGAACTGTGGGACAATACAGTTGGGGCGGTATTTATCGCCACCCTGTCTCGAACGCAACCGGGTATGAGAGGGGCACGGATGGATTCTGCGGTGATCCGGAAAATTTGCTTGACAGTTAAGAGCTAGTTAACTATATAACTATACAACACCATTTTCCACGACCGCTGACCATAACCAAAGAGAGCGACGCCCATGATCATTATCGGGGAAAAAATTAATGGCACCAGAAAACAGGTAGCTGAGGCGATCCGGAATCGAGACGCCGATTTCATACGCCAATTGGCGCAGCGACAGTTTGAAAGCGGCGCTTCCTATCTGGATATAAACGCGGGGTCTTTGCCCCAGCGAGAACCTGAGGATATGGTCTGGCTTGTGGAAAACGTTCAGCAAGCGGTCCCGGAATCGACCCTTTCCCTGGACAGCGCAAACCGGGTTGCGCTCAAAGCCGGTATCGAAAAGGCGGCAAAGACGCCTATGATCAATTCCTTGAGTGGGGAAAAGTTCCGGATTGAAGGGGTATTGCCTTTGGCATGCGAGTTTCAGACCGAACTTGTCGTCCTTGCCCTGGATGATAACGGAATCCCCAAGACGAGCGAAGGGCGGCTCGACATTGTGCGACGCCTGGTGGAAATGACTCGAAAGGGAGGTCTGCCGGACGAAAAGCTATTCGTAGATCCTCTGGTGATGGCCATTTCAACGGGAACGCAGAATGGGAATATCACTATGGAAACATGCCGCAGGCTTCTGGAGGAATTCCCCAAGGTCCATCTGACCTGCGGCTTGTCCAACATCTCTTTCGGCATGCCTCTTCGGCCGATACTGAACCAGGCTTTCATGGTCCTTGTCATACAGGCGGGGATGGACAGCACGATCATCAACCCGGAAGATCGGGAACTGCGCTCGATCATGATGGCGGCCGAAACGCTTGTTGGCAAGGACCGTCACTGCATGAACTTCAACCGCGCTTTCCGGGCCGGGAAAATCGGTCCCAAGGTGGATTTGTGATAAGGCTATCGTAATTGCGTTAAAACGAGAACGGACTCCAGAGAGGAGGAAAAAACATGCAGGATCTTGTAAAAGCGGTCGCGGACATGATGGAAGATGAGGCTATGGCTCTCACGAAGAAGTACGTGGAACAGGGTGTGCCTGCACTGCAGATAATCGACGCTTACAAGGAGGCCCTGGCCATTATCGGTAAGCGTTTCGAGCAGTGCACTTACTTCGTGCCCGAGCTGATTCTGGCAGGTGAGATGATGAAGGCGGCTTCAGAGGTCATCAAACCAATGATGAAGAGCGGTCAGGGGGATTCGGAAACACAAAAAATCGGCAGGTTCCTTCTGGGCACGGTTGCAGGTGATATCCACGACATCGGCAAGGACATGGTCCACATGCTCATGGATATCAACGGGTTCGAAGTGAGAGATCTAGGCGTGGATGTGCCGGCTCAGCGGTTTTGGGACGAGTACAAAGACTTTCAGCCGGATATAATAGGCATGAGCGGACTTCTCACCCTGGCATTCGAGTCAATGAAAGAGGTAGCAGACGGGCTTAAGGAGATGGGCGTACGCGACAAGGTGAAGGTGATCATCGGCGGCGGGCAAATGGACGAACACGCCTGCAAGTACATAGGAGCCGATGCGTTTGTTACCGACGCAGTGGCGGGAGTCAATATCTGTAAAGGATGGGTGAGCTAAGGCAGCGTGTTGTGAGCCTCATGATGAGAAAAAGGAGTGGAAGACATGATTGCAGGTTGGGAGAAAATGTCCTCAAGCCAAAAGCAGGAAGCCTTCCTGGCGAAATGGGCCTCCGGAGAGGGAATCGAGTTCGCCGGCGATGAGGCAAGGGCTTCTTACCAGTACCGTGCCGGGCTCATTAAGGATGCGATCCAGCTCAAGAAAACCCCGGATAGAGTGCCGGTTGTCCCGTTGGCCATTTTTGCGCCCATCGGGCTGTACGGTTATACACCGCAACAGGCTATGTATGACCCCCATATCCTTGGAAAGGCCTGTCTGGATTACACGAGGGATTACGATGTCGATGCGACGATGATTCCTCCAATGGTCATGCACGGCCCGGCTTTAGAGGTGTTGGGCTACCATCTTTACAAATGGCCCGGTCACGGGATCAAGGATGAGCACGGCTACCAGTTCATTGAAAAAGAGTACATGAAGGCCGAGGATTATGACCATCTTATTGCAGACCCTACCGATTACTGGTTCCGGGTCTGGTTACCCCGGACCCACAGCGCTCTGGAACCCCTGGCGCAAATGCCTCCGCTGTACGGTACGATGGAATTGCCGATGGCCGGACCGTGGCTTTGCACATTGGGCGCCCCGCCGATCCAGGAAGCATACAAAGCGCTTCTGGAGGCAGGCAGGATCAGCTTCGAGTGGATACAGGCACTGATGCCGTATCTCGGGCAGATATTGGCCTCAGGTTATCCGATGTATGCCGGCGGCTTCAGCAAAGCCCCCTTTGACGTTTTGGGAGATTCCTTCCGGGGCACCGCGCAATTGATGATGGACCTCTACCGAAGACCGCAAAAAGTGCTGGAAGCCGTCGACAGACTTGTACCCCTGATGATCGGTTTGGGTGTTGGCGGGGCCATGGCGAACAATAACCCGCTGGTTTTCATTCCGTTGCACAAAGGCGCCGACGGTTTCATGTCCAACGAGCAGTTCGAAAAGTTCTACTGGCCGAGTCTCAAAAAGGTGATGATCGGCCTTGCCGACAACGGATGTGTGCCTGTCGGCTTTGTCGAGGGAGGATATAACCAGCGGCTGGAGTATCTGACCGAAATGCCGGAAGCCCAAAGCCTTTTCATCTTTGACAGAACCGACATGGCCCAGGCCAGAAAAATTTTAGGGGGGAAATCATGCATCGGCGGAGGATTCCCGGTTTCTCTGATCATGACCGGTGATGCTCAGCAGGTAGAAGCCGAGACAAAAAAACTATTAGAAACGGCCGCTGGAGACGGAGGGTACATCCTCAGCGTCGGGTGCGCCATGGACGAGGCCAGGGAACACACGCTCAAAGCGTTTATGCAGGCCGGCAAAAAGTACGGTAAGTATTAAGGTTCGTACTAAAAAGCGATTCACCACAGAGACATTCGGTAATTCCAAAAACCCGCCGGCTCGCTTCGAGGGGCCAGGGTCGATCTTTAGAGAGCGCTGAGAAAAACGCAGAGAAAACAAAGAGTAGATAAGAATCTTGACAGAATTTCAAGAAACTACACATTAGTAGCACAGAGGAGCCCTCCTCACCATCGGGCAAGTTCCGGATGGTGAGGAGGAGACTTCCGAACCCACGGTTCGGAGCTGCATCGCTTTGCTGTTCGGAAATACGCCTGGAGGCGGGTCCTGCCCCGGTGACGTGCTGATCGATGCGAAGGTCTGCAAATATATGGGATTGGATTATCTCGCGCCCGATGCCGTCACCGAGGCAAAACTCTGCCGGCAATTTGTTTTCTGTCATTCTATATACTTAACTCCTCGCATACCCTCCTCGTCACTGAACCGGCAGCCGGACTCGATGCTTGATGCCAACCAGGAGAAGCCTCAGGCGTTCCGGCGCAAACCATACAAACTTTATAGCAAATACGCCGAAAAAAAGGACCTTCATTACTTTGTGCAAATCTGCACTTCAAACGCAGTGCAAAATGGCACAACCCGTCGATTTTTAATCTCCGGTGAATACCTGAATGAGAGACTTCAAGCCGGTGAATGCGCTCGCGTCATTCTAAACAAGATAAGTATTACAGTAGCTTGGCAAGGAACGAGTACAAACTGATTCTCTCTGAATTATTCTATTTCTCCATTGGCACTGTTTATGCTCCCACAGATGTTCGCCGAAAACCAAAGAAGCATTGCATCCATGAACCACCAACCGGAAGGAGAGTTCCAATCAATCTCAAGTGACATCTGCCTGGATAACCCACATGCTCGTTTGATTGAAAAGTAAGGAGAAAAAGAATGGCGCTCATGACAGGTGAACAGTACGAAGAGAGTCTACGTAAATTGAAGCTGAAGGTCTACTTGTTGGGCGAGTTGGTCGACAACGTGGTCGACCATCCGATCATCCGGCCCTCCATGAATTCTGTAAAACTTACCTACGATCTTGCCCAGGACCCTCTCTATGAGGACCTCATGACAGCAACATCCCACCTCACAGGGAAAAAGGTCAACCGGTTCTGCCATCTGCACAGGAGTACCGGCGATCTTGTTAACAAGGTGAAAATGCAGCGCCTTCTGGGGCAAAAATCCGGGGCATGCTTCCAGAGGTGCGTCGGGATGGACGCTATCAACGCCGTGGACAGTGTCACGTTCGAGATGGATCAGAAGCTCGGCACGAAATACCACGAGCGCTTCGAAAAGTTCCTCCTCATGATGCAGGAACAAGACTTGACGGTGGACGGCGCCATGACCGACCCGAAAGGCGACCGAGGGCTGGCTCCCCACAAACAACCCGATCCCGATCTTTATGTACGCATTGTCGAGAGGAAGGCGGACGGCATTGTCGTGCGCGGTGCAAAAGCGCACCAGACCGGCGCGGTCAACTCACACTGGATCCTGGTCATGCCTACCATAAGCATGACCAAGGAGGATGCGGATTACGCCGTCTCCTTCGTCGCTCCGGCCGATGCCAAGGGCATCTATTACATTTACGGCCGCCAGTCCTGCGATACCCGCAAGCTGGAGGGCAGCAAGATAGATGTGGGCAACAGCCAGTACGGTGGACATGAGGCCCTGATGGTCTTCGAGGATGTGTTCATCCCGTGGGAAGATGTTTTTATGGCCGGGGAGTATGAGTTCAGCGGCGCCCTGGTAGAGCGTTTCGCCGGATACCATCGCCAGAGCTACGGCGGCTGCAAGGTCGGCGTGGGTGACGTGCTGATCGGCGCTGCGGCGCTGGCCGCGGACTATAACGGCGCAATGAAGGCTTCTCATATAAAAGACAAGCTCATCGAGATGATGCACCTCAATGAGACCCTTTATGCCTGCGGCATTGCCTGTTCGGCGGAAGGCAACAAGACGGCTTCGGGCAATTACCAGATAAACATGTTGCTGGCCAACGTCTGCAAGCAGAACGTCACCCGTTTTCCCTATGAAATTGCGCGCCTGGCTGAAGATATCGCAGGCGGGCTGATGGTGACCATGGCCTCCGAGAAAGACTTGAAACATCCGGTCATCGGCAAGGTGGTCGAGAAGTATTTCCGTGGCGTAGCTTCGGTTCCGACCGAAGACAGGATGAGAATCCTGAGGCTCATCGAGAACATCACGCTGGGAACGGCGGCTGTTGGCTACCGGACGGAATCGATGCACGGAGCCGGTTCACCTCAGGCTCAGAGGATCATGATCTCCCGTCAGGGCAATCTGGAGCAGAAAAAGGCTCTTGCAAAAGCACTGGCCGGGATCAAGGCAGAATTGTCGGTTTGTGCCGGGAAAGCCTGATGTACCGGGACATCGAGAATATTATCGAAACGGAAATTCGTCCTCGGCTCCATGCTCACGGTGACATCGAACTGCCTGGGGTCGAGGACGACCCAACGCTACGGGTGCGACTCATAGGAAAATGTGTTGCAGAATCGGTTGGCCATTAATTCAGTTTCCCGAGCACGACCGGCATTAATAGAGGGTTGCCGGTTCCTGCCGGCTGATAAACCGTCCAAGCTGAGACTCAAACTCTAGAGGAGAAATTTAAAAGATGGATTTCAATCTGACTGAAGAGCATCAATTGATTCGGCAAAGTGTAAGGGAATTCTGCGACAAATATGTTTGCCCGATTGCCGAGGAAGTCGACCGGGACCAGAGATACCCGGCCGAAACGGTTAAAAGACTAGCCGAACAAGAGTGGATGGGTATCTATTTTCCAACGGAATACGGCGGAGCCGGGGCCGACATGTTGAGCTATGTCATCGTGCTCGAAGAGCTTTCGCGCGCATGCCCTTCGACTTGTGTCATCCTGTCGGCTCACACCTCCCTGGCCGGGTATCCGATTTATAAGTTCGGCACGGAAGAGCAAAAGAAAAAATATCTTGTGCCTATGTGCAAAGGCGAGATGCTTGGCGCCTTTGCCCTGACCGAGCCGGGAGCCGGGACCGATGCGGCCGCCTCGACTGCGACTGCAGTTCTCGACGGGAATGAATGGGTGCTAAACGGAAGCAAAATATTCATAACAAATGCTCCCGTTGCGGGCGTGCACATTGTCTTTGCCATGACGGACAAATCCAAGGGAACCAAGGGGATCAGCGCCTTCATAGTGCCTTCGGACGCCCCGGGTCTCGTCATAGGCAAGCATCTCGATAAAATGGGCATCCGCGGATCGCTTACCTCCGAGGTGCTGCTCAAAAACTGCCGAATCCCGAAGGAAAACCTGCTCGGAGGCGAAGGCCAGGGGTTCAAGGTCGCCATGATGACGCTTGACGGCGGAAGAATCGGCATCGCCTCACAGGCCCTGGGTATTGCTCAGGCGGCACTCGATGAATCGATAAAATACTCGAAGGAAAGAGTCCAGTTCGGAAAACCCATCAGCACTCTCCAGCCCATTCAGTGGATGATTGCCAACATGGTGTCCGAGGTGGAGGCCTCGAGGCTTTTAACCTATCACGCTGCCTGGTGTTACGACCAGAAACAGCCTTACAGCAGCCAGGCCGCCATAGCAAAGTTATTTTCTTCCGAAACGGCTTCCCGTCAAACGGACCGCGCGGTGCAGATCCAT
>CAVUGX010000030.1:0-15120 GCA_963741035.1 uncultured delta proteobacterium
GAGCCTCTTGCAAAATGTCAGGCAAGCGTGCAAACAGACTGATTTGTTCTCCTGAAACCGGCAGTTCTAAAGATAAGCTTTATTTGTCAGTTACTATTCTCGTTTCATGGACAAGTTCATATGATTTCAGGCATAGTGGCTCCTTTGGTCTTTGTTTTAGCCGTGTTCTTCGACAATCTTAAGTTGCCAACTTGATTAACTGGTCGGCAAAGAGTGCCAGGACGCCAAACATCAGATGTAGTTTTACTTTCTGCGCTCCCCGCACCATTACGTTTTTTGCGCCAAACTCCTCTTTTATACGGCTATTGAAGCGCTCCACCGCTGTGCGCTCGTTGTACCTGGCCTGTTCATGCGGAGCCATCGGAGGTATGTCTTTGCCCCGGGAGTTTTTATCTATGATGGGGACATGTCCCAGACTTTTGCTTACCTCGTAGATTTGCCGCGCATCATATGCCGGATCCATTAAATCATAGAGATAAGTAACCTTTGCGCTGGTCATTTTGATCATTGGGATGGCAACTTGGCTATCGTGTACTGACGCAGCGGTCAGCACAATGCTGAGCGGTAATCCGCAATCATTGATGTCGGCATGAAGCTTATATCCGCTCCAGTACTCCATGTAGCCTTTGGAATTCCTCCTGGTTGCGACATCGCACACAGTGAGCAATTCCTTCAATGCTTCTTCGGCCGATTGCCTGCACTGACGGTCCAAACGCGTCTCTTCAGCCTCGCGCTTTTCACCTTTTTTCGGACGTCCCCTCTTTTTAGGTGCAGGCTTTTGTTTCTGTGCTTTCTTCACCGGTTTCTCACGACCCCTTATGGCTGTTGAATCTCGGGATATATGGCCTATGATCTCTTCCTTCAAGCTGCGGGTTACCAGAGCTTCGTGAACCCTGTCTCCCAGCCCACTTTGAGCAAATTCTGCAAATGATCTGGAGAAAGTAGACTCTGAGGGAATGTCCCATTTTCTTGCAAATCCGCAGATGAGTCGCAAATTGGTTGTGGTCCGTAATTCGTGAATAGTTGTCCGGGTGAAGGGATGGCCATAGACAGCCTTTGCCACAAAAGAGCGTGCTATTGCTTCACGTTCTCTGAGTTTCCGTCCTTTCCACTGAGTCGATCCACTCTTTGGGACGTGCTTGTCAACCTGAACTATTTCAAGGATACTCACAAGCCGTCGTTCTTTATCGGTCAAGGGGCCTTCCCAACATTGTTCCAGACGAGGGAACAAACTGCGTTGCAAGTTTCCTGTCAACCATGATACAGCTTGTCCGAGCTTCATTGGCGCCTCCCGTGGTTGGTTTTGTCTTGAGCAACAACACCTTACCACAAGGCCGCCGATGAAGCTCATTCTTTAGGCGGCCCAATTCTTAATCGGAGTTTTGCAAGAGGCTCAGGATTAACAGGAAAACAGCAGGCCGAAGGCGGAGCAGAAGCTAATCCGCGGCGTTGATCGTGTTATTAATCCTGTCTGTCTGTTCCAAAAAGTTCTGGTGGGCTGCGCTGCCGCTTAGCCCACCCTAGGGGTCTACAGATATTAAGGGCCGGTCGTCTACCCGGACTTGTTCGTAACTCCGGCGTCCTCGAAAGTGAGCACTTCCTTAAAAATCTTCACTGCACCATCGATTACGCCCATTGCCAGGGCCGCACCGGTACCTTCCCCAAGGCGCATCCGCAGGTCGAGTATAGGCTCGAGCCCAAGATGATCGAGCATTCTGCGATGTCCGGCCTCTTGAGAGCAATGCCCGGCAAAGACATAGTCAATCGCGGCGGGGCACAAAGAGTGCGCCACCAGGGCCCCGGCCGTGGAGATGAACCCGTCGATCACGACCGGACGCCGGTGATAGGCGCCGGCCAGGACGCATCCTGCGATGCCCCCGATTTCGAAGCCTCCCACCTTGGCCAGGACATCCAGGCCGTCCCCGGGATTCGGGCGGTTTATTTCAACAGCCCGCCGGACGATCTCGCATTTCCTTTTCAGGGCTTCCTCATCGATTCCTGTCCCACGGCCTACCATTTCGTCCGCAGACACTCCGGTCAGGGCGACGCCGAGTGCGGCCGAAGGCGTTGTGTTGCCGATCCCCATATCTCCGGTCCCGAGCAGCCGGGCGCCGGCTGCAAACAGGTCCGAGGCCAACTTGAAGCCGTGCAGGACTGACTGCTCGGCCTGTGCGCGGCTCATGGCCGGTCCTTTGGCTATGTTGCCCGTACCCCTGCCCACCTTGCAGATACGGAGCCGATTGCCGCCTTCCGAGGGACCCGGGTCAACGTCGGGGATGATTCCCATGTCCACCACTAATACTTCGGCGCCCACATGGCGTGCCAAAACGTTGATAGAGGCGCCGTCCCTCAAGAAATTCTTCACCATTTCGCCGGTCACTTCCTGCGGAAACGCGCTCACCCCGTCTGATGCCACCCCATGATCTCCAGCCATAACGAGAAAGGCTTTGGCGGCAACGTCCGGTTGGAGGGTCCCGCAAATGCCGCAAACGCGTTCCCCGATATCGTGCAGCCGCCCCAGCGCGCGGGGGGGTATCGCAAGATGCGCCGTATGCTCACGGGCCCTCTCTACCCATTCCTGCCGGACCGGGTGAATTTGTTTTACGATCTCATCAAGATTCATTGCAATTCTCCTTTCTTGCCATCTCCTGCATTCTGTCGAGAGAAACAGAGAGGTCATCGATCGAGAAGACTTCAAGGGATACCCCCCCGTCGTATTTTTCCAGCGCCCTGCAGATGACTTTCCATTCCGCCGGTGGAATGCGATCGAGACCGATGTGGTCATTCCCGTTATCCACTCCGTGCAAATGCACCATCGAGCACATTTTCAGAAAAGATGCCGCCTGCTCTGCCGGATCGTGCCCGTATCGGAGCAGGTGGCCGATGTCGAGGCAAAAGGACATATCGAAGGCTTCCACAAAGGGCGAAACGCGTTGCAGAGGATACTCGAGATTTTCGACAGCCATCCGCCGCAGATCGATCCCTTTCATTTGCATGGTCTCGAGCGATTCGCGCACACGGTCTACCCATGCCGATCTGTCCGGTTCGATAGTTTCATCAGCCCTCCGGCTATCCAGATGCAAAATGTAGGAAGTGGGGGCAAGGGGAAGAGTTCTATCGTAAAAAGAGAAAGCCGTTTCGCAAAACCTCCGCCGCAAGGCTTTATCCGGATCGCCGAAAAACAGGTCGGTGGGCAGGTGCACGTTATAGGTTAAGTCCAAATCCGAGCCCAGACGGGCCATCTCGCGGATGTCGCCCGGACTCGGGAGGTTACTTTCACCGCCGCTTTCGAAAAACAAAAGTTCAATTTCATCGACGTATTGTGCCAGGTACCGGATATTAGGAATAATGTCCGCAGGAAGGATATAAGACGTCGTTGCAAGACGAAAAGGAAAACTTCGCTTGAGCAGAGGCAAAGAAACCTCTTCAGCTTTTGGACCGGATAAGCCGTCAGCAGGGTCGGTTTGTTCTCTCATGTTTCCTGTACACCTCTTCGGGGGACTTCATCAACGTTGTCCGCAGCTCGTCTTCCAGCCTTGCAAACAGCCCCTCCGTCCAATTTGCATCCGGCAGACAATCGAGCTTTTCCGCAATGCCGAACAGCCTTTCGAAGATATCCACTAGCAGATCGTTTACCGTTCGATAGGGCTCGTTACGTGCAGAATCATCCGCCCAGTAGACAGGTGATGAAGGCTTTCCCATTTCCCTCAGGACGAAATGACATATCCTCTTCATAAGACCGGCCATCCATCCGACCCTGAAATCTTCGTAGAGCAGAAGCCCTTCGAACCCGAACAGACCCTGTGGCAGGAGCATCCTGCGTTCAAGAGCGTTTCGATAGCCTGCCGTCCCCTTCAAAGCTACATGATCGTGACAGAGCAGGTTCGCCGTCCTTCCGAGGCGGTCAAGGAGCCTGTTGCGTTGAAGAAATCTCAGGTTCTGGAGAATGTCGTGCAGTGTACTGGGTGCATCGAACATGATAAAGCCGATCTCCGGCTCCACGCCCGCTTCACGCACGGTGGCAATGGCCTTTTCGTTGCACTCGATGCTGGTGTGTTTGCCCAGCCGCTTCAAAACATCGGGCCCGCCGCTTTCAATGCCCAAAAGGAGCCTGGTAAGCCCGGCCTTCGCCAGTTCCCGCATGAGGCCCGGCGTGACGTCGTTTGCCCTGGTCTCCATACCGAAGGTTATTTCGAGGTCCGCCATTTGGCTCGCGAGCCTCATCGCGGTTTCTACTCCCGCCTTTCCAGGGCCGACGAAATTGGGATCTACGAAGTAAAAGTCCTTTTTCCCCCTGAAAACGAGTTCAGAGATCTCGGCGACGACGTTTTCCGGCGAGCGTCCCCGCCACATGGTGCGCCCCTGGTCCAGAACGGGGACAAGACAAAAAGAACAGTGATTGTAGCACCCCCGGCTCGCCAGGACACTTACGGTTTCCTCGGATTCCAGGAAGGGTCTAAGGGGAAACGCCAGCCTGTCGGGCTGCTGGATGGGAGGCCGCACCAGTGGAAATGACGCTTTCCCATCGGATCTAAGGGCAACCCCCTGCACCTGCGCCTCGATCGCGGATTCAATGCTTCGCGCCAGGTCCACCATGGTTTCTTCCGGTTCCCCAACAACCACGTAGTCAACTGCCGGAGAGTAATCCAGGATTTCTTTCCATACGAGCCCCGGGAAAAAACCATAAAGACAAATCGGCACGCTGAAGCCGCTGTCGCGCAGGCGCGAAAACATCCGGAAAAGGGCCTCGGTCCCCTCCCAGAAATAGACCGCGTGAACGGCCAGCAAATCCGGGGCGGGATTGTCCAGCAGGTACAGCACGGATTGCTCAAACGTCCAGCGCGCAGCATCGACTATGTCCACCTCGAAACCTGCCCGGACCAGACCGGCACCGGCATAGCCGGTCATCAGGCATGACCAGAGAGGCGTATTGGCAATGTCGTTGAAGTGGACTTTCGAAGCCACTCTAGGATGTTCCAGTAACAGGATGCGCATGAGGAGTTTTCAGTTTTTTAGTTTAAGTTGTTTTTTCTATTCACTATTCACTGCCTTAAGATAACCTACCGCGCCCCGGCTCATGCAAAATGCCGCCAATTCATGACGAAGATTGTCCCAGGGAGGCGGGTTGAAATAAATCGGGTAAAGAAGGTCATGTCCGGGGTCGATGAGGCGGTCCCGCAGAATTTTTTCCGTGAGAGGCGTCCCCGGGTATAGTCTAAGATTATTCACGACTACGGCGCCCAGGTTTCCTTTCGAAGCATGAAGCGAAAAGAGCCTGTCCAGCAATCGGTATGCCTCGTCGACGGTTGCTCGGCTCTCACCGGGCAGATTCACGAGAAAATGATACACGGTGAGAATCCCGCTTTGGGCAGCCAGCTTTCCGGCTCGGAAGACCTGCTCCATAGTCAGGTTTTTATCAAGAAGCTTTAATGCATAGTCCGAAGCCCCATCGGCGGAAAAGTAAACTGTAAGTAGACCTGCCTTCCTGTACAGGTCGAGTTCTTCTTCCGAAAGAGTGTCTTCACGGAAAAACCCCGTCCAGCCAATCTCTAATCGACGCCTCAAAATTTCATTGCAGATCGCCCTGAGATGTTCCTGCGGCTGGTTCACTACGGCATCGGTGAAATGGACGCTTCGAACGTCAAAGTCGTGCCGAAGAATTTCGAGTTCATCCACTATGCGCTCGGGGGTTCGAAGGCGCAGGCGGCGCCCCTGGAGCACCGGATAGAGGCAGTAACGGCAGTTGTTCGGACAACCGCGCTTGGTTTCGACCCCCATAAAGGAAACATATCGATTCTGATTTTGATAATCATCCAGCTCAAATGCTCGCCAATCGGGCAACGGCAAGGAGTCGAGATCCCGGCAATAGACAATTTCCGGGTTATTTGCCGTGCGACTCCCCTCGGTTCTCCACAAAGTTCCGGGGACCGCGCCGGGTGCTCCAAGATTTTGAAGGAGCAACGGAAATACGGTCTCGGCTTCGCCCGATACCGCGACGTCAACTTCGGGCACCTCATCCATCAGGCGCCGGGCAAAGAGCGTGAAAGCAGATCCGCCGAGCACAACGCGAGCTTCGGGAGCGTGTTGCCTGATGAGGATTCCAAGGGTTTTGAGGTGGGGAACGAAAGAGATGAGATTTCCAGCCAGCGGGTCGAGGTTTCGAAAGGAAATACCGACCACATCGGGTCTGAACGCGTCCAGTGTGCGCACCAGGCCGGGCCACGGAAAAGGATCGAGATTAAGGTCCAGCGCCTGGACCTCGTGCTCACGGCGGATCGCCCCCGACAACATGGCGAGGCCTAGAGGGAAAACCTTCTCGCCGCAATCATGGGTCGAGACAGCCTGGACCAGCAGGACTCGCATGGTTTCCTTTCTTATCAAAAAGTACCAGCCCCACATACTTCACGTAGCCTTGCCTGTGTAAGACCGGGCTGAGGGAAAGGCCGGCTTGCCGGGCAGTCTGATATACGTCCACGCCGCATGCCTCCAGGGACGGGCGCGCCTTTCCCGGGAAACGGCAGAGACCGTCCTCCGGGCATGTGGAACAAACCGGACACGGGCCGGCCCCGAAGGCCAGCGCATCGGGATACCCCGCCAGGAAAACGGCCCGTTCGAGAGCAAGGAGCTGTTCATGAAACGAATCGGACGGCGGAGTGCCCTGCACGACCAGAGCATACCGATACCCGGAGATCAAGGCGCCCATTTCTTCCTCATCCGGGGAGGCAGGGGGGCAGCAAAGGGAACGGCCATACCGATCACAGCCGAAACGGCATTTAAGGCGCACCCAGGGCTCGATCGCAATCTCGCCGGCATCTATTACCCGGGCAAAAGAAAATCCCGACCTCTTTGCCTGAGCAGCCAACATCTCGGGATGGAAAAACTGCCGATTTTCATTTTTGTCGTCGGACAAGGAGTGCTCGGGCTTGGCCAAAAACAGTGACGTGTCGGTTTGAAGGTGAAAAAACCGCACGTCTTTCAACCCTGCTCCATTTAGTAGCGAGAGCATTTCATCCAGCTTGTAAACGCGCCCGTTATAGGTGTTTATTAGCATGTGAAGGTCATAGAGGTTTCCCTTTACAGGGTCGATATTGTGCAGATCGGCAATGTAGTCGTGCACGACGATAGTGCCTCCGGGAGCCAGGCATGCCGCAAAATGCTTCAGCATGTCCGTCACCTCCGTGGGGCTATAGGCATGAATAATGTTGGAAAGCAGAATCAGGTCGAAGTGCTTTCCCCCGACGCATGGCGACAGAACAGTCCCGGCAACAGTCACGATCCCTTCCCATGCTTCGGGCTCCGGGTAGAGTTTCCGGGCGGCCAGGATGGTATCGGGAAGCTCGAAAAGTACAGTGAGGAGGTCAGGCCATAGTTTTCGAAAAGCGCGGCACCAGGCTCCGGCGCCGCCACCCACGTCGAGGACCCGGCGCAGGGGCGGCCCCAACAAGTCTTTGAGATACTGAACAGACTCGGCAGACTTGATCCGAGCCTGAAGGTCCAATGCTCTCACGTATGCCAGGGTCCGTTCCCCGTATTGCTCCGACGATTCGTCAGATGGGCGCTCATTGGCGCGCGACCCACCGCGTATTCTAGCCCCCAGCCTTTGCCAGTGCGGGCTCAGGTAACGCCGGTAGAGCAGGAAATCCCCCATATAAGCGCCATTTCCAGGCGTCAGGTAGCGAGAAGCAAGAGGAGCGTTGGAAAAAACTCCTTCGTACTCGACAACCAGGCCCAGAGCAACGAGAGCACTTAGAAATCGTGACAGCCCGTCGGCGTCGTATCCTGTTTTGGCTGCAAGTTGATCGACCCCTGCCGGACAACCCGCAAGGAGTCCAAAGATATTCAGTTCCAAAGACGTAAAGAGGACTTCGGAGTACCAGTATGCCGTCGCCAGATCTTCCAGGCGCTGGAATCCTTCAAACGCAACATCTGCATTTTCGTGAGGCAGGTTCATATCGGGCAGAAACCAACAATGATGAGGCAAATCATCCGCCCCCAAACGACCGGCAGTAACCAATCGAAGAGGGCGGATCGTTGCTACATTTTCTTTGTCCCCTTGAGGAGATGGCCGAAAAGGTCAGAGGAGCCTTTGTTGGCGCAAAAATCCCCGCACATGGTGCAGACCTTGCTGTCATGAGGGGAGCGGCTGTCACGGATGGCTTTGGCCGTTTCGGGAAAAAAGCCGTGCGTGAGCTGCCCGTCCCAATCGAGGTCTCTGCGCGCCTTGCTCATGGCCATGTCCCTGGCCTTCATCCTGTCCGGATACTTGGCGGTATCCCCGATATATGCTCCGAGCCGGGCCACCCTCACACCCTCAATGACATCTTCTTCGTTCGGCAGGGCAAGATGTTCAGAGGGCGTGATATAGCAGATCAGGTCCGCTCCGTAGCGCGCGCTGTATGACGCTCCAATAGCAGCCGCCACATGATCGTAGCCGGCCATCACGTCCGTTGGAATCGGCCCGAGCATGTAGTAAGGAGCGTTGTTGCTCATTCTTTTTTCAAGGATAATGTTAGCCTCGATTTCGTCAATCGGTACGTGCCCGGGACCTTCCACCATCATTTGACAGCCCATATTGCGGCCGATCTCAGCCAGTTCGCAGTTTATGAGGAGCTCCTGGACCATGGCGCGGTCGAAGGAATCCCAAATCGCCCCCGATCTCAGTCCGTTGCCAAGGGAGAGGACTACATCATACTTCTTTAGAATCTCCACCACACGGTCGAACCGGGCATAGAGAGGGTTTTCCCGTTTATGCTTTTGCATCCAGGCCACCATGGAGGTGCCGCCTTTACTCACCAGTCCGCCGTAGCGGTATCCCTGCCGCTCCAGTCGTTCGATTGTGTAAAGATTGATCCCGCAGTGGATTGCCATAAAGGAGATCCCGTCCGCGCACTGTTTTTCGATAAGATCGAAAAGCATTTCCTCGTCGAGCTTGTTTGGATCTCCATAACGGCGGGTGGCTTCACAGAAGGCCTGGTACAGGGGTACATTTCCAACCGGAAGAGTCACTGCCGCCAGGACCTCCCGGCGAACCTTGTCGAGGTCCCCGCCAACCGAAAGCTCCATGAGCGTGTCGGCTCCGGCTGCCTCGGCCGCCAGGGCTTTTCGCACTTCGGCATCTATATCCACGATGTCCGTCGATGTGCCGATGCTTGCATTGACTTTGGTGCGAAGTCCCATTCCGATTCCCACGGTTCGGCCGGGACGGTTCGTGTTGAGCGGGACCACGATTTGGCCTTCGGCAATCCTTTGAAGGATTAATTCCGGCTCCAGTCCTTCCTGAGAAGCGACCTCCCGCATAACATCCGTAAGAATACCCTTAGTTGCCAGTTCGACTTGCGTAGCCATGGTTTGTCTCCCCTACTTCTTCCTGCATCTCACGTCGTGGATGCAGGTAACGCGTTTGGTTTCGCACCGGGGACAAAAAAAAATCCCCAAGCGCACAAAAATCCAGCGCCAGAGGATTTACCATCTCCCCGGGTACATACCGAATGTTAGGTCTTCTGACTCTCGGATCGTCCTACAAGCCGCGCCTTCCCGCCCAATTAGCAAAGGGCAGTGACTTCGTGCGGCGTTCGTCCCCGATCACAGCGGCGGGTCCGTACCGGAATTTCACCGGTTTCCCTTTTATGGCCTGGAGGCCAACACTTCGGATGCAAAACCTTTTATATGTCCTCTGTGCTAATAAAAGAACTCACGCAAATTGTCAAGCAAACAAAACACGAGTCAACTAAATGACCACGCAGCCGGATCGATCGAATTTCAACCCCCTGTGTGCACAAGCAGAATGGACAGGTAATCCGCCTCTTCCTTTTGCAGCCGCAGTTTGCGCAGGTCGACTTCGACCTCTTGACCCTCGAGGCCCGCTCGCGCCACATATGCCGCGCGATCCAGAAAACCCGCCTGCTCGATGATGTCAAGGACTTTGCCGAGTCGCTTGCCAACCTTCATGAGGATTACCGTCCCACCCCCGGCAAGCGCGTCCCCTATCAAATCAAGATCATCGGAAGCAGGGATTATTACCACTCGGCCCCTGGCTTCGCCTACGGGAAATTCAGCCAGGGAGGCCGCGGCACTGAATGCGGTGATTCCGGGAACGGTGACCACATCGAGTCCGGGAAGTTGTTTACGCAATGATCTGACAAGATATATGTAGGTTGAATACAGGAAAGGATCACCGAGGGTCAGGAAGCACGCGTCTTCGCCCGTGCCTACCACTTCCGCGACACTCCGGGCTGCCTCTTCCCAGTGCCGGGACAACTCCCCGCTGTCGGCGCTCATAGGGAAGACCAGCTCGTAGATACGACAATCGGCTCTCAGGTACCGGCCCGCGATGGAAAGAGCGATACTCCCGTTTTCGCTTCGTGCCTTCGGGACGAAAACATGCCGGCACCGTTCGAGGACTCTGGCCCCTTTCACGGTCATAAGCTCGGGATCTCCCGGGCCAACTCCAATTCCAAAAAGGACTCCGGTTTTCATAGAGATTTATTCCTTGCCGGTAGAGGCTATAAGCTACATCCGCTCGATACGCTCGACGATCAGCTCTTCGGGATCAGTTGCATAAAGCGCTTTCTCGCCTCACCCACGGTAAGCGGTAAACCGCTGATCGGCACACCGTCATAGCGTTTCATCTCGTGGAACAGAGTGGAGATAAAAGGAACGGCGCAGCTACCGCAAACCACAGTTATAGCCCACTGCGCAGGCAGAATACCCTCGGAGATGTGCATCGCGAACGCCGGAGCGTCCGGCAGCGCCAGCAACGACGTGAGAACAAAAACTGCTGCAATGAAGCGGCGCCTGCCTAATTCTGCTAACAAGTGGCCTCCATGTCAGTTGCAATCCCACGCGCCATTGTGACAGGCAGCAACGGCAATGACAGCGCCCTGCGACAGGCGGTCTGTGTTCGTAACGAACGGCCTCCTCCAAACGCAGCCGAGCATCACAGTGTGCGCATGTAACCTAGGAGCGATACTTTGCGGCCTCGTCGGGGGGCAAGGGCACGAACTCGCACTGTCCTTCCGGGACCGGGTACATTTCCTTTGACGGCAGCACTAATTGCCTTACGTCACTGAAACTCCTCGTCTCCTCGATCCTGGTTTGCACCAGATCCACCAGCATCTCGTCGAATCCGAACCCGCGGCCCATTTGCAGAGTGACGCCGGGAAATTTTCGAGCCTCTTCCTGAAGCATTTCAGGAACGTCGAGGACCAGATGCAGCCCTGAATGCAAGAAATAGGGAATCACCAGCACCTTCGTCGCTCCAAGCTTGACGCACTTTTCAAAAACCTCCGGAAAGTGGGGTCCGAGCCTCGACATGAAGCACACTTCGATGATCGGGTAACCGTATTTCTCTCGAAGACGGGCGGCGACCCTCTCCATATCCTTCCCGGCTTCCGGCACCCGGCTGCCGTGGCCTAGAAGTATTATGGCCTCCTGAGAACGGTCTGATTTCTTTTTCGCAAAACTTTCACCACTCACCATGCAACTCTCCCCATCTTCATCAGCATTTAGACCAGCGCATCGGAATGACTCGAACCGACCTTTGGCCGGCGAGGTTCTTTGGTGATCTCAGCGGAATCCTGTTACGCAAAAAAAAAGGACCTTGATTCCAAGGTCCGGGCAACCGTCTTTATCTTCGGCTTATTCAACCCGGACTCCGATCCGCGAGAGCACGGCTACAAAGCTATGGGCAGGTCTTCTGGCTTTCGGATCACTCTACTCGCCGAGCCTTCCCACCCATTCGGACAGTGGCATGCTGACGGCTTTCGTCCCCGATCACAGCGGCGGGTCCGCAACGGCTTTCAACCGTTTTCCCTGATGCCCCTTTTACCGGGCACCCATAGCTTGCAATGATTTTGAGCCTGTTAACGCCGCAAAGTCAAGGGAAAAAAAGCCTGCCCCGGCGAGGGTTCGGAGCCTGCTCTCGTGGAAGTTCGTATAGATAAGGGGGCGGAGCGCCCAGCCCAAATTACAGGCCACGCCAAACGCCCCGGCTCTTCGATGCTATAGCGCGGATCTATATATTTCTGCGACTTCGGAAGGGGCCTGAAAAACCACCTTACTTTTTCCTGATTTCGCTCTGCCCGATGGGGCCGGAAATCCAGGCTAACTTAACACATCCCAATTCGATTCGAACGTGTTGTCATGAAGTGTGTAGGCGTATCCGAGCATTTGCCCGATTCCCTGGACGCCGCCCTCCCTGATCTTCCAATAAATCAGGTAAATCGCAGGAACGAGCTTGAAATCGCCCATCACCGGGTCGCCCGATGAATGACTGTACACCTGCCGCTTCTCGATGACTTTCCATATTGTTCCGTGTTTCTTGCTTCGTACGGTCTGTCCGACCTGCGGCAACTGCTTCCGACGCACGATTTCCTCATGTGGATCCAAATTTTTTCACCTCCCTTCCTTGTATTTTGTTACTGTCAATAATACTGAACGTTGACGGGAAGCGCAACCAGGGTCTGCAAAGAAACGAAGCCGGTTTTGTAGATTAGATGCGGCCCAAAAGGAAGGGACAGCGCCTGTCGGCTCAAACAGGTATTTCTCAGCGCGGGTGGGAACAGCGGAAGTAAGGAAAAGCCAGCGGCAGTCCGGACGTTACGCAACTAATTCCGGAAAGCGGCAAAGGCAAACCCACAGGGACACAAAATGACCTCTCTACTGTCCCGCACCCATGGGCTATTTTATTTGGGCGACTCATCCGATAAATATGAGTCCGGCTCTCTAGGAGCGGGACAGCCTTTCTGGATGGCAGCTTGCTTAAGCGCCTGAAGCTGTTCGTTCAGCTTGTCGATCTCTGACGTCCCGCTGCTCTTGGAGGTAATTTGCACACCGTTGAAATTTCCTCCCATTCCATAGTCCGAGCGGCCTCGTTGCGCATCGCGGGCGGCTGCCAGCGCGGATTTTATTCTAAGCTGTTCTTGAGACATTTCATCGCACGTCAAGTGCCTGTATTGCGCTTCACTAATTTGTACGGGCTCCGGAGGCATCTCGCAGCCGCTGAATGCCAATGTGAAGACGAGCAACATAAATGCGGGAACAAGCTTTTTCATCGGACATCCTCCACGGGTTCTGCCACACGAGGGGAAGCAATCCTCGTACGCAAGCGTTCTTAAATCAAAGAAGGGATAAAAGGACCACCTTCTACCCCTTGAATTTTCTGGAGCTGGCGAAGGGAGTCGAACCCCCAACCTGCTGATTACAAATCAGCTGCTCTACCGTTGAGCCACGCCAGCCTGTTTTGCGAACCCTTATATCACAAGGATTTGCGGCAAACAAGCGGTTATCGGAACAGCCTGACTCTCGTTTTGCGGCTAAATCCCATGGATATCAGCGCCCGCAGTCCGCATCTCACAAAAAAATCCTCAGGAGCCCCTTTCTGAATTCACGGCACAGGGCATCGGATGTTCTGTGGCCAAATGGATTCCCTCCCGGAAAGGCCCCGTAAATTATCCCATCGCGCAGGAACATGCCCAAAAGGGCTTTGTTCCGCGGATCATATCGTTGCAATTTCATGCCGTGTGAATCCATTCGGTGCGTTTCGCCGAAACGATGACAAGATGGTCCTCGAATTCTTCTGCGATGTGAGATTGGAGGAATGGAACAAGAAGGTCCAGGACATTCCGTGTCGTGGCAGGATTCACTTTCAGCCTGATCACTCCGGGATGACTTCCAAGGGGGAGGACGACCCAATCGCCGAAATGCCCATCGAGAGTTACAAGCACCCTCTTTTCATCGATAGCCTTCCGGAGGATCTGAGCGTCATCGGCTCGCGATTGGCCGGCTTCTGAGGCACGCATAACATCGAACCCGGCAGTCCGCAACGCCAGGGCCAACTGGACTCCAAACATCTGATCGAGGTACAGCCTGCAGGGTTCAGGCGCCAACCGCTCTTATCTCCGAATGGTCAAGGCACGACCTGGCATAGAAAAGAGCGGCCCGGATATCTTCTCTCGTCAATTCAGGATAATCTCCCAGAAGAGTATCCCAGGCTTGCCCTTCAGCAATCTGTTCCAGGATTACCGATACTGGAATTCGAGTCCCTTTGATGACTGGTCTTCCGTTGCATACCCTCGGATTCAGTTCGATCCTGTCAATAGCGTCCATCCGCTTACTCCGGGAACGTGGGTGACGGTTTCAAGGCATGGCCAGTTTTGAGTGTATGGCGCTACCCTATACTTTTCAAGCGGCTTTTGCAATCCGGCGAGCATGCAGCGGTTATCTGAACAGCTCGACCCTCGTTTTGAGGCTAAATCCCATGGATATTAGCGCCACACAAACCCCATCTTACGAAGAAATCCTCAGGAGCCCCTTTCTGAATTCACGGCACAGGGCATCGGATGTTCTGTGGCCAAATAGATTCCCTCCCGGAGAGGCCCCGTAAATTATCCCATCGCGCAGGAACATGCCCAAAAGCGATTTGCCAATCGCACGTCTATTCGATATCGCCCGCTCCCTCATCGCTTTCGACTTATTTGCCGGGTCTTCGCATCCAGCGGCATCCGAGCCGCAGGCGCCGGGTGTAAAAGAATTCAAGTCAAACCCTATATGCGGCTCGAAACCGTCCGGCTTTTCAGGCGACTGTCTTCGAGGCTGAGACTTTTTCATGACTGGCTCGTGCGGCGCATGTTGTCCCGCAACTCTCAAAACCTCTTCCCTCTCAGCAGAATCGAGCGATTTAAAAAAATTAAGGATTCTCCCCAATCTCAAAAGTGTAATCGAATGCTCCCTGGTGGTCGTATCGGAAATCGGCAAGGCGGTGGAGCGCATGAGAGACAGCGCGGGAGGGAGCAGGTTTTGCGCCCGGCATTTTTCAAAATCGGCGCTGCCGGGCGCAGGATAGAAGACCGATACGCCCGCAATCGCGTTCTTGTCCGCCAGATAAAGCAGGTCGGCCACGGAGTCCAGCGGGTCTTGCTCCGGCGCGCCTACTATTATGTAGCCCACCGCTTCCAGCCCATATTTTTGCGCCCACGCGAGAGATTTTTCAAAATCTTCGCGAACGTCGGGACGTCTGAATCTTTTCAACTGATCGCGGCAGGTCGTGCATAACGAAAGATTGAGAGCCGAAAAACCGGCAGCCTTCATCGCGCATACTACTTCTTCATCCAGGGCCGGAGG
>CAVUGX010000031.1:0-267567 GCA_963741035.1 uncultured delta proteobacterium
TCCATTTCTAGACCAATTTTGGTACAGGTAGGTATATCCAGGTAGACTATTAAACCGTTACGGGATGGCAGTTTAGAGGCATTTGGGAAAAATTCTCTACCTTGGTATCCCTGGACATATTTTCAGGGGCTTCTTGACCAAATCTTGACCAAGGAGAACCCTTTTACCGAGCGCGGTTTTATGACATAATGTAGCACCTATCCAGGGATAGCCCGGCCAGGCGACAAACGGGAAATCCTCACCCGCTTCCCTGGACTCCTTAGGGGACCGATTAGGGGAGATCGGTAAAATGCAAAAGATTTCGTCCGGGGCGGAATTAGCCCAACTTCTCAAAATTCCTCCTTGGGAATTTCTCGATGAAGTGACCTCAGATAATAAAATCCCACCGCTTGACTCTATAACAGACGCACAGACTCAGCGTTCTCTCTCGGCCAGAATTTATAAAAAAAAATATCACCTGGCCAAAGAGATTGACTTCTATATAAGCCAAGCGAGGGTAGCTGTTCGTGAAAGGGTGTCCGGATCGTCGCTGCTCAGCAATGCAACATCCGTTAACCCTTGCTGGATTAAGCGCTTCGACTCGGCTACGCGGCGTGAACTGCGTCGTAAATCCGAGTATCTATGGGTGCTCAAAAAACTAGAACGGTTCATTTCGGCGGGGCTCGCGACTAAACCGGTAGCAGAGTATCGAGAGCAGGAACCATCAATATCAGACAGAAAACCGGTGCCGGATACTGGGCCGCGCGGAAATAAAACGGACCCGCTTTCCACGCCAGATGGGAAAGGTCTACTGAAAGCAGCCGGCAACGAAGCGACCAGACTTTACCTATTGGTTGAAAGATACGTGCGTGACCTTGCCCCGGACGATCTTGAAAATAAGACTAAACAGCTTTACAAGGAAGGCAGCACACCTTGGAAACACATCGACCGCGGGTACCTTGACGATCCTGATCTCTATCAATTCAAGAGACTTACTCAGGAGCGGGTGGATTTTGTTGGCCGGCTTATTCGAAAAATCCTCAAAGACGAAGAAATTATTGAAAATAACGTTCAGGCACTTTACCGTAAGTATATGGAAATAAAGTAGAATCTGGAAATACCGACTGTCACGACTATAGTCGTCAGGGTATTTTAATAATAATAAATTCAGTTCACTGTGCTGCCCATTACCGAAAGGTTTTGGGCAGTTTCTTTTTATTGTGGAGGCAAGTCATGAAATTGAAAGTAGCCAGGGCGGAAAAAGATCTTACTCAGTGGGATTTAGCACTTAAGGCGGGGGTGTCACAGGCAAAAGTCTCTTTGATCGAACGCGGATACATAGTCCCTTCTGATGATGACCGACAACGTATGGCGGCAGTTCTCGGACTGGAAGCTGACCAAATCGATTGGCCTGGTACGATGCTGACTGGTGGAGACCTCAATGTCGGCGAAGCTTAGTAAAGTTGAAGCGGCGGCGCCTCGGATGCTCTGCTACAGGGATGCAGCGCTGTACTTGGGGATCGCTGAGCAAACCTTGCGGAATAAAACCTCACGGAAGGCAAAAAACCCGTTGCCGTTCAAGCCGAAGCGACTTGCGGGCAAGCCGCTATTTGACCGGCTGGAATTGGACCGCTACTGCGATTCGCTGCAGCCGGAGGGGGCCCTCTGATGGAACGCACCCCTTTGCAGGATTTGCTCTCTAAGTTTGAAGGCGTCAACCGCCATGGCGATACGTACCAAGCCAAATGTCCGGCGCATCAGGACGATCGGGCAAGTCTGAGCATAGGAGTTGGGAAAAGCGGCAAGATCCTGCTTTATTGTCATGCGGGATGCACTCCTGAAAGCATCCTGGCGGCCGTGGGGAAGAAATGGGACTCGCTTTTTTGTGACTCTCCGCCTACCAAGTCGAAACCTCAGATAGTCCAAACCTATGATTACCACGATGAGCGCGGCGAGCTGATTTTCCAGACCGTCAGATATTTTCCAAAAGACTTCAGGCAGCGCCGGCCGGACGGCAAAGGCGGCTATACGTACAACCTGCAGGGCATAAGCCCTGATCTCTACCGCCTGCCTGAGGTTCTTAAAAGCGATCAGATTTTCATTGTGGAAGGCGAAAAGGACGCGGACAACCTGGCAAAGCTCGGGATCGCCGCGACAACATCGCCTATGGGAGCGGGGAAATGGAAGGCTCGATACAGCAGACATTTGAGGGGCAAGCAGGTCGCCATTTTTCCCGACAACGATGAACCTGGGCGCAAACATACCGAAAGCATAGCTAAGGGCCTTCAGGGGATTGCATCATCGGTCAAGATAATCGAGCTGCCAGGGCTCCAAGAAAAAAGCGATGTCTCGGATTGGCTTGAAAACGGAGGCTCGAAGGAAAGGCTGCTTCAACTCGTAGATGCCGCAGTACCGTGGGTCTCTAAAACGGATGTCGCAATCTGCCGAAATGGACTGCCGTCGCCAGGAATATCGGAAAGTTTTCCCCTCACCGATTTCGGGAATGCAGAACGATTCGCAGACCAGCATCATAACAATGTACGGTTTTGCCATACTTGGGAGAAATGGCTTATCTGGAGCGGTAAGCACTGGCAGGTAGATGAGATCGCCAAGATCTGCCAGCTTGCAAAAGGGACGGTCCGGAAGATATACGCCGAGGCCGCCCAGACCGAAGATGATGACAAGCGAAAAGCCCTATCCAAGCATGCTCGGAGTTGTGAATTAGCCGGCAGAATTCAAGCTATGCTATCTCTAGCCCAAAGTGAGCAGACGGTTGCCATAATCCCTAACAGGCTTGATGTAAATCCATGGCTCTTAAATGTTCTCAATGGCACTCTTGATTTACGCTCTGGCAAATTAACACCGCATCGGCGTGGGGATTTGATTACCAAAATTGCACCGGTCAATTACGATCCGGCAGCCGCGTACCCGCAAAAATGGTTCAGTTTCTTAGACCGCATAATGGCGGGAAGCTTTGGCCTGATTGGTTATCTTCAAAAACTCGTCGGCTACTGTTTGAGCGGTGATACCCGGGAAAAGTGTCTTACGGTGCTCAATGGTGTGGGGGACAATGGGAAGACCATCTTCACTTCAACAATCAACGGGATGCTCGGGGACTATGCGCAGGAAACCCCGGTTGAAACCCTGATGATAAAGCGCAACGAGTCTATTCCAAACGATATAGCGGCACTCAAGGGCGCCAGGCTCGTGACAGCTTCAGAAGGCGAACGGGGGCAAAGGCTTGCCGAATCTCTCATTAAGCGGTTGACCGGCGGGGATAAGATATCCGCGCGCTTCCTTCATCAAGAATTTTTCGAATTCGTACCTGAATTTAAAATCCTTCTGTCCACCAATCATAAACCCGTAATCCGAGGGTCGGATAATGCGATCTGGAATCGGATTCACCTGGTTCCTTTTGGAGTCACAATTCCCAAGTCTGAACAGGTCCCACGAACAGTGATGCTTGAGCAGTTGCGCGAGGAATGGCCTGGAATTCTGAGATGGGCGGTTGAAGGGTGCTTGCTCTGGCAGAACGAAGGGATCGCCAAGCCTGATGAGGTCGCACAGGCTACCGATGATTATCGGGCAGGCTCTGACGTAATCGGAGGATTTATTTCGGATTGCTGCACACTTCATGATCTCGCGAAATGCAGGACGGCCGATCTCTACGCGGCATATGTAGGGTGGTGTGGCGGAAATAAAGAAGAACCCCTTAAAGCCAGAACATTCGGGGATATCCTGGAAGAGCACGGATTTAAGAGAAGACGCGTTGGAGCACGAGCAGACAGGGGTTTTGGGGGAATTGGACTTAATTCAGACACAGACACACAGACGTTAATTGCGTCTGCAGACGCAGTTTTTCAGGTTATTTCTTCAGAAAAAAATACATATAGAAATATGGTAAAAAGTGCGTCTGCAGACGTCTGTGTGTCTGCAATTCTTACCTGCTCAGAATGCGCTAATTTCCAGCCAAACCCAACAAATTCAAGCTTTCAGGGGCATTGCCTAGGTACTCCCCCGGATGGAGACCGATCTCGATTTCCAAAATTAGAGATCGATTGCCCTGATTTTAGGGAAAGGGCGGAATCGTGAGGATGCTGGTAAGCGGGGAAACCGTTTCGATTGAATGAGGATTTTGAGCTATGGCGCGAAGATGTTCCGTTTGTACTCATCCACAGCGGACTGAAATTGACAAATTACTGATAAATTCCGGTGTATTGCGGGATATAGCGGTTCCTTATCATCTTTCCGCCTCGGCGGTGCATCGGCATAAAAAATCTCATCTCGCTATTAGCTTGCTCCAGCTCCCATTACTAAATTCCGGCAGCGCTAGAGAGGCGCTTGAACTAAGAGAGGCTGAACAGGCCGGCCAGACAATGGAGATCACTGCGGCTGCTCAGGTCAGATTGGGTAAAGAGGGCGGCCGGGCAAGGGACGTGCTTGCGGAGCTCAATCAATGCTTCTCTCGGGCGAATCTTCTTTTCGAGGCCTGCGATCGGTGGCTTCGCGATCCGGAGAACCCGGAACGGTATGACTTAAATCCGCGAGCTGAGGATGTGTTTGTCACCTTCGTTGAGCAGGATGGAGAGGGAAACGCACGGGTGCGGAGGAAGAAACGGCTTTCTCTTCTCCTGGAAGAAGTCAAAGGAATGAGGGCGGGCGCGGAGATTCTGACTGTCGAAACAAAGAGCGCTGATCCAAGGAAACTCGTCTTAGATGCCATTGCGGAGCTTCGGCAGTTAACCGGGTTGCAGCTCCAAATCTTTGAAAGTTTGAATGACATCCGACATGTCGCTGAGTTTCAGGAGGAAGTCTTGCGCTGTGTTGAGGAAGTTTCTCCGGAATTGCGTCGGGAAATCTTGCGCAAACTGGAAACACGCCGGCAGGCCTGCTCACTTATAGAGCTGATTTAGAGAGGAGAGGGAACAAGTAGTGCGGAAAATTCATAAATCTCACCTCATTGCTGTAATCGATAAGACGCCGGCGCTTTGCGCCTGGGGCCTGGCGTTTACCGTCTGGGGTCCTGCTGGTGGATATCTACGCGGGCATGGCCGGATAAATATCAAAGATTTTGAGCGAGGCCGGGAAGACCTGAAAGAGCAGCTTCGCGGTTTTCAGCTTTGCTGTGAATGGCTGGCTCTA
The DNA here is from genome assembly GCA_963741035.1 of uncultured delta proteobacterium. GTDB lineage: Bacteria > Desulfobacterota > Syntrophobacteria > Syntrophobacterales > Syntrophobacteraceae > SbD1. The sequence goes on from CAVUGX010000031.1 coordinate 5,122, forward strand.
TATCGCCGGCGCAAGACGGTCAATTTCAGTATAGGGTCAAGCTGGAAGCTGAAGCATGTGGTTGAAGCATGGGCGGGTGAATACGTCTCCAATGGAGCTTTCATAGCGGCCGTGATTCACCTAGGGATTGCGTACAGACCGGACTTTCCGAACATTCACCTTGGCATTTCGGGCGAACTAGTCGAAGAGGCCGAGGTCACAGCATGTGGCAACGGCTCAAGCAGGCAGAATCCATATAGAAAGGAGACTAAGCGAAATGAGTCAGTGGATGCTTTTGGAGCGCGGATTTTTTCATGAGGTCGGCTACATCGGCCCGCAACTTTACGGACCCGGAGATATTGTGACTCTCCAAGATCCGGTAATCCCTGGACCCTACATGGTGCCCGTGGATGCAGCAGCGAAGGCGATAGCGGCGGCGCAGGGCTTGAAAATCGAACCGGCCGGCCCGTGGGGACCAACGCAGATCCCTTACATTACCCGCTACATGTGAACTTACCTCAAAACAAGAAGAAAGGATCAGAACTAAATGGCTAAGTACAAATTACTCGAAGCAGGCTTTTTTCAAGTGAAATGCGCGGATGGTCCGCAACTCTACCCCGAGGGCAGTATCATCGACGTGCCCGAGGAAACTATCCCCGGACCGCACATGCAACCATTGGATGCGGCGGCAAGGACAGCTTCGGCCGGCATGGAATTGATCTCAAATCCTCATACCAGAGGCGGCCATACCGATGCAGATCTTGCCGTGAGCCCTCAGAATGTTGCATCCGGCTTCGCGAAAGACGATAGCCCGTTTTCCCCGGAAAGCTTGGGGGCTTCTTTCCAAAGCCCAGTTGACGGCTTCGTAACTGCGGCCTGGAACGAAGATCCGAGCTATAAGCGCTTGGCGCAGTGCTGTATAAACCGCTGCAGCCCCAGAAATACCGAGGTTCACTTCGGATGTTTATTGCCTATCCAAAGGGACCCTGCCACGGGTAATTTTAGGGGCGAGGCCAGCGGATGCAAGGTCTTATGTAACGGCCAGCGCTGCGAAGCCTTGGAAAGCCTCAATCCGCAGCTTCGAAACTCGGAGCCGGGAGTAGAACCGGCCGGCCGGGGGGGATCAACGCAGGCCCCGCCCAGTACCCGCTATATGTAGCTTAAAGACAAGCCCGGCCTTATGTGGCGGGCCGGGCCATAACCCAACGCCATTTAACAGGATTAACCAGTGGGCCCGGGTAAGAACAAGAAGATGTTATTCGATCAACTCTTCAGCTCTATCGAGCGGAGATTCTCGCGAGATGATGGAGAAACTTACGGCTCTTTAGGTGAATGGGCACAGAGAACGCCTATCATCCTGGACGGCCGGCCTTTCACGTTCGAGCGGCATGAGTACCTGGTGACGCCTTATTCCGATCCGCATCCGGACATGGTCGAGCTCAAAGCGGCACAAATGGGCCTCTCCACGAAGGCTGTTCTCCGGGTTTTGCACGCGGCTCGGCACCGGGACTTCCGGGGGATTCTGTACTTGTTCCCATCAAGAACCGACATATCAGAATTTACGAAAGGTCGCGTCGATCCGCTCATTGCGGATAATCCTGATACCCTGGGCCGATGGTTGCAGGAAACCGATTCTGCCAACATCAAGAAGGTTTGGAATTGCTTCCTCTATCTCAGGGGCATGAGGTCGCGAATAGGGCTGAAATCGATTCCGGTTGATTTCATTGTCTTCGATGAAATGGACGAAGCAAGCCCGGCGGCCGTCGATATGGCGATGGAGCGCATGAGTCACAGTCAATTCAAAGAGGTGCTGAAGCTCAGTAACCCGACGCTACCCGACTATGGGATTGATAAGGCCTTCCAGCAGACCGACCAAAGGTACTGGCTCCTAAAATGCCCTGCTTGTGGCGAGCACACATGCATGGAAGATACTTTTCCGAAATGCCTCCTCGAAGTAGGGGGGCGGGTCATTCGAGCCTGCCAGAAGTGCCAGGCAGAACTTAATCCATCGGTCGGGGAGTGGGTTGCTAAACATCCGAGCGTAACTGAGAAACGCGGCTACAGCTATTCCCAGCTTTTTAGCCACTACATCGAGCCGGCTGACATCCTTCATCAGTTCCGGACCACTAATAACCTGACCGAGTTTTACAACCTGAAGCTCGGCATGGCCTATGTGGAGGCGACAAACCGGCTGACCGTGCAAGAGGTCCTTGCGCTTTGCAGCGACGAAGGGATTGCGTCTTCCGACGTTGGACCGTGCAGCATGGGCGTTGACCAGGGCAAGTTGCTTCATGTGGTGATTGGCCGGCGCGAATGGCAAAGAGCAGGAAAGATCCTTCATGTGGGTGAGTACCAGGCATGGGAAGAGCTCGACAGGCTGATGAAGAACTTCAACGTGTCCAGGTGCGTTGTCGATGCACTCCCCGAGACCAGAAACGCCAGGGCATTTGCCGAAAGACACAAAGGGAAAGTCTTCTTGAGCTATTACAGCGAACATCAGAAATCAGGTTGCAAATGGAACGACGGGGACCTTACGGTGCACAGCAACCGCACTGAATCCATGGACGCCTCGCACGTGGAAATTAACAAAGGGCGCATAACCTTGCCGAGGGAATGTGACATGCTCCGGACATTTGCCGAGCACTGCGCCAACACGGCTAAGCGCCTTGAAGAGGACGAAGAGAGCGGAAGCAAGCGATATGTGTACGTGAAGTTGGGACCGGATCACTTCCGCCATGCGCTCAATTATGAGGCTATGGCGCGTCAATACGGGGCATCCGGAAGATTCTCAGACAGTGACTTGAGCTAAAGAAAGGTGAAAAATGGACATCACGAAAATCAAGCCCTGCTATAACGACATGGGCGGCCATGTGGGCTGGACAGACGCGGAGAACAACAGGCACTTTTTCAGGATCTGGGGCGGCGTCGCCTGGCCTTACAACGGAAGTCCGGGCTTCATTGTCCTTCTGGCAGAGCAAACGCACAACCTTAGATCCACCGATCCGGCTAAGTTGTACGGCCTTCTTGAATCAACGCATCCGACTCCGGGCGGGATGCTCTCAAAATGCGCGGAACTCTCCATAAACGCGGACTGCTTTTATTCCAACATGAGTCCGATTGTTCGGCGCGTCTTGCTCAATGAATTTAACCAGAGGCAGGAACGAAAGCGTCTCGGCACGGTATCGCTTTTAAACGTTCCGATGCTGTCGGAGGGTGGGGACGCCGAAGAGCTTTTCCGATATGCGGATTCGATGTTGCTTGAGCTTACGTGGGATCAGAAGGCGATATTTCTGGGCGAGTGCCCGAAGGTCCGGGCGGCATTGCAGAATGTACCCGCTCAATGGACCCCTGAGGATGTCTTGAAACTACCGGAGGTAACCGCACTTTATTACGTCCTGGGGGCAATGCTGCGCATGAAGTACGCCATTCCTTCGGAGAACGCGCGGCAACTGGTCACTGATTACGACATATTCAAACCGATTCCCGGCTCCGATGTTTCACGTACCGGTTTTCCGTCGCGCCCCTCGATGGACCCTTTCGGGGCGGTTCGTTGGGGTAGACGCCAGGAGTCCCACCAGGCCCCGGAGATCGAAACAGATTATGACCCGTACGGCGAAATGGCTGACCGCTGGTAGCAGGAATATTTCCAGGAATATTTTATAAGCAAAGAAAGGGAAAATGGATGGACGCACCTGAAAGCACACCTGTAGTAACGGAATCTCTTGATAAGATGTATCCGGAGATGACTGAGATCCTGACCGCAGAAGGGGGACTTGAGCAAGGGCCTGACCAGGGGCAACCCGACAAAGCTTCGGCGAAGACTGAGACCGAGGGGGTTACACCGGAGAAGGCGGAATCGGCCGCGCCGGAACGATATGAGGATTTAAGGATTCCGGAAGGCGTCCCGGTCGACCAGACCGACTTGGGGGATTTTACCTCTTTTGTGAAAGAGCAGGATCTGGCGCCGGCGCAAGCGCAGAAGCTACTCGACTTCGGCGGAGAACGGTTGCGAGCTCTGGCCGAGGCATCCAGTGCAGCCTGGTTCAAACGACAGGAGACCTGGGAAGGCGAGGTTAAGAACGATCCGGCTCTCGGAGGAAGGAGTTACCAACAAAATGTTGCCGAGGCGAGGCGCGTCTTTATACCGGGCGTCAACAATCCGCTCGTAAGTAGCACAGAAGAGGCCGAGGCGCTGAAGCGGGCATTGGCGCACACGGGGGCGGGCAGCAATCCGGCTTTTGTACGATTATTTCTCAAGGCCTCACGATTCATGGCAGCAAGGGCTGCTCAGACGAAACTTGAAAAAGCTTATCCAACAATGGTCGGCTAAACGGAGGGACATCATGTGTCAAGAGCGCTGCGAGAAGCTCAGGAATGGCTAAAACGGAAGGAATAGCACATGGCCAAAAACGAATTAGACGCTCTACAGACGCAATATGAAGCACGGTCCGATAGACGCACGGCTTCAGAGGACGATATCGAGGCGAGAGCGAAGGCAATCAGGGCGGCAAACCCCCTAAAAAATGATGTGGCAAAGTCCGGCAGGCCTCACCTTCGCGTGGTCGGCGGATGCGGAATGAAGACCCCAAAATAGAAGGAACAGAATATGCCAATTGTACCCGGTACCGATGTATCTTTTGTCCCGACTGAAAAACCTCAAGGGCAGGGAATCTACAATACCATCGATCGTGCGACACCCGAGAACTTCGGCGGCCAGGTGGGGCAGACGCTCAGCCAGGCCGGGGACATACTCGCGCAGCATGCGTTGCAGAGACAGCAACTTATTAATGAAAGCACGGTAAACGACACTTACGCCAATCAGTTCATGCCCGCTTTCAGGGATCTCTATGCGAAGTTCTATAACCTCCAGGGCAAGGATGCCGAGGCGCAGTATCCCGCCTACCAGGAGCAAATGAACAATCTTCGCGGCCAGGTCCGGACCGATCTACCAAACGCCATGCAACAAAAGATGTTTGACGAGCTATCTATGCGCCGCATGAGCTTTGAGCTTGACGGCATGGCGCGGCATGCGGCCCAGCAGACGCAGGTCTACCACAAGGAAACAAGCGATTCTCTTTTGGGGGAATTTGTAAACGACGGCATAGATAAGTACACCGATCCTCGAACATTGCGAAACCGTGAGAATTCTATCGCCGTCGAAGCCGGAGCTTTCGGCCAGCAGTCAGGACAGCCACCCGAACAGGCGAATCTCAGAGCGCAGCACTATATCGACCAGATGTACAAGGGTGCCATTGAGCGACAACTCCAGGCCAATCCAACGGCTGGCATAGCTATGTACGATCAGTACAAGAGCAAACTTTCAGGACCCATGCAGGCCGAACTCGAAAGAGCGATCAAGCCCGTTGTGGAATTAGGACAGGCTCAGAGCGCATACGGGAAGATTACGGGCGGGATGACCGCGCAGGCGATAGCAAGTGAGGCGCAGAGGCAAGGGGTCGATCCGAATACGGCGCTCACGATCTGGAGCGCTGAGGGAGGCGTGACGAACCCGGTAACGAAAAATCCGACCTCATCGGCTACCGGCATCTTTCAGCATATCGATAGCACGTGGGCCGCGCAGGGAGGAACGGACCAGGACCGCTTCGACGCGGGGAGGCAGATTCAGCTTGGGGTGACCCTTGCCAAGGAAAACCAACAGGCGCTTGCAAAAGACCTCGGCCGGCAGCCTCAGCCGTGGGAGATCTATCTCGCGCATCAGCAAGGGATTGGCGGAGCGACCGCACTTCTTCACGCCGATCCCAATTCGAGCGCGGCGGCCGCTTTGGGCGGGAATGCGAAGAAGCTGACCTTGAATGGAATCCCGGCGGATGCTACGGCATCGGAGGCCCTGCAGTCGATCAAGGGCTATGTCGACCGGCACGCGCTGATGTACGATCCGAGCGGCGCGCCGTCTGCTCAGAATATCCGGGAGAACTACATCTTTCATATAGATCAGCTACGGCAACAGGCCCAACAGGATAATCCGGGCGATCCGTCCCTCGCGGATAAGTATATCAGCCACTATGAGCAGCAGGCGGGGATCGCGCTCAAAGCGGACCAGATGGTCGACCGGGCGAACCTCGACCAGGTAAGCGCCGGGATCACGGGGCCGCAGGGCGCGAAGTCGTGGCAGGAAGCGATGAAAAATCCTCAGTGGGCGCAGGCATATGCGGACGCCTCTAAGCGCGATCCGAGCGTATACGACAGGGTTGACAAGGCGATTAGGATCAACGCCTTCTCCGCGTGGGACCCGGCGCCGACAGCGGACAGCAATGCGCTCCACGATGAGCTGAAGGGTTCGCAGTACACAGACCGTACACGCTTTGAGAACCTGAACCTTCCGAGCTACTACGGAGCCATGCCGATCAGTGATTTAAACGACCTCATGAAAGATCAGACGCAGATCCGGAAGGAGGACCAGGCGCAGGCGCAGAAGCATGTGAGCTTGGAGCACGCGCAAAAACTTATGGAGCCGATATTAGAAGAAGCAAACAGTACAACCCTCCATCCGAATACGCCGTGGCAGAACGTGAGAAAAACTTCCATGGGGGCGCAAGCCCAGAAATATAACCAGTTCGTGGCGCAGCTCGACACGGGAATCTCGAACTGGCGACAGAATAATGGGGAGAAGATTCCAGACGACGGCACCATTATCCAGATCGGTCGCGGGATACTTTTCCCGGGAGAATCGGCGAAAGCGCCGCAACAGGAGCAACCGGGATCTTTTGCAAAACCGGGTGGAAATTTTACCAAAAATATTCCAAACCCTTCCGGAAGTTCAGAGAATACGGGGACTTCAGCGACCCAGCGTCAGATCGACTTCAGCAAGTTCAGACCCGAAAATCAGGATGATTATAGCAAGTGGGTAGTCAGTCAGCTTCAGGCCAACGGGAAGCTGGTAAATGACGATACGATCACCAAAGCTAAGGCGTTGATAGAGGCACAGCACCCTGGAACTGCGTTTCCTTACTTGCAACCAGGTTCGTTACCCTGGAAGTGAAAAGCAGTTCCAGAACGCGCAAGCGACTAAGGAGGCGAGGTGAAGGGTTCAAATCAGAACGATGTTTGATATGGGTCCGGTCGGGAAAGTCGATCCTGGGGCATCCTGACACGCGTATGCACGTGACGGCAGGCATCCTCGTCACGGTCACTGGCCAAGAATGCGAATTCGTCCCGAAAAAAGCCCGGAGAAAGCGCCGAAGAAAGCGATATTCCTTGCAATAAGCGTGAATTCTGCTATTTTGAAATAGCTTGGATTGACAACCCGGGCAACACGAGTGAGGAAAAATTGCCATGCCAAAGTTGGCAAACTCCAAATTTGGATTATATCAGCGCCATGGGGATCTATGCTTCGGGCATAGGGGCGGCTGGCCGTTCACTCGCGGTCAGCTCGTCTGTCACCCTCATGGCGCTACTCATTTGGAGGCCCATCATGAACCAATCTCCCACAGTTGAAAGGCTCGCGGCAGCCCTAACGAAGGCGCAGGCCCAAATCGAGCCGGCAGAGAAAAACGCCACAAACTACTACGGGGAGAAGTACACCGACCTTGACGCGCTCTGGAATGCTTCAAAGTGCCCGCTTTCCGAAAACGGCCTTGTGCTTGTCCAAGGAAACCGGGTCCCCGACTCGGCCGAGCTGGCAGCCGCCGGCGTGATCGTTGTGACCAGGATCATGCACGAATCCGGGGAGTGGATCGAAAGCGAGATTTTCGTCCCTGCCATCCGGAAGAAGAAGGAAATGCGCGGAGGCCTCGGCGCGGATCGCGACGCGGAAGTGCCAGGGACAAAAGCCTGACGCCCAAGCTTTCGGCGCTGCGAACTCCTACGGCCGTCGCATTGCCCTTCAGGCCCTGCTCGGCATACCAGGCGACGAGAATGAATTGGGGGCCCAGCGGCCAGCGGTGGAGCGGGAGCGGGAACGCCGCGGCAAAACAGTCCAGGCAATGACTCTCGACCAGGCGCAAAAGGACCTTGCCTCGATCTTGACCACTAGAGATGTTTACGCCTGGCGGTGTAAGTTCACGAAGGAAATTGCGGAGTCTCCGGAGAAAAGAGCCATCCAGGACGCATTCAACGTAAGGGTGGAAGAGCTGAAAAGGATTAAACAAAGCCAAAGACAGGCGGCATGATGCCGTCCGCTTCTTGTTTTGGAGGTGAAATATGGAAAAAGAACATGTTTACAAGGAAGAACTCAGCAACATTATCGGTCTGCTTTTTGACCCTATAGAGGCCATACTAGGCACAATTCCGGAATCGGGAGACGATGCGGGCGAATTGGCCAATGCTGCAAAATCCCTCCTCTTCAGCGCAATGGATCAGCTCGACCAACTTGTGGACCACATTCAAAAAGAAACCGGCCAGATTAACATTGTATGCGACCGGCTCTGTCGTAGCACAGCCTCCTACAATAAAATTCTCGGCGTTCAAATCGAAAGGGGGTTACCTCCCCTTCCGTCGCATGAAAGGTTTAGATTGATTAAAGAGACGATGTCCTGCATCAGTCCGAGACTACGGGAACTTTTGGGCGAAGCCGACCGGGAATTGTCGAGAGTCCTGGGCGAAATACAGGAGGCCGCCCATGACTAAAATACTCAGCTTTCCGGCATCGTCCGTCGCGAAGCCTCCCAAAATCATCGAAGGCGACTCCATTGTCAGTAGCAAGAAAAAAGCGCTGAAACTGTTACGATATTATTTCAAATCTCCTGTGAGTGCGTCTCTGAGATACAGTTGCTATAGCGGCGAAGATGGTCGAGAGGGCGATCCGACATTCCTAATTTGTGCTGGCGCTATGAACGGATGGTGGCACGGTTCGTCTGAAGAATCTTGGATTGGCGCAGCTCAGGACGTCATCCGATACTATGAAAACTACCTGAAAATTATGGGACCCTGTAAGTGAGAATCGCGCTGCGAGGACAAACCGGCCGCAGAGTTCGAAGGTGGAAAATGCGCGTAACCATATCCGGCCCGGCTTCGGTCGGGCCGGTTCTTTCCAGGACAAGAGGACTGAGCCATGGCGAGAGAGCCTAAAAATCAACCCGCAGACGATGAAGAATTAATGACCGTCGGGGAGTTAAAGGATATGCTGGCGGAATACGAAAACCTTTTGGGTGAAGATGATTATCACTGGGTATTTGAAGAACTCTTGGAACTGAAGATGCGTTTATTGGTATTATTGGAATCATCCACTCCCAGCACCGAACCGATGGATATCATTGACCACATAAAGCACGAGCTCACGCTCTATAGCCTACAATTGGCAACTGGGGCACAGCACCGCCTAAAATTCCGGCTATTGGCTAACCACCAAACCGAAAAGCCCAATTGAAAAGGAGGGTTAAACCATGGGGTCCGTTTACAAACGCGGCAGAATCTGGTGGATTAAATACTCCGATCACGGGCTGGAACCGCGAACAGAAAAGAAAAATCTTCTCTGTCTAAGGTGCATAAGACCATCGCTCTAGGATTCGATTTATTAGAACAGGCTATAAGAATAGTTAAGTCCGCGCCTCAACAATCCTCCGAACCAACAGTTAGGCTGGCCAAGGATATTGCAAGTGCCTACCTAAAGGACCCTGAATCAACAGAGAGGGAGTTAGAAAAACTTTGGGAAATGATCTTGGAGTTAAACCGGGAAGTGAAAAGCGCCCAAGCGAAAATTAAGGGCACACAAAGCGTGTGATACAGGGAAGCAACGGCGAGAAAGTGAGGGACTTTCAATGGCAATTTTAGCAGAGTGCCCACAGTGCCACAAAAAGCAGTCAGTCCGCAATAAGGCGTGCGCTTGCGGTAATGACCTCGACAAAGCGAAGCGCTCTCAGAAGGTTCGATACTGGATCGACTACATCGTGCCGGGCACGGGGAAGGCAAAAAGAGAGCCAGTTGCCGGCGCCAATGATGCCAGGGCCTACTCGATTGAAGAGGCGAGGGCGGCCGAGGGTAAACGCAAAGCCCAAAGGGTGGAAACTCCGCGTATCCTTCAGGAGGCACCACAAGAGCGCATGACGTTTGAAAAACTCTCGGACTGGTACCTGAAGCTCGAGAAGATCAAAGCCACCAGGTACTACAATACCCTGAAGATAAACTTCAAAAACTTGAATGCCGAATTCGGGGAAACGCTCATCTGGCAACTAAAGCCGATCGATCTCGAAAACTACCAGGCGAAGCGCAAAAAGGCCGGCCAAGTCGGATGCCTATATCGATCACGAGATCGGTGCCGCACGAGCCATGGTGAACAAGGCTTTCGAAAATGACATGATAGGCGGGGAAGCGGTCAAGGTTTTCCGGAGGGTCAAGAGGCTTCTCAAGGCGAACGCCAACGCCAGGGAGAAAATACTCTCTCCCGAGGAATTTTCCAGACTGGCCGAAAAGATGCCGGCATTCACGAGAGCTATCTTCGTTACAGCTTTTTACACGGGCATGCGGCGCGGGGAAATCTTTTCTCTCACATGGGACAAGGTTGACCTTGGGAAAAAATTCGTCCGCCTGGAAGCAGCAGACACAAAGGATAAGGAGCCGCGCCTGGTACCCATATCTCCAGCTCTTGTCCCCGTTTTGAAGGCTCTACCCCGAGCCTTGCACGATCCGCGCGTCTTCCCGTATTCAACCGAAAAAGGACTCAAGGAAAAGCTAGAGGGTGACATTAAACGGGCCTGTAAACTGGCGGGAATCCCCTACGGCCGGAAAGTCAGGGGCGGGTTTACCTTCCATGATCTCAGGCATACTTTCAACACGTATATGAGGAAAGCCGGCGTCCCTCAATCAGTCATTATGAAGATCACCGGCCACAGCACTGAACAAATGTTTCGGCGGTACAACACTATCGACTCTGATGACGCCCGGGACGCTTTGTCCCGTTTTCATGCGTACTTGGCAAATCTTGACCAATCCCTTGACCAAAAGCCAGTAGAGTCAACGGCAGAGCCAAAATAGCTTAGATGCTGTACCCGACCTCACCGTGAATTTCTTTGTCGAGACCCGATAATTCTTCATCCGCGCCCACTCTTAAACCGATTGTCTTTTCGAGCAAACGTGCGATCAGGTAGGTTGCTATCAAGCAGTAAAGAGCCACTGAAATAACTCCTATTGCCTGTATTCCCAACTGTTTGAGGTTGCCTCCTATGAGGCCGGTCGCGCCTGCGGTGGCGAAAAGGCCGGTTGCCAGAGTTCCCCACATGCCGCCGACCCCGTGTACCCCCACTACGTCGAGAGAATCATCGTAATCGAGGCTGAATTTCATCCGGACACCGTAATAACAGATCACCCCGGAGACAAGTCCGATGATCATGGCCCATCCAGGGGTTACAAACCCGGAAGCCGGGGTCACCGCACCTAGGCCGGCCACGATTCCTGAAGCAAATCCAAGGGCGCTGGGTCTTTTCACTGTCAGCCATTCCATAGCCATCCATGAACACGACCCGGCGGCGGCGGCCGTCATCGTAGCGGTAAAAGCGAGAGCCGCTGTTGCGTTTGCCGCAAGGGCGCTGCCGGCGTTGAAGCCGAACCAGCCGAACCATAGGAGCCCGACACCCAGCAGTGTCATTGTAAGATTATGAGGGACAAACATCTCGCCTGGATATCCGCTGCGTTTTCCGATTACAACGGCAATTGAAAGCGCCGAAATCCCGGCTGAGAGATGTACGACCAGTCCGCCGGCAAAATCAAGGCCTCCCATCGACTGAAACCAGCCCCCTCCCCATACCCAGTGAGCCAGGGGATAGTAGACGATAAGCGACCAGAGTACCAGAAAAGTAAGGTAGGATTTGAACGTCATTCGCTCGGCTATTGCGCCGCTGATCAGCGCTGGAGTGATTATTGCGAACATTCCCTGAAACATGACGAATGCGTATGTAGGGATCGTGTCTCTTAGCGAATTGACGTTTGTTCCCATTAGCATGAACTGGCTGAGGTCCCCGATAAACCAGTTCCCGGTGGTAAACGAAAGTGAGTACCCTATGACGATCCACTGAAGCTCGAGAATACCGAGCGCAACGAAAGAGTGCATGAGAGAGCTGAGTACGTTCTTGCGCTGTACCATTCCCCCGTAAAAAAGAGCAAGCCCCGGCAGCATCACCATTACGAGGGCCGCTGATGTGAGCACCCAGGCCGTGTCCGCCGGATTCATCACGGCCGGCTCGGCTGCCAATGCCGGGCTTTTGGCTGCCCACAACAGCAAAAGGGTTACTGTCATAATCGATGTCAGCAAAACTGAAGTTTTCCCTAACTTGAAAGCCATCGCGCACCAAGCCTTTCCTGGTTGTGTTGAAACTTCTCAGCAATCAGAACGGTTTTAGCTTGCATTCAGGAGCAAGCCGCATTCCAAGGAGTGGCTCTAAATCAAGTAGTTGATGTTAATGGCATTTTTATACTCAGGTTCCTTAGTGTACTGTAAATAATAAGACAATTATGTATTTTCATCCAAAGCTGAGGGTCATATACAGATATTTTTGTACCTAAACGCCCTTCAATATCCGCATAAAGAGGCGGCGATGCTCCGAAAGTGGAGTATTTGTATCACAGGTTTGCTCGTATAGAAAACAAAAGTGGCAGCAGAGGGTGGCCTGTGGTATCTTGGACCCTGAAAGATCTATAACTCTGAATCTATATCGTCAGAAAATATAGTTTGGTTACAATTGTGTACTTGATTGGGATTTGGAAGCTGCTGCCTGAATTCCAAGCCATGACTATTTATTACGTAATTACAACGGCTTAGTATAAGGACGTAAATCTTAATCACAGAAGGAAGGGCGGAGGCAGGTAGATGACAAAAATCGAAGCAATCATAAAACCTTTCCGGCTTACGGAGGTTCAGGAGGCTCTTACCGCCCTGGGTATCCAGGGTATGACGGTCAGCGAGGTCAAAGGCTTCGGACGGCAAAAGGGGCATATAGAACTCTACCGAGGAGCTGAATACACTGTAAAATTCGTTCCCAAACTGTACCTCATGGCTGTTCTTCCGGACGATCTGGTCGAAAAAGCGGTAGATGCGATACAAAAAGCGGCTTTTACAGGTAAAATCGGAGACGGAAAAATATTTATTTCAAAAATCGATGAAGCTATACGGATTCGCACGAAAGAAACAGGGAGCGAGGCTCTCTGACCACGTATGATGTATCACAGGTTACTCGGTATTTTCACGATCCTCAATCTGGGCTCGGGGCTGGCGCTGCCGCCATAGGAAGATACGCTGCGATCGAGTTGCCTCCGATACTTTTCACGCGAAGCCGCGAAGAAAGAGAAGAGGGAGAACAACGATAGCGAGGTTCTCTTTTCTGCTCGAAGGCCTCCGGACTCACGCAACAGATCTTGGTCAATCCGGCAAACGGCAGAGACCGGGATAAACGAAGTTTGAAGTGCGAAGAGTGAGATTTTCACCCTTCTATCCTCATCCTTCTCATTTGGAGCGAAGCGACCTCCCGCTATTGACTATGCAACTTCTCGTTAACGCATTTTAACCTGCTCCCTCTTCTTCGCGTTCTGATGTCAGAAACGCGGCTTTGCGTGCAAACTGTCCGGGTACCCATGTGCCGGAAGACCCCATATCTTCTCATTTTCTACGGAATTATCCCTCGGGGTGTATGATGATTATGGTAATCCAGAGTTCCAATTTCTTTTGAGGACCTCTCCGATACATTTTTGAACAAAAATTTCCCCCCGTTGCGGCAGGCGCTGCTTTGAGCCAATACCGCACCATCCCCTTCATGCAGTGCTCGCTCCGGACCAACACAGCGTCTCTCTTCGTTTTCTACAGAATTGTTCCCGGATCGCTATAATTATGGAAATCAGGATTCTTATTTGTCCTGGCAGACCTCCAATACGTTTTGAAGCGATCTTGTTTCTTTGGATTTGCGACAGGTTTTACAAAAACGTTTCAAAATTGTGTCTTTGCTTGATTGCGATACAATTGTGTACTGCTCTGTGGTCCCAAATCGGCCGCTCCAAGCCCGGTCCGTAACATATTAATCCTTCAATGTCAGCTACTTAGCAAATACGTTCAATATCGTAGCTAGCTTTTGGCATGCGCTTTGGACTACCTTCGGGGGTTCGGCCGGTTCAATGTTGCTGAAATACTGGAAGGCTGAAAGCGATTGCAGCGGCAGACAGTAATCGAAATCAAAAAAAGGTGGAGGTAGGGAAATGACCAAGATTGAAGCAATAATAAAACCTTTCCGGCTTACCGAAGTGCAGGAAGCCCTGATAGCGCTCGGTATCCAGGGAATGACGGTCAGCGAGGTGAAGGGATTCGGGCGTCAGAAAGGGCATGTGGAACTCTACAGGGGAGCCGAATATACGGTTAATTTCGTCCCAAAGCTGCTGATCTTGACCGTGGTTCCGGATGAGTTGGTCGGAAAGGCCATGGAAGCTATACAAAAGGCTGCCTATACCGGGAAGATCGGGGATGGGAAGATCTTTGTATCGCCGGTAGCGGATGTAATGCGCATCAGGACCAAAGAAACCGGTCTTGAAGCTCTTTAGCGTTTTAAAAGCTCACGGGAAAACGACTTTTTCTCTCAACTCCTTTGGCGGTACGGAGGCAGTGATATGAAGAAACTGAAACTGTTGGTGGCTTTAGTTCTTGTTTTTTTTCCATTACTTACGCTTGCCGGTGCTACTTTTGCTGAAGAAAAGGGTGCGCCGATACATCTTGCGCAAGCGACTCAGACCGCTCCTGCTCCGGCGGAGGCTCCCGCCGCAAAAATCGATACGGGGGACACGGCCTGGCTCCTTACTTCTTCGGCCCTCGTTTTACTGATGACCCCTGGTCTAGCCCTGTTCTACGGAGGTATGGTTCGGCGTAAGAACGTCCTTGGAACAATTATGCACAGTTTTGTCGCAATGGGCATCATAACGATTCAATGGGTGCTTTTCGGGTACAGTCTGTCGTTTGGTCCGGACATCGGGCACTTTATCGGCAATCTTGACTGGGTGGGTCTAAAAAATGTCGGATTCGAACCTAACGCCGACTATGGCCCTACCGTACCTCATCAGGCATATATGATATTTCAAATGATGTTTGCCATAATAACCCCCGCTCTTATTTCAGGCGCCATCGCCGAAAGGATCAAATTCAGCACTTATTGCGTATTCATCACCGTCTGGGCATTCCTTGTGTATGATCCGCTCGCTCACTGGGTATGGGGCACGGGGGGCTGGTTGAAAGACATGGGAGCCCTCGATTTTGCCGGAGGCCTTGTGGTTCACATCAGCTCCGGTGTTTCTGCGCTGGCTTGCGTGCTGGTCCTGGGAAAAAGAAAAGGCTACCAGGTCGAAATTATGGCCCCGCACAACCTTACCCTGACAATACTCGGCGCCAGCCTCCTGTGGTTTGGGTGGTTCGGTTTCAACGCGGGCAGCGCAGTGGCTTCGGGTGCGCTTGCGACTTCGGCTTTTGTGGTCACGCACATTGCAACCGGTACCGCGGCCATTTCCTGGATGGTCACTGAATGGATCCACAGGGGCAAGCCGACCGCTCTTGGCGCCGCTTCCGGCGCGGTTGCGGGACTTGTTGGCATTACGCCGGCATCCGGCTTCGTCGGTCCGCTCCCGGCGCTCCTCCTCGGGATTTTTGCCGGTGCGATCTGCTACGGAGCATGTTGTCTGAAACCGAAGTTCGGGTACGATGACGCACTGGACGTAGTAGGCGTTCACGGGGTTGGTGGAACTCTGGGTGCATTGTTTACGGGGTTCTTTGCTTCAAAGCTTATCAATGCGGCAGGCGGAGACGGTCTCTTCTTTGGAAACGCCGGTCAGGTCGGAATTCAGGCCCTGTCAGTTGTAACTGCCTGGGTTTACTCCTTCGTGGTTACCTTCATCATTCTAAAAGTCCTTGATGCAATCATGGGCCTGAGGGTAAGCGAAGAGGATGAATCGACCGGTCTCGATCTGAGTCAGCATGGTGAGGTCGGCTATACATTTGAAGCCTGAGATCTTTGGATGTTTTTGCAAACCGCATATGAAGACCCCCGTGTCGCGCGGCACGGGGGTTCTTTGATGAAAACCTCGAGGAATTCAGCCTCAACCCTCAGTTAATCCTGTTAAAAAGTCTCATCTGGGGGGAGTATCCAGAATCTGTATCTTTAGCACATCCTCGCGTGGAAGCGCCTTTTCTATGTGAATCCTGACTTTGTCGCCCTGGTTGAATTTAGCGTTCTCGGGCACCGGGGCGTTGGCTTCGAGCAGGAAATCCGGGATCAGCAGGTGCGCGTAACGCGCGTTCTTGTCCAGAACCAGGACGTTCAGGTTCTCTATGTCTTCCTGCTCTATGTATTTGAGAATCCAGTACTTGGTCCATTTGCGCTGAATGGTGAAAACTATTGCCTGGGCAGCGGAAAGCGGCCCTATCAGATCGTCGAGTTGCTGTTTGGTATAGAGTTCGGTGCCGGTTGCCAGCGCATGTTTCAATTGGCGCTGAACCACGAGGTCCGAGTAGCGCCGGATGGGTGAGGTTACCGTCGTGTAATGAGCAATTGCCAGACTGCAGTGCGGTTTTGGCTCGGTGGCCAGTTCCGCTCGCGAAAAGAGGCGTCTTTGGCGGTAAACTCGAAAGAGTTCGTGCTCGCTCTGGACGAATTCGGTTTCCGGTCTGCACTCCGCCTGACTTCGATAAAGAGCGGGTATGTTTTTTTGGGCAAGATAGGTCGCCGCAGCCGCGTTTGCCTCGATCATCCATTCCGAAACCAGTATCTGGCTCGGGCTTTCCTTGTCATAGTTGGCAATCTGAATCATCCCTGCGCTGTTCACATAAACCTGGATCTCGGGGAGAGGAAGAATGACGGCGCCCTGGTCGAGCCGTTTCTGCCGAAGCTTCACGGCAAGCTCACAGAGGACTTTAAGGTTGCCGTCTTGATCGATCCTTTCGTTTACATCGCGGTAGGTGAGCTGTCTTCGAATCCTTACTAAACTTTGGCAAATCCTCGTTTCAGAGATAGTGGCCTCTGAATCGATCGTAATGAGAAAACTGAGCGCAAGGCGCTCCTGCCCCTCTTTCAGGCTGAGTATTCCTTCTGAAAGGCAAGGGGGGAGCATTGACACACGTTCATCCGGCAGGTATATGGAACTTGCCCTCGCCTCTGCCTCGCGATCCAGGGGGGTGCCTTGAGGGACCAGTTCCGCGGCGTCCGCGATATGAATCCCAACCTCGAAAAGTCCGCTCCCCAACTCGCGCACGCTGAGCGCATCGTCGTAGTCCCTGGTCAGGGGGCTGTCGACCGTGAAGACATCCAGGCCCGTGAGGTCCTCTCGTCCATTTCTTGCTGCCTCCACGCTACTCGACTCGCTGATGAGTTCGGCCTGCTTCATGGCATCGGACGGAAACTCGGAGGAAATACCGTGCTCGTGCAGCATGAGGTTTTCGTCTTCGCGCCATACCCCCAGTCGAACAAGTATCCGGAAAGCGGACGGGGGAATGGGAGGAAGAGCGGCCAGCTTGAGAAGTTCCTTGACGAACGCGCTTGCTTTTGCATCCTGCCCGAAAAGAGCGAAGTTTTTGAGTTCCTGTATCAGTTCTTCACGAAATTCAATAGGGGGAACATTTTGCTTTCGCGCGTTTATAGCTCCGATCCACTTGGCTCCTTCTGTAAGCCTGCGTTCCCTTTCAGCTTCCTTTTGCAATTCGATCCGGCACGACTCGATGTTTTCAGCGGAGCGCGCCCAGAACCTGGAGTCCTTCGGCTGAAAATAGAGCCTGTCCGACAGCAGCATGCGGTTTACAGCGGCGGACTCATCATCGGAAACCGGGGTGCTGAATATGAACTCGGCAATTTCTTCCGCGCTGTAGCCGGCCTGTTCGGATTCGAGCAGGGACCAGATCGCCTCGACATCGATCCGGTCCATGATGGACTTTCGAATTTCGGATATGGACGCCAGTCTTTGCACCAGTTCGTCACGGCTCAGTTTGAGGTCAAGGGATGTCCTGCCGTGGTGGACCAGCCTTGAAAGGGTAAGGCTCACCTCGCGGTTGCGCTCGGAGATCGCATTGAACCGGCTGTCCTTTACTGAGAGCACGACTCCGCAAAGGATTTCCTTTGATTCGTAAAATTCGAACACGCCGCCGGGCGCAATTTCCAGGCCCTCATGCCGGCTCATGAAAAAATCTCCATAAATATCCGTTTCTATAGGCGCAATTGCGCCTCGTTAACCGCGTGGTTGACGGCCTTTCCTGGACGAAGCAGTCCTGCGCCCCTTCTCCCCGGAAGCGCCCCCGTCCCTGCGAAGGATCTCTTCCTTGAGCGAGTGTAGCGTCTGGAGGGCTGAAAGGGGAGTCATTGTATCCGGATCAAGCTCCAGAATCCTGCTCTGCACCCAGTCCCGGTCATTGTGGAAAAGGGCAAGCTGCATGCCCGGCTCCACTGCTTTCGTGGAAGGATATTGCCTGGCTTTGAGACCCGGTCCGCCGGATTGTCCGGCGGAGGCGCCTCCTTCAAGCTGCGCTAAAATTTCCCGGGCGCGGTCCGTGATCTCATCGGGCAGGCCGGCAAGCCGGGAGACCTGGATTCCGTAGCTCTTGCTCGAACTGCCGGGAGTCAATTTATGAAAGAACAGTATCTCCTGCTGCCATTCCCTGATTGCCACATTGAAGTTCTTGACCCTTGTCCGGTTCCGGGCGAGTTCAGTCAGCTCGTGATAGTGAGTGGCAAAAAGGGTCTTCACTCCCTTGCCCCCCAGGTCATGCAGGAATTCGGCAACCGCCCATGCGATGCTCATGCCGTCGAAAGTGCTGGTCCCTCTTCCGATTTCATCCAGTATGATAAGACTTTGAGGCGTCGCCTGGTGCAGAATGTTTGCGGTCTCCTGCATTTCGACCATGAAAGTGGATCGGCCGCGCGCGAGATCGTCAGACGCCCCGACTCGAGTGAAAACGCGGTCTACGATGCCGATGTGCGCTTCGCGGGCCGGGACAAAGGAGCCGATCTGGGCCAGGAACACTATCAGGGCGGCTTGCCTGAGAATGGTGGATTTTCCGGCCATGTTCGGGCCGGTCACGATGAGCACCTGCTGGTTCTCCTGGTTGAGTTCCAGATCGTTTGGGACAAAGCCGCCCTCGGGCAGAAACCGTTCCACGACAGGATGTCTTCCATCCCGGATATGAATGGAATCTCCCATATCCACAACGGGTTTACAGTAATCGAATTTAGCGGCAACCTCCGCCAGAGAGCTTATGCAGTCGAGAAGCGAGATTATTTCCGCCATCTTCTGTATCCGCGCGCTCTCGCGGGAAACGGTCCCGCGCAGCTCCAGGAAAAGCTGCTCTTCGAGTGTGAGCCGCTTTTCGTCAGCTTCCAGGACCTGGACTTCAAATTCCTTGAGTTCCTCGGTAATGTATCGTTCGGCATTTACGAGCGTTTGCTTGCGGAAATAGTTCTGGGGCACCGAGGAAAGGTTGGAGCGGGAAATTTCTATATAATAGCCGAAAACCTTGTTGAAGCGGACCTTGAGAGAAGTTATGCCCGTTTCCTTGCGCTGGAGGGTCTCATAGTCGGCCATCCACCCTTTTGCGTCGCGGCTGAGCCGGATGTAGCGGTCGAGTTCGGGATGAAAGCCGGGATTTATCGCGCCGCCATTGGCAAGGGTTGCCGGAGGTGGGTCGCACAGGGCTGCTTCAAGATGGGCGGTAAGCTCGTCAAGGTTGTCCCATTCGGAAAAAATGCCGGCCAAAAGAGCGCTCTTGCTGCCCGAGATAGTCAGGCCCAAGCCGGGCATTGCCTGGAAGGATTTCTTGAGGCCGATAAGATCTCTGGGAGAAGAAACGCCGGTGCTGTTTCTTCCGTTGAGCCTCTCGATGTCGTTTATGCCTTCGAGCGTATCCAGCAGAGCCGCTCTCGCATCGCCTTGCGCCACCAGCTCTGAGATCGCGTCCTGCCTCCTGTTTATCTCCTCAAGGTCGAGCAACGGGTATCGGAGCCACTGCTGGAGCCTTCGGCCGCCCATCGCAGTGCGGGTATGGTCGATCGCATCGATCAGAGAGCCTTTTCTCCCCTGAAAGCTGGCCGAGTAAAATATTTCGAGGTTTCTGACGGTAGCCTCGTCAAGGGCCATAAACTCGGAGCGGCTGTAGGGTATGAGTCTTTTGACGTGCTCGCAGGAGCCGAAAAGGTTTTCGTGAACGTAGGCGAGGACTGCTCCGGCAGCCTGAATCGCCGAATCCATTTCGCTGATCCCAAAACCTTCCAGCGAGTGCACCCGGAAATGCGAAGTAAGCCGTTCCAACGCGCGGCGCTTGTCGAAATGGACCTCCTCGATATGCGTGACGGTCGCATCGATCCTGTTTTGCACCGATTTTGTCCATTCAGGGCTGAACTCATCCGGCAGAAGAATCTCTTTGGGATTTATCCTGAACAACTCTTCAAGGAGGCTTTCCTCGGAGTCCAACTCCGTGACCCTGAATTCGGCCGTCGAGATGTCGAGACTGGCGAGGCCGATCGGTTTGCCGCGGCCAGGCTCGGAGACGGCGGCCAGGTAATTGGGCTGGTTGGATGTCAGATTCTGATTGTCGACGATAAGCCCTGGTGTGAGGACCCTGGTTACCTCGCGGCGCACGAGGCCTTTGGCCTTCTTGGGGTCTTCGACCTGGTCGCAGACTGCGATTTTGTAACCTGCGGCAACCAGCTTCGCTATGTAATTTTCCGCCGCGTGATAGGGAACCCCGCACATCGGGACTGGATTTTCCGCCTGCCTGTCCCTGGAGGTGAGAGCGATATCGAGCACCCGCGAGGCGGTCACCGCATCTTCCATGAACATCTCGTAGAAGTCCCCCATGCGGTAAAACAAAAGCGACTCCGGGTACTTCGATTTTATCTCGAGGTACTGTTGCATCATGGGGGTAAGATCGTTCATTGATATTTTCCGGGCCGGATGGTCCTCTGCCGGGTCCATCCTCCCAAGAGAGACTCAATATTGAATAAAGGCGCCTCACAGGCAAGATGCCGGCTCAACCGGCGGACTTTCAAGCCCTTGGATGCTCTATCCTGGCTGAGTGGCCGCTGAGGTCGCCTGAAAGAAATACCGAACGCCCTGCAATTCGAGTTATAATGCATTACAATGTTAAGCTGTGAATTGTTAATTAATTGCAGCATCAATATCAAGAGATTAAATTGTCCGGACTGGCGAAAAACGCAAAAGAGCGGATAGACCGGCCCTCCAGGGGTATTTGGCGCGCATGTCCCGCCGCCGCGTACGTTTTTTGCCATTTTTTTAATTCCAGTTTCATTCGGAGCCCTATAATTGGATCATGACGTTATCCGCCTTCGAGGCGTTCGCCAGCATAATCTAAAAAACCTGGATCTGGACGTTCCGCTGAACAAGCTCATCGCGCTTACCGGCGTCAGCGGTTCGGGCAAGTCGAGCCTGGCCCTTCATACTCTCTACGCCGAAGGGCAGCGCAGGTACATCGAGACTTTCTCGCCTTATGCGCGCCAGTTCCTCGAGCGGATGGACCCGCCCGAAGCCGACCTGATCGAAGGTATTCCCCCGAGCATTGCGATAGAATCGGGGACTGCCGTTCGGAGTTCCCGTTCCACGGTCGGGACGATAACCGAAATAAACGACCACCTGAAGCTGCTCTTCGCAAGGCTTGCAGTGCCGCACTGCCCGTCGTGCGGCAATCCGGTAACCCGAGATACGCCTGAGACGATTTACGCCAAGCTCGGCGATCTTTCCGGGGAAGACCGGGTTCTCATATGCTTTGCGTTCCGGGCCGACCAGGACGGGCAGTGGAGGACTCAACTCGTATCGCAGGGCTTCCTCAGGATATTTGCCGATGGGGCGGTCGTGGATCTGGACGGTCTAAGCGAGCCTGAATCGGGCAGGCTTCGGGGGCGGGAGCTTCTGGTGATCGTTGACCGGCTGCTCTGGGGGAAAGCCGCTCGCAACCGGATATACGATTCCATCTCGACCGCCCACAAAATGGGAGAGGGCCGGATGGCGGTGGTTGTGATGCCGGACCGGGTCAGGAGGTTCAGCTCCGAGCTTTCGTGCGCCGACTGCACCGGCGCTTCCCCGATTCCTCCTCCGAATCCGAATCTTTTCTCCTTTAACAGCCCCATAGGCGCATGTCCAAAATGCCGTGGCTTCGGCAGGACGATCGGAGTGGACATCGACCTCGTCATTCCCGATCGGAGCCTGTCCATAAGAAAAGGCGCCGTGAAGCCCTTCGGGACGGACCGCGACGAATATTTTGAACTCCTTGATTTCTGCAAAAAAGAAAAAATCCCCGTCGATATTGCGTTTGGCGATATTGACGAATCCGCCCGCCGGAAGATCCTAAACGGTACAAAAAGTTACTACGGGATAAAAGGATTCTTCGAGTGGCTGGAAACAAAGACATACAAAATGCACGTGCGGGTTTACCTGTCGCGATACCGGGCCTACGTTGCCTGCGATGCCTGCGCAGGTTCGCGCTTCCAACCCGCGACTCTTCTGTACCGGCTGCGGGGGAAAAGTATAGCTCAGATCGCATCTTCCAGCATTGAAAAGCTCAACGGGTTCTTTGGCGATGAGTGGCCTGAGATCTCACAGGACCCGGCTGCCTCGATGTTGATGTCTGAAATCCGGAGCAGGATTCAGTTCCTGATGGCCGTCGGACTGCACTACCTCACGCTGGACCGGCAGTCGAGAACGCTGTCGGGCGGGGAAGTGCAGCGGGTGCACCTTACCCGCGCCCTGGGCTCTTCACTGGTCAACGTGCTCTATGTTCTGGACGAACCCAGTGTCGGGCTTCACGCACGCGACCAGAAGAGACTCATGGACCAGTTGAGCCGGCTCGTGACAATGGGAAACTCCGTTGTGATGGTCGAGCACGATCCGGGAATGATCCGGTTTTGTGACGAAGTCATCGACATGGGGCCGGGGGGAGGAGAAAGGGGAGGCAATGTCGTCTTTCAGGGACCGCCGGGTGAACTCGTGCGATCACCGGACAGCCTCACGGGGGCGTATCTTTGCGGACGAAAATCGGTTTTATCGCATTCAATCAGCCGCCGTCCGCCACATCCGTGGAAAAAACTAACGGTCATTGGCGCCCGTGAGAACAATCTGAAGTCAATCGACGTGACGATTCCCCTGGGCCTTCTAGTGGGGGTGAGCGGTGTTTCCGGTTCTGGGAAGAGCACGCTGGTCGAAAAGACTCTTTACCACGGGTGGCTCAGGAAAAAGGGCAGGGCGGCGGAAACTCCGGGTTTGCACGACGAAATCGCCGGGGCCGAAAACGTCCAGGAAATCGTTCTGGTTGACCAGCAGCCTGTCGGCCGCACTCCCAGGGCGAACCTGCTGACGTATACCCATGCGCTCGACCCCCTGCGCAAGATGTTCGCGGCAACGCCCGAGGCGATTGCGAAAGGTTTTTCGGCCAGGCACTTTTCATTCAACGTGCCGGGAGGAAGGTGCGAAACATGTAACGGCGATGGATTTGAGCGCGTCGAGATGCAGTTTCTGGCCGACGTCTTTGTGCGCTGCGCTCAGTGTGGAGGCAGGAGGTTCAAGGAAGAGGTGCTCGATATCAAGCTGCGTGGAATCTCAATAGGCGACGTGCTGGAGATGAGCGCTCGGGAGATTCTTGACCGTTTTCCTGAAAACCGGCCGCTTGCAGAGGCCCTCGAGTCCGTAATTACAATGGGTCTCGACTACATCCGCATGGGCCAGCCGCTCAGTACGATCTCCGGCGGAGAGGCGCAGAGACTGAAACTAGTTCGCCATCTATACAGCGGGCCGTCAGGGGGCGATAAGCTCTTTATTCTGGATGAACCCACGACCGGTCTTCATCCCGATGATATTTCAAAACTGATCCACGTGCTGCGCAAGCTGGTTGAAAAAGGGAATACAGTCCTGACGGTGGAACACAATCTGGACCTCCTTGCTGCATGTGACTGGATAATCGACCTTGGTCCGGAAGGTGGGGAAAGAGGTGGAAAAATTGTAATCGAGGGCACGCCTGAAACCGTGTCCGAGTACGCCCTGAGCGTAACCGGCCGCTACCTCGGAGAGCGGTTGGCGGAGGCTACGCGGTTTAACGGGGACGAGAGGGAATTCCTGGAGGCAGCGGAACCCCAGAGCGGATTTTCCGGTTGCGTCGCAATGCCCCGAAATCCTCACGGTGCGCGAGGCGGAGGCGCCGAAAAGGCGGCGGTCAAAGCAGAGTTGGCAGATTCCGCCCCACGCGTCCTGCCGCACGAGATTCTTATACGCGGAGCGCGCGAACATAATCTGGAAGTCGAAGAAATCCGGCTTCCGCTCCAGAAGATGAGCGTTTTGACAGGTCTGAGCGGTTCGGGAAAATCCACTCTGGCCTTTGACGTGCTGTTTGCCGAGGGGCAGCGCCGATACCTCGAGTGCCTTTCATCCTACGTACGTCAATATTTCAAGATAATGGAAAGGCCGGACGTGGACCAGATCGTCGGGCTGCCGCCCACCATTGCCATCGAGCAGAGGACCAGCCAGTTCGGCAGAAAGTCAACGGTGGGAACGATCACAGAAACCTATCATCTGCTCCGGCTGCTCTATGCCAAGCTGGGGAGGCAGCACTGCCCGGGTTGCGGCAGGGACCTGGAAACCCTTACCATTGACGACATTTTATCCCGGATCAGGCAGGAATCCGGCAACGGTCCCGTAAGCCTTCTGGCGCCGCTTGTGCATGGGCGCAAAGGGATATACCGGGACCTCTTCGCCCGTCTCAGACGGCTGGGGTTCGAGCAGGCAAGGGTTGACGGAAAGTTTATGCCGGTGCATCCGATACCGGAACTTGCGAGACGCCGCGAACACGATATCGAAGCGCTCCTTCCGGGGCTCGATCGAGAGGGGATAACCCTCGACGAACTGCTCGATTCGGTTCGCCGAGGGCTGGCGATGGGCGGGGGTATCCTTTACCTCGCTACGTCCGAAGGAGAGCTGAAGGTCTTCAGCCGCCATCTCTACTGCCCGGCCTGCGACCGCGGGTTTTCGCCGCTGGACCCGAGGCTTTTTTCCTTCAACAGCAGGCAGGGGCTTTGCCCGGCCTGCGCTGGAATCGGAAGGGTAAAACAAATCGATGCTCAGCGGCTTCGCGGCGACCCTGAAACGTCGCTTAAAGACGGGCTGCTTAATTTTCTGCGGTCGACCGTGTGGCGTGGTGCTAAGCGCGAAGCCGAAAAATTCGGACGGCTCTGGATCAAAGAATTAGGGGTTACCCTGGATGAACCGGCCTCCACTGTCGGTGATGCGGCGTGGAATTCGATTCTGCACGGCAAGAAAGGAAAGTTTTCCGGAATTCTGCAAATTCTGACTGACGTTAGCGAAGAAAATGAAGCATGGAAATGGATTCAGCACTTATACGACGATCGCCCCTGTCCCGAGTGCGCGGGGAGCCGGCTGAACGAGCAGGCGAGGTCGGTCTACTTCCGGGAACTCACTATCGGCGCCATGAGCGCGCTGAGAGTATCCGAACTGCGTGATATGTGGAAAAAGTTTCGCTTCACCCCGGAGGAGGCTCCGATTGCCGGGCCTATTTCCCGGGAAATCAAGGCGAGGCTCGCCTTCCTCGGGAAAGTGGGGCTGGATTACCTGTCCCTGGACAGGTCAGGCGACACGCTCTCGGGCGGCGAAACCCAGAGAATCAGGCTCGCCGCTCAGCTTGGCTCAAATCTTCGCGGCGTGTGCTACATTCTCGACGAGCCTACCATCGGTCTGCATCCCGCCGATAACCGGAAGCTTCTGGAGAGCCTGGCAAAGCTGCGGGACAAAGGCAACTCGGTAGTTATCGTCGAGCACGATCCGGAGACGATGAGAAAGGCCGACTTGCTCGTAGAACTCGGCCCGGGAGCAGGGAGCAACGGCGGGAAAGTGGTTGCGATGGGCAGCTTCAAGCATCTCGTGAAAAGGCCCGGGACCCTTACGGGTCAATGGTTCGGAAAGGGCCTCGACGAGCTCTATTCGATCCCTGCCCGAAAGAAGGCGGGAGAATTCGGCTGGCTCGAGTTCAGCGGCGCCAGGGTAAGAAACCTCAAGGGAATCGACATCAGGATTCCACTCGGGCTTTTGGTCACAGTCACAGGAGTGTCGGGGGCTGGAAAGAGCACGCTGGTAAACGAGATCGTCCATCGAGGGCTTGGCGCGGCACTGAGGCGGGGCTACGGGGAAGGGGGCAACCGCAACTACGAAGCAATGACCGGGGTCGAAAGAATTCACCGGGTCCTCGAGGTTGACCACAACCCTATCGGGCGGACCCCGAGGTCCATTCCGGCCACATATATCGGCGTCTGGGACGAAATCCGAAAGCTTTTTGCTCTGCTGCCGGAATCGAGAGCGCGTGGGTTCGGACCCGGAAGGTTTTCGTTCAACGTAAAAGGGGGGCGTTGCGAGGAGTGCAAAGGTCAGGGACAGAGCAAGGTGGAAATGAATTTTCTGCCGGATGTCTTCGTTCCCTGCGAATCGTGCGCAGGCAGACGCTTCAATGCTGAAACCCTCGATATCAAATACAGGGGCCAGAGCATTGCAGACGTTTTGGCGATGTCAGTGGAGGAAGCAGTTGAAGTTTTTTCTCCGATTTCGCGCATTTCGCGCCAGTTGAAAATCCTGGGCGATCTTGGGCTCGGGTATATTAAGCTTGGCCAGCCAAGCCCGACGCTCTCAGGGGGCGAGGCACAGCGAATCAAGCTTGCCGGAGAACTGGGCAACAGCCCGAACGCGACCCTGTATATTCTCGACGAACCTACAACGGGCTTGCACCGCGCCGATATAAAACGCCTGCTCGATGTTCTCAGGGCCCTTACCGATCACGGCCATACGGTCATGGTTATCGAGCACAACACGGATTTTATCTGGGCCGGCGATTATGTGATCGATCTGGGTCCGGGCAGCGGGGACAAAGGCGGCGAGATAGTCGCGCAGGGCGCGCCGGAAGAAATCATTGCGGCGGGCAAGATTTCGCTTACCGGCCAGGCTTTGCTGCCGTACATAAAACAAGTTTAGGAATCAGGGAATGGTAGTGCCGCCTTCCACGGCGGCGCATGTTAGCCCCCCACGGCCGTGCATCCATTGACACATGATGAAGAAGAACCATGGCGATGGTCGTTCGTAGACAAAGACCCTTTTGCGTGACACGAAGAACACCGTTTCTCTTTCCCAACTAGAAACTAAAAACTGTTAACGCTTCTGCCTTCGCCGGGACAGATTCCCCGTGTCCGCCCGCAACGTCCCGTTGCAAAAAAAACTGCGTCCGGTTATGCTTGCAAACCTCCAAACTGACACAAGGGAGACCGCCATGAACTCGAAAGCTGGCGCCCTTGGGCAATCCTGGCTCTGCTCAAAGAATACTTAGGCTGCGGAGTGTATGCGGGTGATTTTTTGCGGCTGCCATGTCCGCATTGCGGACAGGCAGCGCTCTTCTAAAACGATCGAGGGGAGACCGCAAGGTAGTTCCGGGGCAAAGAGAGCTGTTGGGACAGCGTATTATTAATGGACTCTGCGGTTCCGAGAGTTGCTGGACGTTAAACCAAACACAATCAGGAGAGTTTCATGGATTGGAAAGAAGAGTACAAAAAAAGGCTCGTTTCCCTGGAAGATGCCGCCAAGAAGATCAAATCCGGCGAATTTGTAGGAGTCGCGCTAGGAATCGGCGCCTGCTCGCCCGATTTCTATCATGCGATCCTGGACCGTTGGGAAGAACTTCGAGACGTCATCATCTCCGATTGTGTGCAGGTCCGCCCGACCAAGCTTTATGATGTCGAAACCATGATGAAGATCCAGGGCCACATCAACTTCGATCCGAGCTTCGGGATGCCTGTTGCCCGAAAGTTGATCGAAACCCGTCTGCCGGACTTTTACATCGAGCAAAGCCACGATCTCGGAGACCGCTATGGGAGATGGTCTGACGTTTACGTTACTCAGGTGGCTCCCCCGAACGATCAGGGATGGGTAAACCTCGGACTGACTAACTTCTACACCATGCAGGCCATCCGGGATGGCCGGGCTTCCGGAAAACAGCGCCTTACCATCGGCGAGGTCAATGACCAGATGCCGGTAGTATTGGGCGACAACTGGCTGCACGTCACGGAATTCGATGTCTTCTTCGAGAACTCGCAGCCCATTCCTCAATTTAGCCGGCCTGTTCCCGGCGACCGCGACAAGAAAATCGGTGAGTACGTCCTGGAGCTGATCAAGGACGGGGACACCGTTCAGATGGGAATAGGATCGATTCCCGAGGCCGTGGTGGCGGGAATGGAAGGCAAACACGACATCGGAATCCACACCGAGATGTTTCCCATAGGGTTACCTCAACTGGTCGAAAAGGGTATCGTGACCAACGCCAGAAAACCTTTCCACAAGGGCATTACGATCGCAACCTTCTGCGCGGGCGATCAGGGCATGTATGACTTCGTCAACATGAATCCCATGTGCCAGCTCTATCCGGTCGGATACACCAACAACCCCGCTTTTGCCGCGCAATTTCCCAACATGGTCGCCATCAACATGGCCCTGATGATAGACTTGAGCGGTCAGATAAACTCGGAAGGCCTTGGCCACCGGATGGTCAGCGGCTCCGGCGGGCAGCTCGATTTTCAGTTCGGCGCGTTTCACTCCAAAGGCGGCCGTGCTATCACGGTTATGTCCTCGTCGAGGGTCGCCAAAGACGGGACTCTGGTATCCTCTATTGTTCCGGAAATGCCACCCGGCTCTCCCATTACCGTCCCCAGGACGTATGCTCACTACGTAGTCACGGAGTATGGAATCGCGGACCTTAGGTACAAATCCAGAAGACAGCGCGCAGAAGCGCTCATCAATATCGCTCATCCGGACCTAATGGGCGAATTGCGGCAGGCGCTGCAAAAGAATTTCTACTATAACGCCCCGGCGGCGGTAAGCGCGGCTCATGCTTAGTGCCCGGCGTGTATGAAAATATTATAATGACCTGCGGATTATTGGAGGTCAGCTATGAAGAAGCGAAGGCTCGGCAGAGGGGTCGCGGTTGTCGGCGCCGGAATGTCCGAATCGGGGATGTTCAAGGGCCGAGATTGCAGGGGCCTGTTTGCTGAAGCCTTCGCGGAAGCGCTCTCGAAGGTTCATAAGAGCGTCGATCCCGCCGGTATCGACGCTCTTATCCTGTGTAAACCCAGTCAAAAGTTTTTTTCGCGTCTTCGAGTGACCCCGATCAGCCTGATGTGTCTCGTACGGGTCCAGATCTCATAAAGAATTTTTCAAATTATCGAGCAGCAAGCGCATCGAGCCGTGGATGCTCGAAAAATTTTGATTATTGCCCAATATGTCGTCCGCTCTCTGGATGTATTCACCATCGACAAGTTCATCGGAGCAGTTTTGAATCAGCGTGCGTACGCTGTCGACCGATGATTCCAGGTGAAACTGAAGAGCGAGTACCCGGCCGCCGTTGGATGAAAACGCCTGGGCCGGACAGGCTTCGCTTTCGGCAAGCATGACCGCCCCGGGAGGCAGAGAGAAGGTGTCGCCGTGCCAGTGAAGCGCCTGGAATTCGTCCGGGAAGCCTCGGAAAGGCGTCGATACAAGCCCTTCGGCCCTCAGGCTGACCGGGAACCAGCCGATTTCCTTGTACCTGTTGCGCACTACCTGCCCTCCGAGGACGTCGGCGATCAACTGTGCGCCCAGACAAATGCCGAGTACGATCTTGCCCTTTTCTATCGCCGCCCCGATGAACTTTTTTTCAGCGGCAAGCCAAGGGTATTCCTTGTCCTCGTATATGTTCATAGGGCCGCCCATAACCACCAGCCAGTCCAGGTCATCGGGGCTCGGGAGCTTTTCCAGCCTGTAGAGATGTGTCCCGGATATCCGGCAGCCCTGATTTTCGGCCCAACCCTGTATATTGGCTATTCCTTCGAATGGCACATGCTGAATGTAGTGCAATTTCATTTGGACCTCTTTTATATGATGGCAAATAAACGGTGTAATCGTTCACCGCAGGAACGCACAAACCATTTCACCGCTGAGACGCAGAGGCAAAGCGATCCGCCCTAGACAGGATTAACAGGAGTTACAGGATTGAAAATGGCTCATAAGGATCAATTGGAAACCCTCATAACAAATTACAGGGTCGCGCGACCTGCGAAATGTTCCCCGTCTGTTTTATCTTTTAGCCCCGTCAAAATCTCTTGTCGTCGAAAAATTTTCTCTGTGCAACCAACGTCGAGTTTCTAGAAATTTTGTCAAGAATATCGAGCTAATCTACTGTTTGTCTCTGTGTTTTTCTCAGCGATCTCTGCGGTGAATAGCTTTGAGTCTTTGGGTTGCAGGGTTATCATTGCGGAGCCCCGGCGGCGATCCATTTTTCAATCAAGGTTATATCCTTTTCAGGCAGCCACGGAGGACCGTTTTGGGGCATGCGGGGCTTTGCAATTCCTTTGATCCTCTTCACGAGTTCACTTTGGGCGGGATCGCCCTTGACGATAACCTGCATGTCTTTTGACCCGGCCATTACGCCGTCGTAACTATCCAGATGCAGGCCTTCGGGGGGACGTGCCCCGCTGTGGCACTTGACGCACCGCGTCTGAAATATCTGGTTGACCTCCGAGAAAGCAGGCGCTCCCTGCTGGGAGTAAACTACGGGTATGCAGATAAGCGAGGTGGCAAAAAAAAGCGCAAAGAAGCCCACCAAAGACGGTTTCATAAAGACCCTCCAGGAGTAGATGGTTTTGTGATAGTGTTTTGCCGTGGCCACGGAGAATCTAAGGGCGGGATTTCAAAAAGTGAAGACATATCCGGGAAAAAGGACTTGGCCGTGCACCCTTCGTCGGACTGGCCAAGACAGACCGCACACCTTCCGGCAACCAGGTCAGATTTGACCGCGACACAGCCGGGGGCACTTACCGCTGCTTCCTTCCGGACCTGACGGGGTTCGTGCTCGTCTGTTGCGTGGTGTCCAACCGGCACCGGAATTAGATACAGCCAGCTCAGCTCCGGGCCCTTCAAAAGGGGGTTCAACCCCGCTGAAGCGGATCTCGGGCTACAGGGCACCGCTAGCTCCCCGTCTAGCACGGCCAAGAAATATTTCCGGCATTCCAGATTCAAATGCTAACATATTTGACCGGCAAATGCAAACTTGGCGGGTTTTCGCTAAAAACCAATTCCACCGCAGAGTCACAGAGAGCGCAGAGAAAAAAAAAGGGGCATGCAGGAATAACCGGGAGCAAACAAGGACCTGGCTCTTAGTTTTTTCACCTCTTTCAAGTGCTTTTCTCCGTGCTCTCTAAAGATCGATCCTAGCCCCTCAAAGCAAGCCACCGGGTCTTAGGAATTAGCGAACGGCTCTGCGGTGAACGCTTTGCAGGAAATAGCACGATTTGGCAGGAAATGGTCGGGTTTTGGGATTTTTGATTTTGGGATTTAAGAATTGAGGGATTTAAGAATTGAGGGATTGAGGGATTGAGCGATTGAGGAATTAAAAGCTCAATTTCTCAATCCTGTATTCCAATGTACTTTCATAATGTTAGGAGATGGCCGGTAAGTATTATCATCAAGGATTCATGCTGAAAAATGCCTCAAATCTCCTTTGTCCTTCCTGCTTTGTGATCTTCAAGGGTCTTTTTCGCGAGCTGATCGAATTTGCCGGCGATGACTTCCTCTTCAATCTGTTTGTCCCATTGAGCGGCATCATAGTCTTGAAACCATTGC
Source organism: uncultured delta proteobacterium (assembly GCA_963741035.1). GTDB lineage: Bacteria > Desulfobacterota > Syntrophobacteria > Syntrophobacterales > Syntrophobacteraceae > SbD1. The sequence continues at coordinate 36,697 of CAVUGX010000031.1, forward strand.
CGGAAGGCTGCAAACTCACTTGGAGCAAGTTCCTTGATTTCCCCTTTTAACCTTTCAGCTCTTGTCATGATCTACCCTTACACGATGTTAATGCCTTGAAAAGTATAGCAAAAGTAAAAGACTTTCGCCGGTAACATTTGCAAATTGCTCGACTCAACGGGAGGAAACATAGCGCTCCCTGCCTCCTCATGTGTTCGTCCCGCTTCCCGCTTCCGGCTCCTCGCTTCCGGCTTGCTTCGCCCATTCACCCATTCACCCTCTCACCATCCCTCCCCGATCGAGCAGCCGGCAGGACTCCGCCCCGACCCCAAGCAGTTCACGGAGTGTCTTAATGCTTCCTTCGCGCGAAAGATGCCACCATCCGCCGATATAGACGGGCCGCGCGGGACTCAGTCGTTCCAGGGCCGAGGTAATTTCGGCAGCCATGTACCGTTCACGCTCCTGCCAGCCGGATACATCGCCGCCGGGCACGTTTTCGGGAAGCGAAGGCCCTCCGCCAATCCTTCGCGCAGCCTGAGCATAGAGGGATGCAACCGACGGCGCGCCGCTTGCCAGCTCCAGCAGCCGCTCTATGTTTGCGGCTGAAGTCATCTCCGGCCAGGTCTCGATCCATTCACGGCTGAACTCGGAATAATCTACCGCTACGAGATCGATCCCGGTTTTCTTTGCGTATGCGGTGGAGGCCCTGTACTCATATGGAATGCCGATCTGGCGAAGAATCGAAGCAATCTGCGCGTGCTTCAGCGCGACGGCGAACTCAATTTTCAGCTTCCGGGCTGCGATCTGAAGGCGTTCGAGAAATGCCTTTCGCAGTTCGGATGAGCGCTCTTTTCTGAATTTTAGAGCAAAGGGGCTGATTTCGACCATTATGAGGTCCGGACCGTATCCTTCAAGGAATGTGCGGGTCCTCGAGAACCCCTTCGGGTCGGAGTGAACCGTACCGAGCAGTATCAGGCCGGCTCGGCTTGATGGTGGGTGGGCCGGAGAATTCATGCAAGCGTTCACCACAAAGGCGTTCGATAATTCCAAAAAACCCGGTTGCCTGCTTCGAGGGGCCAGGGTCGATCTTTAGAGAGCACAGAGAAAAGAAACGCGCACGTAGGAAAAACCGGAGGCAAAAGAGATTCCTGACTTTTAAACTGAAGACGGATGCCGCATGTCGGAAAAGGGACTTCTGTCTTCTGTATCAGTTGTGTCTGTTAGTTCAACTGCTCCACCTCTGCGATCTCTGTGTCTCTGTTCCGAAAAGTTTTTAGGCCGCACTTTCGAGCGGCGTCAGATTTACCTCGTAGCCGATGTTTTTTAGCCGGTTTACGAGGTAGGGCACGAGACGTTTGGAGTTAAGTTTATCAAAGTAGTCTCGACCAAGGTCTTTGTAGTCAACATGGTCCCTGAGGACGTGATAGATGACAGTGAGAAGAGAATGAGCAACAGCGATTACTGCTCTTTTTTTCCCTCTTCGGCCTACCAAACGGCCGTACTGGGCATAGAAGTAGGAGTTTTTCTTCTTCGATGCGGCCCAGGCAGCTTGGGCAAGAGTGGCGCGGAGCCATTTGCTTCCCTTGGTAGTTTTGCCGCTCTTCCTTTTACCGGCGCTTTCGTTACTGCCCGAACAGACTCCGGCCCAGGAACAGAGGTGGTCTGCCGAGGGAAACTGGTCCATATTGCAACCGATCTCAGCTATCACATTCTCAGAGGCGACCTTCTGAAAGCCGGGCAGGCGCATCACCTCCTCAATTGCTCTGGCGAAAGGGCGGCTTGCCTCCTCAATCCTTTGGCTGAACAGATCGATCTGCCTGTCCAGGTAATCGAGTTGATCAACCAATTGGCTCAGCATGAATCTGTGGTGGTCGGTTACATGCCCCTCAAGAGCAAGGCGAAGCTGTGGGATTTTCCCCCTCATCTGTCTTCTGGCAAGCTCAGCCATTTCAGAGCTATCCTGTCGGCCTTCGATAAGTGCTCGAATCATGTCCATTGCAGATTTACCCATGATGTCGGTTGCAACAGCCCCGAGCTTTATGTTGGCGTCTTCCAGGACCTTGTGAACCCGATTTACCACAGAGGCTCTCTGGTCAACCAACTTACTACGGTGCCGAGTCAGGTCCCGAAACTCTCTCTGGGCTCTATCAGGGATAAAGCTTCCCTTAAGAAGCCCGCTCTGGAGAAGGCGCGCAATCCACTGGCAGTCTTTAACATCGGTCTTTCTTCCAGGGACATTCTTGACATGCCTGGCATTTACCAAAAGGATGTTGAATCTACCCTCCAGAATGTTGTAGATGGGTTTCCAGTAAACTCCGGTAGACTCCATCGCCACGTGGGTGACCTCCTCTTGGGAAAGCCAGTCAGCAAGGGCCATGATATCCTGTGTCATCGTGCCGAAGGGGCGGAGCTCCTGTTGGATTTTCCCACCTCTACCAACGCGCCGCACACAAGCCTGAATGCTCTTTTTGTGCACGTCAAGACCACAACAACTCGTGTAGATAGGCTCCATGCTGTTCTCCCTTTTTGTTGTGATGCTAAACGCTGGAGGACATCGGGACAGCATCAGTCTGTTCCGCGTGCTCGTTCCGGGTGGAACGGCAACAGTTTCGGGTTCGAAGCGATGTCCGGGCCAAGCTGTGGTTCGAGCTCGTGGCATCACAGAGATACGGCCTGCTTCCATCATTTAGCTAAAGGGCAAAATAACATATTTTTAGAAACCTTTTCATGGTTTCAGGGTGTCCCAGAGGGACGTGAAAAGCTGTGGTGAATAGCTGTTCCGAAAAGTTTTTAGGCCGCACTTTCGAGCGGCGTCAGATTTACCTCGTAGCCGATGTTTTTTAGCCGGTTTACGAGGTAGGGCACGAGACGTTTGGAGTTAAGTTTATCAAAGTAGTCTCGACCAAGGTCTTTGTAGTCAACATGGTCCCTGAGGACGTGATAGATGACAGTGAGAAGAGAATGAGCAACAGCGATTACTGCTCTTTTTTTCCCTCTTCGGCCTACCAAACGGCCGTACTGGGCATAGAAGTAGGAGTTTTTCTTCTTCGATGCGGCCCAGGCAGCTTGGGCAAGAGTGGCGCGGAGCCATTTGCTTCCCTTGGTAGTTTTGCCGCTCTTCCTTTTACCGGCGCTTTCGTTACTGCCCGAACAGACTCCGGCCCAGGAACAGAGGTGGTCTGCCGAGGGAAACTGGTCCATATTGCAACCGATCTCAGCTATCACATTCTCAGAGGCGACCTTCTGAAAGCCGGGCAGGCGCATCACCTCCTCAATTGCTCTGGCGAAAGGGCGGCTTGCCTCCTCAATCCTTTGGCTGAACAGATCGATCTGCCTGTCCAGGTAATCGAGTTGATCAACCAATTGGCTCAGCATGAATCTGTGGTGGTCGGTTACATGCCCCTCAAGAGCAAGGCGAAGCTGTGGGATTTTCCCCCTCATCTGTCTTCTGGCAAGCTCAGCCATTTCAGAGCTATCCTGTCGGCCTTCGATAAGTGCTCGAATCATGTCCATTGCAGATTTACCCATGATGTCGGTTGCAACAGCCCCGAGCTTTATGTTGGCGTCTTCCAAGACCTTGTGAACCCGATTTACCACAGAGGCTCTCTGGTCAACCAACTTACTACGGTGCCGAGTCAGGTCCCGAAACTCTCTCTGGGCTCTATCAGGGATAAAGCTTCCCTTAAGAAGCCCGCTCTGGAGAAGGTGCGCAATCCACTGGCAGTCTTTAACATCGGTCTTTCTTCCAGGGACATTCTTGACATGCCTGGCATTTACCAAAAGGATGTTGAATCTACCCTCCAGAATGTTGTAGATGGGTTTCCAGTAAACTCCGGTAGACTCCATCGCCACGTGGGTGACCTCCTCTTGGGAAAGCCAGTCAGCAAGGGCCATGATATCCTGTGTCATCGTGCCGAAGGGGCGGAGCTCCTGTTGGATTTTCCCACCTCTACCAACGCGCCGCACACAAGCCTGAATGCTCTTTTTGTGCACGTCAAGACCACAACAACTCGTGTAGATAGGCTCCATGCTGTTCTCCCTTTTTGTTGTGATGCTAAACGCTGGAGGACATCGGGACAGCATCAGTCTGTTCCGCGTGCTCGTTCCGGGTGGAACGGCAACAGTTTCGGGTTCGAAGCGATGTCCGGGCCAAGCTGTGGTTCGAGCTCGTGGCATCACAGAGATACGGCCTGCTTCCATCATTTAGCTAAAGGGCAAAATAACATATTTTTAGAAACCTTTTCATGGTTTCAGGGTGTCCCAGAGGGACGTGAAAAGCTGTGGTGAATAGCTTTTCGTTTTTCGGTTGCGGCCCCGGCTGGATTTTTAAAGTTTGGGGAAGAGGCAATGGAGTTCCTGAAAATGATTGATATGCAGCCCGGCCTTCAAAGAAGGGTTCTTATAACTCACAAAATGGACCCCGGTGGCCAGCGCAAGGGTCTCGTCCACGCTGGAATCACCTATATAGAGAACGTGCTCAGGCAAGACCTTGAATTCGTCTAATATCCTTTCCATAATTTCGGGATGGGGCTTCGGGTTTCGGACGTCTGACGCGCTAAGCACGATGTCGAAATATTCCCTCAGTTTGAACTGGTTGAGAAGTTCGAGGGTGGAGGTGGTGCGGTTTGTCGCCAGGGCGGTCCGAAAATGCTTATGGGCCAGTTTGAGGAAAGAGACAAGCCCCGGTTCGCGTCGAAGGTAGTTGTTGAACGGGCCGAAATCGATAGTTTTGAAGTACTCGAAGGCACGGTCGAAATCCCGGCCCTCGCCCCCGGTCAGGTAAAGGAGAGACTCGCGGACAGGGTGCATGTGTACGTATTGCTGCTGGTCATCTCGTATGGGAGGCCGTCCGATGACGCCCATGATATGGGTGTAGAAGTGGGTATTGGCCTCTCGTGAATCGAAAAGAACTCCGTCACAGTCGAGTGCTATTACCCTGAGATCGCGGACGCCGGCGATAAATGCTTCGCGAGCGCCGTTATTAGTGTCTTTTTGCATATAATCAAAGGTCCGTGCCGGGTTTGAGTTTGTCTTCGGATTCAAACTTTACTTGCCGCAGATTAATTGTCATAGTAATGATGAATAAATACAAAGAATTAATTGAACGCGCCGGATCACAAGGGAAGCCGGATTGGCGGATATCAGAGCTCCGAAGTCTCGATATCCGACATCTTAACTTCGACCTCAGTATCGGGAATCCGCAATGAAAAATCAATTCGATTATCTCGTCATCGGCAGCGGAATCGCAGGTCTCACATTCGCCCTGAAGGCAGCCCGCAACGGATCGGTCGCAATTGTAACAAAAAAAGAAAGGCTTGAAACCAGCACAAACTACGCCCAGGGTGGAATAGCATCCGTTTTTGGGCGGGACGACTCTTTCGGCCTTCACGTCCAGGATACCCTGGATTCGGGAGACGGGCTGTGTCATCCCGACATAGTGGATCTTGTCGTAAGATCTGGCCCGGAGCGGATTCGTGACCTTGTCGAAATGGGAGTCCCGTTCAACCGTACCGAGAATAACCTGGATCTCGGAAGAGAAGGCGGGCACAGCAGAAACCGGATTCTTCACGCGCAGGACATGACGGGCAAGGCCGTTGAAAAGGTTTTGATGGACGCCGTGGAATCAAGCCCGAATATCACCATTTTCGAACACCACATGGTGCTGGATCTCGTAATCCAGCATCATTCCATGAAAACCGGTTCTTTTAACCTCTACCAGCAGGACATTTGCCGGGGCGCCTACGTCCTTGACACGGTCGCGGACCAGGTCCACACGTTTGTGGCAAACGCCGTGCTGCTGTGCACGGGCGGGGCCGGCAAAGTCTATCTCTATACCAGCAATCCCGACGTCGCCACCGGAGACGGGCTCGCCATAGCCTACAGGGCAGGCGCAGAGCTTGCGAACCTGGAATTCGTTCAATTTCATCCCACCTGCCTCTACCATCCGGCGGCGAAAAACTTTCTCATTTCCGAAGCGGTCCGTGGCGAAGGGGGAAGGCTCATAGACCGCCGTGGCCGCGCTTTCATGGAGAAGTATCATCCGATGAAAGATCTGGCCTTTCGCGATGTCGTTGCGCGCGCCATAGATACGGAAATGAAGACGACAGGGGATGACTGCGTTTTCCTCGACATCAGCCACCTGGATGCCGGGTTCCTCAAGGAGCGTTTCCCCAACATCTACGGCAGGTGTCTGTCTCTGGGCATCGATATCACCAAAGACCCGATTCCGGTAGTCCCCGCCGCCCATTATATGTGCGGAGGGATCATAACGGACTCATCGGGGCAGACCACGACCCGGAACCTTTATGCCCTGGGCGAGTGCGCCTGTACCGGACTGCACGGGGCAAACCGCCTTGCCAGCAATTCGCTTCTCGAGGCCATGGTTTTCGCCCACGCTGCGGCCGAAGATTGCACCAGGCAAATCGAGTCCTGGCGAAATCGCACCTTGCCCGATGTTCCCGACTGCTCGGCGAAAGTGGCCGATCAGAGTTCCGGAAGCAACGAGATGGTGCTTATTGCGCACAACTGGGATTTCATCAGGCGGCTCATGTGGAACTACGTCGGCATCGTGAGGACGGACAAGCGGCTTGCCCTGGCATTGAACCACATCGTCCAGATAAGGATGGAACTAAAGGAGCACATGCCGAAAATCCCGGTAAACAGCGACATCGTAGAACTGCAGGGGCTCGCCCTGGTGGCCGAACTCATCATACGATGCGCCGTTCAGAGACTCGAGAGCAGGGGGCTTCACTTCAATGTGGACCATCCCGGCAAGGATTACGCCTGGCTGAAGGATACCGTGGTAAAGAAAAATCCCGCGGAAGAGTTCCTCTCAACTGTGCCGTTCAGGACAGATGAACCCGCTTCTGATCAGGGGCAGGCTCTGTCGTTTCGGCATCGATGATCGGGCCGGGGCAGTCGGAAGAGGGGGCGTCGAGAAGCTTTGGGGCATTCTGGCTCTGTTCTACCCTGAGAGTGAGCATCCCGCCCATTATGCTGATTTCGTAGTTTTTGTCTGCTGAGTTGAACGATTCACTGAATCTTTTGAGCTTCTTTTTCGCTTTTCTGTATATATAAACTATGCTTCCCGCGAAAAGCAGAAACATAACGAGGAAGACCCACCCGGGGGTGGAGATAACCTTGCCGATAAACATGATCACCCCCATGATTCCAAAAACGAGTAGAATCTGGAGCCCGATGATCAAGTAGAGGTAATAGACGCCCTGGTCAATCGTGGCTTGGGGTTCCTGCCGGCGGTTGACCGCTTCGGGTTCATGCTCTTCTGTTTTTCTTTTGGACGAGCGACGGAACCACATGTTTTCAATGTTCCCCTGGTTGCAGAAGCCGATCCCGGGTTTCGTCCGCATCGGAACGGCCGGTAAGCAGGTGCGGGACGGAATTTTGATCGAGAATCTGCTTTTCTATTCGGTACTTCTCGATCTCCACCTGATTAGTAAGCATTAGCTTCGAGAGCCTGTATCGCAGGTAAATTACCCAGACGAGCAATCCTCCAACGAAACCGGACACCCCCATAAAGAACCACGGATATTCCTTTACGGCATTAAATAATGACTGAGCCATATCGCCGAGGATCGACGGTATCAACCACAAAATAAGCATGGTGATGGCGATCAGGAACCCGACGCCCAGAACGGAGAAGTTTTTCGATACGCTCAGGAACGAAGCGAAATGGGTTTTATTTAACTCGGTTTGCTCGGAAGGTCCCTCTTTAGGGCTTCCGTTGAGAAGGATGAGCCAGACCTGCGCCATGAAAAAGAGCATCAGGATGAGGCCGAGAGGCAGTCCTACGGACAGCAGAATCCATGCTCGGAAGTTGAACGGGACCACTTCCGATTCGATCTGAGTGGTGTAGTCTCGAAGAGGACCAAAGTTATTCTCGAACACCATCTTTTCATAGGCGCTCAAGGAGCCGCCGGGGCTTTCGTAGACTTTCCTGCCGTTAGAGTCCACCATGGAGACCCGGGATTTAAGGCCTGACTGGTTGTTGACGGCAACAAAAATTCCCAGCTCCAGCAAAATGAGAAGGATCGCCCCTACCGCCAATACCAACTTGGGATATTTACCGTCTTCAAAAAAGCCGGAAAGAGATAAACTTTGCGCCATATCCAGTTCCAATTGTCATTTCTATAATAGTCTCCGGCGACGGCCGCACTTCTTACGCCGAGTCACAAGGTTCGGAAGGCTAACATTCCGCGACACGGGGAGTCAAATAAAAATACCCGGATGCAGTCGGGGCAACAAAAAAGGTCTTCCGGCAAACGCGTACGTGGGCAGTTCGCACGCAAAGCGTGAAAAATATTGGAGGTACTCGTTTGAAGGATGGACCTCAAAAAAAAGCCCCCCAAGGGAAAACCCTGGGAGGACCTTTGTTTTTAACTCTGCAGGCTAAAGCTCAACTAAGCTCGGTTTAGTTCTCTTTCCCTTGGGAAAAGGGGCAGGTACCTGTAGGAAAGCGAAATTATCAGAATGCAGTACGCGAGCATCGCGAGAACAGGCGCGACTTCGTACACGGTAGGAATATAGACATGCCATTTGTCAAAGGGCATCACGGGTTGGGCGATGGCCGGGATAGTCATTGCGAAGCGATTGAGCGATACGCCGATGATATCCAGAAAAAAGGCGCCGAAAAGCAAGAAATTGCTCTTTCTGCCGGCGGGGGACAAAAGGATAATGGCCGGAAGAACGCCGCAGATACCGATCTCGGCGATCAACAGCCAGATTCCATATGGGCCCCAGTAAAAATCTCCCAGAGTCAAACCGAAGCGAGGCGACTGCACGAAAGCCCAGTACGCCGTATCGGCAATCTTGAGTACAATGTAGACGCTCAACAGCGCGGCTTCGACCTTGCCGATCAATTCATAAAGGCTGCGGTCCACGAGTCTTTTTCGCGAGATCTTTTCGATGGCCCTGCATATAAGGGCGGTGAAAGCGGGCCCTGAGGCTATCGCGGAGATGATGAAAAGAAAGAAGGTCCAGGGCCAGATGAAAAGCCCGGCCCTGTATACGTAAGGCCTGGCGAAAAGAACTCCGGCGACGCCGCCAAGAGATCCCTGGTGGAAAAAGCTCAGGAATGTGCCGGTGAGGGCGAAAATCGCCATGACGTCATGCAGGCTGTGTCCGAACACCCTGAGAGACCTGTCTTCGCTCAGCTTGCGGTTCTCGAGAATTATCGGAACATATTCGATGATCAGGACAATCGCGTAACAACTGATGCAGAAGATAACTTCCGTCAGCATTGAGTGGACGTTTGCGTGCCAGTATCCGAACCAGCCCCGCAGCGGCTGTCCTATTTCGAGCAGAAGGACCGCGAGCGCCCCGGTGTAGCAGACGAACCCCACGACAACGGCAAGGTTTATTACCTTTCCGAGTTCCTTGAACGCGGGGAAGAAACGGGACAGCCCGTAATATAGGAAGCCGGAAAAGAACGCCCCGGCCCCCAGCGCGATAATGGCGAGGTCTGCCGTAATGTAGGCGCCGAAGCCGAAATAGTCGTTGAGCCCGGTAACATTCATGGCCTTCAGAAGCACCACGCCGCCGGCCAGTACGCCCCAGCCGATAACTGCAAGCAGAATCAGTACCCAGAGCCCGAAAAGCGGAAGCGGGCAACGCTTCAATCCTTCTGGAATCAATGCTCTATCCATTCTCTACCCCTTGTAGCCAAACAAATCAGATTTGGGCTGATTCTCCATCCTATGATTTCTGCGAAATGGCATTATCGGAAAGTCTCTTTATCCAGTCCTGAGTGCTGATGTAGTAAACCTTGGGATCGGTATGGAGCTTTTCCAGAAGCCGAAAAGCGTTCGGGTCCTTCGAAAGCTTTGCCACCTCCGAGTGCGGGTCCCTAAGGTTGCCGAAGGCTATGGCTCTGGCCGGGCAGGCATCGGCGCAGGCGGTCGTATAGGTAGCCTTGTCGGGGTCCGTGCCGTCCGCGTAGGCTTTCGAGCGGGCCTTGAGAAGCCTCTGAGAACATAAGGTGCACTTCTCAACCACACCGCGCATCCTGGTGCTAACCTCCGGACTCAGCATTGTTTCCATCGGTCCCGGCCATTTGGGGTCCCACCAGTTGAAACTCCTCGCATGATACGGGCAGGCAACGATGCAGTACCTGCACCCGATGCAGCGTGGATAGATGTGAGTGACGATCCCGTTATTCTCGTCCCGCGTCGTCGCATTGACAGGGCAGACGAAAGTGCAGGGGGCGTGGTGGGGCGAGTCGCAATGCATGCAGGGACGAGGCAGAAACGCCTGCCTGTAGTCAGGGTAGTTCCCCCCGTTATCTAGAGGAAATAGTTGCATCCAGTTTATGGAGCGCAGTTTGATCGATTCGTCGGGCCTGAAAGATATATTGTTTTCAGCCTGGCATGCAACGTTGCATGCGCCGCAGCCTGTACACTTGTCCAGGTCGATCACCATCCCGAAACGAACACCGCCTTCATGTCCTTCTTGCGCATGTCCTTTTTCGCTCACAGATTACCCCCTTACACGTGACGCAGTTGAGCGCGGCAAGCCCACACAGTCCCCATGCCGCTCACGGGGTCCAGTTGGACTTCCATCAAACTGTTCGCATTTGTTCCCTTGTTCTGAATGTACTCGTCATAGGCCTTGTGCCCCAGCCCCTCGGGGAGGTAAACGACTCCCGGGTGAGCTGCCTGGGAAATATTTACCCTCACGGTCGCCTCGCCCTGGCTTGTTTTAAGGGAGACCCGGTCGCCCTGGGAAAAGGCGAATTTGGCCGCCGTATCGGGATGCAGTTCAACGAATGCCTCCTCATCCTTCAGAACATAATCGGGAATGAGTTTATTCATAAACGGCGGAGTTGGAACATAGCCGCCGGTGGTAAAACAAGGCTTGAAAGTAACCAGCAGCAGGGGAAAGTCGCCCTCGCTTCCTGACGGATTTATATTTTCAAAGTGCGGAAGATAATATTTATCGCCGGCGCCGGCGCCTCCCTTTTGCCCGATAGACAAGTATGCAAGCATGAGTTTGCCTGCGGCAGTGTCGAAACCGTCAATTGCCGCAGGTGCGTCGTACCAGCAAGAGCCAGTTTTGAGCTTCTTCCAGAGGTCTGCGCCAGTGGAGAAATTCGGCTGAACGGACGCACCGGCAGAAAGCTTGACGATCGCTACATCCGGCTTTTCGGCGACCGCTCCTTTCTGAGCCTTGGCAAGGCCATCCACCCTGAACTTGAGGTATTCTTCATAGCTCTTCCAGGGCAAGGAGGCTCCGACCGAGCCGCCGATCCCGCCTGCCAGCGCAATGAGCGCATCTCCGGTGTGCCGGGTATTAAGCAGCGGTTTAATTACGGGCGCGCTGACCGCATAGTATCCGAAAGACGCCCCCGGAATTCCCACGATATCATCCCAGCGTTCGAAAGCCGTGTGGTTGGGCAGAATCAGATCGGCCTGGGCCGAAGTTTCGTCCATATAAGAGGAAAACGAAACCAGAGTCGCCACTTTTGCCGCGGCTGCGTGGAAAAGCTTGTTTTCAGCAAGGCTGTAGGACGGGTTGGCTTCATGAATCAGCAGTATCTCGATCGGGTATTTCGGACCTGTCGAGACGCTGTCGAGAAAACCGTAAAGGCCGTTTTGATTAAACGGCAGAGGCCCGGATTTGGCCAGATCCAGCCGCGCCTGCACTGATTGGGACGCGGCGTCCTTCTGTACAGCCGGAAGGCTTGCCAGCGGAACGGCGGGAGTCAGGCTCATCAGCCCGTCGGGTTTCAGGTTGCCCTTGAGAGCGTTCAGGGCGGTGAATACGAGTTGGTGATAGGCGCCGTTCGTGTTGTCGGGCTGGCCGATTGCCCAGACTGCAACTGCTTTCGGCCGTGCGGCGAATTCCTTGGCCACCTCGCGAATTGCAGCAGCTTCAAGGCCGGTCGATTTGGCCACTTCTTCCGGAGAGTATGCGGCTGAAGTCACTAAACTCTTGAACCCCTGGTGCTTCTTTCCAGCGGGGTCGATCCAGTCCTCGAAACCGAATACGTTGTTTTTCACGAAATCGGCATCATAGGCCCCGCTGCTTACCATCAGGTGAGCTATTCCCATCGCAAGCATAGCTTCGGTCCCGGGCGCAACGGCAAGAAACCGGTCTGCCTTTGCAGCGGTAGCAGAGCAGCGAGACTCGACTTGAACCAGTTTTACCGGGGTCTCCCTGGCCCATTGGCGCATGGCGGAAAAGACCAGGCTCGGCGCGCCTGCGCCTTCGAACAGATTTGCCCCGAAGCTCAGTATGTATTCAGCGTTTCCGAGCGAGAAGGCGAAGGGCGATGCCTTGCCTGTTGTGATCTCAGCGGCCAATCTGAGACCATCGGCAGCCGATGGCATCCTGAACAGGTTGGGAGAACCATATGCCGTGAAAAACTGAAGCCACAGATCGTCCATGCTGTCGGGCCTGTGCGAAGTGATGCATGCGACCTCGTGCGATTTGCCCTCCGAGCGCAGCTTGCCCAGCTTTTTCCCAAGTTCGGCCAGCGCTTCATCCCATGAGACCGGCTGCAAGCCGGACATGTCTCCACGGCTTTTCGTCTGCTTCATCGGCTGTGAAATACGGTAAGGAGCATAAAGGAACTGCAGCCCCGAAGCCCCGAGGGCGCAAATGCCGCCTTGAGTCAGCGGATTTGCAGGGTTTCCCTCGATGAAAATGGCCCTGTTTCCGTTTACCAGGTGCGCTCGTATAGCGCAGCCTCCTTCGCACAATGTGCATGCGCTGGGTATCTTGGTGATTTCGCCGCGCTCGGGGGAAGGACGCCATGACCAATTCTGAGACCATCTCGCCGAGTCGCCGGCCAGTTGCCACGGCATGGGTGAGAGCAACGTGCCACCAACTGCTCCAGCAGCGAATTGTAAGAAAGCTCTCCGAGCAAACTTCATTCCATTTTCCCTCTCATGAAAGCCAATAATGCCGGTTATTATTCAGAGTCATAATACCTGTTGAAATCAGCCCGCGACTGTTCGCTCTTTATTTATGACACATTTCGCAACTGTTCGAGGCGCCCTTTTCCGCATGACATTTCTCACACTCAACCATTTTCATGGTCGATATGCTGTATCCGGTAATCGGGTTCTCTCTGAAAGCGGGGAGCTTCTCTTCCTTTGAGACGTCCATGTGACAGCGCGTGCACTCAAGCCCCTGTCCCTTGTGCGGAGCATGGGAGAAATAGACGTTATCGGGCTGCCAGGCATAGATTTTCCACGGCACCTCCCGATTTTTCTCCACATAGTCGCTTATAAAAGTGGCCTCCGCATCGCTGCTCCCCTGCGCCGACTCGTGGCATTCCTTGCATCTTTCGAGCTTTGGAATCCCACTATAGGTGCCGTCGGGGCGCAGGTAGTGGCAGGACTCACAATCCTCGCTCTGGTGCGCGACATGGCTAAAATTAAATGGTTGAGCCTTTTGAGAATAGAGCAGATTGGGAAAAACGACCCAGCCGACGAACAGGAAGCCGACAAAGCCAAGCAGAAAGAAAACCACCCCCAGCGCCTTGTTTCCGGAAGATCCACTTTTCTCTTGATTCATAGGACAGCCTCGGTATTCCTCTAAATGAATAAAACGATTGTACCGGATTTGTGCTCATTATGCATTTTGAGAGCAGTTCCCGCTAGTGATAAAGTTAACAGAGTCTGCTTTGGCCCAGGGCGACTTTGGCAGACTGAGCAACCACTTAAACGCTTATGCAGAGTCTTGTCAAGAGAAAAAGCGGTGCAAATCGGATAGTGAATATCAAGATGGATGCACTCCTGAGTAACAATGATCGCGAATATATTCACAATATTCAGTCAATCTCTCATGATCCGCTCTTATCAATTCCGGTTGAACGGCAGCGAGATACGAGATAAAGATGAATGGGTTTTAATTTTTTCTAAAAATAGGAGGTGAGTGTATGCTGAAGCACGTGGTTTTTGTCAAATTCAAAAAAGATGTTCCTGAATCCGCAATAACCGAAATTGAGAAGGGCCTCGGGGGGCTTCCCGACATTATCGCCGAGATAAAGGGATTCCAGTTCGGCAGGGATGTGCTGCGCTCGGAGAGATCATACGATTTCGCCCTGGTATCGGAGTTTGAAAATCTCGAAGCCATGCAGCGCTATCAGGTTCACCCGGCGCATCAGAAGGTAGTGGCGAAAATAAAAGAGGTTTGTGAGAGCTTGGTTGTCGTTGATTTCCAAGTTTGAGGGTCTTGCGGCAAACGTGAACGCGGACGGTTTGCACGCGAAGCCGCGAAGGAAAGCAGAATCCACCACAGAGGCGTTCGACAATTCCAAAAATCCAGTGGCCTACTTCAAGGGGCTGCGGTCGATCTTTAGAGAACACAGAGAAAAGCAAAAAGTGGGAAAAGAACTTCAAAAAACCAACGGGTCGGGACGCGTCCGCCGCCGTAGTGGGACTAATTCCTTTTGGTTTTATCGCCATATGACGGAAATTTGAATTTTTCTCTGTGTTCTCTGTGCCTCTGTGGTGCAAGCACGTCGCGGGTGGAGATGAGCAAAAAGAGCTTGCCGCGGAAGCTGGAATGGCGGTAATAGGGAATGTCATAGTGATCGATTAAATTAGGGGACCGTCCCTACAATTCCGCTATGTGCCGCTGATTGCGTGTTCTTAGGAGTATTTAGCCGGAAAGATGAAACAGGATATTCAAAACCCGATCGGGGTATTCGATTCCGGAGTTGGCGGACTGACGGTAGTCCGCGCCTTGATGGAGAGGCTTCCGTTTGAGAATATCATCTATTTTGGAGACACCGCCCGTGTGCCTTACGGGGTTAAATCGGTCGAGACCATCTGCCGGTTTGCATGCGAGATTACGGATTTTCTTCTGAAAAGCGGCGTAAAAATCCTTATCGTTGCCTGCAATACGATGGCAGCGGTGGCAAGAGAAGTGATAACGGATCTCTCGTCAGTGCCGGTTCTCAACGTCATCGAAGCGGGGGCCTCCGCCGCTATTTGCACTACTCGCAGAAAGTACATCGGAGTGATCGGCACGCCCGCAACGATTAACAGCAACGCATATGCCAGGGCCATCCACCAGCTCGATCCCGCTGTCAGGATATACTCCCAGGCCTGTCCTCTTTTTGTGCCGCTGGTCGAAGAGGGTTGGCTGGACCATCCCGTAACGCGTCTCACTGCGATGGAATATCTCAAGCCGGTGACCTGCCATAACATTGATACGCTTGTCCTTGGCTGTACTCATTATCCGCTGCTAAAACCCATGCTCCAGGAGTTGGTGGGCCGCGAAATCATGCTTGTCGACTCGGCTGAGGCGATGGCCGAAGAGACCGCCCGGACCCTCGCGCGGATGGATCTGCAAAACCCTCAGAGAACCGGCCCCGAATACCGCTTCTACGTATCGGACGTGCCACTCCGGTTCCAGTCGATAGGGGAGCGTTTCCTGGGCCGGTCGCTTCCCGATGTGAGGGTGGTGAGATGGTAGGGGGGCTCGATTTCCGGATAGGCCGGACGTCCACCTTGGTCCCGGGAGTGATTTTCAGTGCGGTTGAGAGAACTGCGGGTTTGAACAGGTGTGAACATGCGCGGGTATCCTGAAAAAATTGCTATAAATGGCGAGGACTTCCATTTCGAAAAAATCCTCAAAGATGATTTCTTCTCTGTGAATGTGCTCTACAAAAATCAGTTCGATGTTCGATACGTGTTGAAGCTTTCGGACTTTCGCTTCGTGCTGGGCACCCTGCTCAGGCCACTGGCCATGTTCTTTTCGTGGCGCGAATACAGGATATACAAAAGGCTGGAAGGCATCGAAGGGATTCCCGCCCTAGGCCCCAGGTTTGGCCGCAGGGGCTATTTCCACAGGTACATCGAAGGAAAGACGCTGCACGAGCTGGAGAAGGGCGGATCATTGCCTGATGACTTCTTCGCGAAATTGGCGGCGATTATTTCTCAGGTCCATGAAAGGCGCATCTTTTACCTGGACCTGAACAAGCGTGGAAACATAATCCTCGGCGATGACATGCAGCCGTATCTCATCGACTTTCAGATATGCTTCTTAATCAGGAAAAGAAACGGGCTTCCGGGACGGATGATCGATTGGATCTTTAAGAATCTTGTCCGGGAAGATATCTATCACCTCTACAAGCACAAAAGACATTTCCAGCCGCGCCTCATGACGGAAGAAGAGCTTCTCCTTGCGACGCGCACTCCTTTCAACGAAGCGCTCAGCCGCTTCGTGGGAACGCCATACCGCAAAGTGAAAAGGCTGATTTACCCCCACGGAAGCAACGAGATAATCTGGTACAAATGGAAGAAGGAGAAAGACCGCAGCAAGCGGATGCCCTGATGTGCCCAAGTGCGGCGTGCTGGAAATCACTCCCTGGCAACGGTAGATGCGTTATCGCATCCAACTTTCCTGGTCCTGGGGAAATCTAACCAAAATCTGAGAAGGGGTCCAATAGTTGAATTAGGCGATGCGCGAAAGGCGTAAAGCCGAAATTATATTGGGTAAGAGGGCGCTTTAATGCGTCAGGCGTTTCGTGAAGGTAAAAATAAAACGGCAGGGTCGTTTTCCGCAAACCCACCCTGCCGTCTTCATCCAGCCATATGAAATAAACTATCCCGGATACTTTCCTTCTTAAATCCGATCAGTCCGGCTTGGTCGTTATTCGCCGAGTAGACGGTCTCTCGAATCCGTCACAGGAGCCGCAGCAGGCTGCTCCCGGCCTTCTGCTTCTGAACACTGATGTACTGGGGTTATCTTTTCGAGTGATCTCCAAAGAAATCTCCAAAGGGATCTCGCCAGTCATCTCTCAAGCACTTAGAGCCACCGGCCGAGATGACCGCCACGGTGTTTGTGTTGAAGTTCGGCACGTAAATAACTCCACGGAAGGGGTCAATCCCCACACCATCCCACTGGCCGCTGCCCAGCGCAATGGAGTCGGTCACGGTGTCGGTGAACGTATCGATGACACTGACGCCACCATCAGAGTTTGACGCATAGAGGCTACCGGTCACGGGGTCGAGCCCTAACGCGTAGACGCCGTTTGTCACGGGGATCGTGGTTTTCACGATGTTGGTCTTCGCGTCGATAACAACCACGGTAGTGGCTGCAGATACTTTATTGCCGATGTAGCCATTGTTGGGCACGTAAACAAGCCCGCGAACGAGGTCCACCGTAGGCCACCAAGCTTCGCTGGCCATCGGGATGGTGGCCGTAAGGGTGTTGGTCCGTTCATCGATTGCCATGACAGCGTACGACCATTGGGAATTACTGTACAAAGCCTCAGACGCGTATACTGTCCCCCGGATGGGGTCCACTGCGAGTCCCACACAATCGATATAGGGCAGAGAGATTGTGTCGGTCACGGTGTTGGTTTTCTCGTCGATGACTGCCAGGTCGCCGGTAAAGGCTCCCCCCACATAGACCTTTCCGCGGAGAGAGTCGACCGCTATCGCATGTGGGTAGGCGAAGTTAATGGGCGTCGTGGGCATGGAGATTGTGTCGGTCACGGTATTGGTCTTCTCGTCAATGACCGATATGCTGCCACCGAGGTAGTTACACACATAGACGGTCCCGCGGTAAGGGTCGCGCGCCATGGTAAACGGATAAACGCCCACGGGAATGGTGGCTTTCACGGTGTTGGTCTTCTCGTCAATGACCGATACAGAGCCTGGGGTAGACGCTGTCCAGTTCGTCCCATAGTTCGTGGTCCCAACGTAGGCGACTCCGCGGTCGGGGTCAACCACGACGTCGATCGGTGCGTTGATGCCGGTGATGGATGTAATAACGTTGCTTGCGGGTGGCTCGTCCCTATCGCATGCCGAGACCGGCCCTGCGAGCGTCAAAGCCACCAGCGCGGTCATGAGTGAGATCGCCATTTTATTCATGCAATTGTCAAAACGAAACATTTAAACTCCCCCTCTTGTTCTGAGAAAAAAGTTGAATTCTCCTCAGGTAACCCGGCCGTCCCATATCCAGTTTTCTCCATGCAGGCTGTTTTCGTCTTCAAGCTTTGAGCTCCTTCATTCCTGCGTTCAGACTGTTGTCGGACCCGTTGGCTTTCCGTCACCCGGTCGCCCCGGGTTTTGGCTTTTTCTAAGGCGGGGCTGTTTCTCAGCCCCAAGTTGTCACTCTTTGCAATTGCGCATACACTTTCTTCTTCGCCATCACCTCCATTCCCGTGAATTCCGAGCCGCAAAGCCAAAACAAAAAACCTCGTCAGGCCTTTCGGATGAGCGCACCGTAGCGAGACCCGTTATGTCTTTTGTAGCATAACGGGTGGAGAAAACTTATCCCCGCGCTCTCCGGCGCTCAGGCAAAGTACCCCGGTATATATCCGCAATGGGCGCCGGCGTGACGGCCGGCTAAGATTTCTTCGCTCCGCAAGACGGCTGGCCGCTCCACCACAAATCGGCTTTTCCGGCTTAATTTCAGAACGAAAAGGTGAAGAAGCGAAGAAGGAGTGAATGTCGTTTATAGAATGCACTACGTCCGGTTTGAAAGTTGCACGTATCCGTTATGATTGTCAAACAGTATGTTATAGGAGTCACGAAGTTCTGCTCGATATTGAATGCGGAGCCGAGGCGCGCCGCATCCGCAAGTGCATGTGAGGCGGAGTCATGCGCAAAGGGCTTGCTCAGATGGACCTTTCCGGGCTGGACAGGGCCGTGAGCGGGTCTTAAAGAATGTAAGTTTTGTACAGGCCGGCAGTACTGAAGCGAGCATCCATCCAGGGAGGACCAATGATGAGCGGTATTAGAAAGATCAAGGCGGTCTCAAAGAGCAAGCCCACCATCGAGGGCGCGGGCGTTCATCTCAAAAGGGCTTTCGGCTATTACCAGGTCCCTGAGTTCGATCCTTTTCTGCTGTTGGATGACTTCCGCTCGGACGACCCCGCAAAATTTCTCCCCGGCTTTCCCTGGCATCCGCATCGCGGCATAGAGACCATCACGTACGTGATCGAGGGGGATGTGGAGCATGGGGACAGCATGGGAAACAAGGGAGACATCTCGGTTGGAGACGTACAGTGGATGACCGCCGGAAGCGGCATAATTCACCAGGAGATGCCCAAGGGAGACAAATCGGGCCGCATGGGCGGATTTCAGCTCTGGGCGAATCTTCCCTCGTCCATGAAAATGATGGATCCCCGCTATCGTGACGTCCGAAATGAGCAGATACCGGTGGCATCACTGGACGGAGGCGTAAAGGTCAGGATAATCTGCGGCGAAGTGAACGGCGTCCTTGGACCGGTGCGCGATATCGTGATCGACCCCGAGTACCTCGATGTCTCCGTACCGCCGGGTTCCACTTTCGTTCACCCGATCAAACGGGGCCATACCGCTTTTGCATATGTGATCGGAGGGAAAGGCTACTTCGATGACGACCTGGATGCGTTTTCCCATGAAGTGGTCGGAAATAACTACTTTGACCTTGAGCGTGAATGCATCTGCAGCGATGGGACCCTTATCCTGTACGGGGAAGGAGAAAAAGTCTCAATAACCGCTAGAGATAGTCTTCTGCGGTTCCTGCTCGTTTCGGGCAGACCCATCGGCGAACCGGTTGCCTGGTACGGTCCCATCGTCATGAACACGCAGGAGGAACTGCGCGTTGCCTTCGACGAGTACAAGAAGGGAACCTTCATCAAACATTCTTGACGATTTCCGGCTAAAAGAGGGGAGAGGAATGTGAAAAACGTTTCCAGGAGGGATTTTCTGAAGTTCGGCGCCTCCGGTGCGGCAGGGCTTGCCACAGTGCTGAATTTCCCGACGCTGGGGCGGCGATTGGCCCTCGCCTCACCCGGCTCCAATTTTTTCACCATTGCTGTCATCCCGGATACTCAGAACTATGTCGACGTCACCCACAAGCAACCGCTTAACGAAAACTTTTTTATATCTCAGACCAGGTATCTGGCGGACCACGTGAATGACTTGAACCTGGCGTTCGTTACGCATGTCGGCGATGTGGTCCAGCATGGCGACGGAACCAATGGCACACGGGGCAACAGTTCCTACGGCGCCGGCGCCGAATGGGTTGCCGCCGGAAAGGCGATGGGCATCCTGGATGCTGCCGGGGTGCCCTTCGGCATGAGCATCGGCAACCACGACTACGATAACTACGGCTATTTGACCGGCAACCTTCCCCTGGTGAGCAAAGTCTATTGGACAAAGTACTTTGGGTCCGGCTCGCCGTATTTCCTGGGCAAGCCATGGTACGGCGGGGCCTCGGACAAGCTGGCCTGGAACCCAGGGCTATCCAGCTACCAGTTTTTCTCGGCCGGCGGCAGGAAGTTTTTGCATATCTCCCTGGAGATGGAAGCCGGCGACAAGGCAATAACATGGGCGCAGGGTGTGATTGATTCCCACCCCGGTTATGCGACCATCGTCACCACCCACTCATACGAGAGTCCCCCTCGATGGGGCGACAACAATTTGCCCCTGGTTGAGCCGGCCGCGCGCAACGCCGCCGGCTACCTGGTAAACTCTCCTGGTGGTTGGAACGATGCCTCGGGAATATGGAACAAACTGATCGCACCTAACGACCGGATCTTCATGGTCCTCTGTGGGCACTCATGGACTTCCACTACGGATGGTGTTTCCAAGGGGGAGAACATCCGCATCGACAACAATAATGCCGGCCACCCTGTCTACCAGGTCCTGACCGACTATCAGGGGAACACTGCCCTGGGCAGCGGAGGCGGCGACGGATGGTACCGGTTCATGCAGTTCGACATGGACAACAATAACATCCACTTCGCCACCTACAATACGTATGTTAATCAATATGCAGGTAACTCTGCCGATCAGAGCGGTTTAAGCATCTTCAAACAACCGCCGGGGTTCTCGGACTTCAGCTTGGCCATGCCGGTTCAGGTTCTCAACGCGGAAAGGTCCCACGACAAACAGGTTTTCGCCCGCACGGGCTAATGTAAACGCGGTCCCGGGGTCTGCCGCCGCTATCGGCAGCTACGTTTTGCGATCTTTAGGCCTGATTGCCGGCATTTCCGTGAAAGGTCTTGAATGGAGAACGATTGCAGCAAAAAACCACCTTCAAAGTTCCTCGAAGGCATCGGGCAATTCAACCGGGGTGATTACTTCGAATGTCATGAAACACTGGAAGAAATCTGGATGCATGAGCAGGGGAAAATACGGGACCTCTACAAAGGCATTCTGCAGATAGGCGTTGCCCTCTACCATGCCAAGCGCTCGAACCTGAAAGGGGCCAGGAGACTTGTCTCCTCCGGCATGGCGCTTCTGAGTCCCTTCGCTCCCGAATGCATGGGGATCGATGTGGCCCAACTTCTTCAATCTTCCGGGCTATTCAGGGAGGAACTGAACAAGCTTGCATCTGATCCGGGCCTTTCACTCATGGCCGTTCCAGTCATCAGATTCATTGATTAGATGTAGCATTACTGTATGTTTATTTTCGACGATGGCTGCATGTATCAAAAGCACTTTTCATCAATTGATTCAGAACTTGTTGTATTTCCCTCAATAGGATGCTATAAAAGCAGCTTTTAATAGGTGGTTCGATATTTTGAATTCCTTGGAGATCGGTCTTTCGTCTGCGCAAAGGGAGCGGTTTCAAGGTTAGTTCGAAGTGCCGCAACCTTATTCAAAACACAAATTTTTGAGGAGCAGTTGAAATGGCCGAAGGTAAAGTGAAATGGTTTAACGACAGCAAGGGCTTTGGGTTTATCGAAACTGACGCTGGACACGACGTGTTCGTTCACTTCAGTGCTATCGAGTCATCCGGATTCAAATCCCTGAGTGAGGGGGAGCGGGTAAGTTTCGTGGAAGAACAGGGCGCCAAAGGGCCTCAAGCTTCTCAAGTTAAAAAGATGTAAGTGCGCCGATCTGAGAAAATGCGAGCCGGAGCTCAAAAAGCTCCGGTTTTTTTGTGCGATGGGAAGGTCGGCCGCGCTGAAATGATGAGGCATCAAGGCTTTCAGCCGAAATGTACGAACTGGCTTATGATCGCCTGACTGTCCAATTCGAGGATTTTCGGTTCGATACGCTGGAGTTCGTGGATATTCCATTTGCCCTCTTTTTCGATTAGAGCAAGGGCCTCTTCCATGGATTGGGCTAGAACGGCTATTTCGGCCCGTAGATAATTGTCCCGATAGATGTGCGGTTCGTCGAACATGGACCAGCTCGAAAGAAACTTGCTGTGGCGCCAGATGAAGATTTTCATAGTGTTTGGCTCCATGAGTCAGGTGAGTTCCGCCTGAGGGGGGTAGGTCAGCGATGTGCCGGACACCACGGCCCAGGAGGTCAGCGAGTGCTCGTTAACAGTCGTTTTTCCGATGATGTGCATGACACGAAATCCGCGTACTGTCAAAGCATCTGAAATAAGATTTCTGTGACATCGCCAGGGCAGGGCTTCGGCGCACATGATGGTTGTACGGCACAGGGCAATTGTTGTTATAAGCCCCTCGACTGCGGCCTGGAATTTTTCCGTAAGCATGTAATCCGCATAATTTCTAAACCCGGGCGAGCGCCAGCCCGTATTGGGCGACTCCTCCAGTCTGGAACGCCGCCATCCCCCCAGTTCATGAAAAAAGGCGTATTCGATCCCTGCCTCACCAAGGCTTTGGGGCAATGTTTCCCGGTTGAACTGAGGGTTGGACCTCGATTTAGGTACGGTGCGAACATCGGCGAGAAGTTCGATGCCGTTTGCCCGCAGGAGAAGGATGAACTCTTCGAGGCTTCGAGTGGAATGGCCGATGGTATAGATCACCTTCCGGCCGCTCACGGAATGGAGCCTTTTTCTTCGAGCCCTCGAAGCAGAAGGTGAAAATAGACAAGGCCTGCATAGCCACGCCACTTTGACATTTTATCTTCCAGTTCGGAGTCTGAGAGCCTATCACCGGGTTTCAGCCAGCGATCGAGACATGCTCGAGCTCCGACATCTCCCCTCGGGAACACGTCCAGCCGGCCAAGGCCTCTCAAGAGAACATAATCGGCACTCCACCTGCCGATGCCTCGAAACTTCACAAGTTCGGCAACAGCCGACTCGTTATCCAGTGTCTGAAAATCGTCAACGGACAGATTTTGCTCGATTATGGTCCGCGCGCCTTCAACAAGCGCCCTTGCCTTATTTGTCGAAACGCCGACGGATTTTGCCTGTTCGGCTTCAAGCCTTGCGAGTGAACGCGCTTCGGGGAAAACAGAGCAGTTGCTTTCACCGCAATCGAATGGGACGCCGTAGGTTTCGGCCAGCCGGTTGAGAATGCTGATGGCGGAATTGAGTGAAAGCTGCTGAAAGACTATGGCGTTTGCAATGGACTCGAAGAGTGTAAGAAACCGCGTGGGTTTTACTCCTCTGAACCGTTCCACAAGGGGACCGAGGTCCCCGTCGGTTTCCGCCGCAGAGTAAAAGCCTCCCAGGTCGATGTTCAAACCCAGCAAGCGTACGAGCGCGGACTCAGCCTCCATGCAGGTTCCGGGCGATGGGTTTTCGCAGACAAGGGTTACCTCCAACTCGGGGCGGTCTGGAGGCGTCACTTGTTCAACGCTCACCAGAACGGTTTGTGAATCGAGAGTCATTGCCTGCCTGTATGTTTTTCCATTCCAGCGGTCGATCCTGTTTGCGGCGGTGCGCCGCAGCACCCAGGCCGTCAGGCCGAGCCGAAACGGGGCGGTTGGGGTCAAATTGAATCGAATGGTTTTCATGGCAGCTAATAAAGTGGTTTCAGTTTTGAACTCTTCCTTCTTGAATGCGGAAAATACGGGCGGCATTTTCTCCCGAGATCGCGTCCATCTCCAGGTCGGAGAGACCAGATTGCCTCATTTCAGAAAAATAGCGCTTCGGAGAAATCAAGGGGTAATCACTGCCCAGAAGAATCCTGGCGGCCCCGGCTAGTTGAGTTGCGATTCTGTAAATCTCATTCTTGTACACGAAGGGGGAAGCCGCTGTATCGTAGTAGATATTCGCAAAAAGCGAGGGGACTTGTTTCTTCAGGAGTTCAAAGAAAAACAGGCCGCCCCCCCAGTGCGCAAGGATGAGAGTTGCTCCTGCGGCGGCCTTTGCCATATCGTAATAAAGATCGAGGCCGAATGGAGCTTTCCCCGGATACTCATGTCCGATGGGTTCGTTTGCGTGGGCGAGGAGCACGAGGTCTTTTTCACGGCAAAGAGCGGCAATTTCCTTGAAATTATCGAGAACACGGCCCATATTTCCCCCGGCGGTGTATACTGCGAGTTCTCCGAAACCGCGAACGCCGTCGATGCTCAGCTTTTTGGCTTCCTCGACGCACTGTTGCGAGAAAAGGTCAAGACAGGCCAGCGGCAGGAGGCGGTCGGGAAATCTTGCGGCGGCATTGAGCACATAATCATTGTGACGCGCAAGCAACTCAGCGTTTCGCCAGGGAAACCCGAATACCACCGAGAGGTTTATCCCATTTTCGTCCATTGATTCGATAAGCTTTTCAGCCGAGGCCATTTTCGAATCAGCGTGGCCGTACAGAAGCCGGAATTCAGGTTCGCCGCTAAAAAACAGGTCCCGCTCCCGAATGATATCGGGCGGGAAAATATGAGTATGGACGTCTATAATCAAGGTTGGGGAGCACTCCATTCGAGTTGGGGTAGGGTGCGATGCCAGAGGGTGAATGTCTTCCGGTCTCCAGCATGTTGTACCCAATTTCGGCTTCACAAGCAAGCCGGTAAAGACATCGCGAACTTTCAGAGGAACGGATATGCAAGACAAAATTGAAACAGTTGCGCGAAAGATCATCGTTGAGGCGGGAGAGCTGATTCGGCAGCACATCGGACATGTAGCCGGTTCGTGGGTCCAGAGCAAGGGTCCCTCGGATTATGTGACGGAGATTGACAAAAGATGCGAGCGGCTGATCGTCGAAGCGGTCCGCCACAATTTTCCCGACCACCACATCATGGCCGAAGAATCGGCAAATGAGGGATTGCAGTCAGGGTACACCTGGGTAATAGACCCTGTGGACGGGACTACCAATTTCATCCACGGTTTTCCGTTTGTTGCCGTTTCTATTGCGGTGTGCTTTGAAAAGAAACCTGTTTTGGGATTTGTGCTGGACCCGGTTAGAAACGAGCTTTTTTCAGCGAGAAAGGGTGCAGGGGCCTGGCTGAACGGATCGAGACTCGATATGCGCGAAAAAGTCGAGCTTGACAGGGCGTTGGTTGCGACCGGGTTTCCCTTCAGGAAAAAAAATTACATGGACGACTACCTGAAGGCTTTCAAATCAATCTGCCTGCGAGTAGGCGATCTCAGGCGGGCGGGTTCGGCAGCGCTGGACCTGGCATACCTGGCTGCGGGACGAGTGGACGGATTCTGGGAAATCGGCCTCAAGGCCTGGGACATAGCCGCCGGCGCCCTGCTCATCACGGAGGCCGGCGGCATGGTCAGCGATTTCAAGGGCGAGGACAATCACCTGTTTAACGGCAACGTTGTAGGAGGCGTGCCTTTGGTTTACCCGTTTCTGCTGGAGCAGGTGCAGGAGTGGCTGGTTCCCGCGCTGGAGGCGCAGCGTTAATCGGTCAGGCCGCCTGGCTCCGAGGGACTATGTTCATAGCCATCAGTTTCTTGCTGGTTTCGAATATGACTTCCATCTTGCGGGGGGAGATGACTTTGGTGACCACGCCAAGACCGAAGTCCGTGTGCAGCAACAGGGCGCCTTCCCTGTAGCTGTCCTGGATCTTGTAGGCCGGGACTCCCTCCCTGCTGGCATCGAGTAACAATTGCCGCCAGTCCTCATCTGTTTTTGGCTTCGTGATCCCCTTATAGAGGACCGATGGAAGCATGTCGTCGTCTTCATCGCCTTCTTCGAGCAAAAGATCTTCGTCGCCGGCGAAATCAAGCTCATCGGTTTGCTCGAACTCAAGTCCTGACTCCTCTTCGAAGTCATCCATCATTTGGTCGTTGTCCATATCTTTCTTCGGCATTATTCAGTCCCTCTTTCTTTGGCAATCTTCGGATGCAGTCCCGTTTATTGGAACTCTATTGAAAGGTCAAGGTTTTTTCCATGCTCTGCCCCTCAGAAGCAAACCATTCTTTCGCAACGGGAGCTTCTGATTATAATACGTCGAATTTTTCGGGAAATAGCCCCGGAAGCTTTTTTACAATTTAACTCAAGCGAGGCTGGTTTACATCATTTGCTAACTATCCCAGCAACCGTTTCGGTTTTCGGCCTGGCCTCAGCCCTGTCTTATACAATAATTTTATCTCTGCTCGCGTGAACTGAATCTACTCCCCCTGCGCCTTCAATTCGTCTTCGGTGGCAAGTCCATATTTCAGCAGCCTGTATCGGAAGGAACGAAAGGTGATCCCGAGCAGTTGAGCGGCTTTGAGTTTCACTCCGCCTGTCTGCTGCAGAGCTTGATGAAGCAGTCGTTTTTCGATTTCGGCCATGTGCTGGTCCAGGTCGAACCCAGCGATTGGAATTTCCGAAACAACGGAAGCGGAGGCCTGTTCCAGCTCTTTTCGCCGGTGCACCGAAAGCGTTAGCGAATCCGGCAGGATGATCCTGGAGGATTCCATCGCCACGCCTCGTTCTATTATGTGTTCCAATTCCCGCACATTCCCCGGGAATTCATAATTGCAGAGGATATCCATGGCATAAGAAGATATTTTGTGGATGTCCTTGCCGAAATCCTTCGTGAATTTAGAGAGGAAATACTGGGCCAGCAGAGAAATGTCCTCCCGGCGTTCTCTCAAAGGCGGGATGCGGATGGGGAGCACGTTGAGCCTGTAATAGAGGTCCTCGCGAAAAGTCTTGTCCATTACCATGCGTTCGAGGTCACGGTTGGTGGCCGAAATGATCCGGACATCAACCGAGATGTCTTCGGTCCCTCCGATCATTCTTATAGTTTTTTCCTGAACCAGCCTGAGAAGTTTTACCTGGAGAAGGGGAGAAAGCTCTCCGATTTCATCGAGGAACAGAGTCCCGCCCAGGGCGGCCTCGACGAGCCCTGTCTTGTTTGTGGCAGCGCCGGTGAAAGCTCCTTTCTTGTAGCCGAAAAGCTCGCTTTCGACCAGGTTTTCGGGGACGCCGCCGCAGTTGACTATTACTAAGGGTTGGTCGCGCCTTTCGCTCTGGCGGTGGATCGCTTTGGCCACAAGCTCCTTGCCTGTGCCGCTTTCACCCGTGATCACTACGTTGCTGCTGGTCTTGGCTATACGCTGAATACTTTCATAAACCTTGTGCATCGGAGAGCTTTCTCCGATAAGGCAGCCGAAATACAGGGGGCCTTCCTGGGGCTTAATCAGTTGTTGATCGTCTCCCCTGTTACGGAGGGCATTGGAAATCACCGAGAGGATTTCTTCATTGTTGAACGGCTTGGGGAAGTAATCGTAGGCGCCTTCGTTCATGGCTTCGACGGCGAGTTCAGTGCTGGCGTAGGCAGAAATCATTATTACCGTGGTCCGAGGGGAGATCGTCTTGCATTTCTTCAGGACCTCGAGCCCGTTTACGGGATGCATTCGGATATCTGTTATGACAAGGTCGAATGGTTGGCCCTGGATAATGTTCAACGCTTCAACGCCGCTTTGCGCGCACTGGACGTCGTAGCCGTGCTTTAGCAGCAGGATTTCGAGAAGCTCCCGCATGCTCCTTTCATCATCAACGACAAGAATTCTTGGGGGGCTCATACCCTGGGACATCCTAATTATGGAAATGAGATCATGAACTGAAAAAAACTACCCTGCCTCCGACAAGCGTCATAACCGCTTTGCCCTGAACTTGCATGCCGTCAAAGGGGCAGTTCCTGCTCTTCGATTTGAATCGGTTTACATCAATCGTATACTTTATCTCAGGATCGATAAGAGTCAAATCGGCAGCCTTGCCCTTATGCAGGGCGCCGAAGGGGATTGCAAGGACCCGGGCAGGGTTGCACGACACCTTTGCGACTGCTTCCAGGGGGGTAAGGACGCCTTCGCGCATGATCCGCAAAATGAGAGGCAGGGTCGATTCCAATCCTATCATGCCATTTGCTGCATATTCGAATTCCAAGTCCTTCTCAACCGAGCTGTGCGGCGCATGATCCGAGGCGATTACATCAACGGTCCCATCGGCAAGTCCGGCCTTGACAGCTTCGACGTCCCGGGAACTCCTGAGCGGAGGATTGACCTTGTAGACCGTGTCGAAGGTCGAGATTAGTTCTTCGGTAAGAGTAAGATAATGTGGTGCGGTCTCCGCGCTGACGGGAATCCCCCGCCTTTTGGCCTCGCGTATCAGCGCTACAGACCCGGCAGTGCTGATATGAGCTAAATGAAGCCTGCTCCCGGTAAGATCGGCGAGAATAATGTCGCGGGCCACCATAATCTCTTCGGCCGCGCTCGGAATACCCCTCATGCCAAGCTTTGTCGAAACGGGCCCCTCATTCATCAGACCTGCGCCGCAAATGTCCAGGTCTTCGCAGTGACTCACGACCAGCAGGTCGAATGTTTTAGCATACTCCAGCGCACGCCTCATAAGCATGCTGTTCATGACGGGCCGGCCGTCGTCGGATACGGCTATAACGCCGGCGGAGCTCAGTTCGCCGTATTCTGACAGATTCTTGCCCTCGAGCCCCTTGCTTATGGCGCCCACGGGGAATACTCGGCAGGACCCGTCATCCCTGGCCTTCTCAAGGATGTATTGGGTTACCGCGGCGCAGTCGTTTACCGGGTGCGTGTTAGGCATACAGGCAACCGAGGTGAACCCTCCTGCCGCTGCGGCCAGTGTTCCCGATGCGATGGTTTCTTTGTATTCTTCTCCGGGTTCCCGCAGATGGACATGCATATCGATGAGGCCCGGGACAATCCATTTGCCGTTCGCATCGATTTGTTCCAATCCCTTGAGCCTGTCGGAGCCAATTTGGATGTGCGGACTGATTTCGACTATCATTCCGTCCTCGATGAGGACGTCTGCAACAGCGTCCAATCCCGTGGCAGGATCGATCACCCTGCCGTTGCGCAAGACAAGATTGACTGAATTCCGGTTAACTTCCATTATCACTCCGGTAAGAGGCAAAAAGCCGGACGCAAGGAGCAGATAAACTATCGTTGCGCGAGCAGATAAAGCAGCGCCATCCTCACGGCAACGCCATTTGTAACCTGTTTCAGGATGACCGAATAGGGGCCGTCGGCGACTTCAGGGCTGATTTCCACCCCACGGTTCATAGGACCCGGGTGCATGATCAAAACGTCTTTTTTTGCCGTCTTGAGTCTTTCGGCGTTTATGCCGTACCATGTCGCATACTCGCGCAGCGAAGGCAACAACATCTGCTGCTGTCTTTCCTTTTGAAGGCGCAGAACCATTATTACGTCAGCATCGGGTATGCATTGTTCCAACCGGTTTGACACTAGAACTCCCATACTGTCGATGTTGGGGGGAATGAGTGTGGCGGGGCCGCATACCACTACTCTGGACCCCATTTTTGTCAGGCCCCAGATGTTGGAACGGGCTACCCTGCTATGGAATATGTCCCCGACTATAACGATGTTCAGGCCGTCCAGCCTGCCCTTGTTCTCGAGTATGGTCAGCATGTCGAGCAGGGCCTGGGAAGGATGTTCGTGCATCCCGTCACCGGCGTTTATGACCGACGCCGTCGTGCGCCTGGCAAGCATCTGCGGTACGCCGGATGCGGAATGCCGTATTACGAACACGTCGGGCCTCATGGCTTCCAGATTCTTGATGGTATCCAATACGGTCTCACCCTTGACCATCGAACTGGTGGAAGCCGTTACCGAATAGGTGTCCGCGCTCAATCGTTTTGCAGCTATATCAAAAGAAGTCCGCGTTCGGGTGCTCGGTTCGTAGAAAAGATGAATGATCGTTTTGCCTCTAAGGGTAGGCACCTTTTTGATGGCCCGCTCATTGATTTCCTTGAAAGATTGGGATAAATTCAGGATGTATTCAATTTCGGCGACCTCCAGGTCGCGAATTCCCAGAAGGTCTTTCCGGTTAAAGCCCATAGGGGTTCCTCACAAGGTCCTGGAGGACCACTTCAATCGCCGAGATTATTAGCTGTTCAGAAAGAGCTGGCGCCGTGCGGCAGCTTCCCAATTTTCAACCGTCTACACTATCACGAGGCCGGCCCTGGAGGGTAATTCAAAATAGGTGGTCGTGAAAAAATGAAAGAGGGTATAAGTATACCTTGCCGGACTCGAACCCGTATTGTACTTTTTGATGAAGTTTTTTTGATTTTTGTTTTAAGATACGCAACAGTTAGCTAAGAGCCGGACAATCCGTGCGGTTCCCTTCAAGCCGGCTGACATCGGCCGGTCTTAACGGGGCCGCATATTTATTTTGAAAGGAGTAGTAATGCCGAGAGTCCCAATCACCAAGACGGGATACGAGAAGCTTAAGAGTGAATTGGTGCGCCTTCAAAAAGTTGAGCGCCCCTCAAATATTAAGGCGATAGAGGAAGCTCGCGCCCACGGCGACATTTCGGAAAACGCCGAGTTCGAGGCTGCGAAAGAAAAACAGGCCATAATAGAAGGCAAGATCCAGGAACTGAACGGAAAAATCCGGGACTCGGAAATAGTCGATTTGCCTCAGGATGTGGACGGGAAAGTCATCTTTGGATGCAAAGTGATTGTGGAAGACCTGGAAACGGGCGAGGTCAGTTCGTATCGACTGGTCGGCCCGTATGAGGCCGACGTTCAGGCGGGAACAATATCCATTACATCTCCTATCGGCAAGGCCCTCATCGGCCGCGAAGAGGGAGATGAAATAAAGGTTCAGGCCCCGAAGGGCATCCGGAATATCGAAATCCTCGAAATCCAACCTTGAAAAAACCCTTTGCGCTTCGACATCGGCTCCTTCACTCAAGCGAGCCGCTCCGTCCATTTTGAAAATAAGAGGCTATATCGCAATGTGTTAGTTATCTGTCGCTAGCTAATATTATAGTTATCCTAAGCTGCTGTATTTTAGTAAGATTTTAATTGCCATTCTTTGGGCCCCCGTTTAAAATTCAAGTGATTTCAAGCAAAAACCCCCCAAGGAGCCCTAAGCTATGAAGCTTCCGAAATTTTTCTCTACGTTTTTCCTCGTCGCAGTGATGAGTATGGTAGTGAGCGCCGGTTTTATCCCTGCGCGCGTTGTCTTCGCTCAGAATCACACCATTGACGATCCCATGCCTTTCTTTGAGAACAGTTATGAAACCGACCACTTCGTCCTCAAATGGACAAACAAGAGCAGGCATTCAAGCGACAATATCAGCGATCCTCAAATTATCAAGGATACAGCGGGATATCTCGAGACGGCGTGGGAGAAGTATACGACGCTGTTTGGAAGAAAACCTTATACGGCTCCGGGTAAAGACAGGATAGAGGTGGTTTTTCGAGACATCGACTGCTATGGGGTTGCCGATCCTCCGAGCGGGCCGATTCAGTTCAATGCATCTGCCTGGGTGATAAACAAGGGTATCCGGCAGCCGACTTCAGCCCACGAACTATTCCATAAACTGCAGTACGCATACGGGTATAAAACCAAGTGGAAACCGCGAGAACCATACATGTGGTTCACGGAGGGCACCGCCGCGTGGTCCGAAGTCTATGTGTGGGGTCGGGTGAGCCGAACCTGCAAGGTAGACACAATGTTCAAAGATTGCAAACTGGACCTTTATAAAGCAGAAGATATGGCGATGCCCTTCTGGATCTATTTTGTCCAGGGCAATCATGAGCATCCGAACCATCAGCTCATGGTGAAGCTTTTCGAAAAATGCGAACAGTACGGAGATGAGAAGCGGGCCCTTGCGGAGGTTTTAACAGAAGCATACGGCTCGGCTGACGCCTTTCTCCTGAGTTTTGGAAAAGACCGTAAGAATGGGTTCTGGAGCGGTCCCTGTGACCTGCCCTATAACTGTATCCTTGGACCGGACGGCAAGGACCTGGTTCAAGAAGTCAGGGATATGCAGAGAAAAAGGTAATAAGAATCTCAAGAAATTCGTATTCCACGCAAACGGCCGGGGACACGCACAGCGGGTGCCCGGCCGTTGTTTTCTCTAAAGCTTGGAGAGGGAGGCTTTGGTATTGTGGCGGTTAGTAAACTGCCGGTATCGGGTGTGTCGGCCCGGGGTCTGGGAATGCTGTGAAATGAAACAAGGGGACAAGCTGAGGTATGATTTTTGCCGGGCCGGTCGGCGATCAACCATTTTGAGCAACACAAATGTTACGATTTAGCGACAGCGGTTTTCGCGGCTCAAGTTCGTTTAATTCTCCTTCCATTTTTACCCCAAAAAAGTTTACATACTGGAAAGATGATTCCCCTTCCGCTCGCTCCATAATTTGAACCTCCGGCCAAGGCCCGATTGCGCCTCCGGACCAGGTTGCAGATCGAGTTGTGGGGGCTCTAAAAAAGGTCCTGGAGAGTTCTGATGCGTAAGACCTATGTGATCGATACAAATGTTTTGCTTCACAACCCGAACGCACTTTTCGCGTTTGAAGACAACAACGTCGTGATCCCTTTTGCGGTAATCGAAGAAATAGACAATCAGAAAAAAAGACAGGATGAAATAGGGAGGAACGCCAGGGTTGTTTCAAGGGAGCTTGACGCGCTCAGGGAAACGAACAGGCTGTCCGAGGGTGTTGACTTGCCGCAGGGGGGCAGGTTGACTATCGAGCTCAATCATGCGGGCCTGGTGGATTTCCCCAAGGGACTTGATCCGGAAAAATATGACAACAGGATTCTCGCGGTCGCCTACAATCTGAGTGTTTCGGGGAGCGAACCGGTCACGCTTGTAACAAAAGACCTGAATCTGCGGATTAAAGCCGACGTGCTTGGATTAAGGGCCGAGGATTTCTACAACGATAAGGTCGATTACGAGCAACTCTACACCGGCGTCGGCGAGGTATACCTGACAGCCCAGGAGCTCGACAGGTTCTACAAGGAAGGCAAACTCAACCACAACTCGCATCCCGCTCTTCCCAACCAGTTCATGCTTCTGAAATCCAGCGAAAATCCCTCCCAGTCTGCGCTTGCTCGCCATTACCAGGGTTCGCTCGTGCCTTTGGTCTATGGTGAGGCGAATTGCTGGGGGATAAGGGCGCTCAACAAGGAACAGAAATTCGCGTTCGAACTTCTTTTGAACGATCAGGTAAAAGTCGTCACTCTGGTCGGCCGTGCCGGAACCGGGAAAACCCTGCTGGCCCTTGCTGTCGGGCTTGAGAAAGTACTCGAGGAAAATGCTTACGCCAGGCTTCTGATAACACGTCCCGTCATTCCCATGGGTGATGATATCGGGTTTTTACCGGGAACAAAGGAAGAGAAACTGCGGCCCTGGATGCAGCCGATCTATGATAATCTTGAATTCCTTTTCAGAAACTGCTCGGAGCCTTTCGAGGTGCTTCAGGACCTTACCCGGAAAGGGATGGTCGATCTGGAGGCGCTAACCTATATCCGTGGGCGCAGCATCCCGCGGCAGTTTATAATTTGCGATGAAGCCCAGAACATGTCTCCCCACATGATCAAGACGCTCATCACCCGAGTCGGAGAGGATACAAAAATAGTCCTTACAGGGGACCCCGAGCAGATCGACCATCCATATCTCGACGCCAGCAGCAATGGATTGACCTACCTGGTCGAGAGGATCAAGAACGAGGAGATATCCGGCCACGTGGTTCTGGTCAAAGGAGAACGTTCGAAAGTGGCCGAGCTGGGCGGGAAGCTGTTGTAAACGCCCAGCGTGTCCACTTTTTCTGTTCTACGGCGGTCATGGACTGCCACGATTGACGCGAACCTCTGTTTCGACTTATATTTAGAAACGCGATACGGTGATGAAGTTCCACCATAACCGCCCTTTCGGGGGATGATGACTTCTGCTTTTATATCGAAGGCAGAAGTTTTTTTTTGAAATCGACCGGCCGTTGCCGCAAGTATTGCGTGGCTCAGTCTATGCGGAGGTTGTTTCATGTTCGATTATGCGCAGCTCAGAGACGCTCTGTTTGCTATTCTCGCGCAGCTTGAGGGGACCGTGCGCGATGTGACCTCGAAATCCCTGGGTGAAACCAGGACCAAACTTGAAGAGGAAGCTTTCAACCTCGTGGTCCTCGGTCAGTTCAAACGGGGTAAATCGACTTTTATCAATGCCCTTTTGGGGGAGAATATCTTACCGACCGCCATCGTGCCGCTTACCTCGGTCGTCACAATCCTTCGCTATGGTCCAAAGCTGAAAGTCGAAGTGGAGTATATGGACGAGCGCGTGGAACAAGTCGATCTTACCGGTCTTCCGGCCTTTATAACAGAGAGGGAAAATCCTCAAAACAAGAAGGGAGTGAAAGAAGTCACGGTCTTTTACCCTTCGCAATATCTGAAGGGCGGCGTCCGCATCATCGACACTCCCGGTGCGGGCTCGATCTATAGCCACAATACGGAGGCGGCTTATGCCTATCTGCCCTATGTTGATGCGGGAATCTTCGTCGTCTCCGTTGACCCGCCGCTTTCCAAAAGCGAGCATCAGTTTTTAAAGGACGTTCGAGAGTTTGTGGATAAGGTTTTTTTCGTTCTCAACAAAGTCGATCAGGTTAGCGACAGCGACCAAAAAGAATCCCTGGAATTTACGGTGCGTGTCATCGAAGAAGAAGTCGGACAGGGGAAAGTCAGGATTTATCCTTTGTCGGCCCGATGGGCTCTTGAAGGGAAAGAGGCCGGAGACGATCTTCTCCTGGAGCGCAGCCGCCTTCCCGAGTTTGAAAGACAACTTCTTGACTTTCTGGCCCGTGAAAAAGGAAAGGTCTTTCTGCAATCGGTTGTGAACAATTTGTTGAAATTGATCTCGGATGAGACCATCTCCTTTCAACTCGAACAGGAAGCTATCAAGCTCCCTCTTCAGGAGCTCAGGACAAAGATCGAGCGTTTCGAACAGGAAATGAAGGGCATCGAAAAGGACCGTGAGAACAATCAATTTTTGCTCAAGGGCCATCTGAGTAAGATCCTCTCAGGGTTGGACGAAGAAATATCCGGGTTTAAGAGGGAAAGATCGCCTGCGCTCCGAAGAGAGCTTGAAGAAGAATACCTCCGGCTGGTGAATCGCGGGGCGGGTGGTCTTAGGGAGCAGCTTGAACAATTTGTTTTCGATAGAATTCGAGAAACGTTCAATCCGTGGCGACTGCAGCTTGCAGAAAAGATTTCCTCCCGGCTAGAGGATGCACACGGAGAATTTGCACGCAAGATAAACGAAATCATCGAGCGGATTTTGACTTTAACAAGTGACATTTTCGAGTTGAAATTGAAGCCTTTTACTTCGGTGGATGGCCTGAGCAAGAAAAGCGATTTTTATTTCATGCTGAAGGACGATCCTGTGGGGCTCGAATTGGTCCAACTTGCGGTTACCTCCGCTTTACCTTCGTTCATTGCCAAAAAAATGATTTTGAAGAGTATGAAGGAGGCCGTCGCAGAACTCCTGGACCGGCACTGCGGAAAGGTGCGCTATGACCTGGTCAACCGTGTGACCAGGACCATGAAGGATTTCCAGAACTCATTGGATGAAAAGATCGATCTTACGCTGGCGGGAATCCGCATCTCGTTTCAAAAGGCCCTGGCCCTTCATCAGGCGGGGAAAAACAACGTTGAAAAGAGCTTGGGAGAGCTTAGCGAAAAGCTGGGTTCTATAGCCGGCATTCATTCGGAACTGATGGGCTATGCGGCTTCATTGAATCACGATAGCAGAAAGCAGGAGCTGGGGCAGGCTTTGCCTCCCGGCCGGACTTCCTGAGAAGAACGTAACGTATAATGCTCGGAAAATCCATGGCGCGGACTGCTTTATCCGTATCATTTAAAGTACGCCAATCGCAAAGGGCGACCGGCTGATCGATGGCTTGCACATTCGTACTATCAGGGGGGGAAAGTCTTTGATCGCAAGGGAGATTATGGCAGGATATACTAGGCATCGCTCAATTCGGCGCCCGGAATTACCACTGTTACCGAGAATAATGAACCTGAAATCGAGAATCGAATACCTCTAGCGCTCCTCTTACCACCTCCGGCTATTTTATCATTGCTCAAAAAGAAATAGGTTTCATCTTGCCTGCTGAATCACTCTTTTCACAAAGCACCGCGGTGAAGAGAAAACGCCTGGAATAGATCACTCTTGAAGGGTTGAGAGGGAAGCTATGAGCATCAGGAATCTTGAATTGTTTCTGAAACCCTCATCGGTCGCGCTGATAGGAGCTAGTACAAGGCCCCGTTCAGTTGGCGCCGTAATTTTGAAAAACATTCTTGCGGCAGGGTTTCAGGGCGATGTTTTCCTTGTCAATCCAAAGCACCGGACCATGGACGGTTTACCTGTCTATCCAAATGTCGCCTCTCTTCCAAAGTCTCCAGACCTGGCGGTGATTGCAATCCCACCGGATTCGGTGCCCGAAGTCATAGCCGAAGTCGGAGCTTGCGGGACGAAGGCTGCTGTAGTCATTACTGCGGGTTTGGAGGAAGGCGGTTTACAGAGCGGTGTGGAACTCCGCCACGCCATGTTGAGTGCTGCGCAGCTTTATTCCCTCAGGGTAATCGGTCCTAACTGTCTGGGCGTCATGGTGCCGGGCTCGCGCCTCAATGCCAGTATGGCGCACATTGCACCCATCGCGGGCGACATTGCTTTTATCTCACAGTCCGGGGCGCTGCAAACTGCAGTCTTAGATTGGGCAACGTCGCAGAATATCGGATTCTCACATGTAATTTCACTCGGCAGTATGGCTGACGTGGATTTCGGCGATATGCTGGATTATTTATCAACCGATCTGACCACCCAGGCCATCCTTCTGTACCTGGAGGTAGTCACCAACGCCCGCAGATTTATGTCGGCGGCGCGGGCGGCGGCACGGATGAAACCGGTGATTGTATTTAAAGGCGGCAGACATAAGGAAGCTGCGGAGGCTGCTGCAACACATACCGGGATAGTGACGGGAATCGATGCCGTCTATGATGCCGCTTTCCGTCGCGCCGGGATGCTTCGGGTGCATGACATACAGGCGCTCTTTAGCGCTGTTGAGGCTCTCGCCAGGATGCCAAGGTCCCCGGGAGGAGATAAGCTTGCCATTCTGACCAATGGCGGCGGAGTTGGCGTACTTGCCGCCGATGCGCTGATGGATGAAGGCGGACATCTTGCCAAACTGTCCCACGACACGATATCCGGCCTGAACGCTGTTCTTCCAAGGATTTGGTCTCACCGCAATCCCGTGGACATCCGGAGTGATGCCCCCGCCAGTCGCTATGCAAATGCACTGCAGATCCTTCTCAAGGATAAAGTCGCTGATGGGATTCTTGTCTTAAACTCTCCCTATGCCGTTGCGTGCGGCAAAGAAGTGGCTCTGGCAGTCATAGATACGATCAAGAGTCATGGAAGCTCAAAGCCTGTAGTGCTGACGAATTGGTTGGGCGGAGCCGGCGCGGTAGAACCGCGCCGTTTGTTTGCAGAAAATCTCATCCCCACATACGAAACCCCGACTGAAGCAGTACGTGCTTTTATGCAGGTTATTAAATATCGGCAAAACCAGGAAATGTTGATGGAGACTCCACCAAGCATCCCGGAATCTTTTACTCCCGACACGGCAAGAGCCAGGTATGCAATCGATCAGGCGCTGGCGGAAGGGCGAGGATGGCTTACGGCAAGCGAGGCCTATGCTGTCCTCGGTGCCTATACCATCCCGACGGCTCCACTTGAGGCATGGGCGTCCTCGGGTCCCAACGGCGACGAGGGGTCATCCTTAACGGTTTCAGAACAGCCGGTGTTACACCGATCCGGAGTTTACGACCTGATGATAGAAGCCTTTGACGATCTCCAGTTCGGTCCAGTGATCCGGTTGGGTTTCGGTATCCCGGATGCGGAATTCTCACATACGCGGGAATTCGCCCTCCCGCCGCTTAGTCTGCATTTGGCAAAAGAACTTATTGCCCGAGCCCGATGCGTAAGCTGGTCCTGTAGCCGGAAAAACCTGAAAGGCGTGGACGTGGAAAGCCTTGCGCTCACTCTGGTGAAGGTATCGCAGATCATAATCGACATTGATGAGATTGCGGAGTTGAGCATCCAATCGCTGCTGGACCCTGATGGCTTTTTGGCAATGGATACACGGATCAGAGCAGTCAAAAACAGAGCGCCGGCTGGTGAGCGTCTGGCCATTCGCCCATACCCGAAAGAGTTGGAGACGCCTGTGATATTGGCTGACGGCAGGACTTTCCAAATACGGCCGATACGACCGGAGGACGAGCCGGTTTTTCAAACACTCTTCTCAGGTCTTTCGGCTGATGAAATCCGCATGCGTTTTCTGCATTCCATGCGGACGCTCTCACATAGCCAGGCGGCGAGACTGACACAGATTGACTATGATCGGGAAATGGCTCTGGTAATTGCCGCACCTGCTGATGCACGTGAACAGGAACTCTATGCGCATGTGCAGCTTCTCTCAGACCCCGATAATGAACGAGGCGAGTTTTCGATCCTGGTGCGTCGTGACATAAGCGGCAAAAGGATCGGACGGATGCTCATGCATCGCATTATAGCCTATGCGCGAAGCCGAGGCATGAAGGAGATCTTCGGAAACGTGCTGAACGAGAACAGACCCATGCTGAGGCTTGCCGAAGCACTTGGTTTCACCTCGCGTCTCGATCACGAGAGCCCGGGATCTGTGATAGTCTCATTGAAACTGTGATTTGTGTTTGCCGAACCCAAGACTCGAACGCTCAGCTTTCAACACAAGCCTGCAATGCCGCTGTTGCTAAGGTTTTTGAGATCCGCGACTCGTGAGCGCGCCTACCTGTGGTCGATCACGAATGTTTTGGAATAAATATTGTCGAATGAAATCTCCGTGGCCAGTTGCGCTACATCCGTAGGGTCTGCGCCGGTCGCCCTTTCGAATCCCCTAGGAGTGGGCTGGTTGCTCGCCAGTATTTCGTCTCCCCCGGATGATGCCAGGTGACTTTCGAGTTGCGAGAGTATCTGACCGGCGAGGTCCTGCTTCTTGGACTCTTCCGAAGCGGCATACTTCTGGTATGTATATTCGATATCGAGCAGACGCTGGTCTGAGGCGATAAGATAGAAGGTCTCATTGCCTGTCCTGTTGTCAAGTTGGAACCAGGCTTCTCCTTTTGGCGAGTAGTAGCTGCGGGCAGTCTGGTAGTCTGTATCGAATTGTTTGAGACTGTACGGGAAAAGCATGGCAAAACTCCCCTGCGAGTCCCTGTGGATCAGGTAGACGAAGCATTTTTTCCTGATCTGGATCATCATCTTGAGCTTATCCCCGGAATTCAGGACCATGTGAGTGCTCACCTGTTCGACCTTTGAAGGGTTAGACGAGGCGCGGATTGCTCCGAAAGCCCAGAGTATCCTGACCTCATTTTTTCCTTTTTGGGGACCCGGTGCTGCCAAACAGAATGAATGGAATATGAAGACGAATGCCAGCGCCAAAGATGAAGCCTTTCTGCAAAACCGCATGTTTTCCCCTTTCTCGAAGGAGTTGCAAATTGCCGGATTCTACGCTTTTTCCTCACCGATGGCAAATGAGCGGACCTTCCTCAAGATCATTTCATAAGAGTCATAAGGGCTTTGGGGGGCTCCGAAAATGGCTGTTGACCCTATGCCTGTTTCGGGATACAAGATTTTGATAAATTGGGGGATACACAGGGGCTGCTGAATGATCATAAACGATGATATCCTTGAGCGAACATGCAAGGATATGATTGAAACCATCCTTCTTTGCCTCTCCGAGGCGACAAAGGGAACAATCTACAGAATCGGCCCCATGCCCGAGTTGCGCACTGTTCGGATTACATCCGGCGCTCGTGATGAAGCTGCGGGGGAAATCTTCTGGGGTCTTGAGGAATATTCTGACTACAATTATCCAGGGAAGCTCTGGGAGGACTATAAAGACAAGCCGGGTCGTCCGCTGGAGGCAATGGCCTGGTGTGTCGAGAAGGGTAAAAGCTGGACCGCGGACGATCCTCAAGAGGATCGGCGCAGCGTGCGAAAACAGATTAACAACGAAGTCGAAGACTATCATCACATGGAACCCGTTCTGATAAGTAAATCCTATCTATACGGGGACCAGACCGGCGATCCTGAATATCCCGTAGACTATCGTCAAAATCCGATTTGGAAAGACTGTGAAGATTTAGTCGTGGCCGTAATAAAGATTCACTTCAAGAAAGGCATGATAAATAGAGGTGACCACTCCACGCAGGTCATCAAAAAGCTTTCTCGCACGCTTGGCACCCAACTGCTTTCACTCCATATCCGTGAAACTCTTTCCGAGGCGCAGAAAGAGCTGGCGCGCCAGCGCCTCCAGAGCTGCAATGTTCTGGCCCACGAGCTGAGAAATACGCTTATAAAGCTTGGGTTCATCTTCTCGGCGATAAATGCCGAGATCAGTTTTCTGAGGGAGCAGTGGGAGTCGCAGATCGCTCTCGCGTGTCCGGACATCGAGACTAAGAGCGCCATACTGGAGAAACTGGGTCAGCTCATTAAGTCGAACCTGCCGCAGGAAGAGGGATCAACCAAGCTTGCCCAGCTTTGCGAAAAGCTTATGGCCGAACAGAACGAACTCGCCTGCTTGCCGCTCATGCCGGGCCTTGGAGAAAAATGGGTGGACAACAAGATCCAGCCCAAATGGCAGCAACTGATGGAGGAAAGTGACGCCTGGGAGGCAAGCCGCGAAGAGATAATGTCGCTTCTCGGCCGCCTTAAAGAAGCGATGTGGCTGGGGACTAACGAGGATCTGCTTTGCAAGGTCGAGCATCTGCCCGACGATCTCAGGTCGATCTGGCCGAAGCTCGCCTATGTCGATTTCACCGTAGACAAACTGACTACACTCGAGCAGATTCTTAAATTTCTGGACCATCCTGATCTGAAGATACCCCATAAACAGCAGACCAAAAAGATATTGACCTCGCTTAAGGCTCTCGCCGAAATGATCCCTGAGGTGGAGGAGAGGACAAATCGTATTATCCTCTCACTCAAGAACGGTTCGTTTGAAGCGATTTAAGTCCCGGGGGGCCTGTATCGGCTTACCATGGGTAGAACAGTTCTTCTCTGGTTAGAAGCTCGCACCCGGTCCTTGTCACCCGAACCATGTTTTCGAGCCGCACTCCTCCGAAGCCGGGTAGGTAGATTCCCGGTTCAACGGTGACGACCATATTTTCTTCGAGCTGTGTGGGGTCCACTTTTCTGAGGCCTGGCTTTTCGTGGACCGCAAGTCCAACTCCATGGCCCAGCCCGTGGCCGAATCTATCGCCGTATCCAGCATCGCCGATAAGGTTTCGAGCCGCCGAATCGACTGCAACCGAATCCACCCCTGCGCGAATTTTATCCTGCGCGGCAAGCTGAGCTTCACGGACTATTTTGTATATTTCCATGAGTTTGGGGTCCGGGGCGCCGAAAAGCCATGTTCGGGTCATATCCGAGCAGTATCCGTCCAATTTGGAGCCGAGGTCGAGGATTACGGTCTCGCCGGCGTCAATTCGCCTGTCGGTCGGGACCGCATGCGGAAGCGCGGCATTTGGGCCGGCAGCGACAATGGGCGGAAACGAAACCGCCTGGCCACCATTTTCTCGGATTGTCTTCTCAATGAGCCATGCCATTTCTTTTTCCGTCTTGCCGGGGGCGAGAGCGTTCCAAACCGCGTGGAGCGCCTTTTCGGTGAGCTTTATGGATTTTACGATCTTCTCGATCTCGGTATCGTCTTTTATTATTCGGAGCCGCTCGGCAAGGCCTTCAGTTGCGATAATCTTTGCGGTAGGCCTGGCTTTGAAGAATGCTTCCTGTATCTCTTTGAACTTCTTAAAGGTAAGGAAATGTGCCTCCACTCCCAGCCTTTCGGACTTA
The DNA here is from genome assembly GCA_963741035.1 of uncultured delta proteobacterium. Lineage (GTDB taxonomy): Bacteria > Desulfobacterota > Syntrophobacteria > Syntrophobacterales > Syntrophobacteraceae > SbD1. The sequence continues at coordinate 78,396 of CAVUGX010000031.1, forward strand.
AGCTCCAGAAACAGGTCGGGCAAAAGCTGATCGAGCCCTGTGGAATAAATCGCAAACTTGAAATCCGGGGCCTCCTGCCTTGCGGCATCTTCATATCGTGGGTCGGTCAGCAGGTATTTCTGCGTCTGGGTAATGAGGAGGCATCCGGAGCTTTCGGTCAACAATAGATCCTCAGCTTCGAATCCGCTGAGGTAATAACGGTTCTCCGGGACCGCAACGAGAAAAGTGTCAAGTTCCTGCTGCAGCATGAGACTTCGGAAACGCTCGAGTCTTTCGGAAAAAGGATTCGTTTGCATGTATCTCTATTGTCTCCTTGAAGTTAGCGTTCTACACGGTCGGATTGTAGGCATTCAATAATTAGTTGTCCAGTGTCGATTGCCGGATAGAAAAAAGTGCGGTTGCCATTACTTCACAAAGATTTCAGCGGGCACCATCTGTCTTGCCTGCCCGCCTGGGGCCTTTCTTCTGTTCGGTTTTCGTTTTGGGGCTGGAATGCTTATAAAAGATAATTATTTTGCAGATTTACTTCAAAAGGGAGAAATGTGTAATGAAAAAAGACTGCGTCTACATGAACAAATGTTACAGGCATGGTTCTGCGCTTGAGTTAACGGGTGATAACCTGTTATGCAACGACGGCGCGTGGGAGAAGTGCCTCGATCAGCCGGAGGATCGCAAAACTAAAGCTCCTGGAGAAGACATGTCAGATTAGGGGTACCTGGTTGGGACATCACTCGAATCGGGCCGGGTTTGGAGAACATCGTTTCAGAGCTGATCACAAAATGAAAACGACGGGTGAAACCAACATGAGCCGAAGGGGAAGCGCTTGCGAGATATCCGGAATTCGAGGCGCTTCAACCTGAGAGACGCTAACTAAACCCTAAAGAACTTCCAGCGTGATGCCGAGGACCGATTCGATATGTCCCTGGACCTCCTCAATCTCGTCGCTTGTTGCCTGGGGACCGAGGTAAAAGTTGTCACAATCAAGGGCGTCAATCAGTCCTTCCCGGTACATCTGAAACCAGAACGGCATCGTAGGGTGAAATCCGATCTCAGGGTCGGGCAAATCAGGAAATTCAAGAAAGATCTCACCCTTGAATACCTCTCTGAGCCACCGGAGGGCTTCTCTGCCCATGCCGCGCCGCCGCTCGCCGAAAACCTCCAGATGATAGAGCGTAATCTCCTTACTCCCATCGTCGATAAGGCAGAGGCCCATGTCTCCTCTGAATCGGCCCGGAACCTCAAACCGGAGAACCTCCATGGGGCCATAGCCCTTCAGGACTGTCAGCAATTCCGGAATGGAGAGGCTAGTGTAGTATGCCGTCCATTTGGCGCCCTTCCAATCGACACTTTCCATGTGAGCCATCTCCCGAAATTCGGGTCGTAAATCTCCCCGGGAAAACTCCAGGAACATGGCCGCTCATTTTGCGTTTGGCTATCGACAGGGCGCGGCGCAGCTCCGGCTCCCATGTGGGATTGAATTGGCAGGAATCGCTTTGCTCGCTCTGAACAAAGACACAAGAACTGAGGGGTGGGTCTTGCTTCAAGCAGTCCCTGCTTTCGAAAAGCAGGATTCAGAACCGATCCCCTTTTTGCAGCACAACGGGATGAATTCCCAACATCTGAATCTCAGGGCAAAGCTCATACATCCTAGACTTGATTTCGTCGGTTCGCGTCATGAAGATTCCAGTCGAGAATTGAGATAGAGAAACAGGTTTAGAAATCGATATCTGGCGCCGGGTCTTTCGGCGCCAGCACAAGAGCCAGCAACGTGAAATTCTTTAGTGACTCAATTGGCGCAAAGCTTCAAAAAGGGCAATTCCTACTGTAGTCGAAAGGTTCAAACTTCGAACTCTGACCCTGTCAATAGGTATTTTTACCACAGGTCCAGGGTAGGTGGCAAGCAATTCCTCGGGCAGGCCTCTCGTTTCCGACCCGAACACGAGGCAGTCTCCGGCACAAAAAGAGAAATCATAATACAATCTGGGAGCGCGGGCCGAGAAGTACACCAGGCGTGAGTCGGGCATATCGGTATGTGCGGCATCGAAATCGGGATAGAGCTTCATGCGGACGTGTGGCCAGTAATCGAGGCCAGCCCGCTTGAGGAGCTTGTCCGTAAGTCGAAAACCTAGCGGTCCCACCAGGTAAAGAGGTGTGTGGGTAGCCGCACAAGTCCGCGCGATGTTCCCGGTATTTTGCGGTATTTCGGGCTGGTGGAGGAGGACGCTGAGCTTTTCACTTGAACGGAAACGAGGAGTATAGGGTATATCTTCTTGAGTGTGGTCCGCATTGGAGCCGTCGTGAATCAATCGCCGTTCCGGGTGCGAACTGCGCGCACGAAAAAATTGGCATAGTTTTCTTCTACCAGATACATGTCGCCGTAATAAAAGTCAGCATAACATGCCTGATGACCTTCGCACTGCGTCGAGGACCAGCAATTGCGCTGTTTTTCGAATATGGGATCGATGTAGAGGCCGCTGATTCGGTTCTCTTCGGCCAGAATGAGGGTGGCCAATTCGTCTTTGGTGGGATAACGCCAGTCATTGTATCCCGCAAAATTCTCATTGTTGAGTTTATCAATACAGTCAAAGCCTCCTTTCCAGACAATCCTGTCGGTACATGCGCTTCGCTGCCACATAAGACCGGTTTGCCTGTCAAAAACGACGCTGTCCTTTTCCAGGATAAATCTTTCTTCCATGATACCTCCGGCGTTCATCAGTTTTGCCAAAGTCGTGCGGCATAGATCAGAGCCTAAACTCCAAAAGTATATACTCAGAAGATGAAAAAGACAAAAAGATATATCCCTATTCCATATTGAGGCCGGCCGGAGCGCATCGTCAAGCCGGAGTGTGTATATTCCCGGTGCCCCCGGGTTGACTGAGCCTTTTGCTCTTTCAGATAATCAGTGTCCATCATTTTTTAATTGAGTGAATTGTTTGGGGATATAAAATCGCACGCGCCACCTTCAAAAAAGTGAGGACATTCAGCCCTGGTCAGAGCTTCCGTGGAGTTTCCGGATGGACACTAATTGCAATCAATCCTCGGTTAAGGCTGACCGGAATTCATGATTACCGGGAATAAATCATGAAAACCTTTAATTCTTTGGCGCAAGCTGCCGTTATGTACTTTATGCGGAAGACTGCGGTCTGCGGCACCGCCTGGGTTTTGAGAGCGTGCGGATATCTCTGTCCATTGTGGTACAGGATAAAAAAACGCACCTGTAACAGATTATTTTATTCTTGATTACAGGCAAAGCTTATTCATGGTATAAGCCTACCTGGCTCGTATAGTACGACGCTCCGGGGAATTTCGATTTGGGCGAAGGATCGGGGAATGGCCAGCAATCCGTTAGATGAGAGCGAAATTCGATACCAGATTGCACAAATCGAAGAGCTCCCAGCTTTGCCTCAGTCCATTAAAAGGCTGATCGAAATAATTCATTCGGAAATTGATACACCAGGGGAGCTCGAAAGCATCATAGGCTACGATCCTTCGCTGGCGGCCAAGGTGGTGATGGTTGGAAATACCGCCTATTACGGATATCGGCGAAAAGTAAAGACGCTTTCAAAAGCAATAGCGATTATAGGGGTTAACCAGGTAAAATCGATCTGCATTTGCACCCTGTTGATGAATCTGCTTTCGAATGGGCGTGTAGTCAGCCCGACTCACAGGGAAATGCTCTGGAAACATGCGTTCGCCAGTTCTAAAATCGCTACCGAGATAACCAAAAAACGCCCTTGGATGAATGGGGACGAAGCGGCTGTGCTTGGCCTTATTCACGATCTTGGCTGGATCGTGATGGCGATCCACTTCAACGAGCAGTTCGTTGCTATTTTTGAAACCGCAGAAAGAAGGAATATTCCCCCCTGGTGTGTTGAAACGCAGTATGGCCTGGCACACACCCAGCTTGGCAAGTATCTGGCGTCGAGGTGGGCTTTCCCTGAATCATTCAAGGCAGTGATCGAGTTCCATCATTCTCCTGAAATGAGTAAGTCTTTCAAGAAGGAGGTCAGGTTGATGCACCTGGTCAATGTTCTCAGCCATTCACGTGAGTACCCTGAACTGGTTAACGACGAGTTTACTCTCTCTCATTGCCGGGAACTCTATATTTGCGAGGATGAGTGGCAGGAAATTCAGGAGAGCATGCAAAATATCTGGCCTGAAGTTGATCAGCTATGGAATCTGCTCAAATAAAGAGGTAAGAGGATGGACCAGTTGGCTAACGAATTTTTGAAAATGGGCCTCCTTGGTGCAAAGGGGCAGAGCGATGAAACGGGCCATTCTCTGGCCATGATTCAGCGTTTTGCGGAGGCAGTGTCCCAGGACCAGGAAAAAACCACGGCATGCCAGCATTTCGTCCGGATCATAATAGAAGAAACCTGCTTTGAGAACTGTTCGATTCTTTTCTGGAATCAGCTCACCAGCAGGCTTTCGCTGGTCGCCGCATACGGGCTGGACGATCAACTCGAGGTGGCTTCCCGCCGCTACAGGCAAAATCTGCGCTTCGGATCTGGTCAAAGCGTCGCAGGGCTGGTTTTTTCTTCCGGAGAGTCTGTTTTCATTGAAAATACGGCCGAGCACCCAATCCCGGAGATACCGGATGCAGTTGTAACGCCTGTTTCGCTGGCCTGTGTTCCTATTCTCAACCTGGGCGTGCTTAACCTCAGCGCATATCGTCCACAGAAATTCACTGACCAGATCAGGCGAAACTGGGAGATAATCGGCAAGATTATCGGGCATCTTACGGTCGGCCTGCAAAGCGCCAGGGAGGCTGGCGAGGCCGCCCGCCCTGCCAGACTCCAAACTGTGGCGCCGGTAAATCCAAATTCCAGGGCCAGTCACGTCTCCGACCTTATGCTCGATTTCATGCCCCAGGGGATTTGCATCCTGAATACGGAAGGCAGGATAGTACGAATCAACCGGAGCATTGAGAAAATGCAGGGCGAGAAGCTCCCGGATATTACGGGCCGCTCGCCGGCCGTCCTTTTCCAGGACTCGGCGAGTTTCGGAAAGCTCTTTGTCAGGGCGTCGGAATCGGATGCGGGCCAGGTGGAAAAGACAGATGTGAATCTGATGAACTCATCCGGCGAGACTTATCTGGCTGATATCAATCTCGTCCGGCTCCAGGAGGAGGGCCGGTCGGTAGGCTACCTTCTTGTTATAGAAGACATTACCAGAAAAAAAGCCTTTTCCGACAAAATTATCCAATCCGAGAAGCTTGCGGCGCTCGGCACTATGGCTGGCGGCGTTTCTCATGATTTCAACAATCTTCTGATGGCGATTCTCGGACACATCCAGCTCATTTTGCCGCAAATCGAAGACGAGGAAATCCGGCGAAGGCTTCAGAATATAGAAAAAGCGGTCTATGACGGCTCAAACACCGTCAGGCGGCTCCAGAGGTTCACTGAGCGGGAACGGGACCCCAAAGCGGTCGCATCAACCATCGACGTCGAAGAAGCTGTCAAAGACGTTGTCGAGCTTACCAGGCCGCGCTGGAAAAACCTCATGGAAAGGTCAGGCCGCACGATAGACATCAAGCTGGATCTCGCGCCGAACTGCCTCGCCGCGATCAACGCATCCGACCTGAGAGAGGTCCTGACCAATCTTCTTCTCAATGCCATCGACGCAATGCCCCAGGGGGGGATAGTCAGCTTCCGGTCATGGTGCCAAGGCGAGCAGGTTTTTCTCGATGTCAGCGACACAGGCATCGGCATGAGCAAGGATGTCGCGGAGAGGATTTTCGATCCGTTTTTCACTACGAAGGGGATCGGAAACTCCGGGTTGGGATTGAGCGTGTCTTGGAGCCTCGTCGGCCGTTATGGAGGCGACATACAGGTGAAAAGCAAGTCGGGCAAAGGCACCACTTTCACCATTAAGCTGGCCAGGGCGGAGGCAGTAAAGTCGCATGCAGTTGCCAAGACCGGCGAAGGTTCGAGTTCCTATCGTCTTCTGTTGGTCGAAGACGAACCGGAAATCCTGAATCTGCTCCGTGATATGCTGCGGCTCAAGGGCCACCGCGTTGTGGCGATGAGCGACGGGGAAAAGGCACTGGAGCTGATAGATTCGAGCCAGTTCGATCTGGTTTTGACCGACCTGGGGATGCCTGTGGTAAGCGGCTGGGAAGTAGCTAAACGTGCAAAGGCAAAAAATCCTAAAACACCGGTAGTGATGATAACCGGGTGGGGTGCGCAATATGAGGACATAGATCTCGCCAGCCGGGGCGTGGATTTGATGCTCGCAAAACCATTGAGCTGGGACAAGCTGCTGAGCTCGATAGAGAAGCTGCTTTAGCTGGTTTCGGTCCGGAAAGAGTTTTTCAGGTTTTCCCGCCTTGCGGCGTAAATCAATCTCAACGCTCGCGACGCGGTGCCCGTCAACGTCTGGTCTTTGCCCAACCTGCGGACCTCAGGTCTTGCAATCTGCAAAAAATCCTCATTTTTAAATCCACCTCACTTCTATTGCTCAAAAAGACCCGTGATCGAAGCCTCTCCGAGAACTTTTCCCCTTATGGCGTTCTGGAAGTCGGACAAGGTTGCGCCTGGTTTAAGGTCCAGCGTGGGGTCTTTGAGTGCGAACACGGTTACGACGTACTGGTGTGAGCCTGTGCCTCTCGGGGGCTGTGGTCCTCCGTAGCCCATGTCGCCGAATGAATTTTTTATTTCGAGCGCGCCGGGCGGCATATTTTTACCCGATGCGCCTTCCGTAAGGGAGGTTACTTCAGGCGGTATATTAATCACCATCCAGTGTACCCATTTTCTCGCAACCGGGTGGTGGTCCACAATGCAAAGCGCGAATGATTTGGTACCTTCGGGCGCGCCGCTCCATTGCAACGGAATCGCAACATTGTGCCCTCCGGCGGCGGGACGCGCATATTTGCCGGGAATGGCGTTTCCGTCCGTGAAGGCTGGAGAAGAAAGTTGAAATGCAGCCGCTTGCGGGGAGCCTGTTATCAGCAGGGCGGCCAGGGCGAAGAGGAGAATTATTATCGTTTTAATCATATTGGCCTCCTCGGTCTCGGTTTATACATATTGATATAAGTGCCGGCAAGAGGATCTCAAAGTCCGGATTTGCGCTTTCAGGGAGACCCGCAAATGTCTTTATATTCGCACCTTTCTTCGCAGGGCTGATTTTCTTTGAGCCAGCGGGGCGAGATATTTCCTGCAAAGATGGAGTTCAGCGCGGCGCTGACTCCTTTTTCCCAGTCTTTAAGGAAGGGGCCGTGTTGCTCGGCAGGGTCGAACATTATCTGGTGTTTCGTGTCCGCCGGCGATCTAAGCTCGATGTAGCCGGCCCCGCAGCCGTCATCGGCCTTCGGCGTGACAGCGACATGCCCTCTTGACAGGGCGAGAAGATACGCCTTGAGCTGAGGCTGCTCATTTTCATTCATTACCTCGGTTTTGCCGGGAATCCTGCCGGTCTTGTAATCCCAGCAGATAAGGCCCAGTTGGGGATGCGAATCGATCCTGTCGAGCCGTCCCTTCAGGCGCGCCACGCAGTCTTCTATTTGCAGGCCGTCAAAGGGTAGTTCAACGGCCATCCAGGACCAGCCGTCCAGCATCCTCTCCCATTCGCTCTCGAGCCACTTGAGCAAAAGACCGTGGGAGCCGGGTTTCCCTGTCAGCCGCTCCAGCTCGACTTGCCATACCGCCTCAGACTGACAGGGCCGCAGGGCCTCGGTTATCGTCTCTCTCAAAAGACCGGCCAAATCCTCGAAATTCGGGTCGCTTTCTTTGTGTTTTTCAATTGCACGTAAGACGAAACGGGCCAGGATCGAATGGATTCTTTTCCCGCGCTCCAGAGGTTGAATTCCCGGTTCGAATTCGGCAAGCACTTCCAGGCCAAGAACATAGCGGAAAAAATACCGGGTCGGACAGAGAAGCGCTGCTTGCAGTTCGCTGACTGAAATCGAGCCGGAAAACGCGATCGGTCGTATTTGAAAATCTGGATGGCCGTGCAGGCAAAAAGCTCCTGGGCCCTCGATCGAACCGGAACTCTTGATCCCTAAAGCGCTCTGCTGTACCCACCGTGCCCGCTGCATCGCCGGAAGCCTGTGCTTCCAGGCTATCACCGGGGCGATCTTTTTTTCGCCCTGATCTGTCCAGAACGCCGACGCGAGGCAAAGTTGACCTTCTTTCGAAATCGCGGGACGGCTCAGAACAATTTGTGGAGCGGCAGCGCGGAAATTAGCATATAGGTGCCGAGCAAATGAAAACTGGCTCTCGATTGTTCCGCCAAGCACTTTTTTTCGTTCTGAAGAGCTAAGCAGGGGAAGGGACCTCACGGACTGCGGGAAAGATCCGGAAATCAATCCGGGAATGAATACGTGGCGAAAACTGAGCCCTCTGGCATCGAGCGCGCTTAGAACCTGGATTCCGGCGTCTTCGACCCCGCTCTTTTGAATGGGTGTGCGCCCTGCCGATGCGGTCAGCAGATCGGAAAAATCACGGGCGCTCACGCGGGTTTCTCCGAAGGCCTTTTCGAACTCGGAAATCAATTGAACAAGATTGTCCCACGTAATCTGGTCCAGTTCATTAGCGATCACCGGAAACTCCAGGTCCGTCCAGATACGGCGCAAAGTCCCGGTCCAGTTTGAAACCGATGTCAGGCCCCTGTCCAGAAAAGGAGCTATGGATGCCCTGATCACGCTGCACGCACCGGGAAAAATTTCTTCCGTCGAATCGCAAACGGTTTCAAGCATAGCGTCCATTCCGCTTTCGACACCATTCTCACGCCAGATCCTGTCCCACAGGCTCAGGCGCCGGCTCCATCTTGAGAATGCCCGGTAGTACGGAGAGCGCAGAAAAGCGAAGAGATCGCCGCGCTTTTCGCCGCCAAGGGCGCAGCGGATCGGGAGGACTGCGGCGTTGTAGAGGGCCTGGCTGGACAGGTCCCGGTCCGGACAAAGGTTATAGGCTGCCAGATTTCCTCGGAGCGGCTCTCCGAGTATATCCTGGAGCCTGTTCGAAATAGCCGGGCTGTACGATTTGGAATCGCAGAGCACGACCGCAATTTCGTGAGGCGCGCATCTCCCGGCCTCCATCACCAGGTTTTCCATAAGTCCGGTGATTTCCTGTTCCGGATCGGAGTAAACCAGGAGCTCCGGTTGGGCATCGCCGGCCGGCAGGGTCAAAAGTAAAGCTCCTGCTTTTTTTTGCAGTTCCTCTATAAGGTATTTTTCCCAGTGGCCCGCAAATTCAAAGCCAACGAAAGCTATTTTGGCGCACTTCGCCCCTTCATGCAGCCTTGCCGAAATTTTCAGAGGCAGCCACGCAGGGTGGAAAAGCCCGCTCCGGGTGAGCTTGTCGTCAAAAGAACTCCAGACCTGGCGCCTCCACGCGATCAGCCGGTTTACTTCTTCGCCTCCAGCCGGGTCTATTGCATATCTCAAACACTGCTCGATGCTTTCATCCAGCAAACGAATCAGTTCGACGTCGGCGGTCAACGGTTCAGGCGGAGGTATATCGTCCAGACACTCTTTCAGATACTTCCACCTTAGAAGGGGGGATGAGGCCGGCAAGTCCTCGGGCCACAGCTCTGTCCAAAAGTTTTCCATCCAACGGTTCAGGGTGAAAATCTTCGCGGTATCCCACCCGGATTTTCCCTCTTCTATTCGGCGTAACCGAAATCGCCGCTGTATCTGGTGGACGAACCTCTCGGATTCGGCCAAAACCGTATAGCCGTCTTCGAGAAGGAGGATCACCCTGTTCTGAAGGTCATGATTGGTCACTTTAATTAAACCCGGGTCGGATCACGGTGGCTTGACGCGCTTTTGTGCACTCGATATGTTAATCCAGCGAAACAGAAACTAGCTTTGATCGTAATTTGAGGCTATATAATAAAACTTTCTCGCTCTAAAGTCGCCAAATTATACTCGATCCGACAACAGCGCGCAGGATGTAAAAAGTGAAATGTAAAAATGTCTTCCCCAGTATTTTGGAATGCATCGGCAATACTCCGCTCATTCGCATCAACCGGATGAACCCTAACCCGGCCGTCACGTTTTACGTAAAATTGGAGGCGAAAAACCCGGCGGGTTCGGTGAAGGACAGGGCGGCACTTTCGATGATCGAGGCGGCTGAGCGCGACGGATCGCTGCGTGCCGGAAAGATTATTATCGAGGCAACGAGCGGCAATACCGGAATCGGGCTCGCAATGGTTGCAGCCGTAAAGGGGTATCGCGTCCTCTTTACCATGCCGGAGACCGCGAGCACGGAGAGGCAGAAAATCCTCAAGGCGCTGGGCGCGGAACTGCTGCTCACCCCCGGCGCGTTGGGCACAGACGGATCGATCGAAGAGGCTTACAATCTTGTCAGGGAAAACCCCGACCGATATTTTCTGACGGACCAGTTCAATAACCCGGCCAATACTGCTGCTCATTATTACGGGACGGGGCCGGAGATCTATGAACAAACGGAGGGCAAGGTAAGCGTAGTTGTCGCGGCGCTTGGCACGACGGGAACGGCGATGGGAATTCTCAAGGCCATGAAGGAGAGAAATCCGACTATAAGGGTTGTCGCCATCGAGCCTTTTCCCGGGCACAAGGTGCAGGGGCTCAAGAACATGAAGGAATCCTACGTGCCGGGGATTTTCGACCGGCATGCTCTGGACGAGATTATCAATGTGAAGGACGAGGATGCTTTCGAGGCAGCCCGAAGACTTGCAAGGGAAGAGGGAATATTTGTCGGTATGAGTTCGGGGGCGGCGATGGCCGGGGGCATGCAGATAGCCGAGGGTATGAAGGAAGGCGTGCTTGTCGCCCTTTTGCCGGACGGGGGAGATCGCTATCTCAGCACAAACCTGTTTACGACGATGCTGGAGTCCGACTTCAGGTTCTACAATCTTCTGGAGCGGCAGAAGGTGGAATTCAAGCCGGTCAAGGAAGGAAAGGCGCGCATTTGCGTTACCGGGCCCCCCCTGGATCAGTCTCTTTCGATCGGAGATGCACGGAGATTTTTGCTTTCCGACCTCCTGTCGAGGTTTTTTCAGGCCAAAAACTTTTCGGTCGATGAGGTTGTTCTCATTCCGGACTTCGACAGCCGCACCATAAACAGCTCGATTTCCGCCGGAATGTGCCTCGGGCCCTACACGCAGCAGCGATTCGAATCCTTTCTCAGCGATCTGGATTCGCTCGGAATAACCAGGGCCTACCGGTACCCGCGAACGACCGAACATCTGGACACCATAATAGATTTTACCCGCAACCTGATCTCAAAAGAGCTTGCCTACGACAAACTCCGGTCGGTGTATTTCGACCTCTCCAAGAGCGAGAGCTACGGGAGGCTCTCCGGGATCGATCCGAAAATGGTTCGCACGGGTAAGAGTGTTGATCTCAGCACCTACGAAAAGCTCAACCCTAACGATTTCGCGCTGCTCAAGCGAGCAACCCTGTCGGAGCTCAAAACGGGCGCGTACGTAAAAACCGATTGGGGAAACGTCATTCCGACCTGGCACATATCAGCGGCTTCCGCAGCCATTCACGATCTCGGACCACAGATAGACATCGTGGTCAGCAGCATGGATTTTCTTTTCCCACACCTGGAAAACGTGAGGGAAATCGGGGAGGCTCTTACCGGCAAGCCCTTCGCCAATATCTGGATGATAGCCGAACGGGTCTGGTCGGCAAAGAAGGGGAAAGGGACCGACCGGGTGGACGAGAGCAAGCCCGTGCGCGATCTTTTCGAAATGGGATACTCGGCGCGCGAGGTAAGATACTGGCTGCTTAGCACTCACTATCGAAAGCCGATCCAGGCTACTTCGGACAATATCTCCAATGCGGTCCACGGACTGAGGCGCATCGACGAACTCATAGTCAAGGTGCGGGCCTGCAGCGAATCGCCTGATGATAACGAGCAACTCTCGAAGATGATCTGCAGGCTCGATCAGGAATTTCTGGACTCGCTCGAGGACGACCTGAACGTTCCGCGTGCTCTTGCGTCCATATTCCGTTTCATTCGTCAGGCAAATCCGACAATCGATAAAGCCGGGATAGGGCACTCACAAAAACAGCAGATCCTGGAAACATTCCACAGGGCCAACTCTATCCTGGGATTTTTCGACTTGAGTTCGCGCCTGCTCAGTCCGGTTGAGGAAAAACTGATTCAGGACCGCGAAATTGCGCGAAGACAAAAGAATTGGCCTGACTCTGACAGAATCAGACACGAGCTGCTAAAGTGCGGCATCCGCGTTATCGACACTCCGGCCGGCAGCAAATGGGAGTTTTGCAGGCGGGAAAACCCTGCCGACTAAAGCAGCCGATTTCAACGTGACTGAAATTTCTTGAGCAGCGGCAGCATCTCGCGGAATTCCCTGGTGCCGCCCCGGTTCAGCAATTCGAAGATGATCATCTCCGTGGAACTGATCACGGCGCCTGCCCTGTCGAGGCGCTGTATGCCGATTTGCTTGTCGGAGGCGCTCCTCGATGTCACTGCGTCATGAGCGACGTGAACGCGATACCCGAGACGCAATGCGCCGGCGCCGGTGTGGAAGATGCAGACATGCCCTTCCATGCCCGCCAGGAGCAAGGTCTTGCGGCCTGTTTCAGCAATTGCCCGGGCGATGTCTTCGCTTTCAAAACAGTTGAATTGCAATTTGTCCCATATCCTTGGCTGTGAAATCTTATCGGTCAGTTCCGGCAGGAACACGCCTAATCTCTCGGAATTCTGGACCGAGCACAGGACAGGAATCTCAAAAAGCTCGGCGGCCTCGATGAGAGCGGCGGTATTGAAGACAGTGCGCTCCGGGTCGACACAAAGGTCCAGTAACACCTTCTGAATATCCACCAGCAGCAGGATGCAGTCCCGGCGATTCAAAAATTCCTGATAAACATTCATACGCTCACACCTCTGATTTGAATTGAACTGCGAAGACGCTGGAGACCACGAATCTGCGCTCAGTAGCGACCACCGGCAGATGGGAGGCGTCCGGCAGCATTATGCCGCATTTTTATAGGATATTTCCATCAGGAATTCATCGTGTTTGCTTAATAACGGAGTTTGGCCCGCCAAGGGGAGCGTAGCCGGATAGCTTCCGGAGGTCTTCCGGAAGCTCGCGCGCCCGGGGAGGCAACTCACCCTCCTACCCGATCTGCTTCGAGTAAGAGGGGAGAGTTATTATCTGGAGGTGCGTTACGATGTAATTTGAGTCTCACCTTAGGGGTGACGACTCAGGCCGGCTATCGGGCCCGGGCGCCTGAATCCCTTGCAGGCCTCTTAAAATGGTGGTTTGCGGGGGCGCCCGTTTTTCCACGAAATGGCGGTCTTCCACCACCATTGCGCGGGGCCGCTTTGGCTTTTGCGGCGTTGATGAACCCGTGAGAAGGCTCGAGGCCCGGGATAACGTGAACGACCAGGTTTTGTCCTATGTATCTTTCGATACGGTCCAGGTAGGGGAGGTCAGCGCGCGATACAAGGGAAATTGCAATCCCCGATGCCGATGCGCGTCCGGTTCGCCCGATACGGTTTACATAGTCTTCGGCCGATCGTGGCAGGTCGAAATTTATGATATGGCTGACGCCTGTTATGTCTATTCCGCGCGCCGCCACGTCCGTTGCCACAAGTATCCTTATCTTGCCTCGCCGCATGTTGTCCATGGTGCGATTGCGCGCGGGCTGCGTCATGTCGCCGTGAAGGGCGGCACATCCGAAACCTTCGGTCCTGAGATCGCGGGCCAGGCTCTCAGCATCTCTCTTGGTCGCGGAAAATACGATGGCCCTCGTCAGATCTTGAACAGAGCACAGATGCCTCAGAAGGCGGTTCTTGTGCTGGAGGCTGTCGGCGATATGCAGACGCTGCTCGATTTTATCGTGAGTTCTTTTACCCTGGGCCACCTCAACACGGTCCGGGTCTTTCATGAATTTTCCCCCCAGCCTGCTGGTTGCCTCATCCATAGTGGCGGCGAACAGCAGTGTCTGGCAGCCCTCCGGCATAGCGTCCGATACAAACTCCACGTCATCAATGAAACCCATGTCAAGCATGCGGTCGGCTTCGTCCAGGACGAACAGTTCGACATTTGACAAATCTATCCGGCCACGCCAGATGTGGTCGATGAGCCTGCCGGGAGTCGCGATGATAATGTCAGGCGACTGGGCCAGAGCTCTTATCTGATCTCTGAATGGCATTCCGCCGTATATGGCGACGCTGTGAACGTTGTTCATGTATCTTCCGTAGGTGCGTGCCGCCTTACCGATCTGGTCGGCCAGTTCACGGGTGGGCGTAAGAATCAGGACACGCAAGCCTCTTTTAGCGGGATCGAGAAAGAGTCTCTGGAGGGCCGGTAAAACGAAAGCCGCCGTTTTGCCTGTGCCCGTGTTTGCAGAAGCGATCAGGTCCCTGCCTGAAAGTGCCTTCGGAATGGCTTGCTCCTGGACGGCGGTAGGATGTTCGTGGCCGCACCGGGCCAAAGCTTTGAGAATGGGTGGCGCAAGTTGCAATTCTTCAAACGACATAATTTGTTGTGATCCTCGATGTCTCTGATCGAGCCATATAGCTCGGCGAAAGAGGCAGGCCTGAAGCTGCGGTCGATCCTAAAGGCAGGCAACCCTCGAAACAGAAACCAGTTAAAGATAAACGTCAGCAGTACCGAACCAATGAGTTCGCAGCAGAGCACATAGTGCGGTCGGCACAAAAAATCATCGTCGCCAACCGATATGCTGTGCAAAGAAATGATATGCTAGGTGCAGGGGGTCAGTGATCGATGGAGTTTGACGGCAGGTCTGAAAAGCAAAACTCCAATTTATGACCGTCGAGAAACTCGAAATTTGATCTGTATTATAGCGGCTAATTTTGAAATAGCAAACTATTTTAAATAAATAATAACGATTTGATAAATAATAATGAGAAAGGATACTTGTTATTTCTTAAAAGTGCAAATTGGATCGATTCATTTTATCCTTGAAGTGATAAGGAAACGGCACGTTCTTGTATAACCTTCCATGATCAATTTTGACAAATCAAAAGATGTTTTAGAACTTGCGATGAGTCGCGCCTCAAAAGCACATCAAGGGTGACATCGCGCTGTGGCTTTCCGGTTGCCTGTCTCGAAAAGACTTTTGACAGGATTTATAGGATTTACAGGAAAACAGCAGGCCGAAGGCGGAGCAGAAGCTAATCCTCGGCGTTGATCGTGTTATTGCATTTCTTTGGTGAGATATTTCCGGGTTTTTCCGGCATGTCATTCATTATGGGTCTGCTTTTATGCTACCGGAGATTTGTGAAGGGGGCGCGGATTTTCACCGAACACGGACCTTTAG
This sequence comes from uncultured delta proteobacterium, assembly GCA_963741035.1. Classification (GTDB taxonomy): domain Bacteria; phylum Desulfobacterota; class Syntrophobacteria; order Syntrophobacterales; family Syntrophobacteraceae; genus SbD1. The sequence goes on from CAVUGX010000031.1 coordinate 93,640, forward strand.
CGTTGCCTGGGCCGGTTCTCATGCTAACGGGCATTCATTTTCCTGCAATCGGGCTTGTAAGCGAGATCCTGGCGCGGACCTGTTTCGAATCGCAAAAGAAACAGATCTATTGCGTCATGAAGGTCTGCAGGCAGGGTCTGAGCGATAAATCCGCCGGTTCCGGCAATTCAAAGTCAAGGGATAAATCAAATTCTTTGATGAAGTCCTTTTAAATTCAGGTTTCAATCAGTAAATCCCGCCGACTACGCTCAGTGGACGACTACGCCAATTGTCCTGGAGTAGGCGGCGCCCCATCCCATGGCGTTATGCGCCACGACTTTGTAGTAATATTCCCCTGTACCCGGCACGGTTACGGCAAGGCTTGTGCCGGATACAGTACCTTGGTAGATCAAATTGGTAAAGGCAGCGTCTGTAGCGACCAGGAGATAGTACTGGTCGACCTGCGCGTTACCCGACGGAGCTTTCCAGTGAGCAGTAAAGCTGTTGGCAGTTATAAGGGTTGCGGTGGTGGCCTTCGGCGCACCGGGTAGGGTGGTAAAGGTTGAAGCGGCTGTATAGGCTGTTCCTGCATTGTTAGTCGCATAGCCCCGGAAATAATAGACGGTATTGGAGGCAAGGCGGGTGATGTTGACTGAGAATATTCCAGCGGTAACCGTCGGGGCTGTTGCTTTCTTCTTCTGGCCGACGGCCTGATTGATATTCTTGCCGTAGGCAACACCGGATGCCGTGGGGACGGCAGCTCCATCGGAGACAATGTTAGCGCCAAGCGTCGCATTAGTGGTAGTGCAGGAATACAAAGTCTGACCGTTTATAGTGGCTATGCCGCTCGGGGGAGCGTTGGAGATAGTGAGGGAATCCGTCCAGGTATGTCCATCGCTGGCGCTTCTTACGACCCAATTATACGAGGCCATTTCGGCGTCGCCATTCCAGGGGTCCATCAGGTAAACAGTGTTTCCCGTGATGCCCTTGATCGCCAGAATATGGCCGCCTCCAGTGTCCCATCCCCACCGGATGCCAACCGGCCGCAATGAATTTATCTGTTTCGTCACGAGAGCTTTTGACAGAGCAACGCCGCGGCCGGTAGCAGTCAGACCAGCGAAATAATTGAGGATGTAATCGACGCCATAGCGCATCGGAGGCGGATCGGACTCGACGCCGTATAGATAATTCCACGTGTTGGCACTCCCAGGGGTCCCGTACGAGGCTATCTGGGTCTGGGTCTTTGAGACGCCGTAGAATTGAAGGATAGCCTGGGATGTGGCGGCCCAACACCACTGGTCCTGTTCCTGCCACTCTTGCGGGACAGTCAATACGGTGGCGAAAGCCACGTCGGCACAAAGGAGGCCGGCCAGCAGGCACGCCGCCAGACATATACTCATGCGGGGTTTTGTCTTCGTGATCATCGCTGTTTTATCGCCTCCGTGACCGTGGGTTTCAAACTTTCAAGAATGCCGGCGGCCTGGTTTGCTCCGGACACGGCCTGCCCCGATCCTGAGGCGGTCTGTGCCTGGGAGACCGGCAGCAGCAATTCACCCGCCTCGGGGATCAACACCAGATACTTCTTTGCCTGGAGAACCGCTACTAGAACCGGATTGTACCCCTTCTCCGCAGGCCAGTTCAGCCTGGTCTGATTCATAAACCTGGCGAGAGTAACATATCCGAGTGAAACGGCCTCCCATTGTCCGTCCATGCGGTCGACGACCAGGAAGCACCTGATTTGATTTCCCATCATGACCGGGAAATACCACTGGTCGATCGGGGTCAGGATCGAGGCCACGGGGACCCCTTCACTGTAGCTGAACAGGGCATCCGGAGTTATGATATGAAGATTGAAAGGGTCGCCGAGATAGGCCTTGTCGAGTGAACCGGTTTTGGAGAAACCATACTCCTGCCTGGAACCCGCCGGTATGAGGTCCAGGAAGTGTTTCAGGCCGACCTTGGCGGCATCCGTGACGTCAGCAGCCGGAGCGGTTACGGCCTCAGCCGCAAGAGGCGACATACATAACAAAACTGTGATAGCAAGTATCAATGTTTTCATATATTCTCCATCCGAACAATGCATCAACCTGATCGCCAACGAATCTCGAAGGGCATCGGGGGTTCGTCTAAGACCCTAAAAACCTATCGGTAGAACCTTTCCATACATGAATAAAAAACGCAAGAGCCGTCTCAAGGGAACCGGTTTGTGCAATTTCAGGACACCCCACCATCCGAGCAGTTAATAGCTCGCTTCCCGCCCTCGTAATTACTTCATCTTGAAGCGCGGAAAAGAAATGCTGCGTTTCACTTGCATATTCTATTGGGAGATCGTATGGTTTTGGGGGCCTCAGGAGCGTAGCGGAGGTTTTTCCGGCAAAGATCCGATCCCGGCATGCAGTCCGGGTACATAGCGCAGATGATTACCGGAATTTTGATAACGGGCTATCGGGGATACAGGCACCACCGGCTGCTGAACGAAACCCTCCGGGCGCGGCAGGTTCGAAACCGGGGAACTGTGGCCTGCTGCCAGGGAGAGTTTATTGAAGGCATGGCTCCTATATTCGGTTCTGACGATCGTGGTCTGGGGTTTGGGGGCGTTTTTCCCCAAGATAGCCCTCGGTTGGCTCGATCCAAAAACTGCTTTTATTTTTGAAGTATTCGGCGGGGCGCTAACAGGCCTGTTCGCTTTTCTCATCCTGCGGCCTCAGCTTGTAGGGGCCGAAATAAGGGGGATAATACCCGCTCTTCTCACCGGGGTGACCTACAGTGTTGGTGTGCTTACCTTTATGTACGCGATCCGTCAAGGAAAGGTCAGCATCGTCGCGCCCCTGACAGCGATTTACCCCGTCGTGACTCTGGTGCTGGCAATGATTTTCCTGAAAGAAAGAGTAAACCTTGTCCAACTCGCCGGAATAATCCTCGCGATCGTCTCCGTCGTTCTGATCTCATACGAATAGACATAAAAAGACGAAAAGCGATTCACCACAGAGACACAGAGAACACAGAGAAAAACGGAGAGAAACAGTAAGCGCTTAGCCCATATGCTTGGCAAAATTTCAATAATTTGCATGCAGCCTACTTGCCGTCCCGCTGTTCAATCCATTGCCATTGCTCAGGGAGGGGCTGTGGACCGGGCCTGATCCCGGCTATATCAGGATCTTCGTTACCGTAAATCGGTTGCTGTTCCGCCTTGGCCTTCCTGGCATCCAGCCGGCGAGCTTCCTTATCTCTTTGTTTCTGTTGCTTCTCTTTTTCCCGTTCGCGTTTCTGAAAGGTATCTTTTGATCTTTGAGCCATAATTTAACTCCACCGAACATTTTGTCGTGAAATAGTCAATAACTGCAGCAATCGCCGTGAGCTTGACCGGCGCTGCGGTCGATTAGCGGGATGTTTTGCCTGGCTAACCTTAATAGCCTTTAATTTGGCCTCTTTCAAGACCCTCATTGCCATCAAAAACTCCTCTTTTCAGCCCTACCCGCCTGATATATGATGCTGGACGCCCCGTAACCGCCGAAGCAAACGTGTCGAGAGCTTCAGAAATGAGTTACAGATGCCATGATCGAACGGGCTAAAAACATCCTCAAAACCGTCTTCGGCTATGAGGAGTTCATTTCGCTCCAGCAGGATGTGATTGAAAATGTCCTTTCCGGAAGGGACACTCTTGCCGTAATGCCCACCGGAGGCGGCAAGTCGTTATGCTATCAGATTCCCGCCCTTATCTTCGACGGACTTACCATTGTCGTTTCTCCCCTTATCTCTCTTATGAAAGACCAGGTGGAGCAGTTAACCGAGTTGGGAGTCCCGGTTGTGTTGCTGAACAGCTCCCTTCCTCCCCATGTATATCGCCGAAATGTCGAAAGACTGAAGCGAGGGGAGGCTAAACTACTCTATGTTGCCCCTGAGACTCTCCTGAAGCCTGTTGTGCTGAACCTGCTCTGCTCGATCACAGTTTCCTGCCTTGCCATAGATGAAGCACACTGCATCTCGGAATGGGGGCCGGACTTCAGGCCCGAGTATCGCCAGTTGGCCCTGGTGCGGGAGAGCCTTCCGGAAGCAGTCTGCATCGCACTTACCGCCACTGCGACCCAAAAGGTGAGGGCAGACATTATCGACTGCCTGCGTTTTGAAGATTCAGGCGGGTTCGTAGCGGGATTCGACCGGGAAAATCTATTCATCAGAGTCGTGCGCAAAGAGAACTCATTTGGCCAGGTAAGGGACTTTCTGAACAGGTTTCCAACCGAATCGGGCATCATTTATTGTCTTACCCGAAAGCAGGTCGATGACTTGTGCGCCGCTCTGGTCTCCGAAGGGTTTTTCGCCCTCCCGTACCACGCAGGTTTGACCGAAGCCGAGCGTGAGCGCAACCAGGACCTTTTTGTCAGGGATGAGGCGCGGATCATCGTTGCTACCATAGCCTTCGGCATGGGAATCAACAAGTCGAACGTTCGTTTTGTGCTGCATCACGATCTCCCAAGAAGCATTGAAAATTATTACCAGGAGATCGGCCGGGCCGGCAGGGACGGCATGAGGGCTGAGTGTCTTCTGCTCTTCTCGCATGGAGATATCCAAAAGATTAAACTTTTTATCAGCAGTAAAGAGGGCCTAGAAAAACGGGCGGCCTGGTCTCAGATAAGCTCGATAATGCAGTTTGCCGAATCGGACGTCTGCCGGCGAATTCCGCTTCTGGGCTATTTTGGTGAGACTTATTCCGGTAAGGGTTGCGGCATGTGCGACAACTGCCTGGCAGACGACCGGGAAACGACAGATTTAACAATTCCCGCGCAGAAATTTCTTTCCTGTATTAAACGTACCGGTGAGCGCTTCGGCGCCAACCACATAACCGACGTTCTGCGGGGTTCAAAATCGGCCAGGGTGCTCAAATTCGGTCATGAAACACTTACTACGTACGGGATCGGACTGGAATACTCCAAAAAACAGTGGCAACAGCTCGCCAGACAGTTAATTCACAAGGGCCTGGTGATGCAGAACCTGGACGTGGGCTGCCTGAGCCTTACGGCCAACGCCTGGGAAGTATTGAAGGGCAGGGAGAGCTTTTTCGGAATATTGGATATCCGCGCCGATGAGCAGGGTAAAGACGAGGAAGCCTCGCCGCTCTACAATGACACTATTTCCCATGACCGGGAACTTTTCGAACTGCTTCGGAAAAAGAGAAAGGAACTTGCAGACGCAGCGGGAATTCCGCCTTTTGTCATATTTTCCGACCGCACACTTGCCGAAATGTCTACATTCTTTCCTCAATCCCCGGACAGCATGCTCAAGGTAAGCGGCATCGGCGGGGCGAAGCTCGATAAATACGGGTCCGTCTTTATCGGTCTAATCAGGGAACACTGCGAGCCCCGAGGGCTAGGAGAAGTGCCGCGCTCCCAGTCCTCATCAGCGGGGAAGAAAGACCGCGGTCCTGTTCGAAGCGTTCGGCAGGCATTGATCGCTCAGGGCTTTAACTCGGGGCTGACAGTTGAGGGCTTGTCCGAACAGTTCAACATCAAACAGGAGAGAGTAGTTCATTATCTTTGGCGCAACTTAAGAGATGGTGGAGCGCTCCGGGCCGATGGCCTGTTGCCTCTCATCACGGTTTCAAAACCCCGGATGGAGGGCGCGATGAGAGCTTTTGGCGAACTGGGCGGCGAGCTGCTGAAGCCTGTTTTCGACGCGCTGGATGGAGAAATCCCTTACGATCAACTGCGAATAATCGGTCTGTATTACCTGGCTTTGCAGACCCGGGACGTTGCGTCGCAGGTTGTACCCGAGGGCAGGGCGCAGCTCCGGAAGATTATCTGCCTGGCTAATTCCCGCAAGTACTCCGGCCGGTGCATAGCCGGAAAGGAATTGCTTCCGGACGGGATTGGAGGGTGGGTCAGGGTGGTCGGCGGATCGAAGACGGGGGAGCTTACAATTAAAGAGATCACGATGCAGAACGGCAGTCCCCCGGAACTGCTCGATCTTATCTCTCTATACGCGGAAGAGGGGGCTGCCCACAGGTACCAGTCGGAGAACCTGTTTGCCGGCGATACGCTCTGGATCCGGGACAAGAAAATGTCTCCATCCATTTTGCCGCGTCTGTGCGATGAACCTGGGCATCTATGGATAAACGGCTACAGCAGCGCCGGCGGTGTGAACGATCGTATCCCGCTCGATCTGGCGGACAAAAATCTTGCTTCGACCCTTTCGTTCATTACTGTCGAGCGGCTGTGCATTGTCGTGGGGGAGGACGCAAGGGGCCTTCAAAGAATCTGGGCCGAGTTTAACTATCACGGGGTGAACTACCGTCTTGTCGTAACCGATCCGGCAATTGAAAGCCGATACATGCAGATGGATACCGGCAGATATCCGGTGGAGGATTCCGAAAACTACCTGACGATCAGCATCAGCGAACCTTTCGACGGTTTTTGCTACAAGCTGGCGGCGGCAATAATCACTGGCCCCGCTTCAACCTGCGAGTCTTCCAATGGATAAACTATTTACCATAGGGCATTCCAACCATGAAATAGGCCGATTTCTCGACCTGCTGGAGATGAACGGCATTACGGCAGTTTGTGACGTCCGTTCAAGCCCCTACAGCCAGTACAATCCTCAGTTTAACCGCGAACTCCTGCAAACTGCGCTCAAGCGGAAAGGCATCGCGTACGTCTTTTTAGGAAACGAGCTTGGGCCGCGCAGTGACGACCCTTCCTGCTATATCGACGGGAAGGTGCAGTACTCAAGGCTTGGGGCCACACGGAATTTCCGGAGCGGCATCGAGAGACTCAGCGCCGGAATGAAAACATACCGGATCGCGATGATGTGCGCCGAAAAGGACCCGATCAACTGCCACCGAATGATTTTGATTTGCAGGGCACTGCGCAAAGAACCCATTGAAATCAAACATATTCTGGAGACCGGAAGCCTCGAAGGCCTCCGCCAGTCCGAACAGCGGATGCTGATCGAACTCAAGCTGCCTCAGCTTCGGCTGTTCGAAAATCCGGAGGACCTGATTCAGCGGGCTTACGATACCCAGAGCGACAGGATTGCTTTTGTCCGTGACGATGGAGAGCGGAAGCTGGAAGAGACGGAAGAAGGAGATTCATGGAGAAGTTAAAGCTTTTCACAATCGGATTTACTAAAAAAACCGCGGAGGTTTTCTTCGGGCTGCTTGGGGAGGCGGGGGTTCGCAGGGTAATAGACGTTCGGCTCAATAACTCCTCTCAGTTGGCGGGGTTCGCAAAACGTGACGATCTTCGATTTTTTCTCAAGGCGATATGCGGGATCGACTATGTGTGCATGCCTGAACTTGCGCCGACGGAGGAAATGCTGGCCGACTACCGGGAAAAAAAAGGCCGGGATTGGGCCACGTATGAAAAGCGATTGGTGAAGCTTTTCTCCGAGCGGCGGATAGAAACGCTGCTGTCCAAAAAGGAAGCCCACCTCGGATGCCTTCTGTGCAGCGAGGATACACCCGATCGTTGCCACCGCCGCCTGGTCGCCGAGTACCTGAAGGAGAAATGGGGAAATCTCGAAATCGTTCATCTGACCTGAAGCCCCTTTTTTTCACCACAGCTTTTCACGTCCCTCTGGGACACCCTGAAACCATGAAAAGGTTTCTAAAAATATGTTATTTTGCCCTTTAGCTAAATGATGGAAGCAGGCCGTATCTCTGTGATGCCACGAGCTCGAACCACAGCTTGGCCCGGACATCGCTTCGAACCCGAAACTGTTGCCGTTCCACCCGGAACGAGCACGCGGAACAGACTGATGCTGTCCCGATGTCCTCCAGCGTTTAGCATCACAACAAAAAGGGAGAACAGCATGGAGCCTATCTACACGAGTTGTTGTGGTCTTGACGTGCACAAAAAGAGCATTCAGGCTTGTGTGCGGCGCGTTGGTAGAGGTGGGAAAATCCAACAGGAGCTCCGCCCCTTCGGCACGATGACACAGGATATCATGGCCCTTGCTGACTGGCTTTCCCAAGAGGAGGTCACCCACGTGGCGATGGAGTCTACCGGAGTTTACTGGAAACCCATCTACAACATTCTGGAGGGTAGATTCAACATCCTTTTGGTAAATGCCAGGCATGTCAAGAATGTCCCTGGAAGAAAGACCGATGTTAAAGACTGCCAGTGGATTGCGCGCCTTCTCCAGAGCGGGCTTCTTAAGGGAAGCTTTATCCCTGATAGAGCCCAGAGAGAGTTTCGGGACCTGACTCGGCACCGTAGTAAGTTGGTTGACCAGAGAGCCTCTGTGGTAAATCGGGTTCACAAGGTCCTGGAAGACGCCAACATAAAGCTCGGGGCTGTTGCAACCGACATCATGGGTAAATCTGCAATGGACATGATTCGAGCACTTATCGAAGGCCGACAGGATAGCTCTGAAATGGCTGAGCTTGCCAGAAGACAGATGAGGGGGAAAATCCCACAGCTTCGCCTTGCTCTTGAGGGGCATGTAACCGACCACCACAGATTCATGCTGAGCCAATTGGTTGATCAACTCGATTACCTGGACAGGCAGATCGATCTGTTCAGCCAAAGGATTGAGGAGGCAAGCCGCCCTTTCGCCAGAGCAATTGAGGAGGTGATGCGCCTGCCCGGCTTTCAGAAGGTCGCCTCTGAGAATGTGATAGCTGAGATCGGTTGCAATATGGACCAGTTTCCCTCGGCAGACCACCTCTGTTCCTGGGCCGGAGTCTGTTCGGGCAGTAACGAAAGCGCCGGTAAAAGGAAGAGCGGCAAAACTACCAAGGGAAGCAAATGGCTCCGCGCCACTCTTGCCCAAGCTGCCTGGGCCGCATCGAAGAAGAAAAACTCCTACTTCTATGCCCAGTACGGCCGTTTGGTAGGCCGAAGAGGGAAAAAAAGAGCAGTAATCGCTGTTGCTCATTCTCTTCTCACTGTCATCTATCACGTCCTCAGGGACCATGTTGACTACAAAGACCTTGGTCGAGACTACTTTGATAAACTTAACTCCAAACGTCTCGTGCCCTACCTCGTAAACCGGCTAAAAAACATCGGCTACGAGGTAAATCTGACGCCGCTCGAAAGTGCGGCCTAAAAACTTTTCGGAACAGAGACGTTCGATAATTCCCAAAACCCGGTTGCCTGCTTCGAGGGGCCAAGGTCGATCTTTAGAGAACACTGAGAACACGGAGAAAAACGCAGAGAGACAATAACAGCTTAGTAGCCCGTATGCTTGCCAAAATTTCAAGAATTTGCACCTTAGTAGTACAGCGCAGCCTTACGGCCGCAACCAGTCAGAAAAACGATCCATCCGCGGATTACGCAGATTACGCAGATAAAACACCAACTTAGATAAGAATCTCTGCAGAATTTCGAGAAACTGCACGTTAGTAGTACGAAGGGAAAAACCTCCTGTTAAAAATAAACGAAAGTCCTGGTAACAGTACCAGGAAAGCTAATCCGGATAATACTTTAGTGCGCTCCCGACTGATGTGCAGCAGCACACTAAGAGAACGAAAGCTACGAAGGGAGCCGGACCGGACCTGCAGTTGAGGGGAGGCGGTTGCGCGGGCGTTCCCGTTGCTCCAGGTCTTATCGGTTCAAGGATTCAGAATATTTTGAGCGCACATGCAGCGAAACGCTTTTTACCTGCATGAATGTGGAAGCGATGCTGCGCCGGAATGAATGACGTTATTTGGCGGTACAAGCCGATTCTATTTTCCTTTTCCGGCCCTTGACATATATCTTTTTTGATATATTATTTTGTTGAGAAGAATGGGAGGGATGTGAACGGGAAAGAAATCTTAAAGATTTTGCAGAAGGAAGGCTGGCATGTGGTGCGCATCGCGGGAAGCCACCATCGGCTGGTCAAAGGCACTCTCAAGACGACCGTTCCCGTCCACGGGACGCGCGACGTCCATCCAAAGACCGTCAAAAGCATCGAAAAAGACACGGGAGTGAAGCTTCAGTGAAAATCGCATATCAGGCCGTAATCGAAGAGGACGAGCACGGCTTTTTCGTACAGTTCCCAGACCTGGCCGAAGCCCATACGGACGGCCAAACCATGGTGGAGGCCCTTTTCAATGCCGAGGAGGTGCTTAATCTCACCCTTGAGGGTCGCATGGAGGAGGGAATGGAGATCCCGGAGGCGCAGGAGCACGAGGGGGGGGTCTGGATTTACCCTACGGCCCAAATACAGGCGGCCCTTTTGATCCGGCGGGCCAGGGCGGGCCGGAAGACTTTGGCCGAGCTCGCCAGGGCGCTCGAGACGTCCTGGCCGTCGGCCCAGCAGCTAGAAAATCCCAAGCATTCTCCCAGTCTCAAAAGGCTCGACCGGGCGGCTACCGCGTTGGGGAAGCGCCTCATTTTAAGTGTTGAACCAGACCAGGAACATTAGTAACTATTTTCGCCGAGGAGCTAATTTATACGCGGTAAGATTTGCGTTTTCATCCGTGAAATAGAGGTTGCCGTTTGCGACAATCGGGCTCTCCCAGTGAATTCCACCGGCGAGCGCGTTACGCCAGAGCCGTTGTCCGGTTGCAGGGTTGAGAGCACGGACAAATCCGCTTCCTATATAGAACAGTACCCCATTAGCCACTATCGGTGAGGTGCCTCCGTTTGGGCTTCGCCATACTCGCTGCAGGCTTGGATTTCCTTTCCGGTCGATTGCCAGCTTCAGCCCCGAAATGCCGTTGCCGGTGGCAATAAAAACCCACGTGGTGTTCCGCTGGACCCAGACAGCCGGTGTGGTAAGAACCACACCGCCTTGAGGCACCGGAATCGTCCGGCCGATCTCTCCACCAACATGTCCCGTCCCACCCTGTCCGCTCAAATCATCGAGATTTATCAGCCGCAATAGCCCGTCTTTTCCGCTCTGGACGGCCAGATTGCGGACTCTGCTTCTGGCCGGGGCCGGCAGAATGGCAGGGGCCGTGCTGCCCAGGTCACCATCGGTGAGCTGTAACTGCAGGAAGGTTGCCGGCGTGTAGCTGTCTAACGGTACACCGTTTACCCCCGTCCCTGCAGGATTGAGGGCAAAGACGGTATCCCCCCAGGAGAACGCCGCAGGTGAAAAGTTCCCGTTGCCGGTCGCCATATAAATTTTGTCCGTTATAGAGTTGTACACGACACCGGCTCGCGCCCAGATGGCAGACTGCACGTCGGCACAGTCAGGAGTCCCGGGTGTTTCGACGAAATGGACAGCCTGGTTGCTGCAGTCGGCGTTAAACACCTGCTGGGAACCATCGCTGAGATTAACGGCCGTAACGTGTCCCTGGTAATCTCCGGCGTCGCCCGGGTACCCTCCATTGGCGACATAGAGATAGCTGATACCGTTCCCGGCCACGGCAATGGTCAAAGCCGACGAGCCTTTCTCATCAAAGGGCTTCAATGAAGCGAGCTGAGGCCATCCATTCCCGGTAATTTCCGTGCCGTCCCCCACGAGGTATTTGTGGACGAAACCGTCCAGTCCGTAACTGTATACGAATTCGCGGTCAGGGTCGATGGCTGGAGAGGACGTGGTATAGCAGTCCGGAATGCCGTTATTGATGCGGCAGGCCCCGGCCGGGTTCTGGCGGCTCCATACCTGAGCGCCGGTATTTGCATCAAGGGCGATGATATGCCCGGCTTTGGTGGTGACAAAGATAAGGTCTTCCTGACCGTTCGGCGTCGTGACAGAACTGAGGTAAACCGGCGATCCGTCGGCAACGCTGGGTAGAGCGACCTGAAACAGCTTGCGGAGCCGGTCCACATTGCCCTTATTGATGATAGTCTCACTGGTGTTGTTCCCGCTATGTTGCGGATTGCCGTTGAACTGCGGCCAGTCATACGAAAAACCCGCGAGCGGCGTAAGCATCAGGACTGCGAGGACCGCTACTGACAATGCTATGTGGTTGCAGTTGAGTGCCGGTTTCATAAATTTCTCCTTGGTTCTGTTTCGGCCCTGAGAAGTCCCGAAAATACGATGTATTGTGTGCCGAAGCGATTTCTCTGCGGCGCAGAAGGGCGAACACCGGTGGCGTTTCCGCCTCGATATTCCCGAAATCGGTCCCGGCGCATCGAGATTACTTCTTAATGAATAAGTATATTTACCCGGATTTAAAGCCTGATTTTCATTTTCATCGATCACGAAGGGCTTGGAGCAGCATAGCCGCAACCAAAGACAAGAGCCTCACCGCAGAGGACGCAGAGAAAAGCCAAGCCTTTGGTCACGAAGAGCGCGAAGGAAAAACATTCTGGTAGAAATAAAGGAAACTACTGCTAACAGTACCGGGAAAACTAATCCGGATAATACTTTAGCGCGTTTGTGACTGATGTGCGTCAGCACACGAAGAGAATGAAGCCCACGAAGGGAGCCGTCTCCGGATGTTGATAGAGGCCCATGAAATGACGTCCCAAGAGCTGGCAATTTCCTTATGTTAACGGTATTGGGTCTGACCCAATGCCGCTAGATTACCCCGGGGCTCGAAGACGGTTTTCGATCTTCGGAAGGAGGCACTTTCGCTGACATGAGGACCATGGTCACAAATGAGATCATTGCCAGCAAGTCGAATAGAACCATCACAGCGGTCATCGGCGTTGGAGACGGTCTTGTAAAGTAGGACACGCAAGCGGCAGCCAATGATCCACCAAGCATTCTCAAACTCCCCAGCAGCGCAGATGCCGTTCCCGCTATATCCGCCATAGGAGCCAATACGCCGTGTGCAGCGTTTGGAGCGATCAATCCCACTGAAAGTGTTGTCAAGAAAATAAACGGCACCGCGGAAGCAACCGTGAAGAGGTGAGCCAGGCTAAGAACCAGCAGGGCGCCGGTAGCCGCAACAGCGAGGAACACACTTACAGTTGACATTTTCCTGTAGGATATGCCGCGTTTGCTGAGCACTCCCGACAAAAACGATCCGGAGACGATTCCGGACGAAGTGAAGAATAACATGATTCCGTAGTGGGTCCGTGTCATGCCCATCAGGTCGACAAAGACGAAAGACGAACCCGTGACGTAGGAGAGCATGGCGCCAAAGGCCAGCGCACTCAACAAAATATAACCGAACGCCGAACGGTGCGACATAACCCGGAAATAGTTGCGAACCAGCGCCACAGGCGAAAATTCGGTCCGCTTTTCCCTGGGGAGAGACTCATCGATCAAAAAAAAGAAGGCCGCCGCCAACGCCGCGCCGACTACCGCGCAAGCCGCGAAGATGAGACGCCAACCGGCTATCTTGAAGAGCAGGCTGCCGATTACGGGTGCTATCGCCGGCACGAACGCCATCGTCGCGTTTACATAGGAGTACCTGACATTCGCGGCCGATCCGGAAAACAAATCTCGAACAATTGCGAAAGCCAGGACCGTAACGGCGCCGGCGCCAACGCCCTGGAGAAGACGACAGAACAGCAGGAAAGCCATCGAATGCGCCAGCGCGCACCCAAGCGCCGCAAGGGCGAATAAAGTACATCCAAACATTCCTACAGGGCGGCGCCCAAAGCGATCCGCAAGCGGGCCGAACAAGAGCTGAGACAGCGAGATGCTTACGAGAAAAACGCTGATGGTGTACCCGGCAACAGCAGGGGAGCTTCCGAGGGATTTCCCAATAACGGAAAGGGTCGATAAATAGAAGTCTATGGACAACGGAGGTAGCGCAGCCATGGCTGCCAGCAGCAAAGTAAAGACAATTGAATCCGGTCTGACTTTCACGCGAGGTTTGGCGCCAACCCTTTTTTCTATCGGACCAAGTGAAGCACCCGAAGAGGCTTGTTGCGCAGAAAATGGCTTTTGGCCCGGGATAACTTTATCACCCACTTCGGTACCTCTCCTGCCCGTCAGGGATGGAGCGTCTCCGGACATCGGCGAGCAGCCGCATTTTGAAAGCTCCCAATACGGTCATGTTCCCGCTGTGTCTTCTCCTGCGAACTGCTCGTGACCGCGATCCCCGGTGTCTCAGTACATAGCACAGCGTGACAGGCAAGGCCAGGGGACTTCGCCCCACCGGTCGACTGAGGCGCGCGGATAGTCAATAGTCGCTTCGCCCCGGGCTTTCGACCAGGGGAGAACGAAAGGATGGCAGGGTCTTTATCGAATGTGTTTGGGAAAAAACAAAAAGCGAGCTGCAAATCGTCAGGGGTATGGCCGCTCCGGGCCGACTTCGACGAGCTATGGCCGGACCCATTCCCGGCGGCCCTCCGCTCCATTGGTTGTTCGGTGCAGGTTTTAGAAGAAAAACCAGTGACATTGCGGGTTGCACTCCGGAATCGAAAGCTTAAATGAGAACTCAGGCGAATGGATTATCAGCGGCATTTTTGAGTTGACAAAAACCGATATATAGAGCAAAATAGATACAAAGGCGTTAAGTCGCCATAACTACATTATTCTAAAAAACAGAGATTTCACGTTCCGCCACTATCCTTCATCGATGCTACTCAAGCTGCAAGCTTCTTCCTCTTCTCAGTACCTAGGGGAGGGTCGAAATGAAAATTGGAATTTCTTGGCTTATCAGCTTGTCAACCTGCATAACAAGGGCAGGGGGCCCCCGGTTCCACTCACCATCTGCCGGACCGAGGCGGTTCTGCTGCATAATTTCGCAATGAACACCCAAATAACAGGAGGTCACCATGAGTCCTCAACCGGCTACACCTGGAACAGCGGCAACTAGGCTGTGGGGTTTTTTCATCGGCGATTCCTGGAAAACCACCCTCGCGGGATATTTTGCAGCGGTGGTAACTGCGGCACTGCCCGTATTGGGGGGTTCAAACTTCACAGTCAAAGATCTGGTAGTGCCAATTGCAATAGCCCTAATCGGGCGTTGGGCTAAGGACCATGACAAGGAGATCGACAAAGAAGGATTGCAGAAGGCTTTAACCAGCATCCTCAAGCTTTAGCCTGAAAGCCCTAAATAGACGGCTGCTGAAAGAAGCGCCTTGGCAGTAAAACTTTAAGTTTAAGAGAAAAAGGATAGAGTAGAAAGCAGGCGTTAAGCCTGCCCTCTACTCTACCCTGATACAAATCCCCCGCGGAAATTCTTCGATGCAGGTCACCTTTCGAGGCGTCCCGCCCTACAGTCAACAGCAATGAGTTCAGAGGCGCGCGGCCATCCGGCGCTTATGGGTGTGTCCCATAATATTCATCCATGAATTTTCCTACGAAATTGCCTTCTTCTTTGCCGTCAGGAGAGGAAATTGTCCAATCTAACACCTCGGACTCAGGGAATTCGTACAGCTTGCCATATTGATAAGATTTCACCTTTATCAGCTTAGTTGCAAGCACCGCACTAACCTGCCCGTCAGAGATTTTGCGGACGGCCATGAATGCATTTTCAGAAATGTTATTCTCGTAAAGATCTATCGTGACGAAAAAACTATATCCTGCAGGCAAGCCGGATTGGAATCTGGCCTTGGCTTGGGGATACGTTTTCCGAGCCTCTTCAACGTACGGTTGCCTCATTCTCATAATGAGGTCTCTGCTCAAGTCCCTGGGCGTATCCTGAGGTCCTTTGTAATCAGGCATTTCTGTTTCCTTTCCCGTTCCCTGGAAATCGCCGGCACAGGCCGCTTGAGATTGGTAGAAGAAGACAGTGAAAAGCATGCATACAAATATCGATCTCACCATGTGTTTTCCTCCATGTTCAGCCCCGCTTCAGTCAGGCGGGTGAGTTTTTACCAATACCCTCCAGTGAGCCGGCCTTTGTCAGTGCCGTCCAAGATAATTGCGCCAAATAAGGCCCGTCTCCGTGTCGTATTCCAATTCGTAGATCCAAGTTTACCTCAATCAAACCTGGAATTTACATGATCCGGTAAAAAATTGCATACTTTGATTGCCGAATTCAAATATGGGCTGTCATTTCTTTGCACTTGATTTGACCGAGCACAGATGAATAGAAAATGAGGAAACCTTGAAATCGTTCTTCCGACCTGAAATCTTCTCGGTGGATGGGGTGAGTGGGTGAATAGGTGAATGGGTAAAAAGCAAAAATCGTCCATGGCGCTTCCCGGCTCACGGAAGAGAGTGGAGGACGAAGCCTGCCCGGTTACGCTTGACAGGGGATAGTGCAAGAATGAGCTTAATTTAAAGGGAGTAAGCCATGGCAAATCCATTCGTGCATGTTGAGTTGCATACGCAGGACCCGGAGAGGGCGAAGAAGTTCTACAAGGATTTATTTGACTGGAAGTACGAAGATGTGCCGGACATGGACTATACTATCATCAAAGTAGGAGAGGGGACGGGGGGCGGCATAATGAAGAGCCCCATGCCGGACGCGCTGCCGCAATGGGTGCCCTACGTCCTGGTGGACGATATTGCGGCCGCTACCGAGAAGGCCAAATCCCTCGGCGCCACGGTCCTCGCCGGTATTACCGAAGTTCCGGGTATGGGTAGTTTCAGCATGCTCCGCGATCCGACCGGCGCGGCCTTTGCGCTCTGGCAGCCGAAGATGGCCGCGTAGGGTCTCGGGGTGACTTTCGTCTCATTCTCGATGTGGGCTCTTTTTTCCGGGTCTTCCGGCAAACGCGTATCTTGACAATTTGCACGCGAAGCCGCGAAGTCGCGAAGAAGGACAACAAATCGACGCAGTTGAGGAACGCGAAGAAGAGGACGCAGGCTAAATGCTTATACTTTCCCTTAGAATGGGAAAATAGCCCTGAAAATGAAATGCAGATCCAATAATTTCAACTACTTACCATCTGGGTCATCGGAAGTATCTCCGTAGTATCGAAATAGAATCAGACTGAAATCACAAAGCGCGCAGTGCCGTTGCTGGTTTTGCAACGCGCAAAAGCAGCGGCGGAAAAAATCTTCAGGCCGGGGCGAACCGATGCCGATTAAGATGATCGGGGTAGGACCGGACCGCGTATGGGTAAAATAGACGGGGCCGGGAAGTGAGACATTACGTTGAGGGCCTTGAGCCGCTGGTCCCTGCCCTTTAATGTTTAGGCGTCATCGAATAATGGCTGGAAAGAGGTTCACAAGTGGAAGCAGGGTTTAGCGCGGCTAAAAGCGCCGGCGTGAAGGCGTCCGGATTCAAGTTCATGTTCAGGGCGCTCGGAGCGAGAAACTACCGGTTGTTTTCCATGGCGCAATGCGTCTCCCTCATTGGAACCTGGACGCAATATGCAGCCCTTGGCTGGCTCGTTTATCGTCTTACCGGTTCGACTGTTTTGCTCGGCGCCGTGGCCTTTTCCAACCAGATCCCCACACTCTTTCTCGGCCCGCTCACCGGCATCGCAGCCGACAGGTTCGACCGCAAGCGTTTGCTGCTCCTGACGCAGGGGCTGTCGATGGTCCAGGCGCTCGTTCTCGCGGTCCTGGTTTTGACCGGGACTGTCGCAGCATGGCACCTCATCGTTCTCAGCGTCTTCATCGGAGCGTTGAATGCTTTGGATAATCCTGTACGGCAGGCGTTCGTAGTCGATTTGGTCGAAAAAAAAGAGGACCTCGCAGACGCTATCCCTTTGAACTCGGCGCTTGTCAACGGAGCGCGCATCATCGGACCCTCGGTTGCGGGAATTCTCATCTACACGGTGGGAGAGGGCGTCTGTTTTCTTCTGAACGCGGTTAGTTACCTGGCGGTGCTTGCAGCTCTTCTGGCCATCAAGGTGGCCGGCAAGCAGAAGAAGAGACAAAATGGCCCCTTGTGGAATGAATTCCGGGAAGGAATCGAGTATGTGTTCAATTTTAAGCCGATTTTCGGCATTCTCGCCCTCATTTGCGTCTTCAGCGTAGCCGGTGCCCCCTATGCGGTGCTGATGCCCGCATACGTAAAGGACGTTCTGCATGGAGGGGGGCATACTTTCGGGTTCCTGGTATCCGCGGAAGGCATAGGAGCGCTTTGCGCCACCTTGTATCTCGCCTCCCGCAAGGGCGCGGACGGGCTTATAAAGCTGATTCCGGCCGCTTGCGCGGCCTGCGCAATGTGTACCGCTGCATTTGCGGTCTCAGGCCACTTTACGTTGTGCCTCTTTTTCCTTTTCATTGTGGGATTTTCGATGACCTGTCACATAGCATCGAGCAACACGATCATCCAGACTATAGTGGACGAGGACAAACGTGGCCGCGTGATGGGTCTGTACACAATGTCGTTTATGGCCTTAATGCCCTTTGGAAGCCTGCTTGCCGGAAGTCTTGCCGGACATATAGGGATCGAGGAGACGCTGGTTTTGGGGGCTGTTTTGTGCCTGGCCGGGGCTTCGATTTTCGCCGTGAAGCTACCTGGCTTTTGCGAATTTCTCAGGCCTATTTTTGCAAACATAAGGAACTGCGAAAAGTGAAGCGGGAAGCGCTACCTTCTATGACAGGGCCTTCCTGTTAACCTTCGGCCTGTACAAATGACCTTCCGCCATTGACTCAGGAAATTCCCTGTGTGCGGCAAATATGATATGGGGAACGATTCTTTTCTGCAAAACGGCAACCAGAAGCGGCAAAAGGCAGGGGATAGGGGATTATCTCGGCGTGCTGTAATCATTTTGTGGGTCACAACCGGCGCAGTGAACCGAGGGAGGCATGCGTTTACCTGATCGAGAGGTACACTTGCGCGTCAAGCCAGGAAACGGTGCAGTTGGAAGCTTGAGCTATTCCGCCATAGCCAAGATAGTTGCGACCGTATCGAAGGGATTGGAATCTGACAAATATTTACGCAAGCAGATAAAAGGGTTGGAGGTGGAATATTCCTTTTGTCGGGTAGACGAGGGAATTACTCCCCCGCCCCCCAGAGATCCGGACATGCGCAATTAACGCATCCGGCTCCTCGCTCATGGTCTAGCTGCGTTCCGAAGCATTGAGTGTACGACACGTGGTCGCGGTAGCGGATAGTATTCGAGCATTTTGGCAAATCGATCCCAGTGCATCCTGGCTCTTTGTGAGCGACGACTCAGCCACTTTCGCCAACTTTCCCGAACGGCTTGGTGGAAGCGGGCGAGGGCATCATAGTTGCCGCTGATACCATAATACTGGTCATGGCCCAAGAGTTTGCGGACCAGACTGCCGTGTTGCTCGGAGATGGGTTCATGCCTATTTGCTCGGCACCATAGGCAAATTTTCCTGAGAGCACGAGTAAAACGATCCTTGGCAGTTTTGCGCTTGACCGTCCATTGACCTTTCCGTGATTTACCCCAAAAATGAGTAAATCCCAGTAGATCGAAGGTCTTTTCCAAAGATTCCGACCCTTCGGGTTCCCCTCCGTCTCCGGGACGTCTGAAGTTTACCAGTTTGGTCTTCTCCGGATGCAGCGTCAGTTCGTATCTCCCAAATCGCTTGGGAAGCACCTCCATGACTCTTCGCGCATCTCGAAGAGATGAGAACACCAACAGAGCATCATCAGCGTACCGAATAAGAAAAGCATTCCCTATTAGGCGAGGCTTTACTTCCAACTCGAACCACTTATCCAGCACCTCATGAAGATATATGTTCGCTAAAATTGGCGAAACCACTCCTCCTTGAGGACTGCCGGTTTCGGGGTTCCATAGGACTCCTTCTTCCATCACTCCAGCCTTGAGCCATTTATCTATGGCTCGACGGATCACTCCGTCACGCACCCGTTAGTTCAGAAAACTCCTTAGGTGGCCGCGCCCTATCGTATCGAAATATTTCTGAATATCTATTTCGAGTACATAGCCTCCCTGCATCTTCATCGACTGTTTCCAGAAATCTTCAAGCGCCTGATGAGCTGACCGGCGGGGACGGAATCCATAGGAACAGTTCAGAAAATCCTGCTCATAGACCGCCTCCAGCAACATGGTCACCGCTCTCTGAAGTACCTTATCTTCAAAGGTCGGAATCCCTATCGGCCTTGTTTTGGTCCCGTCTCCCTTGGGTATGTGGACTCGTAGGACCGGCGGGGCCTTGTACGACCCGGACTTGAAGCGACTGAGAAGGTTCTCCAGATTCTCGTGGAGATTCTCCTCGTAGTCCTTCGCGGTTTGGCCATCCACTCCAACGGCCCCATCCTTGCGGGTGAGACGATATCCTTCATGAAGAAAGTCGATATCGATGTGATGGCTAAGGGACGTAATTACCATCCCCGGAGCCTCCCTGGCCAGTTTTGCTACCTTTTGCAGTTTCGTTGAGACAGTTACGGGACTCGGCGTTCCCTCCATCTTTCCCTCCAAAAGTTCCATGATACGGCGCTTCCTTCCCTCCCTCGGGTCCCTTGGGACAGGTTCCCCGGTTTCCACGGTACTGTAAAGCGCTCCGACTCCCTGCCATCCTTTTCCGGGACCTTCGTTGCCTTCGCTCCCGAATACCGCTGAGCGCCTGAGTGTTCGCTCCAGTGCGGATCAGGCACACTCCGCTCTGGCCTGGTCGAGATATCCGGCTCCACCATTCCGGAATCCTACGCGGAGATGACAGGACCTCCCAGGTTCCTGGAGAACCCCACTGCATGCATGCCCTGCTCTTAGACCCCGGTGGGACCGCGACGCGAATGCCGTCGTGCGCCGCGATGTTGCCTTCCGCACCTTGAACAACGTCGGCTCCCACAATGCGTCACTTTCGGGGCTCAATCACACGGCCTGCATACTCCCTGTGTACGCTTCATGTCAGGGGTTGCCCCGCTGCCATGCAACACTCGGTTCCGGCTGTCGGCACACTTGCCGGACGGGATTGGCTACCCGCAGGGTTCCAGTGAAAAGTTTCCGAGATTTATTCAATCTCTTTCCAATTTCCCAGGCTTCGCCTGGCGCACTCAAGGGCTGCCCCCTTGTTTCATTAGCTGTCACATAGAAAGAGGGAGAGTATCATCGGGAGCAATGTTTGCAAATCGACCCGATGGGCTTGCTAGAAACACTGACATATTGTACAATAAGTTGTACAACACCGATTGTTTCAGGAGGACAAAGCATGAATGCGCTTCCTTACTCGCAGGCCCGCAGCAATCTTGCCAAGACAATGGACAAAGTCTGTGACGATCACGCCCCTGTCATCATCACACGCAAGAACCAACGGTCGGTGGTGATGATCTCCCTCGAGGACTACGAGTCTCTCGAAGAAACGGCTTATCTTGTGCGAAGCCCCCGGAGCGCACGGAGGCTCCTTGAGTCCATAGCCGAACTGGAGTCCGGTGGCGGCGCTGAGCGAGAACTGATCGAGTGAAGCTCATTTTCTCCGAACATGCCTGGGATGATTATCCTTATTGGCAGCGCACTGACCCAAAGATCCTCGATCGCGTTAATAAGCTCATCAAGGAGATCCAACGCACACCGTTTAAGGGGACCGGTAAGCCTGAGCAACTGAAACATGGTCTTTCAGGCTACTGGTCGCGGCGTATCAACGATGAACACAGGATCGTCTATAAAGTTGAATCGGATTCCCTCCTGATTGCCCAACTCAGGCACCATTATTGAGAGACATGCTTTGCCCTCGACAAAATTATAGATGTCTTTAGCGCGGCCGCTTATAGAGATCGCCGTGAGCAATAACACGCAAGAGGACGATGCCGCCGGACCAGTCCGGAACACCGGACGGCAATAGCTTGACGGGATCGAAAGAAATTCGGTAGCGTCTATCCTCACGAATACTCCAGGCGCTGTGGTCGTTTATTATTCGCTCGATGTTCAGTCCCGGATGATGAGGATTGGTTTCCAGGAAGGCAAGAGCTTTGGCGATCTTCTTTATGATGATCTTTTGGTACTTTAGGGCCTCAATGTCTTCGAGAAACTTTTTGCTTGGAATCAGCTCCGGCATCTTTCATCTCTTCGCTCAACCAGGAGGGCATCGCGCCTACGCCGCTCTCACGGGCTTCCTTGAGTTTTGCAAGTCCCTGTTCGCTGAGTTGCAGGGTGGGGGGGATGGCCACGGGCTGAAGTACGATGACGCCACCTTCTTCGACGGAGATATTCAGATGATCTCCATTCTTGAGCCCAAGCTCCTTCCGGAGCGAGGCGGGAAGGTTGATGCGTCCCCGCTTGTCTATCGCGATAATCATGGAAACCTCCAGGTTCGGTGTTTCACTTAGCATGGCAAATTATGTCACTTTGTCGATATGACAGTAAAGATAGAAAGCTTCTTCCGCCGCCCATAGAACGTAATTCACCTGCGGGTGGCCTGGATACTAGCTATCCGGGCGCGAAGCGCAAGAGGCTACGATAAAGATACAATTTCAATTCCAACCGACCGATGCAGAAGATACCATCTTGCCGAACCGTAACACCACTCCACGGCGTTTGCTACAAGCCCCTTCCTGACAGGATTGTTGTGCATGTATTCAAGTTTCTCCCTCGCTTTGTCTACGGCGAACACGTTGAAATCGTAGAACCCTGCCTGCCAGATCGGTTCTTTCAGATCTATAGCCGCGACATAGGCAGGAAGATGTTCCTCCAAGAATTTTTTCATCTGATGAGACGATTTTCTCTTCCACTGCTGAATGAAACGGCTGATCGTTCCGGATTCTTTAAAGTATAGAAGAGCATGAACGTGATCGGGCATTATCACATAGCCTATGCATGATCCGTTGGATTTCTTCAGTTCCTCGGCAAGAAAGTGAATAACAATGCCTTTTGCCCGGTTATCGTCGAGGAATCTGCGCCTCCTATAGCAGGAAAAGGTTACGAAATGAGCATGGCCCTGGCAATCATAGACCCTGCGCTCCATAGTCACCCCCTTTGGAGTTCTGCCGCGCAGCCTCTTGCGCTTCGCGCCCGGATAGCAAGTATCCGGGCTACCCCGATATTAATCCCCGCCCGGATAGCAAGTATCGGGGCTACCCGGGTATTAGGTCCCTGCGCGGTCCATAGTCACCCCCTTTGGAGTTCTGCCGCGCAGCCTCTTGCGCTTCGCGCCCGGATAGCAAGTATCCGGGCTACCCCGATATTAATCCCCGCCCGGATAGCAAGCATCCGTGCTACCCGGGTATTAGGTCCCTGCGCGGTCCATAGTCACCCCCTTGGGAGTTTTGCCGCGCAGCCTCTTGCGCTTCGCGCCCGGATAGCGAGTATCCGGGCTACCCCGATATTAATCCCCGCCCGGATAGCGAGTATCCGGGCTACCCGGGTATTAGGTCCCTGCGCGGTCCATAGTCACCCCCTTGGGAGTTTTGCCGCGCAGCCTCTTGCGCTTCGCGCCCGGATAGCAAGTATCCGTGCTACCCCGATATTAATCCCCGCCCGGATAGCGAGTATCCGGGCTACCCGGGTATTAGGTCCCTGCGCGGTCCATAGTCACCCCCTTTGGAGTTCTGCCGCGCAGCCTCTTGCGCTTCGCGCCCGGATAGCGAGTATCCGGGCTACCCCGATATTAATCCCCGCCCGGATAGCGAGTATCCGGGCTACCCCGATATTACGTCCCTGCCCGGTAGCAAGTATCGGGATGGAAAGCCTCCATATATGCGTGGTGTTTCACATACCATGGCAGATAATGTCATTTTGTCAATATGACAGTAAAGACAGAAATCTTCTTCTGCCGCCCTATGAACGTGATTCATCAGCGCCGACATCCAAACGGCCGGAATTTATACGGAGTTGTGTTCAAATCGAGTGCTAAAGATTAACTTGGCCGCTCCCGAACAGATTACAGGGTTTTGCGAGTTGTCAGTCGGGAGGGCGTAAAGCCCTCCCCTACGAAAGAACCGCGCGACAATGCTGCTGGGGCGGGGTCCTTTTGTCATCGAAGAATCCCCGCACGGTCTTGAACGCGACCTGGTGTTAAATCAATTGCCCCCAGGATATGGCGCTCGCCTGCACGCTCAGGCTGAAATCCTCCTGGATCAGCTCAGAGCCTCTTGGACGGAACCGCAGGTAGACGAGCATTTGATCGTTCATCGAAAAAGAGAGGGCCGGCAGGAGGGGAAAGATGAATCTTTTGGGGACGACCATTGAGGCAAGGAGGACTTTCAAACTCTCCAGGGCCTTGGCGGCGGGAATCGTTACCGGAAGTATTCCCGATTTGGGCGGCGGCGCGTTGGACTCCGGTTCCGGCTGAAGAGTAGTGAGACTTGTCGAAAGGCGCAGAAACAGGTGGGGCTGAACTTTGAACGCCGGGACCCAGAAATGCGGCTGCTTTTGTTCCCACGCGTTCCGGATGACCCCGGGGAAGTTCGCCAGGCGCGCGAGGTCGGCGTAGGACTTTAGCTGCAACCCGGTAACACTCGCGTCGAGCCGCCAGAAAGGCAGGTATATGGCGGCATCTTCTCCATTTTTAGGCGCGGGAAAGGCGAACTTCACACTTTCGAAACCCGGTCCCGCGGACTGCCAGGCGACGGCGCAGTTGCAGCAAAAAAGAACGAGGCTGTTTTTTTCCCCTTCCAGGTCCCATCCGCAGGCAGGGCACATCATGGGAAGAAACGTGAGCTGATCTTCAGCATCGCAGCGTTCGGCCGGCAGTTCCACCGGGCCCCCGCCTGCATGGCCGGCAGGAGTCTGCAGGATTGCGTCGACGAGCACATTGCCGCGCATCGAAAACGGGGAGTAGATCAAGCTCTCCGTTTCGCCGACAAAGAAGGGTTCGATTCCCTGGGAAACACGTTTAATCGGAGAGTTTTCGTTTTCCGGGCCGCAGTTGAGGTGTCTTTTGAACGGAAACTGCGGCTCCAGGAAATTGCCGGTAATCCCGGGGGCAACGTAGCGGAGCTTCAGCACCTGGGGCCTCAATCCCGAGCGATATCGGCGCAGAACCCGGCTTAAGGGCCAGGATATTTGTGTCGATGATTTTGCTCTCGATATTTAGCGCATCGAAAGAAAACACCATGCCCCGGAACCTCCAGTAGGGAAGAAAGAAAAGGTCCGAAGCAATTTCTTTGGGGGTGAAAAAATATTTGAAATGCTCCCTGCGGCATAATGTAGAGCCGGTTTCGGCAGTACGCGCACTGGAAAATACGGTCCGTTTCTTCCAATACGACCGGCGCGCCGCACTGAGGGCAGGGGTGCTCTATCTGCCAGCTTTGATTGCTAGAGTTTGTCGCCACAGTTGTTACAGTACATAGAGTCGGGCAGGTTATCGCTTCCGCAGTGCGGACATTTCACCGGCGGCTTTGTTTCCGCGATCCCGGTCCCGCACCGGGGGCAGAATTTGGAGTTGGGCGGAATGTCTGCATGGCAATGCGAGCACTTTTCTATGACGATCAAATGATTTCCGCAGTAAGGGCAAAACCTGGAATCGTTCGGAATGGAATGCCGGCACGCGGGACATTCCATATGAACCGGCCCTCCCGCGTCGGCCGTCTTCAAAGCGTTCGAAAAAATGCCCGGCATCATCATCGCTAGTCCCATGTCCAGACCTGTAGCGGCGCCGGAGTGCGCCTGGGCCGATTTCTCGATGGCCATCGCAGCCTTCATTTTAACCAGCCTGTCCAGATCGCCGAGAACGGCCAGGCGGCTGTGATCGTCGATGGCCGTCTGGACCTCGGGCGGCGGGGTTATCGAATTTATGTACATATGGGAAAGAGCGAGCCCGAAATGATGAAAATCTTCATCCAGGAGCTTTTTGAGGCCCGTTGACATTTCGTCGTATTTCCCGGGAAGCGACAGGATAGAGTCCATATTGGCGCCCATGTAGTCGTTGAAGCGGGATACGACAACCCTGTTCAGATATTCCCGGATTTCTTCCGTGCTGTAAATCCCCTGTGTGCCGACAAGAGTGTTGATGAAAAGAACCGGCTGCACCACGCGGAGGTTGAGAATACCGAATGCCCTCAGCCTGACCAGCCCGAGTTGCGAATCGCGGAACGCAACCGGGTCCCGCGTTCCCCATTTCAGGTCGATAAACTCTTTCATGTTCACGAAATAAATTTCCGCTCTGAGCGGGCTGGTGAATCCCCACGGCAAACTTACAAGCCTTGTCAAAATGGGGATGTTGGCGGTCGTGAGCGTATGGCGCCCGGGACCGAACACATCGTGGGCTTTGCCGCCATAAAAGAACACAGCCGACTGGCTTTCCCGGACTATGAGCTGAGCGCCGAACTTTATGTCCCCGGAGCCCTGTTCCGGAATCCTATGCACAATTTCAGCGCCGGATTCATCGAACCACTCTATGATTTCAAGAAATACTGCGTTGTCGTTTCCCACTAACCGGCCCCCTATATAGTGTCTCGAAAAGACAGTCTTGCACGCGAAGCCGCGAAGACGCGAAAAAGTCCCAATGCGACATGAACAACCGTCTCAAAAAGTCTACGACTTTTCATGGTTGCAGGGTGTCCCAGAGGGACATGAGGAACTGTTTTCATTACACGAGATGATCACTTGCACCAGGGTACGCTATTGCATTCGGCTATTCTGCCGCTGGACTTTAACGACTTTGGTCGATGTGTAGCGTGGAGGTTGCGTCAAATGCTGTTGCGAAAAGACAGGCTTTCACGCGGAGACGCGGAGGGCGCGGAGAGGAGCGAGAGGGACGTGAGCAATTGTCTTGACAAACTCAGGCCCCTGGCTATACTGGCTGCTACTTTATGACTAAAGGTCATATTATGAATGATGGTCAAACACCTACCGCTCTTCGGCGGCAAAAAGAACAGGCAGAACGAAGGAAATCCATCCTCAAAGCCGCAAGAGAGGTCTTTTTCAAGAAAGGCTTCAAGGCGTCCACGATCGATGAGATCGCCGGCAGGTGCGGTTTGGCAAAAGGTACGATCTATCTCTACTTCAGGTGCAAGGAAGAACTCTATGTTTCCATAATGGGCGAGGGCCTGGGCCTTTTAAGAAAAGAGCTTGGAAAGATCGCCGGTCTGCCCCTGCGAAGTGACGAGCTTCTGCTTCATGTGCTGCAAACCTACTTCGCCTTCTACAGGAAAAACCGAAAGTACTTCAGGATCATGTTTCTGAGCGCTCAGCCCGATGTCAGGGAACTCGCGCCCGATAAGCTGCTGAGGGAATGCATGGATACGGCCAGGGATTGCCTGCGGACCGTAAGCGACATTGTGGAAAAGGGCATCGAAAGCGGCCTTTTCAGACCTGTCAACGCTTGGGCCGTTGCCAATATCCTCTGGTCCACCATCAATGGGATCTTTATGAGCTGTGAGCAGGATTCCCTATACCGTGAAGAAATCCTTGGAATGGAGATCGAGGAAATCCTGCGGGAGAGCCTCGACTTGGCTTTGAACGGTTTGAGGAGAGCCACCTGATGTTCTGGCTGGCCTGGAAGACGATGCTCCACGAGAAGGCGCGCCTGGCCCTCACGATAGTGGGAATAGTATTTGCCAGTATTCTTGTCTTGACGCAGGTGGGGATTTACCTGGGAATGGTCCGCAATGCCACGGCCGTTATTGCAAATACGGACGCGGACATCTGGGCGGCTCCGAAAAATATCCGAAACTTCGATTTTGCCAACCCGGTTCCGGAGGAGAGAATCAACAAGGTGCGGGCTGTCTCCGAAGTCCTGTGGGCTGAAAAAATCATAGTGACCTGGGGGTTTTTGAAGATTGCAAACGGCGGCCTCGAGCAGGTCCAGATCATAGGATTCAATCCGGACACAAACGTGGGCGCCCCATGGGGCATGGTCGAAGGCCGTCCGTCCGACGTAAAAGGCGGGCGTTACATTATCATGGACAGGACATCGGAAAAAAGGGTCGGCAATCTTCAAACCGGCACTCTGTGGGAGCTTAGCGGCAAACGGTTTAGACTCGTCGGCCTTTCGCAGGGAATAAGGAGTTTTACCACGGCCCCGATTATCTTCATGGCCCACGACCAGTTGCAGAACCTGTCGAACGGACTTGTCCATCCCGGCGAAACGACCTACATCGTGGCGAAGCTCAGGGACAGGAACAAAAGCCGAGAAGTTGCAGCCTATTTGGCCCAATCCATGAAGGACAGCGACATACTGACCAGAAACGGCTTTATTTACAGGACAGTGGAATACTGGACGGTTCAGACGGGGGTGGGAATGAGCTTTTTTCTCACCGCGCTTTTGGGCCTCATGATCGGAGGCGCCATAGTGGGCCAGACCATTTACGCCAACACCATGCAGTACTTGAAAGAGTACGGCACTCTCAAGGCTATGGGCGCTACAAACGAGGACATCTACAAAACGATTTTCGCTCAGGCCGGCATGAGCGCCGTAGCCGGATATGTCGTTGGCGCAACACTCATGGTTACGGCGCGCGGCACGATCGAAAAAATGGGGGTCCCGATCAATCTTAGCGTCTGGCTTCTGATTTCGGCGTTTATCATAATTTGTCTGACCTGTATTTCTTCGGCCGTTTTTTCGGTGAGAAAGATAAGGACCCTTGACCCTGCCATGGTATTCAGAGGCTAGCATGGACAAGATCCTCGAAATGACGGATGTGACCAAGGTCTATCATGAAGGCCGCGTGGATGTTACCGCAGTGGATTCGGTGACGCTCGACCTGCGAAAGGGCGAAGTCCTGCTGCTCATGGGACCTTCCGGCTCCGGAAAGACTACTCTCCTTTCCATGATGGGATGCATACTGCATCCGACGAAAGGAGAAATCAAGGTGGACGGAAAAGTTGTGAGCAATCTGCTCGAAGACGAGCTTCCGAAAATACGCAAGCGCTATTTCGGCTTTATCTTCCAGGCATTTAACCTGTTCCCCTCCCTTACGGCCCGGGAGAACATCGAGATCTGCCTGAGACTCAAGCACTGGAAAAGGGAAAAGATACGGCCCGAAGCGATCAAATTGCTCGATCGGGTCGGCCTGAGCGACCGCATAGATTTCTACCCCGGCGATCTCAGCGGGGGGCAGAAGCAGCGGGTTGCCTTTGCAAGGGCCATGGTGGGCGATCCGCCGATCATTCTGGCCGATGAGCCTACGGCAAATCTTGATTCTAGGCGCGGCATGGAATTACTGGGCCTTCTGAAGCAATACGCGAAAGAGTTCGGAAGGGCTGTTGTCGTGGTCAGTCATGACGCCAAAGCCGAGGCCGTCGCGGACAGAACGGTAGTTCTCGAGGACGGAAGAATCAAGATATGAAGAAGAAAGGGCTTCTCATAGGCCTGATCCCGGCGGCTTTGATCGCAGCGCTGCTGCTCTGGAAGCCGGCTGGTGAAAACAAAGCATCTGCCGTCGATGTGGAGAGGTATGTTTCGGCCGAAGGCAAGGTGGAAGTGAGACCTGGCTTCGAAGTGGAGATAGGAAGTGAATTGGAAGGAAGGATAGCTGAGTTTCCGGTAAAGGAAGGCGACCGGGTGAACAGGGGCGACGTGATCGCCGTTATGGCAAACGGGGATATTCGGGCCAGGCTCGCGGAGGTGGAGGCCGGCCTTGCGGTTGAACAATCGAGGCTGAAAGAAATACGCTCGGGCGCGCGGGTGGAAGAAATAAGGAGCGCAGCGGCGGTTTTGGAAGCAGCGCGCGCCGACCTCGAATTCGCGCAGGCATGCCTTCGGCGATACCGGGCGCTCTATGAAAAGGGGGCCATATCGCAGCAAGCGCTCGATGAAAAGGAAAATCACGAAAAAAATGCCAGGGCGAAGGTGACCAAAGCAGCCCAGGAAAAAGCTGCCTTGGATAAAGGCCCCAAAGCTGAGACCATAAAGCTCCAGGAAGATGTGGTCGCGCAGGCTGAAGCTTCAGTGGAGTTACAGAGAAGTCTTTTGGAGAAAACTCGGGTAATCGCTCCCATTTCCGGGAAAATCATCCACAAGTATTTGGATCGGGGAGAATCGGCGACAAAGGAAAGAGCGCTTGCCGTCATCGCCGATCTAAGCCAGCTCTGGGTCAATGCAGAGGTGGACGAAAGCGACATAGGCGCGCTTCAAGTTGGCGATCCCGTGGAGGTGCGGGCGGATGCGTTTGCCGGAAAGTGCTTTCCGGGAAAAATAGAGGAGATCGCCGATTATGCCGGCGCCCGAAAAGTTCGTCCTAATAATCAGTCAAGAAATGTCGATGTGAAGGTCGTCCAGGTAAAAATAGGACTGCTGGAGCCAACGGCGCTTAAGCCAAATATGACGGTCGAAGTTAAGGTTAAGCAGAGATAAAAAAGAAGTGAGGGCGGCGGGCAAAGATGCGCTTTTCCCGCCGGCGGAAACTTGGCTGGACGCCGGCGGCCGATTGAGCGCCCATTTTCTCTATTGTATTGAATTCGCCCCGTTCACGGCATCGGCATCGGGAGAGTCTATATCGCGCGGTTCGATCAGCAGCTTGATTCCGTCAAGAATTCGGTCTATCCGCTTTCTCGACAGTCTTCCGACGTATTCCCCCAAGTCTGCCTTAGATACCGTGAATATCTGTGAAATATTGACAACGCTTTGCTTAGGGAGGCTGGCCTCGCCTGGCGCCAACAAAACATTTCCCGGCGCAACCGCTCGTCTGAGATTGGAGGTGAGCGCACAGACGACGATGGTTTGGATACGACTCCGGTTGAAGACATTGTTCTGAACGACAACGTGAGGATGCAGCAGTGCCGGGCCGGAACCGGCGGGTTCACCCATGTCGATCCAGTAGATGTCGCCCTGACTGATCACCACTCGCCCTCCACGAGTTTGCGGTGCAGACGATGCATGCTCCGGCGCCGTATTTGCTCTGCCTCATCAGGTCCATCCTGATAGGCTGCATTGATTTCCTGAAGCAGTTGTTCGCTTTCACAGCGCCGGAGGAAATCCTCCAATGCCATGGCAAACAGCCGGCTGCGCGACACTTTCATCTTGCGGGCGAGAATCTCAACCTGTTCGAAAAGTGAATGGTCAAGAGAGATAGCAGTCTTTACTCGACCCATAATCATACCTCCAGTATTACATTAAGTATAACTAAACAGAATACTGAAATCAATATTTATCATTGTTAAAGACAAATCGTGAATAGAACCAGCTCGTGGAAAGGAGACAAAGGCCCAGGCAAAAGAAGGAAAACACCCGCCATAGACCGGGGAGAGCCGATACGTCGTAGAGAAACACTTTGGCTATGGTGAGTAGAATAACAGGCAGGGAAGCCACTCGTATCATCTTATCGCCACGCAGGGCTCCAAGAAACAAAAGTCCTATTCCAAAGATCAGCCAGACGACGGAATAGGTATAGATTTCGGCACTACCAGTCGCAATCATATCCAGACGAGTACCGTGAAAGAGTTGGCGCACCTCCATGGAAACAAGTACAAAAGCGAGCAGAAGCATGAGACCATAGCCATATATGTTCCACTCGGTATTCCTGAACCGTGGAAATTCCTTAATGCCTATCCATATCCAGAAAATGGGAAGTCCGTACGGTAAGAGGAGCCCGTTAAGGATTGGCAGCTCACCTACATGCTGTGCCGACCAGACCGGGTTATAGAGAATGAGATCGAAATAGCCGATCCGGAAGAGCGCGATCCCGGAAAGCACCAGTCCGCCGAGCAAAATGGCTCGCCTTTCAAATCTTTTGCCTGCCCATAAGCAGGCAACACCATAGATGAAAAAGATATTTGTGATTACGCCTCGCTCAACGAAGCCGGGCTTAACGAAGAGAACATTCTGGTCCATATGGAAGACGTGACGCGTGAGATAATAGCCCATGATTCCAAAAAGTCCGATGGCCGCTGCTTCCAGAGAAAATACCAGCCTGTCGTCCTTTTCACCTCGCAGCAAATAGCTTCCGGTCGTGAAGCACAGGGCAGGCAGTCCGAGTTGAAAAACAGGCCAATTCACGATTGGAATACTTTCCTGCAAATATAGCTTTGCTTCCACCAGACTGAATGCCGCAAGCTGTACGACTAAAAGGAGTTGAGGGATCAGCAGAAACCCGAACACACAGGCGATAAGAGCTCCAATCCAGCGCAGCGCCCTTATGTCCACCTTCGAGTTGATCCAGGCGACAGCCAGCACTTCCGCGGCCATAGCCACCGAGAGGAATTCGCGTTTGAGTTCGATAGTGAAGCCTATGGAAAGGAATGCGGCGGCGACCCCCGCGTAAATAGCCAAGAGATGCTGCTTCCGGGGATAATCGGCAGGCACATGTTTCACGAGGTTCAGCAGTACATAAGTTCCGGTTGCGGCAAGCGTGAGGGCGAGAATACCCCAAAGTAGCGGGGTATCGGCATAAAGCGGATTGAAATGGAGCTTAAAGTAGCCGATCAGGTAATAGCCCGGGCCGGCGAGTCCCGTCAGCACTGCCCAGATCAGCGGGTCGCGGCTGCGTGATTGCAGAAAATAGGCGCCCGCCGTGTGAAGAGCCGCAAAAATTCCCAGGACCAGAGCAAATTCTTGCGCTGTGCTATATTGCCAGGTCGCCAGCATTACTGAATTAACCGCTGCCGATGTCCACGGCGCGATGCAATAGAGTTTCTGGTTCGAGTGAGCAAGAGCGATCCCTGCGGCGGCCAGAAGACCGAAAAAGCACCACTCCATGGCGCCAAACCCCCCGCGAGCCGCAGTGATGCCCATTAAGACGGTTGCACCGCAAAGGGCCAGGTAGTTGAGCGCGGATGTAATTGTTGACAGGTCGGCCATACGGGCGCAGTCTTTCTCGTATTGTTGCTTCGAGGCAATAACGACCGTCGCTTCGGAGGCAAGCAGGAACAGGCCGAGCCACAGGGTATCACCCGGCATGAAGTGCTCGCCGTAAAGCCAGATCGGCACCCACGAAAAAGCGCCGAGTACCGCGGGAATGCCAAGGGGCCACCAGCCTTTATGGCGAATAACCACCATCAGTCCTGCGAGCACCAGGAACAGATATATAAATAGGATGGATGCCTGCGGATGAGGCGATATAACCAGGGCAGGCGTGAGGAATCCTCCCATCAATCCGAGTAAGGCTATGGGCCTCCCGTGCCACACGGATAGCGCCACAGCCGAGGCCGTTACAATGGCCAATCCGGCAAAACCGGCCAGGGCCGGTATCAGGTCGTAAAGACTGGTAGCGGCATAAAAGCTGGCATACAAGACGGCAATGCCGGCCCCTGACAGTGCCTGGGCGATCCTCACGCCGTTTGCGAACCCGGGCCGAATCCTGACCTTGTTTCCGGCATAGAGTAATCCGATGCCGAAGATGATCCCCAGCGTAACGCGCACGGCTGGGCTGAGCAGGCCGATTTCGATCGAATACTTGACCAGGAAAAAGCCTGCAAGCGCGAGTGCGACGGCCCCAAACCAGACGAATGCCATGCCGCCGAACTGGTGTTCAATGCCTTTTGACTGTTCTTCCGTATGATTCGCGGCCGGCATCTCTTCGTGCAAACTCGACGGCTTTTCCCGACGTTGATCTAGATCAGGGCTATTACTCTCCGGCGCCGAAGCTGCAGCATCGGGAGCAATCGGCGCTGCATGTTGCGTGGGAGCATGTCCCGCATGGTTCCCTCCGCCTGCTAATCCGGTCATGACCTTAGCTTCTTGAGACTGTGCCGCACTGTCATCGACGGGTTTTCTTGACCCCATTCGAAGTTCTGCCATATCCCGCTTCAACTGCGCCATCTCTTTGCGCAGCATTTTGATTTTGCTGCGGTTGATCCATGGCAGGATCAGGCAGGCCAAAACTAAACCTAGAATTGTTAGACCGAACACTATTAGCGCGTCCATTTTTGTCCCCCTTCATCAATATTTTGACTGGTCCAAAGCCCCAGGGAACCAGAGTGAAGAGCGACAAATTTCCAGTCGCCGATTCTATCAGGCATAAAATATGCCACTCCGCACTGAACCAATTATTCACGATATTACAGGAAGATAGGTCTACACCTTCCCGTATTCTCCTGCAACTGAAGTTGTAGTTTGACATTTTATGAGTACATGCCATACATTTACTGCATGGTGAAAAGAGCAGAACTTTCGGATGAGGATCGGGGTTTTTTCGATCTGGTCTCGCGGGCGGCATTTTGCAATCCGTTTGGCGAAGAACGGGCGCGATTGGACCTGAAAATCGCAGGATGCCGGGCTGAAACACCCCATAATGAGCGTATTGACATTATTATCCGGAGAGTGCAGGAAAAGGTGCTCCGGCTTGCCGGGAAAGGACGGGCCGATCTTCGCCTCTACGCGGCGGAAGATCGAAAAAACCTTCAGGCCGTCTTTATGTTCGACATTTTCCATCGCGTATCCCACCGGTTTGATACTTTAATACAAGATCAGATCAAATTCGGGCAAGATCCCTGTCCGGTGCCCTTTGCCCGCGAAACTCTCACCATGTTTTCGGAGCGGGGGTTCAGCATCCCGGAATCCATTCGATTTTTTGCGATGCTGTACCAGATACGGCGCGCCTTCTACTTCATCAACCGGAGTCTTATAGGCTCAAGCCCTTCCATGGGCCAACTGCGGCTTCATTTGTGGAACAATGTTTTTACTCACGATATTCGCTGGTACGAACAGTACCTCTGGAACCGAATGGAGGATTTTTCAACCCTTCTGCTCGGTGAAACCGGGACGGGCAAGGGTACGGCAGCCGCTGCAATCGGGCGCTCGGGTTTTATCCCTTATGATGAGAAAAAGGGCTGTTTTGCCGAGAGTTTTACACGCAATTTCATTGCGATAAATCTTTCCCAGTTTGCAGAATCCCTTATCGAATCGGAGCTTTTCGGTCACAAAAAGGGCGCTTTCACCGGAGCGGTCGAGCATCACCAGGGTGTATTCTCCAGGTGCACCCCTCACGGCTCGATTTTCCTCGATGAGATCGGGGACATTTCCGTGCCCATCCAGGTCAAGCTCCTGCAGGTGCTTCAGGACAGAACGTTTGTGCCCGTGGGAAGTCACCAGCAACTCAGGTTCAGCGGCCGTGTCATTGCGGCAACAAATCGGCCGCTGGATGAGCTCCGCCGGAGAGGCCAATTCCGGGAGGACCTGTTTTACCGTCTTTGCTCGGATGTGATCGTTGTTCCGCCGCTAAGGCAACGGTTGCGGGAAGAGTCCAAAGAGCTTGATAGAATGATTACCCATGTCGTAACGCGAATTGTCGGTGAGGACTCGGCGGAACTTGTCCAAATGGTCCGGGAGGTAATAGAAAACGAGCTTGGCCCCGGCTATTCATGGCCCGGAAATGTTCGAGAACTCGAGCAGGCGGTACGAAGAATACTTCTTACGAAGGGAATCGGCCCGGATTCCGGAATGGACCCGTCCAGGGACTGTACTCCCTGCCTGTTCTCCCGAATTGAAGACGGAGCAATGAGCGCCCGGAAACTGCTGGAGAAATATTGCATGCTCCTCTACGAGAAGTTTGGCGCCTACGAGGAAGTCTCGCGCCGCACCCGGCTTGACAGGCGGACGGTTAAAAAATACATCCTGCATGGCCAGAAGGTTCGGCAGGATTGTCTTGAATCGACTACTGAAGAGCCGGGCTAACTCTTAGCCTGTTCACCGCCCCCGGATATGAATTGGAAGGCTCTTGTTTTTTGGCTCGATAAGTTATAATGTAATTACTGTGGTTACCTATATTTTACTCCAATAAAATGGTGCCGATATGGAAAAGCTGCTTCGCGCAAGAGACGTTAAATTGGTGCCGGTTGGCAACTCTCAAGGTATTCGTATCCCTAAATCTCTCCTGCAAAAATATGGTTTCTCGGACTCCCTGGTGCTAGAAGAAACCGGTCAAGGCATTCTCTTGAGAAAAAAACGAGAAGACAAACTGTCATGGGAAGAGACTTTCAGGGCAATGGCCGAAGAAGGCGAAGACTGGACGGATTTGGATGCTACACTTCTGGATGGTTTGGAGGAAGGCGGCATTGAACCCTAAGAGATACGCAATCTATTTCGCCGACTTGAATCCCACCATGGGCAGTGAGATCAGCAAGGTTCGTCCTGTCGTCATTGTCAGTCAGGACGCTATGAACCAATACCTGGAAACGGTAGTCGTCTGCCCTTTAACCTCGACACTTCATGCCAGATGGCGCTCGCGACTGCAGATAACCTGTGCGGGAAAAGCGGCTGAAATAGCTGTTGATCAAATACGAACTATCAGCAAGAAGCGTTTGAGAGACAGAATCGATCAGTTGCCCGCCTCGCAAGCCTCCCAATTGCGAAGGATCATCACCGACATGTATGGCGAATAGTTAGCTTCCGGATTTGCTCGTGACTCTTTCAAACGGCCTGCTTCGAAAAAACAGTCACGCGGAGACGCTGAGACGTTCGATAATTTCAAAAACCAGGTGTCCCGCTTCGAGGGGCCAGGGTCGATCTTTAGAGACGTTCGATAATTTCAAAAACCCGGTGGCCTGCTTCGAGGGGTCAGGGTCGATCTTTAGAGAAAGGCTCGAACCACGGATGAACACAGATGCACACGGATAAATCGGAAGATACAGGCATGGGTTTGCACGTTCGCAGCGCCGGTTCTTTTCATGGTTTCAGGGTGACCCGAAGGGACATGAAAAGCTGTTACTGACAGTGTGCTCACTACTCACTGCTCACCGCTCACTGCGTCCGATATTCGTTCGATCAGTTCTTCCTGGTCCCATACCCATACTTCATATGTATGTGTCAGCCCGAGGCGGACAATTACAAGGTTCCGGGAAGGAATAACGGTGACGAATTGACCGTCGTATCCAACTGCATGATAGGTATCGCGGGGAATGCGGACACGTGGTTCCTCGCCGCTTCTGAACTCACGGGGAACATAGAGCCAAAAGCCCGCCCCATAGTCTTTGTAAATGGAGGCCGGGTCCGGAGTCGTGCAGTATTTCATCCAGCCTTCGGGAAGAATCCGTTCATTCCCCCACATGCCTTCCCTGAGACACAGAAGGCCGAACCTGGCCCAGTCCCTGGCGGTTGCGAACATGAAAGACGAAGCCACCAGTGTCCCTGAAGCATCCGGTTCCACCACCGCGCTCTTCATCCCGATACGGTCAAACAACGCTCGGCGGGGAAATTCGAGATAGTCCGCCTGCGCGTCGCCGAACATATTCCGTATGACTTCTGAAAGTATGTTCGTGTTGCCGGTCGAATAGTGCCATTTGACAGCCGGAGCAACCGCCAAGGGCTTATCCGCGGCAAATAAAGCCATATCGCTGGTGCCAAAGAGCATTACGGCCACGTCGGTGAGCGGAGACGAATAAGCTTCATTGAAAGCCAGCCCGCTGCTCATGCGAAGAAGACTGTCAAGCGTGATGGCCTTGCGGGGATCTTGCCCGTCACGCCACTGAGGCAAAAGGCCGCCGGAATTTAGAGAGATCTTTCCCTCGCCAACGAGGATGCCTGTCAGCGCGGCGAAAACAGACTTGGTCATCGACCAGCCCGGCAACGGCGTATTGGCGCTATAACCGGGAGCATATCGTTCAGCCACTATTTTGCCGTCATAGACGACCACGACCGCCCTGGTTCTACGAGGACGGCCGGGGTCGGATTCCCGGAAGGCCCATTCGACCGCCTCGTCCAGCTTTTTGCCGTCAACGGAGGGCTGCAGCTTTTCGGCATTTACCATCTCGCCATCCGGCCAGATTCGGTTTCGATCCCCATGAGTATCTGTAGTGGATACAGGGATAGTCTCGGATCTAAGTTTCTCCTCGGTGGTGCCTATCACCAGGGTACATCCGAGCCCATCCCGGAAGATCGCCTTGCGTTCCGCAAAACCCCGGAAGGAAGCTGTGACGGTCCGTCTGCTATAGTCGATTGTGGTATCGTCAAATCTCAGGGGATATAGCGCTCCGACTGGCTCTAAGTCCTCGGCCAGCACCGATGCAGGGTCCCGCCCGGACACGAAGATATCCGAACATAGACACTTGGCCTTGAAGCCGGATACAACGAGCGCGGTCTTCCAGAGGTAAAAGCCAAAGACTGCGGTGGAAAGGGCAATGGCAACTCCCAGGGCCGAAAGAATTCGTTTGGTTGACGTCCGCATTTGACAGATCTTTTCTTTAAAAAGGGCACAATTTTTATGTGTCCAACATGGAATCAATCCCATGACGAGGGTATTTGCCCCGGCGGTCCGGTACCCTGTTTGCCGTTGCAAGATTCAAACCTTAAGCAGCTAAAACGCGCTTTTCACCACTCCCCCGTCCACGCGCAGGGCCGCGCCGGTAGTTGCCGATGCGAGCGGACTGGCGATATAGACAACCAACGAAGCGACTTCCTCCGCCGTGGCAAAGCGTTTGATCAGTGACGTGGGCCGAATCTTCTCGAAAAACTCCTTCTCGAAATTGTCAAATGTTTTGCCCTCCGACTTTGCGAGTGAGCCCACGAATTCAGTTACGCCTCGGGATTTGGTCGGCCCCGGCAGGACGCTGTTCACAGTGATGCCGGTCCCGGCAACCGCTTCGGCGAGGCCGCGCGAGACGGCCACTACTGCGGTCTTGGTCATGCCGTAATGAATCATTTCAGCCGGAATCTGGACACCGCTTTCGCTGGATATAAAGATGATGCGGCCCCAGTTCCTGGATCTCATGCCGCTCAGATACAGGCGCGAAAGACGCACACCACTGAGAACGTTCACTTCGAAAAAGCGCCGCCAGTCTTCGTCGGGGATCGCCTCGAACGGTTTGGCCTCGTAGATCCCAAGGTTATTGACGAGAATTTCCACGCCGGGGAACTGCCTGGCAAGCTGATGGGCCGCCGCATCGGTGCTAAGGTCACCGGCAAAACCAAATACCTTAGCGCCCGTATCAGACTCAATATTTGATACGGCGTTATCCACGGCCGCCTGTGAGCGCCCGTTGACAATGACGCGAGCGCCTTCGCGCGCAAGCGCCGCCGCTATTGCGTGCCCGATACCGGCCGTACTGCCGGAAACAAGCGAAAGTTTACCGTCGAGTTCGAGGTTCATGATCATCTTTCTCCGTTGTGAGTAATGCAACGCCTAAAATCGTGCTCTGAGATTCACCATCCGGTCAATCAAATCATAAGCATTGTTCGTCTCATTGCAGTGCATGATAAGGTGATGGAATTTTTTACAATTGCACGGATCACGTACCCGATGGTAAGAAAGCCAAATCATAGTTTCCTGGAACGTATGGAACGAAACGATCCTTTCTTCCAGGGAGAGCGTCTCTCACTGAAGTGAGTAATCGAGGGGTCATCTGGAGCTGAGTTCAGCCAAGTCAAGGAAGACTTTCACCTCATGGACATCCCTTTGAGATCCGGCGCTGTCGTTCCCCTGCTTTTGATGGCGCCGAACATAGCATGGTTGATCCGGCCTTCAGGGGATGCAAGAAAACAGTCACCGCCCGCACCATCTCTGGCGCTTGCAGAGAATATCGGCAGGATCGCCGTTTTCGTCCTGCCATTTTTCTATTCGCTCAAAATGTCCGAGCCGCTTGAGCGCGCCGCCGCCGTTGCCATGGCCCTCTTTCTAGCTATTTATTATGCATGCTGGATCAGATACTTTATAAATGGCCGGGCGTTTGCGCTCCTATCGGCGCCTATACTGGGAATTCCTCTGCCCATGGCTGTTGCGCCTGTGTTCTTCTTGATCCTCTCGTCATACCTCATGGGGGCGTGGCCGATGGCTTTAGCGTCAGTATGGTTCGGGGGGGCGCATATCCGGGTATCTTCGTCCACGTTGCAGCCATGACCGTCACGGATGTCAACGACTTTGCCCATCGAATAAGTAACCGATTTGAGAAGGACCGCCGGGTCATTATCACGGACAAATTTTCTCCTGAATTTACGGAATGAATCTGTCATGAATAGAGAGAATCTGCTCGAAGTGCTTGTCAAAGCGAACGAGTTCAAAGAGGGCGACCTTCTCGTCGGAGGCTGCCGGGACGAGATCGAGCGCAAAGAGGCAAGGATGGGGCTTTTGGGGTTGCGGCTTGGAGATATCTCGAGGGTGAAAGTCGTAGAGGACGGCGTCAGCGATACCCTCGAAAAATCGCTAAACGCGCAGCTTGCAGCCGGTATAGCCGGCTTGACGATAAACGATCTGAGACAAATCCTTCTGGGCAGGAATGCAGGCGAGTGGGTGAACTGATTTTCCACCTGGCTGCGGGTCTGCAGCGATATGACCCTCAAGACACCGTCTTTGCCGACACGATTCTCAAGCCGGCGCAAAACCAGTTCTTTTTGTTCCGGAGAAAGGGCAGGGAATGTCGCCACGTCAAACCAAAGCGTGACCCTGCTGCTCACCTTGTTAAGGAATTTAACTTGGCCATGAGAGCCTATTTAATGCTCATCGGGCCATTCCCGTGAGGTTTACTTTCACCAGGGAAGAGAACAGGCGACCCGTCTCATCGCGGGAAAAAGCTCATATTCATCGTGGTTGCCTAGCCAGAACCACCTCACGGTGTCTCCTGCCGAAATATCGGGGGCTCGAATGCCAAGTGTGCCTCTCATTGCTCAGACATCTTGCAACTTGGCTGGCGTGCATGCCCTTCCGAAATACCGCCTCACACAGCGATTATCCCTTTTTCGCTTTGGGTGAGGGCAATTTCGCTGTGGTTCTTCGCGTCATATCTGGTTGAGAGGAGATTCCGACGATTTCCGACAGTTGCACTATCATGCCGCTTAGAGCTTCCGCCTGCGACAAGAGTTCCTGCCCGTCCGCGGCAACTTCCTGGGATATGGCGGCGTTTTGCCTGGGTGACCACATCGATCTTGTTCACGGCCTGATTGACCAGGTTCACGCCTTGTGTCTGTTCGATACTGGATGCTGAGATGTCCCTGGCAAGAGAGTTAACTTGATTTATTCCCTGTACAATCTGGTCGAGGATGCGCTTGACCTCTCCTGCAGACTGCACTCCCATTTCGGAGTTGGTCCCGGCCTCGTCGACCAGCAGGGCAGTCTCCTTTGCCGCATTGGCACTCTTTGTGGCAAGGGCGCGCACTTCTTCGGCAACGACCGCAAATCCAGCCCCCGCCTCCCCAGCTCGTGCAGCCTCAACGGAGGCATTCAGGGAAAGAAGGTTCGTCTGGAATGCAATCGATTCGACAGCTTTCATGATTGTAACGATCTGACTGGATGACTCTTTGATTTTTTCAATAACCTCGACCATGCGCAACATACGCTCGTGCGCGGTGTTTACGGCAGACAAAACTTCCTGAGACACCTTGCTCGTCTGCTGAACATGCTGGTCATTGGATTTGGTCATGGCGGTCACCTCCTCCAGGGCCGAGGCACTCTCTTCCAGGCTGGCCGCTTGTTTGAGGGCGCCTTCGGAAAGCGTGTAACTGGAATTGGCCACTCCGCGCGACGAATCCGTTAAAATATCCGCAGTGCTCGATATCTTTTTGATGACGAGACGGATTGGTTTGATCACGGAATTTGAGACAGTACGAATGCTTAGACCCGCGAACAATAGGGACGTTACCAGCAGGCCGATCAGCGTCAAATAGGCCGCTTTTCTCGTGGACTCCGCCAGTTGCCTGTCGGCTTCGTTCAGGGACTGAATGACCTCAAAAGCGCCGTGGATTTCGCCTTCCTTCCAGTTCTCCATTTGAACGCCGGTGGGATCTTTCCCTTCGGTATTTCCCCACAGGGCATTGGAGCTGGCAGGATCACCGTGGCACATGAGGCAGGCCTTGCTCAAACGAACAGCTCGATAATACCGTACGGAATTCGTGTCTGCGTCTACCTCGAAGTATTCGTCAAGCTTCCTGTCCGTCATGGCATTGAGGGCGGCTGCTTCTTTGACGTCAGGTAGGTTCTTGGGGTTTCGCGGACTGAACTTGGGCACCTTGAACACGTATCCGCCTTCCTTGGCGTTGCGCATTGCCGCCTGCCACGCGGTAACGACCGGCACACTTGCCAATAATCTGTCCATATCTTTCTTGGCGGCATAATTTCTGAGCTCATCGATGGAGAAAAGGCCCAGTGTCCATTTCTGCTCCATTTCAACCCTGGTGGATTCCGTCGTCAGACAGATTGCTCTTGCTTTACTCGTAAAGGCTTGGATCGTGTCCTCTTTCGATTTAGCCATATGCATATAGAACAAAGCCGCAACCAATAGAGCCGGAAGTGTTATCCCGATAGCCACAATCTTTATCCTGAGAGACCATTTTTTTAGATCCATGAATCATTAATCCTCTTCCCTAGTGTGGGCATCCTTGGAGCCTGGACAACAATTTCAGATAAACACACCGTGGCACTTCAAAGTTGGACTTTTTTTGGATAACCCATGGCCGCAGGAAATCCGCCCAGTGTTACTATCAGGCATGGAAGCCCGGATCAGGCTCAAACCGATGGCGCAAAAGGGGATAATCAGTCTCTTTCCAGAAGGCTTCGTCCTTGTGATTCTTAATCGGCAAGTAATGGCTCGCAGATGACAAAAATTTTAGGGTTTAGTCCCGTCTTGATAAACTGCGATACCGGTTCTTCTTCGGGCAGCGAAGGCTGGCTCTTTTACTCGCGCCCGTTTTTTCCGTCGGAACCTGCGTTACTGACTGCGAATCTGCGGGAAATTATGCAAAAGGCCCTGCTTTTGCCTGTTCGGGTTGCAGGGCGGGCGCGTCACCAGGTCCTTTTTGCTCCGGCGAAAGGCCAGGGGAATTCACCACGTCAAACCGAGGGTTACCGTGCTACTCAGCTTATCAGCGCTAATGACTGTTTTATAGGGCAGAGCAACAAAGCCTCGTCTTCCTCTTTGCCTGCGCCCCAAGGCGAGACCACTTGCCTTGCCACCCTGCCTCTCTCGCATTGCAAATGCTTTTATGCTGGATCCTGGAATCAATTTAACACTCAAGAATTATTTAGTATTATGCTGAAGGGTAGTGCGCGGATGCAACCGGTAATAACTGATTCATTCTTGTGCGAGGAAAATCATGATCGCCAGGAAAATTCCCGCAACATACATCGGGGTGAGTTTTGCTCCACTCGGCCCGTTGGGATTGGCATTTTTAAGCAAAGTGTTTCTCCCGGACCGACCCAGCCTCATCGAGTCAATTCTCGCCCACTTGGCACTTGTGTTGATTTGCGCAATGGTTCTGGTGATTTTGATCTTTTGGGAACGACAGGCGCTTTCATCAATTGGAATAAAACCGTTGAGACTCCAGTCAGTTGCCCTGGGCGGTGTTTTTGCGGCTTTTCTGATCTGGATCTATTCTCCGTTCCTCGGCTGGGTGATGACGCTTGCCCGAATACCATGGTTTACTGAAGGCATCGCAAAACTCGCGGCGTATCCGGTCTGGTATCTCACGCTGATAA
Source organism: uncultured delta proteobacterium (assembly GCA_963741035.1). GTDB lineage: Bacteria > Desulfobacterota > Syntrophobacteria > Syntrophobacterales > Syntrophobacteraceae > SbD1. The sequence goes on from CAVUGX010000031.1 coordinate 136,382, forward strand.
TATTGGTCGGCGGAACTGCGGTAGAATTCCTGCACCGAGGTTACGTGATCGAGAGGCTTGCCGGACTAACCGGAAGTTACTCCATTGCAGGGGCGGCGTCGGTTCTCGTTGACGCATTGTCGCATGTTCCAATGTGGGGTTGGTGGACATCCCTGACATTTGTACTATCAGGCGCGGTTACCACGGCATTCTATTTGTGGCGCCGGGACCTGCTCGCAAATATAGTGGCCCACGTCCTTACGGATTTCGCGGGTCTTGTGGTTCCCATCCTCATCGCCGGTAAGTGATATTGGGTTTCCAGTCTGTGAGCCTCGACCAATTCCCGAGATTATTTCTCACACTGGGAACGCTTCGTCCGGCAGCGCCTTGTTCTCCTTGAAACCGGGGACCAGGCTTCAGGGTATTCAATGATTCCGGCGATTGTCGCCTCGACCTCTTATCTTCCGGGCCGCACGCGGGAAAACACCTCGGAGGTGAAGTCGCGCATCATCTTCTCGGAAGACTTGACTGATCCCTCATATCTGACTTCGTGCATCATCCTGGCGCCGTAGACATCCCAAAGTCGTATTTCCAGGTTGTTGAAATACGTACCGTTGATTTCACAAACCCCGGTTATGAGATACCTGGCCCCCGCCTGCCTCAGCTTTTGAAAATCCAGATCGGAAGCCAAATGGGAGGAGCGGCCCGGGTTCTTGAAGCACTGCTGGACATCGAGGACCTCGGCTCCCCCTTCTTCGGCCAAGTCCGCCTTGAGAAGTCCCGCCAAGCGCTCAATCTCACTATGATCGCATTCCTCGCAAATTCGCTTCTTGAATTCGGATACCACAATGGTGAGGGACCGGCTCGGAGCTCGTTCCGATGCATCTATGCCTGGGGGCTTGGGTTTTCGCGCTTTGGGAGAGGTCGTTTTGACACTCGCGGGCTGCGCGCTTTTTGCTTTCACTTTGGGCGCCTGTTCGACGCCGATCTTGTCTTTTGGCTCCTTTGCCGGGGGCTTTGCCTCGGAGGGAGGTTCGAAATCCTCGATCCTCAACCGGTCAACGGACGCCTGTCCCCAGGCCGGCTCGCGATCTGTCCCCCACATACCGGCAAACAAGATCAAGGCTGAGAAAAAGAATACATGTCTTTTCATGGCGCGAAGCCTTCCCGTCGCGGCCGTCGGCAGGGGACCGGCCCGTTATTTCTCCGTTCGTTTGACCGCTTCTTTGGCGAGTTCATGTCCCTGGCTGGCCGCCAGCGAGCACAACCGACGTGCTTCCTTCATGTCCCTAGGGACTCCGTACCCATTCCTGTACATGTTGGCAAGGTAGAACTGCCCGTCTGGATCTCCCTGCTCGGCAGCCTTGCGAAACCACTTCGCAGCCTCCTCGTTGTCCTTCGGAACACCCTCCCCCTTGAAGTACATGATCCCGAGATTGTTCTGGCTCGGCGAGTAACCACGTTCGGCAGCCTTGCGAAACCAGTAAACGGCTTTGGCGTAGTCCTGGCTTCCCGCCAGGCCCTGTTTAAGCATGAACCCGAGTTCGTTTGCGCTCTCCGGGTGGTTCTGCTCGGCCGCCTTGAGAAAAGATTGCTTCGCTTCCGCGTAGCTCTTGTTTTCAAGATATTTCCGGCCCTCCTGAAAAAGGGCCCGAAGGTCTTCCCGCGCCTGATTCGCAGCGATCTTCTCATTTTCAGCCTCTTTCTGCCGTTCGAGGACCCTCAGCTTGAATCGGGCGACGGAAGCCATCCTGCTTTCCGGAAAACTGGCGATGAAATCCTTGTAATCTTCAATATTGTTCGAGTTTTCCACTACTTTCCAGGCTTTTTCGTCGGCGTCCCTGGGGTCGGTGGACGCGAAGGACACCGGTTCGGGTGGCCCCGCCTGGGGCTGAGCCTGCACGGGCTCCCGACCCTGCGCGGCGGGCGGTGTAAAATAGAATCTTCCCGTAAGGGACGAGAGCTCCCACGGCGTCTGCCGCATTTCCGTTTCTGTTTCGACGGTCGCCCTCACCTGGGACAGTATCTCGCGAATTTCGAGTCCCGGAATGTCCATTTTGCTTAAGAAATGCTTGGTAAAGACCCCGTTTCTTCCGTCTCCATCTTCGGCCACCCGGCCTGGGCTCGTTGCGTACACGATCAGGGACCCTCTCGGAGCGTCCATCTGGGCCAAGCCCTGAGAAATCGAACGAAACTTTGCATAAGGATTCACCCGGCAGGCATCCAGCACGATGATGTTCATCAAGTTCCCCGCGGACTCCATTTTGCTGAGGACGAAGTTGGCGTCCACGGCCTTGAACCGGATTTCGTCTTCGGCCTGAATGTCGGCGTCCACCGGGATGAGGTAGTTCGTTCCGTTCACCTGGACGCCGTGGCCCGCGTAGAAAAAGAATCCGACAGTCGCGTGCTGGATCGTCTTGCCGAACTCCCGGATGGACTTCTCCATCTCGGCATGGCGGGCGTTTTTCCTCAGGATTACTTCGAAGCCTTTCCTGCCCAGGACCCCGGCCATGTCATCAGCGTCATTGGCGGCGTTCTTTAAAACGGGGGCGTGCCAGTATGCGGAGTTTCCGATTAGCAGGGCCACTCGGCGGTCCGCTTCAACTGTAAGTATCCCGCGGCCTGTCGTCTCCTCAGCCTGCACGATCAGTGGGAACAGGAGAAGGGTGGCGAACGCTATTGCGATGGGTTTGCAGATGAGCTTCATGGACCATCTCCTTCCTACGCAAGAGTGCTTTTCCACTATACACCGAAAAGTTCTCCGGCTACAGCGTTTTATTTACAGAATCTCGGGTTGCTTGGTCTTTTGACCCGCCGTTGCATCCTGTGGCTTGCGTTTAGCATGAGAAATCGATGTGGGAGTCTTTGCATCACAAAAAAAGACTTCTGAAGGACAGGGGGCAAGTCTCCTTTTGACCGTTTTCACATTACCAAATCCTCCATCGGGACCCTTTTCGACCTTCTTTTCAATAAGCCGTGCTGTTTCTTTTCCTCAAGGCGGTTGACGTTATGGACAATTCAACAGGTACAATTGGTGACGTCTTATCTTTCAGAACCAGGCAATAAAGGACCAACCCGGCCACCCGCCAATCGATTGAGCATCAGGCAGGTATGCCGACTTATAATCCCGGCATGTATATTTTCGCCGGATTATCGTATGCTTGAATGGTCTGTTTAATATTGAGACTATTTTTAATGTGCTCTTTCGACTCCCGACGGGCGGATTCAAACCGATCCGTAATGGTGTGGTCGTGCCGAATTGCCGGTTCCACTTTTGACACGGCCTGATCCTCATCTTCTCCTTCGGGCTTCCCAAGAAAACATGCCCGGGCCGCAGTCCGCACATACGGGGATTCTTTTGATTTCTCATTGTCGAACCATCAAATGTGTGCGCAACGCACTTTAAAGTAATAGCCTCTATCGTCCGATTATTGTTCGCGGTACCGTGCAGATCGACATAAGGCGCAAGCACACCCGATCTGCTCATCCTGTTATCTTCAGCACTGGTGGCCAAGGCTAAATCCCGGGTTGAATGGAGTCTTCGGATATGATGTCAGCAAGTGGGATTGTTTTAAAAGATCTCTTCCAGCACGAAAAAACGATCTTCGCCGGGCTCCTCTGTCTCGCCTTGGCCTATTTCCTCGAAATTACGCCCTACATCGGGCCAATCGGCCATTACGGCGGTATCACTGAGGTTATGTTTTTCGTTATCGGGGGGGTTATCCTGCTTGTGGCCGTAAAGGTGGTCGAGCAGGCGGAATACCTGGCCATTCATTTCGGAGAGCCCCTTGGGACGCTCGTCCTTATCCTTTCCGCCTCGGCAATCGAGGTGATCATGATCCTGACCATAATGCTTCACGGGCCCGGTCAGGAGCCCACATTGGCAAGGGACTCGATCTTTGCGGGAGTGATTCTTTCCATAAATGCCGTGCTCGGGATAGCATTGCTGATCGGAGGCATGAAATTCAGGGAGCAGGAGTTCAATTCAAAGAGCGCGTATTCATATATAACCAAATTGGGCGCCATGTGCGCGCTGGGAGTGTTCATTCCGATCGTCGTCCCGTTAAAACTGATGGGACCTTACAAAATTTTCGTTACATTAATATTTCTGTTTCTCTACGGGTTTTTTCTATTCTTTCAGGTCGGCAGCTACAGTTATTTCTTCAGCTATGCAACGGGTAAGGGCGGTGATGCAGGCGGCGAAGGACACAAGACTCAAGACATGAGGCCGGCTTTCCGGATGGTAATGCTGATACTATACCTTATCGTAATCGGCCTTCTGGTGGAACTTCTCAGCATAGCCGTTGACGACAGCATATGCTATTATGGACTTCCCAATGCCACGGCAGCCCTCATTGTCGCGCTGATATCCAAAATCCCGGAATCTCTGGTCGTATTGCGTGCGACCATGAAAAATGACATACAACTGGTTATCAATGTCGCGCTTAGCTCTGCCCTTTCCACAATGGCGCTGACAATCCCGGCAGTATTGATTGTCGCCCGAATATGCAAAGTGGATGTCGTGATTGCCCTTACGTCCGTTCAGGCGTTGATCCTGGCCAGCACTATCATCCTTGCTTCCATGAACATGGCCACGGGGAAAACGAATGCCTATGGAGGGACAATACAGCTATCGCTTTTCTTCGCCTATCTGTTCACTCTTTTCTTTTAAACTCCGGTCTGCGGAGCAGTTGACGGCCTCTGTGAACTCTGCTTGCGCGGGTTCAAGGAACTGGACGTTCATCGGGGCTCTTTGTCCACGTGCTCAAAAATCTGTTTGGCGGGAATGGTCTGGATTTCGCCACGATCAAATGCATCCAGGCGCTCTTCCGCATCTCCTCCCCACAATAGGTTTATCCCCTCTTGCGATGGCGGGTCCAGGCTCGACAGGAGACGCTCCGAAAGATCAATCAAGCCATCGCACCATCGCTGGTTGCACGTTTGGGACGGACTGAACTTTCTCTTGTCCTTCGGAATCGGGCAACAAAGTGATTGGCGAAATAAAAAGGGGCTTCCGGCAAATGAGTACCCGTGGTTCGGATTTTTGCCCCGAGGGGCTGCATATAATAGCCCAGGGTCAGAGGAGCGCCACCCAGGGGTTTGACGCCGACAAGAACCAGTTCTTACCCTGTAGGGGTTGCATAGCCGATCCTTTGATGTTCGAGCACCTGTGATTTAATCATGAATACTCTTTTTATATAACCCTTTCAGGGTATTAGGACTAATTTGTGGCCCTGTTCTCCCCAGGGTGGCGCGGTGCTGACCCTGGGCTACCCTATGCAGCCCTTTTTCAGGGCAAGAAACTCAAAATCCCCACAGGGCAAGTTCACAGCAAGACAGATGCTGCCCTTTCTCGTCTGCAGGTACTCAGTTGCCGGATGAACCAATAAAAAGGCTGTTCGTCGTTGCCGCACTTCGTTTCCGAAGCTGTCTCATATCCGGGTCACCCGCGAAATTGACTACTGTAATGTAAACGACAATTCACCGTCCGCTTGGCTATTTGTTATCACAAGCCCCAGAATTTGAAAGGCAATTATTACGGCATCGGAGCTGATCCCCAAAGCATTTATCCCATTTTTTGTGATTCTAAAGCATTCGCCATTATCCATTTTTTGTATTAAGCGGTTGAATTCATAAAATGCGGTTTCTAAGTCCGTAACAGTGCCCTCTCCGTTGTATCTGTACCCTTCATTGGTTTTGTTGAAGACCATAGGATTGTTATCGTTGCTAGCTGCGTAAAGTTCTTTGCTACCACCTTCAAACAAGAGTGTTGGATATTTTTCCTCTAAATTCCTAATTAGTCGGTAATCATTCATCAAAACTTCTGAATCTTCATGGCAAAGCAGAACAAATCCGGGTGACGAAAAGTAATCAATGGTCTTTTCTGTGCTATATTGCTCTATCGCATCACGTATTTTTATTTCACGAACCGAGGGTAATTTCGGCAATAGCTGCATTGCTGGAATGCTCTTAAGTTTTCCATGTCTCGGTGTAATGAAATACTTTTCCATCAAATCCTTGGGTGGCGTGTATGCTTTTCCAAGAAGAGTTTTAAAATTATCTTCATCGATATATGAAATAAGAGCTGTATCGGCCAGATAGTGACCTACAGCCTCTATCAGGAGATTTTCATTCATATACCCGCCCATCGGTCTCGCACCCGTTTCTACAAGTACAGGCCCGTTGTCATCCCAGAAAAGCTCCGAATGTGACGGGCCGTACTCAAAACCGAGCGCCGTTAAGGCGTGATAAATGTATTCGACCATTTTCCGGCAGCGTTCGTCCAGTTGTCTTATGAGCTTAATGGAGTCATAACAAATTCCACTGTCCCCGACAGGAACTTTGTTGTAAACCCACATATCAGTCATGACATGTGTCCCGTTACGGCTTACACAGTTAATGATATATTCTGTTCCGCTTATATATTCTTGGACGAGAAGTTCCTGATTGATGCTGCCGCTCCAATTCTTCTGGCCAAGCATGCTGCTCGTCCATTTTTCAAGCTCACTCTTGTCTCGGCAAAAATGCAGTCCGTCTGAACCCGAGCTTAAAATTGGTTTTAAGACGATTGGATAATTTCCAATCTCATCCGCGAATTCATTTGCTTCTTCTGAAGTTATTATTTGTTCGCTGCGAATATGCCGGACATTGTTATTTTTCAACGCAGCCTGCATATGACTTTTGTCTCGGCGAAGGTCTGTTGTGTTCGGGGAATTTCCAGGTACTCCAATAGCCTTGGCAAGCTTGTCCGTCAGGGGAACACCGAGTTCGCAGCCACATGCAATGGCTAACGTATCAAGTTCTTTTAACTTTGTAACAAGTTCATCGAAGCCGTCACTTTCATATAAATAGAGTGGATTGTATTTGTCGGTGTATTCTTTTGCCAAGGCGTAGTCTTCGTTGGCAATACGCTCGTTATCAATCATCGGGAAGATAACAACGGGTTTAAAACCGGATTCGTGTATGGCCCGGACAAAAAATCGCCCGGTCCACATAGGATCGACAACTGCTATGGATTTATTTGTCATAATATTTATCCAACAGTAAAATTGATAAGAAATCGCGGGTGGCCCAGGCATCGTCTTTTGCTGCCTGGGTGCGGAGCACAGGAGGGACAAATGAGAGCATATATTTCCCTTCTTGCCTTCGGCACGGCCAACAGAAAACCGTTGCCGGGGTCACCCGCGTATGATCGTCTTCACATGATGTATGAGGAGAAAGGGGTCTCCGTTTGACCTTTTTATATTGCCTAATCCGTCGTTCAAAACACCTTCCGACGGCTCACTTTTCCGCAAGCCGTGCTGCTTCTTCTCCTCCAAGGCCGGAGCTTAGCCCCCTTGCCGACCCGTGTCTTCTTTCTTATCCGGACTTGCCGTACCGCATCCCGCACCAGTTCGGCGAAACGCTTAATTGCCAGTTCCTTATTTTCTGCCAGGCTGCGGGTCTCCTGAGATATAACCCGCATTGCTCCGTCTTTGCCAATCCGATTCTCAAACCGGCGCAAAACGAGTTCTTTTTGTTCCGGAGAGAGGGCAGGGGAGTCAACCACATCGACCACAGGGTGACTCTCGAACTCGCCTTGATGACATTATAAGTAATTTGACTCAGGGGATGCTGTCTAATCGTACCCTCTGAGTTTGCGCCTATTCTTGCTCGGAAGGAGACGGTCTGGCCGTCATTGGTGAAGATGGCTGCCGACTTGAGCCGGCAACAGCTCTTACCGCGATGTCCTGTACCTTCCCGTAAGCGCTTTCCAATTGCTCGGTCAGCTTCTCTATCTGCTTTTTCTGCGTGGCAAGCGCCTGCTCGAATGCATCGATCCTGGCTTGAAGGACATTTTTCTCCCCTTCAAATCCCTTAACCAGCAACTGTTCATTCTTGGCCGCCTCAGAGGTGAGCCGCGTAGTAACCTCCTTAACCGCCTCGCCTATAGCGCGATCGAGTTCCATCGGAAAGGAGTCCACACTATTCTGCAAATCATTCATCGCCTTTTCTCGTTCGCCAACCGCCTGCTCCCGTTCCTTGAGTTCGATTTCCTTCGCCTTTGCTTCTTTCTCAAACGCTTCCCGCTTTTCCTGAAGCTCCTTGTCAAGTTTTTCGATTTGGTCGGTGAGCGCGTTGATCTTCTGTTCCCTTTCCCGCGCCAGCTTATATTCGTACTCTTCCTTCTCGCGTCTCCGGCGTTTTTCCTCCTGTTCTTTCTGATCTTTCAACTCTTCGGCGTATTGTTTTTTCTGACTCTCCCATCCGGCCTTCGCCTGGCTTATCTCCTGTTCGAGCAATTCTTTGCGCCGAGCCATTTCTTCCTCGAAAGAAATCCTTTGCTGCTTTTGTGCTTCGAGAAGCGCGGCCAGAGTGAAAGCGGTTTTTTCTATTTCAAAAAGCTCTCCCAGATCAGTTTCCTTGACCTCAATCGCTTTCTTGAGCTTGTGATAGCGTTCCGATTCTCCCTCGAGTTTGACGGCGATGTCGGCTAATGCCTTGCCGGTTTCGCTTATCAGTTCGTTCACGGCCCTAGTGATTTGGTGCGTCATGAGCGCGTCAGCGGTTTGCACAACCTCTTGTTTTTCCCGCTCCGCTTTCACCCTTTCCGGTTTGAGTTCAGTTTGCGCTCTCTCTTCAAGGTTCTTGAGAAGGCTTTTGTATGCATCGAGTATTTCCTTCTTGGTGCTGGTGGGGCTGATTCCTGGAACTTCCGCTTTCGTGGTCACGGCTGCCTCCTAGTCGATTCGTTTTCTCCATAATAAACCGGCATAATATACATTCGAGCAATGAACAGCTCAATATACTTTCAACATGGCAGTCTATTGGGATTAATCCTCCGCCTCCACCTTGCTGGTCCTCTCCCGCTTTACGCCGCTCCGCTGCTTCTTATCCTCCAGCCTTCGCCGCTTCGCCGCCTTGCTCACCCGCGTCTTCTTGCTTATCGGGACGTGCTTTAATGCATCCCGCGGCAGTTCAACGAAATGCTCTATGGTCCTTTCCCTATTTTCCGCCCAACTGCGGGTCTTCTGAGATATTGCCCGCAAGACACCGTCTTTCCCGATGCGGTTTTATAAGCTGTTCATCGTATTAATATTTCAAGTAATTACCTCGGCGGTGGTTTGAGGCTGCGTATAATCGGGCCACTGCACAAGTTTGGTCGTTCCCCTTAGTACCGCCGACTTTCCGCATCGGGTCTAAGTCCTTGCCCGCCGATAATTTCTGAAGTATCTTGAAAAGAAAAAGCAGAAAAGTCAAAGATCCGATCTTTGCGGTAAAATGCGGACACTTGACAGGAAGGCGGTAAAAATATGGGCGCCACTTTGACGATACCTGAAGATTTAGCCAGAAGACTGGAGTCCTTGGCGAAAACTACCCGCCAGTCTGAGTCTTCCCTTGCTTCCCAGGCCATTGAGGATTTTTTGACGGTTCAGGAATGGCATATAAGGGCAATAGAGGAAGGCATTGCTGCAGCAGATAGGGGAGAAGTCGCAGGCCATGAAGAGGCGCTTGCCGAACTGAAAAGATGGGGCAAACGTGCATCTTGAGTGGGCGCGGCCTGCGCTCAGGGTATCAAAGAAGCGGGAGATTTCATCGCATCCGACAGTCCTTATGCAGCGGAGCGGATGGCTGAAAGAATACAGGAAGCAGTGGAATATTTGCTGGAATTCCCAAACATGGGCCGGCCAGGACGTGTAACAGGGACAAAAGAACTTGTTGTATCCGGTACACCTTTTGTTGTTGTCTATCGTGCAAGGACAACAACCATTCAGATATTAAGAATCCTTCATCATGCCAGAAATTGGCCCAGTGTGTAACGCACTTGGCGAAGCGCACAAAGGAAGAAAAATAGCCGGGGAGCAGTGGGCGCCTAATCCTCGGGGGGACTTTTTTCGACCTTTCACCTTTCAAAATGCTGTGGTGCTTCTTCTCTTCCGGGCGGCGGAGCTTCGCCCCCTTGCTGACTCGCGTCTTCTTTCTTATCGGGACATGCTTCACTGCATCCCGCAGCAGTTCAAAGAAACGCTCTATGGCCCGTTACCTATTTTTCACCTGGCTGCGGGTCCGCTGTGATATAACCCTCATTACTCCTTCTTTTCCGATACGATTCTCAAGCCGGCGCAAAACGAGCTCTTTTTGTTCCGGAGACAGGGCAAGTGAGTTTACCACGTCGAAGTAAAGAGTCACACGGCTACTCACCTTGCTAACATTTTAGGGAATTTAATCTGCCCATGGGAGCCGATTCGGACCAATAATGATAAATTGCGGATGCTTCACGAAAGAATCTTGATCCCAGTATGGGAGCGTGATAAATTGCTCATATGCGGATCATCTCTCGGAAGGTGCTAAAAGACTTTTGGGAAGCGCACCCGGATGCGGAACAACCGCTGCTGGCCTGGCACGCTGATGTGAAACATGCTAAGTGGAGATCTCCCTCGGATATCAAGAGAGATTACCGGCATGCCAGCTTCTTGGGTAACAACCGAGTGGTTTTCAACATCAAAGGCAATACTTACCGGCTGGTGGCTGCCGTTCAGTACGATTTCGGGATAGTCTATATTCGATTTTTGGGTACCCATCGAGAATATGACCACATCGATGCTGTTACCATCTGACCGGAGTTCCAAAATATGGACATTCGACCTATAAAAACTGAAAATGATTACAAAGCGGTGCTGGAGGAGGTGGAACACCTCTTTAATGCGGTACCAAACTCACCGGAAGGGGACCGGTTGGAGGTATTGACCACTCTTATTGAAGCTTACGAAGAGAAGCATTTCCCGATTTCTCTTCCAGATCCAGTTGAAGCTATCCTGTACCACATTGAAAGCCGCGGCCTCTCTCGCCGAGACCTTGAGCCATTCATTGGAAGCCGCGCTCGTGTTTCCGAGGTTCTAAACAGGAAGCGACCTCTCACTATCGGCATGATCCGGAAGCTTCACACGGGCTTAGGCATACTGGCGGAAGTACTTATACAGCCGTACTCACTGGAGGCGTCTGCTGCATAGCTGAAAATAAATGTTTGTTACTTTTTTTATGGGTCGATGGAAGCTTGTGAGGGTGTAACGGCAAAGCAGCATGTGTAGGGGGGCGACGAGAACGGTTACTCATTAGTCCTCGACCGGGACTTTCTTCGACCTCCCACTTTTCAACAGAACGCGCTGCTTCTTATCCTCCAGCTTCCGCAGCTTCGCCCCCTTGCTGACCCGTGTCTTCCTTCTTATTGGAACCTGCTTTAATGCAACCTGCAGCAGTTCAACGAGAGGCCCATTGCCGGTTCCCGATTTTTAGTCTGGCTGCGGGTCTGGTGAGATATAACCCTCATTATTCCGTCTTTGCCGATACGATTCTCAAGCCGGCGCAAAACGAGATCCTTCTGTCTGTCTGTCTCGAAAAGTTCGTCGCGGCTGGAAGCCGCTCCTACAAAACCCAGGTCTCTTTTCATGGTTTCAGGGTGTCCCGGAGGGACATGGATAATTGTTCCGGAGAGAGGGCAGGGGAGTTCACCATGTCGAACCGGAGAGTCACACGAGCGGGTGATCGGCGGGCAGGCAAATGGGTACTAAAGTCGCTACTGCTGCTGTTTTGGTAAACGTGTCTTCCAGGATTCGGGCTCGCGGTGAAGATGCATTACCGCAATGATCAGGAGGGTATTGCCCCATAAGCGCTCAAATAAGCAGCTTATGAACATTGCCTGTAATTTCAATACCCCAACGGGGTTGCATAACTTAGCCCGGGGTCAGCGGCAGCGCCACCCTGGGGTTTGGCGTCCCAAACAGATTGCCCTGAAGGGGCTACATAGAAATTGTCCCGTGTTTTTGAACGCTTTTTGCATTCTGACTTTATGTAACCCCTTTGGGGTACAGACAAAAAATTATAGAACCCCGCACCCAGGGTGGCGCTCTGCTGACTCTGGGCTATCCTATTCAGCCCCTTCAGGGCGTAACACGCCAATTCTGAAAACACTTTAAGAATTAAATACCTTATTCGTATGATTTCTTATTTGAGCGCTTATGGGGTATTGCCCCTGACCTGATAAATGAGTCCGTATGGAAAACGTTTCGTCCGGCAGCGCCTTGTTCTCTTTGAAATCGGGGAGAAAGCTTCTGAGTGTTCGGTGATTCTGAGGATCGTTGCTTTGACTTCATTAGAAAATTCGAGGCCAAGCCCTTCGGCTTGGGCATTGTAGTAGTTGACGGCTTCGGTGGGCTCTGCTTGCGCGGGTTCAAGAAACTGGACGTTCATCGGGGCTTTTTGTCCACGTACTCAAAAACCTGTTTGGCGGGAATGGCCTGGATTTCGCCACGATCAAATGCGTCCAGGCGCTCTTCCGCCTCTTTCCCCCACAACGCATCTATTCCCTCTTGAGACGGCCTGTCCAGGCTCGACAGGAGACGCTCTGCGATCTCTGCCCGCTCGGCAGGGGGGAGCGACAATGCCTCTTTAAGGACCTGGGTACCTTTAGATGACATGTTAATCCATCCTTTCTTGCCAAGATTTTAACACAAAAGAGTGGCTTAGAGCGAAATGGTTTTGCATGTCTCATTGACGGGGCGACGAGTGGCTTCCGCCTAATCCTCGATGGGGACTTTCCTGGCCCGCTCCTGCTTCTCCATGCTACGCTGCCTTTTCTCCTCCAGCCTCCGAAGTTTCGCCCCTTTGTTGACTCGCGTTTTCTTTCTCTCCGGTACCTTTTTTTGCATTCCGCAGTTCAACGAAGCGCTCTACAGCAGGTTCCTTATTCTCCGTCTGACTGCTGGTCTGCTGCGATATGAGGCGAAATATATTGGCGCCGGTCAGAAGTCCAGCCAAATTGAACGGTCAGAAAGTCTGCCAAGGCTAATTTTGGGCATAACAAAACAACATCGCGCAAGCGATTATTGGTGGAGAAGCAAGATTTAATCGGAACGGTCTAAGGCTACTGTAATAAGGCTCCTTGTTAAGGTTAGTCGAGACCTTGGCTCTTTGTCAGGCTGGGAGATCGGAAAAATGCTTTTCACTCCTGGTGGCCAGGAAACCCTCTCTCCAGACAAGATAGATATCCAAACCCTCGACGAGGGTTTAAGTATAGAAGTAAATAGCAACCGAGTAAACGGATTTTGGTTCGGGAATCAAAAGAAGCAGGGCCACTTGGAAGAAAAAATAGTTCGCGTGTCCGAACTGAAGAAAAATGAAGAAAATGATGCCTTAAACCGGCCAGATTGGCCCGCTTTTCGACCGATCAAAATGGCCCGCTTTCTCACCGGCCCCGATAGAAATACACCATTCTTACCGATGTGGGTGGCAGGCGGGCCACTCTGGATTAATTTCTTCGCTCCGAAGAGAGGCTGGAAGCGCAAGTGGGCGCTGAGTAAGAAAAAGAACTTCGATGCACAACCCGCCAACCTTGTTTGGCACCCACCAGGATGGGCATCGCGCTGCGCGGCTGTAATATATGATTACAATCATGATAAAAATATTAACATTATGATTGACATCGTAAATGATGGCCGTTATAATCCGAGTACTATCTTAAAATATCGGCCTATTGGATGACTTATAGCATAAGGAGGCTATCTCATGAAGAGTGAGTATTCTATTGGTAAACTGCTCGCGCATGTCAGGGAATCAGCTAATTTGACTCAATTGCAGGTTGCACAGAGGATGGGCGTTAAGCCACTGAGGATTTCCAGGATGGAGACCGAGTTGGTTCCTCCGACGGTGGAAGACATTTTCTCCTGCCTGGATGCTATCGGAACCGACTTGGCAACCGACGCCAAAGATTACCTGAGGGAAGAGTGGAATGAAATTGAAAAGCCGCCTTTCGGTCATCCCAACAGGAGAGCCCTGAGAATTGCTGATCAAACTCTGAGCAAAATCAGACTTCTTAAAGTTGAGAACGCTGCAAGCACGATCTTCTTCAGCCAGCTTGAGATGCACGAGAAGACACTGCACGAACTCGTTGATTTCCTGAAAGCCACAGAGCACAATATTGCTTTCATTGGTAGGGTCGGTGTTGGAAAAACAACTGCGATATGTGGGGCATTGGGCCTCAAAGTTGATGACAAACCCGCTTTAGATGCGCACGGGGGACGCACCACGGTCTGTGAAGTCCATATCCAGAGCGGACCAGGATTTGGGCTGACGATCGAGCCAGAGTCAGAAGATGAAATCTTTAAGCATGTTGGGGATTTTTGTGACTATCTGCTGGCCATGTCTGATGAGGCGGAACGGGACAAGATTGCAAAAAGTGGTGAGGAACTTTCTATTAACCGCGAGATAGAGAGATGCATCAGAAATATGTCTGGGCTAACGGCGAGAAGAATTCGAGAGGGAGAGATCTCCAGATTAGAGGATAAGGCTCGTCAGCTTGCACAGAGCATCAGGGTTCGAGATGATCTGGTATTGGATATTTTGCTCAGGCTAAATCTTGAAAATCGCAAGCAGACGGAGCTTTGGTTTCCTGACCATTCTTCTGAAGATTCATTAAAATGGTTAAGTAAGAATTTCTCGCTCATCAATCACGGGAGGAATCCGAGCTTCACTTTACCAAAAAAGATTACGATCAGCATTCCTTATCCAATTCTTGAGCAAAAACAGCTCAAGATTAAGGTCATAGATACAAAAGGCATTGATCAGACTGTTAGACGGGCTGATTTGGATTATTATACAAACGACCCCAGGACTCTGAGTGTTCTGTGCACAGGATTTCCTGATGCACCTGACGCAGCCACAAAGGCTTTGATTCAGCGCTGTTTCGATTCTGGGATTTCCCAAAAGAAGCTTCTTCTGGAGTCTTGCCTGTTAATATTGGCGCGAAATGATGAAGCAGCAAGTGTAAACGATTATAGCGGACAGCCAGTGGGCGACGCCGAGGAAGGCTATTTAATCAAAGAAGAGGAGGCCCAAAACTCCTTGATGCCCCTTGATCTGAGGAAACTTCCAATTTTGATCTTCGATGAAAAGAAAGACAACCCACACCAAATTAGAGAATCGCTGGTTAGTCGCCTGAAACTCATGCGCGAACATTACGAAATTAGAGTAGACGAGGTTGGCCAGACAATCGTAAAGATCAGCGAAAACTTAGCTGATGCTCAAGCGAGCGCTTCCTTCGATGATATTTTCAAGGAGATAGCTACATGGGTAAAAAGGCATCAAAGCACATCGAGTCAGCCCGACAGGGTCCAAGAGGAACTATTAAATGCCATCGCCGAAACTCATGCGAGTAGCGTTCGGGCATCAGCAAACCGGAGAGGAACTTGGTACAATCTGGATTATTATCACCAGATTGGCTCCGGTGCGAGGTATGAGTGCGTGAAGATACTGAAATCATTGATTGTAGATTTGAAAGCGATCATCTACAACAAGTTAGAGCGCCAGGATTTAGCTCCTACCCACAAGTTCCTGCGTGAGCTGTTGCACTTTATCGACTCGCAGGCGGAGCAAATATACAAAGATGCACACATTATTGGGCATACTGTATTTAAGGCCCCTCTGGAATCAAACGGCGCCTTTTGGGGAGATCTTCAGTCTCAATGGGGACAAGGGCCTGGATACAAGAATAGAATTTCCAGAAGAACGGATGATTGGTTCGACATAGGAATAAGAAGACATGAAGTTGAGATTCTCGGGAAGCATCTGACCGAAAAAATACAGGAGCTTGTGAAGACAATTGAATTTTTGACAGAGGGCGCAAAAGAAGCTGCCTAGGAAAGAATCCACGAAAAGAAATAGTAGATAGGGCGAACCCAACCCGCATTAGTGAGTGGCTGTCAATCGGTTTCCGGGAACGAAGGCAGGAGGTAATTTGTGATAGCCTAGAAACACACGAGTTGGTTTTTATGGCTTTTACCTCGAACATCCTGTCTTAATGAGCTCGGCTATCAAGTTATCCGGGCCGCCCGCCCCTTGTTACCCGGAAAGGTATTCCAGAACCGAGGCAGTAACTATGTTCATCATTTTTCGAGATCGTTTCGGGCCAATATAACTTATTTTCCGGAATTCGGCTTCAGAGGCCTGTAGGGCTTTACCTACAGTATTCAGCCCCATTGAGCGCAATCCATTTTTCTGATAGGAGGTTAAATCGAGAACTTCAATGGGCTTTGCAAATTCACGAGCTAAAATAGCAGATATATCGATTTCGTGGAAATTCCCAACGGCTGAGGTTAACCCTGAGAATGTCGGGTGATTAGCGCCGTATTCTGAAAACCGTTTGACCGCCAAAGTCCGTCCGAACCTGGTCAGGACCCGGACAGGTTCAGCGAAAGGGGCTGCCAAACATCCTAAATTCACCGCATAACGCGTCCCAATCTCACCGCGAGTTGCAACAACACCGGAGTCAAGCCGTGCGACGATTCCCGTGTAACTCAGCATTCGAAGGGCCTCATAGACGGCCGCGGGGGCGTCACGATGGATCCAGAAAAAGCATGTGGACTCAGCCTTGCCTTCTTCAGCCCATTGTTGGTTTTTTTTGATAGTATCAGGAATTACAGTCCTTTCGATGAATTCACGGCCCCAGTCAATCAACGCACGATGCCCTACATATTTCTCAGCCAATGCGGAATGTTCTGCCCAGACATCGGTTCTATAGAACTCTTTCAAAATCCTTTTTACCTCATCAGCTCTTATTCGTGGGGTCATACCCACGGTCTTTAGGAGAAGCCTGGGATTTCCACTCACAGCGTAAGCAAGGGCGTGGAAGTTTTCACGGTTCCTTTCGATGTCCGCTATTAAATCAGAATCTGCCTGCTTGAGGACGATTTCTCGCATTCCATCTAAATACCCGCGCTCCTGTGGATCCCGAACAAGAGTAACAACGGTAGCGTCGTGTATGGTCTGAAATGTTTGTCCGTAGAAAGTGACACCGGGATATACGGCGGCATTACAGCTCAAATAAGGCGATCTCAAGTCGCGAAAAAAGGTGAAGAATTGGCGTTGCTGCTCCGGACGAAATATGTGTGCAGCTTCATCGAAAAGGATTGCAAGCCTTTTTATGCCACGATCATGGCAAATGTCCTCGATTGCATCTTTAAAGTCCTCTATTGTGGGAATTCCAGAATGATCGACGACCTGCCCTGGCTGTTTGTAAGTTTCTTCATAGGCTTTTGCGACCTTTTCTAGCTGCGTTTCTGCCAAATCAAGGGATGTTTGCCCTCCGGTGAGCAGTGAAAGTGTAGAGTCAGGTTTCACCAGAAGACCAGCCCTGTATAGTGCTCTAACAATTCGAACGCAAAGCCTTGCCATCATCCAGTGTATGAATTGATTAGGGTCACCACTCTGAAGTAATGAGCTCCTTACAAAAGACAAGTAAATGGGGAGGACACGGTCTTTGGAGAACGAGTCAAGGAGTTGAGCTTCGGCTACCCGAAGAAGAAAGGACTTACCAGTTCCCCTGCTGCCTTCTAAAATTGTCGGCGTGTGCGCCTTCAGCAGTTCAACTATTTTCTTATCCTGCGAGGTCTCAACATAAAGGTCAAGAATGTATTCTGTCTCTATATCCTCCGTGCGAATGATCAAATTCGACATTTTATAGTCCTTCCGTAGGCCCACCTAAGAGCTGACGGATTTCCTCAAGGTGGCCAAGGCGATCAGAGAGGCAGGGTTCCAATTTGCCCAAGCTTTCTTCGGGGAAATCTCGAAGATATCTAAGCGATAATGCAAAATGTGCTACCAGAGATACACTGCCTGCCTTTGCATTCCAAATGTTAAAAGTCTCCTGATTGAACTCCAGACAGCCTGGCAGAGGGATTTCCTTTGGAGTATTACCATGAACGCACTCAGAGCATTCTCTGTAGACTAACTTCGCCAAGGCGCGGTAGTTTGAAAGATGTTGAGTTAAACCAGGGAAAAATGCCACTGCAAATCGCTTAGAGAAGACGCCATCGTTCTCGTCGATTATGGCGCCCCAGACGGTATCGACCGAGTGGTCCAGCCATTCTCGCAGTTGAATTTCTCGTGCTGACAAGTAAACCGCCTGCAAGATAAGCTCTAAAACTAAACGCAGCCCCTTAAATGCGTGTCGGTAATAACCTTGAGTCAATGCAAGCAAAGCAAATTCATATTCCAAGGCGGCGATTTTCAATAGCTCCGATTCCCGCCGCCGTTCGAGGACCTTGTGCCAGATCCCGACTTCCCGGGTAAAAAGATGGCTTGTCGCAAGTATCGCTGAATTGGGGCCAGCCATTGAAGAAGCGAAAACCGATTTGCACCTCCCGAGCAACTGTTCAAGATGCTCGGTGATGTTTGTTGAACTGATTATGCCGCATTTGCCTTCGTCAGGCATATTTTTCTCCAGGCATTATACAGATGGAGATGGTGCTGGTCCACGGCGGAAACTACCAATACGGCTAAAATCTTACCTGGTCAAGACCTTGCATGCATAGGACCGGGTCTTGTATTTTGATTATCTCTGCCGCCGCCGCTTGCCCGTGCACGCATGGTCTCCTTCTGCCTAGTCCTCAACGGGAACTCTTTCCGACCTCTTACTTTTCAGCAGGCCGCGCTGCTTTTTTTCCTCCAGCCTTCGCAGCTTCGCCCCCTTGCTCACTCGTGTCTTCTTTCTTACCACTACCTGCTTTAATGCATCCTGCAGCAGTTCGGCGAAACGCGTAATTGCCAGTTCCTTATTTTCAACCTGGCTGCGGGTCTGCTGAGATATAACCCTCATTACTCCGTCTTTGCCGATACGATTCCCAAGGCGGCTCATGACGAGTTCTTTTTGTTCCGGAGAAAGGGCAGGGGAGTTCACCACGTCGAACCAGAGCGTCACGCGGCTGCTCACCTTGTTGACATTCTGCCCGCCCGGCCCGCCGCTGAGGGATGCGGTAAAGCTTAGTTCGTCCTCGGGAATGGAAATGTGATCCGTAATCTTTATCATATGTCCGCTTATTATACCAATTTGCCTTCAAGATGTGCCCATGGCGATGGGTTTCGCTCCGCTTCACCCATCCTACACTTCTGTACCGGCTGCGCTAATTCGTAGGGTAGGTAGAGCGGAGCGAAACCAATCACATTCATCTTGTACGCGACTTCGTATTATATGGCTTCTCGGCTCCTTTTTCGACAATCTTCCCACGTCCCCTGGGCCGGATAGAAGATTGAGCGCCAACTGGAAACGGCGCCTATCATCAGTCCTATTTCATCGGAGGCACGTAGGGCAAGAGTTGGGCGAACAGCCAGCATAAAAAGTAAACAACCGGGGTGAGAAGGAACAACTGCAAAACCGTATACCCGACCAGGTCTCTTGCCTTTACATGCAGCAGACCCAGCAAAGGCAGCATCCAGAAGGGGTTCAACAGGTTCGGCAGCGCCTCGGCTGCATTATATATCTGGGTGACCCACCCGAGGTTTACCTGGTGCATATTGGCGGCCTGAAGAACATAGGGGGCCTCCACTACCCATTTAGACCCGCCTGATGGAATGAATACTCCGAGTATTGATGAATACATGGCCACGAGAAGCGGATAGGTGGTTTGAGTCGTTATTTTGTAGAATAGATCGGTCAGCCATGCATTTATGCCGGTGCCGGCAATCATCCCGAAGATGACCGCATAGAAAGGAAATTGGATCAATACGCCGCCGGTGGCTGGGACCGCCTGGGCAACGGCTTTGAGAAACCTCTTCGGCCGCCAGTGCAGGAGCATGCCGACCGTGATGAAAATCAGGTTGTAAATGGGCAGATCGATCACCGCCAGCGCCCCTGTGGGCGCGGTCCGCAAAGTGTTTATCAGGTAATAAAGAAGGATGGCGCCCACTAAGATAATCAGCAAAGGACTGTATTCGAACCACTCCCCGGGTTTCTGTCTCGGTTCGACGCTCATGTCAAGTTGAGCGAAAGAGAGGCCGAAATCTTTGGCAGTTTTCGCCCGCTTGGGGTTCGGCGCGGACAAGTAGGCGATCGCAACCGCCAGAATCATCAGCACTGCTATCGTCGAAAGATTCGCCCACATAAATAGCGTATGGGTCAGCGGTATAAGGCCGCTGATTTGAAACAGTTCTTTCGGAATGGAGTCTTTGGAGGCCATCATCATGGCAGCCGATGAAGAAAGGCCCAACGCCCAGGTAGCTCCCAGCCCCAGATAAGCAGCGGCGCCCGCCGCCCGGAAGTCCATATCGTCCAGTCGGCGCGTCATCTCACGGACCAAAAGACCGCTGAAGATAAGGCTGAGCCCCCAGGATATAAGCGACGTCAACATTGAGAAAAAAGCAATCCAGGCGACAGCGGTTCTCCAATTTTTGGGAATTCGGGCAACCCTCTGAATGATCCAGTACACGGCCGGGGTCGAAGCCACCACGTAGCCGCCGATGATGATCATGGCCATCTGCATGGTGAAGGGCACTAATGTCCAGAACTTTGCGCCACCGGCCATGGCCAGTTTAGATGGACTTTCTCCAATGATGACGCCGAAGCAGAAAATAAAGACGATCCCGATCAACGCGAATACCCATGCATCCGGGAACCATTTTTCGGTCCAGGCCGCCAGCCGGAGTCCGAATCTCTCAAGCGCCGAATCTTTTTGGATTTTCAGGTCCTGACCTTTCTCAATTCCCATAGGTCGTTCTCCTCTAAAGAAGTGTTACTTCCGGCCTCGGGCATCGGGCATCCGGCTCGACATCCGGCACCCGGCTTCAGCTACGCAGTTCGCGCGCGATCTCTTCGTAAAAATCCAGCGCCTCCGGGTTAATAAGGGCGTCTCGATTAGTTATGGGCCTTCCATTCAAAATGTTCGCAACCGAACTCTCCACCTTTTTCATGTTGAAAGTGTAAGGGATGTCGGGGACCTCGATGATCAGATCGGGAACGTGACGTGGAGAAGCCTGTTTTCGCAGCGCGATCTTGATCCGGTTTTTAAGCTCCTCGCTCAGTTCATGTCCCGTCGCAAGCCTGACAAACAGGACAACCCGCTGATCGCCCTTCCAATCCTGGCCCACTGCCATGCTGTCGGCTATTCCTTCGATATTTTCAACGACGTTGTAGATTTCCGCCGGGCCTATGCGCACTCCGGAAGGTTTCAGGGTGAAATCGGAGCGGCCAAGGAAAGTTATCCCTCCGGAATCGCCATGGAAAAGGACCCAGTCGCCATGCCGCCAGACCCCCGGATAGACATTGAAATAGGCGCTCCTGTATTTAGCGAAATCGGGATCGTCCCAGAAATACAGGGGCATGGAAGGGGAGGGGGCTTCACAGACCAGTTCCCCTTCCTTGTCTACGGCATGGTTGCCCGATTCGTCATAGGCCTTGATCTTCATACCCAGGCCAGGTCCCTGCAATTCGCCGGCATATACCGGTTGGATCGGGCTGCCGATCGCGAAGCATCCATTGATGTCGGTCCCTCCGGCAATGGAATTGAAGTGCATGTTTTCCTTGATTTCCCTATAGACATATTGGAATCCTTCGGCGGAAAGCGGAGAACCGGTTTGCGACATGGCCCTCAGCGAGAATAGGTCGTAATCCTTTCCGGGCCTTGCGCCCACGCTCCTCAAGTAGTTCAGATAACTGGCGCTGCACCCGAAAATACTGATCTTCTCGTCTTGGGCCAGGCGCCACATCGTGCTCCAGTCGGGGTAGTTGGGGTTGCCGTCGTAGAGCACAATGGCCGCGCCGGCAGCCAGTGAGCCGATGAGCCAGTTCCACATCATCCAGCTTGGCGAAGTGATGTAGAAAATCCTGTCCTCGCGCTTGAGGTCCGTATGGATTATCAGCTCCTTCAACTGATTTATGAGAACGCCCGGTCCCTGAACCATGCACTTTGGTTTTCCGGTCGTGCCTGAGGAAAACATAATGAAAACGGGATGATTGAACGAAAGCTGTTCGAACCGGATTTCCTCTGTCTCTTTCGACATGAAGTCGGACAGGAGTATCGCGTTGCCGAGACTTCCGATGTCGGGCCGCTGCTCCACATAGGGCGACACTATTATTTTTTCAAGCGAGGGGATTTCCTTCGCAATTTTCTCGACATTTGAGAGGACGTTAAGCACTTTTCCCTTGTAAAACTGACCGTCGACCGTGAACAGCACCTTCGGGCCAATCTGGCCCAGACGGTCGGCAACGGCCCGCGCTCCCAGTTCGGTGCCGCAGGATGCCCAAACCGCCCCAATACTGGTCGTGGCGAGCATCGCGATCGCCGTTTCCATCAGGTTGGGCATGTAGGCGGCAACCCGGTCGCCGGCAACGATTCCCATATCACGAAGCGCCTTCGACAGGCGAGCAACGGCACTGTAGAGTTCGGCGTATGTCATGGTCGCCGATTTCCTGTCCTCACCCCGAAATACAAATGCAGGACGGTCGTCGCGGAATCTAAGAAGGTTTTCTGCGAAATTAAGCCTTGCGCCGGGAAACCAGTCAGTCCCCGGGAATTTGGCGAGATCGTCTACGACTTTATCGTATCCGCGGGAGGCTTTGATTTCAACAAAGTCCCAGACCGAAGCCCAGAATTCAGGTATCTTTTCCACAGACCACCTGTACAGCTCATCGTACGAGCGGATATCCCGGCCGCGCGTTCTGTTTACAAAGCTGATGAAACGGGTTGCATTGGCCCTGTCTTTCCATTCTGCGGAAGGACTCCAGATTGGTTTTCTCATTCTTTCCTACCTCTAGTCGGTTTTCGTGCCGAAAGGGTTCTTTGCCGCCATTGTGCAATAATGTCATCGGAGTGGTGAACAACAACACCGCGCCAGGTTGGCTGCAAAGCTGGTACATGCCCAGTGTAAGGCCAGGATGACGACCCACTGGCTATATTCTTGAATTGTGAAATCCTGGAGATGTTCCAACGTGGCGAAAGCGGGAAACGAGTCGATGCCGGCTTCCTTCAATCGTCCGATCTGTAAGGCTATTAGCTTCGATTCAGCTAAGTTCCCCGCCCTGTTCAGTATAGACAGCCAAAAGTTGTTGTCAAATCAAAACTATAACCGGTTTTTGCAGGGTGTCCCGGTTTGGAAATTCGCTGATAAGAGGGCCCCCTCCCCATAATTACCGCAAGGGCGAGCAGAGAATCAGGCGCCATTTCAGGTTCTACGCAAAGGTTTCAATCGGTTCGCTTGAGGACGAAATGGAAAAAAGATTCCAAGCGCAGAAAAGGGGCGGGGAGGCAGCCCGAGGCGGCAATTCCTCAGGCCAGCGTTTGAATTCTACAGTATATCCGGATTATTTGTTCGCGTGTCTCAGCCAGTCTTGCCCCGTAGTCCGGGTGGTTTCTCAAGGCAAGGAACATAAGGCTCTGCTCATACATCTTATCATGGAGCATTCTAATCTCTTGCATCCTGTCTAAGTCCGGCATAAATCCCCCCGTGTGAGCAATTTTATAGCCGAAGACCCGGGAGTAATCAAATTTGGTTTGGAGAGTTTTGGGGGAGAACCCCTGGACCATTCGGAGCGTAAAATTACCCGCTTAACTGAGTAGTTATGCTGAAAATGCGGCAACACCTTGAGATAAAAGAGAGTTTTGCAAGACCAAATTGAGTAGAAAGATCAGGTGCCTATAGCATTTGAGCGGGTCCTTTCAAAAGCTTGAAAACACGGAGTTCTTCTTTTCTTCGATTTTCACCGGAATGCATCAAATCGCATCTCATTTCATTCCTGCCAGGTGAAAATCATCGGACCACCTCGACAGGATTGAATTCGGACGCCGCCTGGTGGATGTCTTGAATGATCTTCCCGGATTGGGGCCTCCACTTTTTGGGAAAAAGCCGGGACAAAACTTCAGCGGCTTTTTCAACGGGCTTGCCGCTCATCAGGCTGTAATAGGCAGCCTTGATAGCCAGGGAGGCGGTCAACTCCGTGTCGCCCTTCCGGTCGCTGATGCGAGCCATATGCATGGTTTGACGAAGCAGGCCCGAATAGAATTGGCTGAATTCGCCGATGCGGTCCGGCCGCCAGTGTCCGTTGTCGAAGACCAGCAAACGAGTCATTGCGGGCGAATCGGCGAACGAGAGTTCGATCTGCGAATCTTCCGTTCCATAATAGGCGAAATGCCAGTCATGGACTTTTATCATCTTTCCGTGCGCGCCGCGCGCATCGGCGAGTTCTACCTCTGCGTTGGTATGCTCGAGGTCTACCATGTCCAGTGACCTTCCAGGACCGCATTCTGTGGCGATAAAGAGCGTTGTGCAGCAGTGGGCGCCGCCTGAAAAGCAGTAGGTCATAAGCGTGCGGCAATTAGGCAGGGGCATATTCCGGTAAGTTTTCGGCTCGTGTGTTTTGAAAGCGCACTCGCCGGTAACGAGTACTTGCTCGCCCTTTGAGAACTGCACACTATAATCACCGTCCGGCGAGATCTCGGTGATGCTGAGGTTAAGGTCACCCAGCCTGAACAGTTCAGTTCCACCCCCGGGACCACTCCCTTTACCTGCGAAGGAACGGTGCAGAGGAACGAGGATCATCACGGACAGGACGAAAATTGTTAACAGCTTTTTTATCACATGAGCCTCGCATCGGAGGTCTTGAAAGCGCAACGGGCACGTCCGGACGTTGCCCGGGTATGTTGACTCAGCAACCGGGCAAAAGAGTGGACGACCCCTATAGTAAGTTCTCGAAATTTTTTTGTAAATGGAAAGCTGACTGATTCGCAGGCCGGAGTTGACTAAAATGTGGCACGGATGCCATTGCCTTATGCAAGTCCCTTCATTTATTTCTGGGCTTGAGGTTTCCTTCGCCGAGAAAAGAGAATTGCATCCACTCGAAGGCGAGCTTTAACCGGGCCGTTTCGCTGGTTCTCAAATGCTCTATTTCGTCTTCATCAATTTGGAAAAGTCCCAGGAAACGGCTGTTGAAAACCATTTCACGAAATCTATCCAGGTTGTAGCTTGCAAGATAAAACATCTGCTGTTGTTTTTCGGGGAGCCGCCGATTCCTGAGGCCGGGGTGAGTCAGTATTCCCATCCAGAGATCGTTGTATGCATAGTAGTCCTCGAGTCCCTGGTCCCTTAGCCATTCATCTATTTTCCAGAACTGCTCCTGCTCGAATCCAAGGCAGTGGTCTTCGTGAAGGACAAAATAGTTCTCCAGCACTGAGCCATGTACCCTGTGCAGCCGTGAAGCCCTGGCGATGGGATAAATCCGGCAGGCGGAAGGCCTGTCTCCATAAACGGAACAACCCTCCGGGGTCACAAACGGGCATGATCTTCGCTCGTTTTGGCTCATCTGGAGATATACCATCGGGAGTGGACGGTTTTCGTCGAAGCCGCAGTCCGTGTACCGGTCCAGAAATTCGTCGGAAGACAGGCAAAGCCTGTTTTTGAGCCTCATGATGTCGTAGGGAGTCAGCAGCAGATTGAGATCCCGGCAGCACTCCGTGAAGCAGGGCACTCCGGGGTGGCAGGCAAACCGAAACCCTCCATTTTCGACAGGCTTCATCTTTCCCTCGAGACCCTGCGGCGCCGTTTCAATTATTTCCATTTCTTCCTCACATCCAAATCCGGCGCTCTCACGCGGCGGTGGGTTGGAACCTGTAACCAGGCCGTTTTCCTCGTTTTCCTCGTCTGATACCGAGTTGCGTTCAAGACTGGGCGGGGATAAACCCCGCCCCTACGGCATTATCTCACGGTTCTTCCGTAGGAGGAAATTGCAGCGACAGAATCAAATGACCTGATAAAGCTCGTCCATTTGGGCGCGAATATAGCGGAAGGACAGTTTCAAAAGCTCTTTCATATCTTTCCTGACCATGCCGAGCATTTGTTCGTCCACCTCATAAAACATCAAAAAGCGGCTGTCTTCAAGCAGTTCGGCAAATCGGTCCAGATCGTATGCTACGAACAGTACCCGTCCAAGGCCCTCGTTCATCGGAGCCCCGGGCTTGAAGCCCGCTGGAATCACGGACTGGAATTCCCTGTCCATTTCCATGTATTCATGGACACCCTGGCCTTCAAGCCAATCCCCGACACTCAAATCGGAGCGCTCGGAAAGCCCTTTGCAGCGTTCTTTCCCGGAGATGAGCCTGAATTCGGACTCAGCCGATGACAGGTCAAGCGGAAACATCCTGCATGCCCAGGGCCGGTTTTCATATACGCTGCAGCCTTCCTCGGTGACAAAGGGGCAGCTCAGAGACTCGGAGTCCATAAGAAGCTGTACGACCGGAATATTTGCAACCTTCGCAAGAAAACTCCGGGTGTATTTCGACAAAAATTCCGAAGACCCGATCCCTAGAGTTTGCCTGAGCCTCAACACGTCATAGGGGGTGAGATAGATGTTTACATCTTTGCAGCACTGGGTAAAACACGGCAAAGCGTCATGGCAGGCAAAATGAAAAGGACTGGTTTCTGTCAGATTTGGTTCGGCTGGTGTTGATTGCATTCTGAAATTCCTCTATTTCACGAGCAATGCTGCTTCGCAATTCCGGAAGTTGGGACTTCCGGAAATCAGTTTTTCGACAATGCCGAGCGCCTGCGGGCCTGAGCACGCCACGAACTTGCACTCGCAGACCTTGCCGCATTTCTCGCAGTGGTAGTCCTCATCCAGACTGGACCCGCAGGAACAGAAAGGCTCTAGTATGAGCTGCCCATCCTCGGTGGAGGCAAGCAGGTAGTCGATTGCCCGCGATCTTAAATCATCCGTGGTGATTGCCATTTAACTCTCCTCACAACTGAATCGGGAATTGAGGATCGATGGATCGATCTCTCAATCCCCGAAACCCTGAATTAAAATTGAAACTGCTACAGACTCTCAGCCAGCAACTCCGAAAGCTCCTTGATCTCGATGGAGCCCTGTTTCTCCAGGCTGTTGCAGGCATCGGTAATCATATTCACGCAATAGGGACATGAAGTGGCGAGCACTTCCGCTCCGGCGTTTATTGCGTCGAGTACGCGCAGCTCACCGAAGCGTTCGCCCATAGGGACTTCGGCCCAAATGCGCCCGCCTCCTCCGGCGCAGCAAAGGCTCGATTCGCGCGAACGTTGGAGTTCCTTTATTTCAGTACCGGGAATGGAGGCCAGCAGTTCCCTCGGTGTATCATAAATGCCGCTGTGCCTTCCGAGATAGCAGGGATCGTGGAAAGCGGTCTTCTTGCCGGATTTCGCGCTCGGGCTGATCTTGCCTTCCGCAACCAGCCGGGAGACAATCTCTGTATAATGAAAGACTTCCCACTCGGCCCCGAGTTGGGCATAATCGTTCTTAAAGCTCCACAGGCAATGCGGAGATGTCGTGATAATCTTTTTGACTCCGTTTGCAGCGTAAAGCTTCATGTTCGCTTCCGCAAGCTTCTGGAAGAGTTCCTCGTCGCCCATCTTGCGCATGCTCTCGCCGCAGCAGTTCTCTTCGACCCCAATTATTCCAAAGCTCACCCCGCCCCGGAGCAGAAGCTGCGCTATGCTTCGCGCGATCTTCATGCTCCGCGTGTCGTAGCATGAATGGCAACACACAAAGAGGAAATACTCGGTGTCCGGTCCAAACACGGGAACGTCCAGGCCCTCCATCCATTGAGTCCTCTTCTCCCGCGGGCCGGACCACGGGTTTCCGTTCGCGTGGGAACTTCCGAGGATCGGGCGAAGTCCGGCGGGTGGCATTCCTCCGCCGACGATGCTCGCCCGCATCGCCCTGACGTTATCTATGATTTTTACTCCACGGGGGCAGTTATTCTGGCACATTCCACAGGTCGAGCAGGCGAAGAGTATGTTTTCATCCTCGAAACCCTCGATCCCCATCTGGCCGAGCCGCTGCATGTAGCGTATGTTAAATTCCTCGCTCGTTTGGCCGGGGACAAGCCTCCAGGGGCACAGATTGGTGCAAAGACCGCACTGCATGCACCAGTCGATGGTCTCGGCCCCCATTTCAACTATATAATCCTTCATCTCCAGCAGGATGTTCTTCGGTTCCATTATCGCGTGCTCCTTGCATCTGATTAACCGGCGCCATAGACCGAATCAATACCCTTTGTAGGGATTGGGTCCGATGGCTTGCAATTTTTCGGCAAAGCTGTCCAGAATCTCCGGAATCCGGTGGTAATCGGCAATCGAAACCTGCTCAAGCCGTACGCGGTCAGACTCGAGCACGAGTCTGGTCAGAGTTTCCTGAATCTTGCTCATGCGGACGCCGGCAAGTTCGCTCCCTTTGATGAAATGACACTGGTAGTCGTCTCCATGCTTGCATCCCAGGAGCAGAATGCCGTCGATTCCTTTGGAGAGCGCATCTGCGATCGAAACGAGGTTCATCGAACCTAGACAGCGCACGGACAGGAACCTGACCCATGGATTGTAGGAGAGACGCCCGATACCCGCCATATCCAGGGCGGGATAAGCGTCGTTCTCGCATGCAAGGACCAGGATTCTCGGTTTTTCATCGTACTCGTCGGGCACATTGATGCTCTTAATCATGCTTCCGATCATGCCGACAGAGTAATTCTTAAATGAGATTATCCTTTCCGGACACGCTCCCATGCAGACTCCGCACCTGCGGCAGCGGGTGGGATTGGGCAGAGGATTGGCCTTTTCATCTTCATTTATCGCACCGAAGGGGCATTCCTCGGTGCAGCGCTTGCACTGAGTACAACGCTGCATGAAAAATTCCGGGTAGCTCTGATCCCCGGCCCTGGGGTGGACGGCCTTTCCCAGGGAAGTCATTTCGACGCATTGGATGGCTTTCAGGGCCGCTCCCATTGCATCTGTTTTCGCCCGTTCGTAATCCATCGGCGCGCGAACGGAGCCTGCCGGATAGATGCCCGTACGGCGCGATTCATAAGGAAAACAGATAAAGTGGGAATCGGGGAATCCGTAATCGAGGGCGGGCAGCTCCGGCCCCTGCCTGTATTGGAGATTTAGAAGGTTTGAAACGATAACGCTGTCGGCCGGGACCAGCGACTGCTCCTCTTCTCCTTCCCGGGGGGCCTTCGCCTTGAAAGGCTCGCCCAGGGCGCTGGTCGGTACCATGCCTGTCGCCAGTACGACCAGGTCGACGCTTTCCGACATGACCGGACTCCGGGTGAGCACGTCGTCAGAAGTTATCACCAGGCCGCCCGAACCGTCGTCATCTATGCCTGTAACCGCGCCTCGCACGAAGATTAAGCCGTCTTTCTGGAGTTGCTTATACAGCAGTTCGTAGTTTCCGGGCGAACGTATATCTTTATAAAAAATATAGACCTGCGTCTGCGGATCGGCTTCCTTGAAGTATTTGGCTTGCTTCAGGGACTCGACGCAGCACGCCGACGAACAGTAGGGCAGGTGGTCCGGGTCGCGTGAGCCGGCGCAGAGAATGAAGGCGACGGATTTGACGGGCTGGCCGTTGGACGGCTTTTTTACCTCTGCGCCCTTGAACATAGCTTCCAGGTCCATGGCCGTGATAACATCTGCGGATGCCCCGTAGGAAAGGTGCGCCAGCTTCGAGGCGTCATAGGGCACAGACCCGGTGGCAAGGATTATCGATCCTGCGCGCTCGGAGTTTATCGATCCGTTTTGCTGAATCTGGACATCGAATGTGCAGGGGCCGCCGGAAATCGAGGCTACCCTGGCGCCGGTATAAACCTTTATACCCGGCTGGGTTGCCAGTGAGGCTGCCATCTCCTCCAAATTGAATTCCTGGAGGTTTTCATAGGGAGGCTCGCTCGCAGGGAGGCGGTGTACGACATTTAGATAGCCACCGAGCTTTTCTTCTTTTTCTACCAGGACGATTTCATATCCGGCGCTCGCGGCTTCCTTCGCGGCTGTCATACCGGTGAGCCCGCCGCCTACGACCAGAATTCTCTTACTGAGGTTTTCCGCGATGAAAGGTCCGGGCGGCTCCGACTCCCTTAGCCGGACAATACCCATCCTCAGAGCGTCCTGAGCCATCATCAGGGTGTCTTCTTCCCCCGGCGGCTGGGTCCACGCGACCTGCTCGCGAAGGTTCACCCTTTCAATTAGCTTGTCCTGAGGGAAAGCAAAGGCGTCGGTCATGACCCGCTGCGAGCAGGCTGCGATCACTGCCCCGTCGATGCCTTCCCGGTCCATATCGGCCCCGATGAGTGAGACTCCTTCATGTCCGCACAAAAACGGGTCCTGGCGGCAGACTGCGATCTTGTATTCAGAGGCTGTCGCGGCCAGAGCGTCAAGGTCGATGCTGGCGCCTATCCCGCAGCCCGAACAGATATATACGCCGATCTTTTTTTCCATCCTCTACCTCCTGCAAGCCTGGATAGCCCGAAGAACGGCGGCTGTGGCGTCCTGAATACTCGATGCCACGTCGGCGGGGCTTTTTACACATCCGGCGCCGATTATTCCAGGCGCAGTCCCATTTGCCAGAATGAACCCATATTCGTCATAGGCGGCCTCGGCCGGAATTTTGTCTTTGGATGTACCAGGGACCATGCCGGCAGCAAGAACTACCAGGTCGAATTCATCCCTTAGTATCTTGCCCGTCGCCTGATCTTCAACCTGTACAGTAACCATTCCTGTTTCGGGATTTTCCGTGATCTCGCCGGCTTTGCCCTTCACCAGGGTAACGCGCTCATCTTCCCGAACCTTGTTGAAGAAGGCCTCGTACCTGCCGAGGGCTCGGATGTCTATATAAAAAATCGAGACGCTTGCTTCCTGGTCCTGTTCGAGCAGGTAGGTAGCCTGCTTGAGAGACGCGAGGCAGCAGACGCCGGAGCAGTAGGGCAGGTAGTTTTCGTCTCTAGATCCGGCGCACTGAACGAACGCAATCTTTTTCACAGGTCTTGCGTCGGAAGGCCGCGATATGACGCCCCCGGTCGGACCGTTTGCTGACGCAAGCCGCTCCATGACGACATTGGAGATTACGTTGCGGTGCTTTCCTGCCCCGTAGTAGGAAATAGCGGACGTGTCGAAAGGCGTCCAACCGGTCGCCCATATTACTGCGCCGGCCTTGACCTCCACGGTGCGAGGGGCCATGTCGAGCTCAACGGCCCCATATTCGCAGGCCGCCTTTACGGTCTCCGCCTCGGGCGTGCCGATAATCTCCGGGGCGATTACGTAGCGCATCGGGTATGCGAAATCATGAGGGAGGTAGGCCGCTTTTACCGAGCTCAAGCCGTAATCGAAGGGGTTTGGAACTTCGGTTTCGGCTGCTTGCGAGCACTTTCCGCAGGCCGTGCATTTTTCGTTCACATATCGGGGATTCATCCGGATTGCGACCGTGAAATTGCCCGGCTCTCCATCGATTTTTTCCACCTCCGACATGGTCATGACCCGGATGAGCGGGTTAGTGCGTACGCGGCGGAAGTTTATTTCCAATCCGCACTGGGGCGGGCACAGCTTAGGGAAGTACTTGTTCATACGCGCGACCCGGCCGCCAAGTGAGGGTTCGCGTTCGACAAGGATTACTTGCAGCCCGGCTTCCGCAGCTTCCACAGCGGCGCTCAACCCGGCTATGCCGCCGCCTGCGACAAGAATAGTCCGGTTGCCATTTTGAGCATCAGCCATATGACTCCTCCAGTTGTTTGTTTCGATTCTCCGAAAAGGCCGACTTTTTTGGGAAATTACCTGATTCTGAAAGAAGCGGAAAACTGAAAAGATCCTTAAAAACACAGCGAACTTGCTTAAGGACGATCGGATTCAAAAGTTCCGCGTAGGCATTCTGTCGAACTGCTCTTACAATTGAAGCCTTTGATACTAACCTCGGAACACACTCCTTTTCAAGGGGAAATGGCCCGGATCGAACCGGAAAGATCGACGAAGGAAAGGAAAACAATGCTTTTAGTCGAAATTAGAAGACTGACGATCCCGATTTTTGTTTGCCCCAGGGATAACCGTTAGCGGGTAACGGTTTCGATTTGAATCTTGAATGGCTCCATCGCCTCACGTACCGCCTGGATGAACCGTGGAAAACTTTCGGAAGCAGCGCCGGCTCCATTGAAAAGGCTTCTTAACAGCGTGGTCCGCAAACCTTTACTGATCTCCAGTTGCACGCCCCTGGCACGCCTGGACCGGTTGCAGATGTTGCGCTTGTCCAGACCCCTTAACCGCATCTCCATCCGGAAAGGCTTTCTAAGTTCTTCCGCCGTGGCGGCAGTACAGGATGCCGGATGCCTGTCTTCGGATTCCGGATAAAGACTCCACGGCCCGGGAGGTGTTTTGAATCCTGCAAGACGCAGTTTTGCTTCGATGCATCGTCTCAATTCGGAATCGAGCCCGCCGGCATGGACAAATTCTTCTTGCCCGCTGCTACCGTGTATCGAGATGATGGTATCCGAGCGGCAAACGATTTCAAGAGCCGACGGCTCATCGAAGGTGGTGCTTGTAATATGGAGGTCCCTGTTGCCTGATTGCTTTATTCCTCTAAAGGTATAGAATGAGTGGTCGGCGCCCGCAATAGCATCGGCAATCTCGGAAGTCCCCGGCTCTATCCCCCCGCCATGAATGCTCAGTACTGCGATGCCGGACGTGCCGTGCCGCCGGAGCACTTCGTAGTCGGAACCCCTCGCCTCATGAGCGCTCAGCTCCTCAAAGCACGAATACTTGTCCATTGGTCCGTCTTATTATACGTTCTTTCATCTCACCACGACAACGGTGCAGTTGGCGTAGCTCAAAACCCTTTTGGCAACAGATCCCAATAACCACCTTTGCAGGAAACTCTCTCCGCGATGCCCCATCACAATGGCGTCAACTGCTTCTTCATTGGCCAGAAGCACGATCTGTTCGGCCGGATGACCGACCCTTACAAGAAACCTGGTATTGATGTCGACTGCTGAGACTTGGTCCTTCATAGTCTTAAAACGGCCTTCATAATATTCCTCCGCGTTGTGAAGGATATCCCCGACCTCAAAGGCGAGAGACGGTTCAGGAAGCCGCGCGACCGATAGAACTATCATTTGGGCAGAGTATTTGGAAGCCATATCCAGGGCGAGATCGAATGCCTTCTCCGATTGTTTTGAACCATCATAGGCGACAAGAATTTTCCTCATGGCGTAAATATAATCTCTTTTTCGAGCGTGTACGAGGGAACTCTCTTTTCAAAGAAAAAGGAGACACACTTTTCAGTGCATCTCCTTTTCTTGAATCAGGCGGCAGTGATTTGGTTATTGACCCGTTGCAGCGCCGTGAAGCTTGATCTCAACCTTTTCATCCAGGCCTGCATAGTACTCGCGAAGAATGACAAGCACTTCTTCCCGGCCGAAATGATCCGGAATCGGAGTCCCTTCGGAAAGACCTTTTCGCAGCGCGGTACCGCTCAAAAGAACGCGGTCTGCCTTGCCGTGGGGGCAGGTCCTGAGGGATGCCATGCCGTCGCATTTATGGCAGTAGAAGGTCCAGTCGATTTTGAGCGGCGTACACATAAGTGCTTTTCCGCCCGCCGGTTTGGGGATCTTGTCAAAAATGGTCTGGGCTTCGAACATGCCGTAGAAATCGCCCACGCCGGCATGGTCGCGGCCGATGATCATGCGGGAGCACCCATAGTTCTGGCGGAAGGTGGCATGAAGAAGAGCTTCACGGGGACCGGCATAGCGCATATCCAGAGGATACCCGCCCTGAAGGACCTTGTCTTCCACGAAGTAATTCTTAACCAGAGCATCAATACATTTTACGCGGACTTCGGCGGGAATATCGCCGGGTTTCAGGTTGCCGACCAGGGAGTGAATGAAAACGCCGTCGCAGACTTCGACAGCGATCTTGCACAGATACTCGTGGGAACGGTGCATGGGGTTGCGCAACTGAAGAGCAGCTACTTCTTTCCATCCTCTTTCGTCAAAAATCTTTCTCGATTCAGCCGGTCTCATGTAAACGCCGGCATATTTGGAAGGATATTCTGCCTCACTGAGCACCTTGACCGGGCCTGCCAGATTGACGGCCTTCTGCTCCATCACCATCTGAACGCCGGGATGATCGTTTTTGGCGATCTTCCAAAACTCTTCAGCAGTCTTGGTGCCTTCTCCCATATAAACTTTTTCACATTCAAACTTCTTGTCGGCCTCGGTCACTTCATATTTCTCGGTGACCTTCATGGTGGCCATGAACTCTTTGCGCTCCGGATCAAAAAGAGCGATTTCTTCACCGATCGCTATTGCGGCGGCCTCTTCCTTGGATGCGGAAAGGGTTACCGGGATGGGCCAAAACGTACCGTCTGCCAGGAGATATTTTTCGCAAACACCTTTCCAGTCGGCCTTGGTCATGAAACCGGTCAGCGGACTGAATCCGCCGATCCCCATCATGATCAGGTCGCCTTTTTCACGGGGGCTGATGTCAATTTTTTTAAGACCTTGTGCTTTTTTCAGTTCAGCCGCCAGTTCAGCGCCTTCGAGCAAACAGCAGGTCAAGCCTTTTCCTCCATGAGGGGGAATTAATTGTGACATGTGTTTATTTCTCCTTATTAAAAAGTGTGTGCTATGGCATGGGGTAATCCATGATCACGTACGTGAGTCACTTGTGTGTAATAACCGTAATAAACGAAATGTTCAACAGGCCGGCTACACAAAAAAACACCGTTAGAGTTTTAACAAAAAAACCTCCCGGCTCAAAATAGAGCCAGGAGGTATTATACTAAGCTACATCATGACATTAGACCGGAAGATTGACAACGGGTACCTTCTTCATGGTCCACTGATCGGTTTTCGGATCGTATACGGAGTTGACGAAACATTTCCAGTTCTTCTCGTCCATGTCGGGAAAGTCAGCGCGGAAGTAGTATCCCGGCCAACGGCTCTCTTCACGGAACATGACATGGCGCAGATGGCTTTCCGCGATCCACATGCGGTGGGTGTTTTCCCACACGCGGAGCAGTTCGTGGAGGTCAGCAGCGGCCAGCTTCTCGGAGTCTTCCTTGAGCATTACAAGCAACTCGAGGCCTCTTTCGAGCAGGGACTTGTTGGTGGTGAACTGCGCGGATACGCCGCCGCAGTATTCGTCCATGATCTTCTGGAGGCGGAACATGAACATCTTCGGCTTCATGTATGCGGGGTTGATGTCCGGGTCGCTCAAGTACTTCACGTTCTGCTCGTAGAGATCCATCGGGGCCAGGATCTTCGTCTTCAGTGCCTCGACCGCTGTCATGTCAACTTTAGGCATGCTGTTGTTGTCGAGGATGAATGCGATGGCGCCCTTGGCGGCAATACGGCCTTCGGCATGGGAGCCGGAGGAGAACTTATGGCTGGATGCGCCGGAGCCGTCGCCTGCGGTGAAGAGGCCCTTTACGGTGGTCATGTGGTTGTACACACCGATCGGTTCCCACTGCTTCTTGTATTCAGCGGGCATTACGTCTTCGGGACCGCATACCCATGCGCCGGAAGCGCCGGAGTGCGAGCCGATGAAATAAGGTTCTGCGGCAGCGATTTCAGATGACTTCTCTTCGGGCTGGATGTTCATACCGGCCCAGAGCAGCGACTGGCTGATCGTCATGTCGAGGAAGTCTTCCCATGCTTCGCTTTCGAGTTCCTTCATTTTCCTCTTGAAAGCCTTGGGATCGTCTTTGTACTGAGCGGCGATGTTGGCGATGGCCTCTTCCGTTCTCATGTAGATCGGGCCTTTGCCTGCGAACACGTCTTCCATGCCCAGCCAGTTGCGGAGGTTAGCCGGGATGGGTTTGGCCAGACCGTAAGGCGCCCACTTGGGCAGCTCACCGGCGCGGGTCACCATGTATTCCTCGCCAAACGAATTGGTCGCACGGGACTTGAACAGAAGGAACCATGCGCCGACCGGACCGTAGCCGTCTTTGAACCTTACCGGAATGAAGCGCACTTCCTGGCAGGTCATCTCAGCGCCGGCCTTGATGGTGAAGTATGCGGTCGAACCGGAGTTCCACGGGGGATACCAGGCGCGTCCGAGACCCTCGCCAACCGAACGGGGGCGGAAAACGTGAACGGCGCCGCCCATCAGTGCGATCGTCGCTTTTGCCTTGAATACGTAGAACTTATCCTCGCGAACGCTGAAACCGACTGCGCCGGCGCAGCGGTCACCGTCCATCAGAGGCTCAACTATGAAAACGCGCTCTAAAAGCTGGCCGGAATCGCCCATCGTAGCCAGGGCGGTCTTTGCCGCTTCTGCAACGAGAACCTTGTAGGATTCACCGTTGATCATTATCTGCCAGCGGCCTTCATGAACGTACTTGCCATTGGCATCTTTCCAAATCGGGAGACCCCATTTTTCGAAAAGATGAACGGAGGAGTCAACATGGCGCGCGATATCGTAGACCAGGTCATCGCGGGCGATGCCCATGAGGTCCTGGCGGACGTACTTTACGTAATCTTCCAGGGTATTGTCCCCTGCAGCCCAGCCTACATATTGGTTGATGGCCGAAAGACCCATTGCAACCGCGCCGGAACGATCCATCGCGGCTTTGTCTACAACGGTAACCTTCAGGCCATTTTTTTTCGCCCAGTATGCAGCTTCGAAAGTTGCGCCGCAAGCCGACATTCCACCACCAACTATGAGAAGATCGGTTTCGACCACTACGGTTTCAAAATTTGGCATATCGTTAACCTCCTTCAGTAAGCGATTATTTCTTCAGGGTAGGAATCGCCGCCGCACCTGAAGAGGCCGGCTCTGTGCACAGCACGTTAGACTTGATGTCGTCCGATCCGGTCGCAAAGCCACCCATAGGGTCGACTTTACCTTCCGCGGTTGTACGGATGGGGAACTTGAAGCGCTTTACCGTGCCGTTACGGAATTTGACCGTCCACATGATGTCTTCAGAGCCGCGCAGAGGAACAACCGAGGCTCCCATCGGTACGAAATCAGCATAGGCGCGTACATCAATCGCTTGCTGAGGGCAAATCTTTACACAGTTGTAGCACTCCCAACACATCTCGGGCGCACGATTCCAGCCCTTCATTTTCTCTTTGTCGAGAACCATAAGATCGTTGGGGCAAATGTACATGCAAGCAGTTTTATCCTGCCCTTTGCAGCCATCGCACTTTTCAAGGATCACATAACTTGGCATAATTTACCTCCTAAAGGTTAGTCCAAAAAACGCCATGCCAACAAACCCCTATATCGCTACGAATTCCAACACCTCCTTCCGTACATTGCCTGCCCGTGGGGGTATGGGCAAACCCTTTGAGTTCTTATTTTCGCACAATCAGGTTTCGATCTTGCTCGGCGATTTGCATTTCCAGGTTTCTAAATGAGGGACATTTCTGACCTCATGCGGCCGGCGAGTACCTATTTTTCCAGACGATGCCATCCGGCGAAGAGTCCCTTGTGCCGGACAATGCTGCGCCTGGTGCATATATTTTCCTCCGGTTCAGTTTTCGATTTAAAGAGCCTGACTGGCAGGGTTGTGCAAAAAGTGCCACGCGCCGGTACATATACAAAGATGCACAGCCTGTCAAGAAAATTCGGAGCAGAGTTTGGCCAGCGCAAGGTTTGAAATGTTAGTTACTCCGGTAAGGACGCGAATGAAGGCGTGTGGGACAGGTTGCAGGTTTCAATTACCTTTCGCCGGATCAGGTCTTAACTAATACTTCTTGATTTCAGTTGCAAGTGTTTTCTGGTCTCATTTTTTTAAATTTCGAACGAAAGTGGAATTTACAGTTGCATCTATTTTTGAAAAAATGCAGGGTGATTCCGGTCTGGATGGCGGACATTCTGTCAGGTAATTTTAGTGCGTGGCCCCTGATAATGACTGTTTGAATTTGTGAAAATCAGCCCAAACTCAGTCCCGGGCAAAATGATCCCGGGTTTTCAATAAGGATATCCTATTAGGATGAGAGAATTCTGGAATTCTGCAACAGGCCGCAGAATCACGGTCATTTTGATACTTTCCATTCTGTTGACAGGCTTTGGTACTGCCGGATACATGCTCCTTCAGGATTACTCATTTATCGAAGCACTCTATATGACAATCATAACCCTCTCGACCGTAGGGTTCACCGAGGTCCATCCGCTGGACACCACGGGGCGTGTTTTCACTATAGTTTTGATCCTGATGGGCGTGAGCTTCGTTGCTTTTTCGCTCGCCTACTTCAGTCAGATTTTGCTCGACGGAAACCTTCTGGCAACATACCGGAGGCGTAGATTGAAAAAAAAGCTCGATCAAATGGAAAATCATTACATAGTATGCGGCTACGGGGAGATGGGGCAGATAATCGTCGGGGAACTCCACAAACATAAGATCCCGGTCGTAATTATCGAACCGGACGAATCGGCGCTTGCAAAACTTAGGGAACAGAATTTTCTGCATCTTTCGGGAGATGCCACGGATGAGAACAATCTCATTTCTGCAGGGATTCACCGTGCCAAAGGTTTGGTATCTGTGGTCAAAAAGGATTCGGAAAACGTATTTATCGTCCTCACCGCCCGCGACCTGAACAAAGAACTGCACATATTCGCGCGCGCAGGCTCTGCCGGTACAGGCAAAAGGCTTCTGAAGGCCGGGGCAAACCGTGTCGTTGCGCCTTACGCCATCGGCGCGACCCGGATTGCGCACAATATATTGAGACCCACCGTTTCCGATTTTCTCGAGCTTGCCCTGAGTGAGGAGGGAATGGAACTCGGGATGGAGGAAATCCGTATTCCGGAGAATTCCCCACTGGTCGGAATGGAGCTTATGGCCTCAGGCCTTCGAAGTAATTACGATTTGATCGTCGTGGCCATAAAGCGAGCTGAAGGAACGATGGTGTTCAATCCGCCTCCCCAGGAGGTATTCCACGCTGGAGACACCCTGGTGGTAATCGGGGCGGTGGGAAACCTGTCGCGTTTCGGGCAGGACCAGTATGGCTGCGATTACCCCACCATGCGTCCGTGCACATCCTGAAGCCTAATCTTTTTGACAAGAACGAGTCTAATCCAATATAATGCAGAGTTAATCCTGGTTCTTTGGCTTAAGCTCATTCCCATTCCTAATCTGGACCTGATCCCGACTTGGCATAAACCGGATAGATTGGTCGGTAGTTTTCTCGTCTCACTTTCCCTTTTGTGAATTCGATGGAGGTTCGTAATGGAAAAGGCTGTTATTGTAAGCGCCGTCAGGACACCCGTAGGCAGTTTTGGAAAATCGTTGTGCCAGGTTCCTGCGGTCGATCTTGGCGCCGCCGTGCTCAAAGAGTCCCTGCGGCGCATTGGGCTCGATGCGGCGCATGTTGATGAAGTAATTCTGGGAAATGTCCTCCAGGCCGGATTGGGACAGAACCCGGCAAGGCAGGTCACCATCAAATCCGGTCTTCCAAAGGAAGTCCCTGCTTTTACTATCAATAAGGTTTGCGCCTCGGGTCTAAAATCGGTCTGCCTGGCTGCGCAGGCTATCGCTGTAGGTGATGCGGAAGTGATTATCGCCGGCGGTGTGGAGAACATGAGCCGGGTTCCATACGCTCTGGAAGGCGCGCGCTGGGGGCAGCGAATGGGGGATGGGAAACTGGTTGATATTATGGTTTATGACGGCCTCCATGATGTATTCAACCAATACCACATGGGGATAACCGCCGAGAACGTGGCCGAAAAATTCGGCGTAAGCAGGCGCGACCAGGACGAACTGGCTGCGGCCAGCCAGCAGAAAGCTCAAGCCGCCATAGAGAGCGGGCGGTTCAAGGATGAAATCGTTGCGGTCAAAATTCCCGGGAGAAAAGGAGAGATACTCTTCGATACCGATGAACACCCGCGATTCGGGACAACCCTGGAAGCTCTTTCCAAGCTTAAGCCGGCGTTCAAACCTGACGGTTCGGTTACCGCCGGCAACGCTTCCGGAATAAATGACGGGGCGGCGATCATAATCGTTATGTCGGAGAGGAAGGCAAAGGAACTCGGTATTGAAGTGATGGCCTACATTCGGGGTTATGGTTCAAGCGGGGTAGACCCGGCGATTATGGGAATAGGACCGGTCAGGGCCAGCCGCAAAGCCCTTGAAAAAGCCGGGTGGAGTCCTTCGGACCTCGATCTCATCGAGGCAAACGAGGCATTTGCAGCTCAGGCCGTTGCGGTCAATCGGGAGATGGGGTGGGATTTATCAAAGGTTAACGTAAATGGAGGCGCGATTGCCCTTGGGCACCCTATAGGCGCCTCGGGGGCAAGGATTCTTACGACTCTTCTGCATGAAATGAAAAAGCGCGACGCCAATAAAGGCATAGCGACTCTGTGTATAGGCGGAGGGCAGGGGACAGCCCTCGCGGTTCAAAGACCCTGAAATTAACTTATGCTGCCGGGAGAAACGTCCAATGAATTACGAGAATGTTCTTTTCCAAATCCATGAAAGAGTTGGGGTCATGACGTTTAACAGACCCAAATCCCTGAACGCTCTGAGTGCTGCGACCCTGGACGAGGTAGCCCATGTAATCGACAGTGTGGCCCGGGATGATTCGATTCGCGTCCTGATAATCACGGGCGCCGGAGACAAAGCGTTTGTGGCAGGTGCGGACATCAACGAGTTCGTCCCTTTGAATCCCTTGAGCGGCCGGCTTTTTGCCGAAAAGGGCCAGGATGTTTTTTTCCAGATCGAGCGGCTTCCCAAGCCCGTTATCGCCTGTGTCAACGGGTTTGCCCTCGGTGGCGGGTGCGAGATCGCAATGTCCTGTGATTTCATCTATGCCTCCGACAAGGCGAGATTCGGCCAACCGGAAGTAAATCTTGGGCTCATTCCGGGGTTTGGTGGAACGCAGCGGCTATCGCGCCTGGTGGGGCGAGCTAAAGCCAAAGAGATCTGCATGACCGGAGAAATGATCGATGCTCAGCAGGCCAAAGAACTCGGTCTGGTGGCGAAAGTTTTTCCGGCGGAGCAGCTTTTTGATGAAACCATGAAAGTGGCGCGCGCGCTTGCCTTAAAATCCGCCGGGGTGCTCAGGTCCGTCAAGAAGGTTATCGATGGTGGATTCGATGTGGACCTGAGAAACGGTTGCGCGCTTGAGGCTGAAGCTTTCGGAGTCTGTTTCGGGGGTCAGGATATGCGTGAAGGAGTTTCTGCTTTCCTGGAAAAACGCAAGCCTGATTTCCAGGGCAGCCTGAAAAAATAACTGTATTCGACTTTTCTGCACGAGAGGGAACGACATGAATTTCGAGCTGAGCGATGAGCAAAAAATGATTCAGGATATGGCTCGAAAGTTTGCTGAACGGGAAATCAAACCTGTTGCCGGCGAACTTGACCGGACGCACTCCCACCCAGCCCGAATATGTGCTCAAATGGGCGAGTTGGGCCTGCTCGGCGTAACGATTCCGGAAGAGTATGGCGGGGCCGGAATGGATTATGTTTCCTATGCTCTGGCGATGATCGAGATATCTAAAGCATGCGCCTCTTGTGGAGTAATAATGAGCGTATGTAACAGCCTCTATAATTTTCCTGTTTATAAGTACGGCACAGAGGAGCAGAAGCAGAAATTCCTGCGGCCCGTCGCAAGCGGAGAGGCGCTTGGCTGTTACGGGTTGACCGAAGCCGGCGCCGGCTCCGACCCGGCTAAAATGTTGACCACTGCGGTCCCGGATGGCGATGAATGGGTGATAAACGGGACCAAGCGCTTCATCACGAACGGAAACGTCGCAAGGTATTGCGTTCTGGCTGTAATTACGGACAGGGCCGCCGGGTACAAGGGCATAAGTTCCTTCATTATCGATTTCGAAAATACGCCGGGTTTTCGTGTGGGCAAAGTCGAGGAAAAGCTTGGAATCAACGCCTCCGGGACTGCTGAGCTGGTTTTCGAGGATGCGCGCATCCCGAAAGAGAACCTGCTCGGCAAACCCGGGGAGGGTTTCAGGCAGATGCTTACCACCCTGGACGGAGGGCGCATCGGAATCGCCTCTCAGGCGCTTGGGATCGGCAGGGCCGCCCTGGAAAACTCAATTGAGTACAGTAAAACCCGCGAACAGTTTAATCAGCCGATTTCAAGCTTTCAGGCCATCCAGTGGAAGCTTGCCGATATGGCCACCCAACTCGATGCCTCCGAACTATTGATTCTGCGCGCGGCATGGCTCGAGGATAATAAGAAGCCTTACGAAAAAGAAGCGGCAATGGCCAAGCTCATGGCCTCGGACACGGCAATGTGGGCCGCTGTCGAAGGGGTGCAGATTTTCGGAGGGTACGGCTACTGCAAAGATTACCCGATGGAAAGATTTATGCGGGACGCTAAGATCACCCAGATTTACGAAGGGACCAACGAAATCATGCGGCTCGTGATCGCGCGCAATCTTCTTAAAAATAAGTAGGTAACCCGGTTTCCGGATACCAGATGATAACTCCACGCTCCGAGATATTTCTCAACATGACCTGCAGAGGATGAATTACATGATCGGGAAAACAATTGATGAACTAAAGCTGAACGAAACCTCCGAATTTTCAAAGACCATTTCCGAATCCGACGTCTATCTCTACGCTGGTCTGACCGGTGATCTCAATCCCGCGCATATTAACGAAGAGTACGCGAAAGAAACCTTTTTCAAAACCCGCATCGCCCACGGCATGCTTGGAGCAGGACTGATTTCGACCGTCCTGGGAACGCGTCTGCCCGGCCCCGGCACCGTATATGTCAGGCAGGAGGTCAATTTCCTCGCCCCGATCAGAATCGGCGACACCATAACCGCGCGCGTCGAAGTGATCGAACTCTTCCCTGAGAAAAAGCAGCTCCGGTTACGGACCACATGTTCAAATCAGGACGGCACTTTGGTCCTGGACGGCGAGGCCATAGTCAGCGCGCCCCGTCCGAAGAAGGCGCCCGCCGCGAAATAAGCAGGCACAGCAATGGAAGGTTTGACCGGGAGCGGGAAGGGCGGAACCTCGGGCTCTTTTCGCTCCCGGCTCCAAGTGGCGCCTGCATCACCATTTGCAGATTATATACACGACGGCATAAGTAAATGCGCAATGGGTGTAGGGTGGGCACAGCGTCTTATCGTGCCCACCATCTCGCGGAGCGCGGAGTTTGTGCACATCGGTGGGCACGGAAACGCTGTGCCCGCCCTACATGACTTCAGGGAGCCGGACGTACCGGCTGCAATCCTGTGCGGGCCGGTAAGGGCGGCGTGGGCTGGCGTCCACATTTCAGGTTCCAGTAAGCCCATGAACGCGGATCGAAGACCCCTGGCGGGGCCTTATCCAAAACCTCGCGCAACTCGTCCTTGCCGACAATGCCCTCAAGGGCCTTCAAATCCTCCGCCGTGCCGTAGGTCATCACATAGGCGAGAAAATGGACAGGATCGGCTAACGCTTCCTCCGGCTTCTTGAACCAGATGACGCGGCGGGCCACCTTTAGCAATGCCCGGGTGACGGGTAAAGGCTTCATGGCGCCTATCCGTTTTCGTCCGTTCGTTTGGCGTAGGCCGCGAGCGCGGGAAGGCCGGCCGGATCGACGGCATCAACCGCCGCGCTTAAACGCCGCCGCACCTCGACGGGCAGTGTAGGCAAATCATCAAAAAAACTCAGGGCTTTTAACGTAATCATGGGATTGAAGCTGCGCCCGTAAACAATCCGGCCCGCTGCAAGGGCGGCCGGCAGGTCGATGCGGTGCTGTATCAATGCGTCAATATCAAGATAGTCTTTCGCCTCGGCCCGCTTCTGCACCACGGCAACTTTCATCCCGGCAATGTCGAGCAGTGAAGCTACATAAAATCCCTTTCCCTCGACCCGATCGCGCGGCGCGACTTGCCCAAGGCCAAGTCCCCCAAAAAACGAAGCCAAGACCGGGCCATCACGCTCGATGCGGCATTTCAGGGTATTCGGGGCGACCTGAACCCGTTCGGCTCCTTTGAGGTAAGGGATAGCAGCGGCCAGCTCATCGGGGTCAAAGGGCTGGTTGGAAAAAAATCAAAATGGACGGAAGTCCGGCGCCCTAGACGCAAGGCAAGCGCCGTTCCGCCGTAGAGCGTGAAATGTTGCGGCGTGGCGTCGAGTTCAGGCCATAACTGGAGCTGCGGCGGCATCAGGAGGGCGAGGTTGGGCTTAAAGGTCATGGGCCTTCTTTCGCGGGCTGGAGGTACGAAAATATTATACCTCAGATCGTCCCGGGACGCCGGAAAAAGAATGCCGGAATCTGCCTGGCAGCTTTTTTCAATCTCGCGCACGGTGGTGTGTTGGTCGTTGGTCATTTTGTCCGGTTTTTAAGGGTTTTTCACAGGGCGCAAACCCGCGCCAATCCTCATGGGTGTTTTGGGAATATGGACAGAATGGCATTTCTGTCCAGTCAGCGCAAAAGGTATATTAGAATTCGATGTCGTAGGCCATTCCCCAGATTCGGAGTGGGTACCGATGAGGAATTCTTCCGCTCCACCTTCCCTTGAACAGGGCTGAAATCCCCCTCGTCCAGTGCTCTTGATGCGTAGGGGTCAAGGGTATTGCCAGCAAATTATTGATTTCTGCAGGATGAAGATTTGCGGGCCGGTTGATGTTGACTGCCCGGCAGGGCGGCACCAAACGGATACCGAATATTCGCGGAGGCGACCCCTCGAAGCCGCATAATCAGGAGATTTAAAATTGGAGATGAAGGGATTCGAACCCTCGGCCTCAGACTTGCGAAGCCTGCGCTCTCCCAACTGAGCTACATCCCCGGTGTTTGGAACATACCGCCTTCCTCAGGGAGTGTCAAGGATTGGCGGCGCAAATGCCACCGGCGCTGACAATCCGCCTGTGAATTACATGGAGGACTGTCGCGGATTTCCGCGCCCGGGAGGAGCGCCGGCGATTTCGGGTCAAAAAAGTCTTTTTACCCAAACGAGACTCAGGTTCAGATTGACGTCGTACTTGCAAAAGCGCTCTATCCCGAATGGGTCGCGCGATGTGCGTTTAAGGTCGAGCAAACGGTCGAAATCCCTCTCGATGACGACGTTGCAGAAATCGACCGGAACCGAGCGCACCAGGCTGAGTTCCTCTTCATTCCACAGCGTGCCGGCAATATCCCCGACCCCGGTCTCCAGCATATCGGCCCCGCAGACCTTGAA
Organism: uncultured delta proteobacterium; assembly: GCA_963741035.1. Taxonomy (GTDB): domain Bacteria; phylum Desulfobacterota; class Syntrophobacteria; order Syntrophobacterales; family Syntrophobacteraceae; genus SbD1. The sequence goes on from CAVUGX010000031.1 coordinate 181,016, forward strand.
ACACGCTCCGCAGGAGCAACGGTGGATCGAGTCGAAGTCGGTCGGGATCGGATGGCCGTTTTCGCAAAAGGGGCAGATTATGATGTGAATACCGCTCACCTTTTTGGCGGGGTTCTTCGAACCTATTGACCTGAACATCCCTTTGGTTTTAAAGTCCATCATGCGCCTGCCGAATCGTGAGTTGTTCGCCTGGGTGGCCTGTACAATAAACCAAGTTTAGCATTAATATAAATGCAAAAACATGACATGGAAAAACTAATTTCACCAGAAACTGTTGCAAGTCATCATTATCAGAAAAGGAAAACATATTGGGCGGAATTCATACATCTTCCGGCAAGGTAAAGTCAATCCTGAAAATACTCGACCAACTCTACCCGGCCGCGGAATGCTCGCTCGTCTTCCACGACCCGCTCCAGTTGCTTATCTCGACAATCCTGTCAGCCCAGTGCACCGATGAGCGGGTAAATAAGGTTACGCCGGCCCTGTTCGATAAATACAGGTCCGCCAAAGCCTTTGCCGAGGCCCCCCTGGAGGAATTGGAGCAGGCGGTCAAATCGACGGGCTTCTATCATAACAAGGCGCTCGCGATCAGGGAGACATGCAGGATTCTGGACAGCCAATTCGCTGGAAAGGTGCCTGCGGATCTCGACGCATTGGTCAAACTGCCCGGCATAGGTCGAAAAACGGCTAACGTGGTATTAGGCAACGCTTTTGGCATTCCGGGCATCGTGGTCGATACGCACGTTGGCCGGGTGTCCGCCAGGCTTGGTCTTACGAGTGAAAAAGACGCGGAGAAAATCGAGCGGGACCTTATGGCGCTTATTCCGAAGGAGAGATGGATAATATTTTCTCATCAGTTGATTCAGCATGGCAGAAGAATCTGCATCGCCAGGAAGCCGAAATGTTCCATCTGCCTCTTGCGGCCTCAATGTATTTACGGGATGGACGAATCGGCGCCGAAGGCGTAAATGCCCTCTAAATCAGCATGTGCTTGAAAAAATCCTTTGACTTTGCCTCCACGCGGCAAGTTCCGGTATTGTTGCCGCTCGTCCACTGCACATCGACCTGCCCTTGTTTTGGCGCCTGGCTGTAAGAGGCTGCGAGGGCGGCGGCCATCTCTATGTTCTCGTGCCCGTCGGGCGCCAGAAGCAGGCATGCAGGCCCCGGATAATTGGTTGGCCACAGGACGATGTCGCGGGCTCTTGCGAGAGACTCCAGTTTGGAGTTTTCGCTCTCCTGGCGGCCGACCATGCAGAACGTTTTGCCGGGGAGCATAAAGGCGCGGCCCCATTTTATTATTTCAACGTCCTCGACGCTTGCGACCGGGCGGGCGGCAAGCAGTTCGCGGAGCCTGTTCGAAAAGCCCTCGTTTGTCAGCATGCAGCCTCCTCCGGGCTGAGGATAGTCCGTCATGCCGTATTTTCGGGCAAGCTCCTTCTGCCGTCTTCTCGAGCGGCCCTGGATGTCGAGCAGCATGCTCCTGTCAACTAATCCCTGCTCTTCGACTATTGTAGGAGGTAAGAGTTTTGCGCTGAGCGGGCGGAGGATCCGGCCGATTAGACCTGAGAGCTTTTCAACGCTCCTGAGGGAATCGCGGCGCTGGCTCATCGGGCGCTGGCCGAGCACCTCTCCCGTGAAGAGAAATTGCGCGCCTTCCGCTTCCATTACTTTTCCGGCTTCCCGGAGCATAAGCCCGTGGCAGTCGATGCACGGATTCATTTGGCTTCCGTAACCATATCGCGGGTTTTTCAGCATCGCGATATGGGCCTCCGAGATATCGATGGACCGGAATGCCACTCCTGCCTGTTCGGCTGCTTTGATTCCCTTTGCCGCTCCAAAGAAGGGGGTTACGAAGGTGATTGCAAGCAACTCGATTTGCTGCTCCTGGAGCACCTTCACGGCGAGCATCGAGTCGAGGCCGCCCGATAGAAGACCGATACCCTTTATTTTGCCGGCCATTTTCCCAACCACTCTATTTAGGTCCGGCCGGATTCACATTGGTCGCTTCGGCCCCGGGAACGGATGGAATCATCATCTGGGGCTCTCCGAGAATGAATTCGCCTTTGGCGATCCAACTCTTCAGGGATTCGGCGATTTCTTTTGCACGAACATAACTGGAGAGCGGCACCGTTGGGATCTCCCTGCCTTCGACCCTGATGGTTCCGGAGCGAAGTTGCGCGTAATTGACTTCACAAATCGGGTCCGGCCGCGTGAAGCTGTAGTCCTTTACCTGAGTAACTATTTCTTCGTCGCAAACGCCCGTAAACAGCGCCATCTCTTCATCCAGGATCGGTATGGGAATCCCGACTCCGACGACAAGGGAGCACCCGTAGCCCTGAATGCTGGCGCCGAGGAGCCATCGAGGGCTCATCTGCTTTAGGTCGCCCATCAGCATCAGCGTACCCGCCGGGCTGCGGGGCACCCCGTTTGGAAGCCGCGCCGTTTCAGGTTTGTGCTGCGTGCCGTGCCAGGTTATGAAGCCCTGGGCGCCTCCGAGAAAGATTCGAGTGCCAAGGCCAAGGGTCCTGTAGTATGGATCGTTCAGCAGGGGGCTGAGCTGACCGGACGTGCAATAATTGGCGTTTCCAAGGCCGGGCTTCAGAGTGCCCATGTATGTATAGATAGTTTTCTTCGACAGATTCACGGCGCAATTATAGTTCTGGTATGCGTTTCGCGGGTTGCACAGCAGGGCTTGGGGGAGTTCCTTCAATGTGAAATGCTTTTCGAAAGAACGATTGGGGTAGCAGTCCGTTCCATAGCCTTCCGCGCGAAGGTGCACCGGTTTTCCGGCCACGAGGTCCTCGATGACATGCCCGCCGCCATATTCGAACGTGCCGGGGTGAATTTTGTTAAGAGGGTCGTCCGCCGTTGGTTCGGTTGCCCCGATGTAGATATCGACGGCGGCCAGCCCTGCGTAGGCTGGAACATTGTTGAGCCATACCTTCGATGCCTTGATGGGTGGATTGGCATGCCCGAAATTGATGAAGGCCCCCGAAGAACACATCGGAGCAAAAGTACCGGTGGTCACCACGTCCACCTCCCTGGCCGCCCCGGCAGGTCCCTTCTTTCTGAGTATCCCGACCATTTCCTCGGCCGTAACCACGACAGCCTGGCCCTTGCGTATCTTTTCGTTTATTTCATGGTAAGTCTTCTGCGTTCCCATGGTCTGTGGCGAATCCTTCCGTTTATAATGAGAAGCTCCTGGAAAATTCAAACGTTAGCGGGAGCATGATAACCCTCGGCAGCAACGATGACAACAAATTCAAAAGGGAATTTCTCGGTCGTCGAAATCGTCGTACACTTCCGGGGCGCGGTCCTCGAAGCAGGGAATGATCTTGCGGAATTCGCTTATTTCGCTTTTGTTGAGTACGCCGGCAATGCACTTCTCATCCGGCCCGGCCTCGGCAAGAACAGTTCCCATTGGTGAGATAATGGCGGAAGCGCCGCCCCAGGTGATCTTCTCCTCGGCGCCGCACCCGTTGCAGCCGATTACGAAGAGTTGATTCTCAACCGCGCGGGCGCGCAGGAGCAGTGACCAGTGGTCGATCCTTACCCGAGGCCAGAGCGCCGACACGCAAATTATTTCCGCTCCTTCGACGGCCAGTTTTCTGGCAAGCTCCGGAAAACGCAGATCGTAGCAGATCATCAGACCGATCTTGCCAATCGAGGTTGAAAAGACTTCCGCCGATCTCCCTGCGCCAAAATGCTTTTGCTCGTTATAGAGCGAAAATAGATGTACCTTTCGATACCTTCCGGCAATCTCGCCTGTGCTGTCGATAAGATAACTGGTGTTGAATATCGTTTCGCCCCGGGCCTCGGGAAGGCTGCCGGCTATCACGATACGCTTATCCATGGCAATATTGCGCATTCTCTCCAGGATTTCGGGCGTTTTGTCAGCCATGTCCCTCAGGACCGGATATGGGAAGGAGCATGACCACATCTCCGGCAGGACCGCCAGCCGGCAATCGCGGGCGGCAAGCTCGGAGATCATGCGCTCGACGGTGCCGGAATTGCGTTGAACTTCGCCGGGTTTAATTGCGAACTGACAACATCCTGCGATTATATCGCGCATGATTGAGCGCCTCAGTGCATTTTATTCTTGAACTATTTGCAATAAACGGTTTTCATTCTGTTGCTTCCATGACCGCCAGTTTCGTATCCCCAATAAAGATAACCGGAGACAAGGAATATGTCCGAACAAAGAACCGAACCGCCTCAAAACCGTGGCCAATCCGCGCCGACTCGAAATCCGTATATCATGAATTTCTGCAAAACGCTGGTTGAAAAAAAGGGGGAGCAGCATCAGCCCGAAGATCTCAAAAAACTGCTGGGCGATATGTACAGGCTCTTCGAAAGCTTGCTTGGGCAGAATATGGTAAACGCGCTGCCCGAGGACGTGAGAAAAGAATACCTCAAAATGGCCGATGATTTGGCGAGCCTGAACTACGAAAAAGTAGGCGCCATTTTCGATAAGAACGTAAGTAATTACCAACAGGTCATGAAAGATACGATGAAGCAGTTCGCCGAGATTTATTTGAGCAACAGGCAATTCAACCCGGAGCATTATCCCGTCAAAGCGCAATCGGAGTAGCAGTTTCCGGGACACCCTGAAACGGTCAAAAGATCCGTAAACCCGTAGGCTGGGCTAAGCGGAGCGCAGCTCACCAAAACTTTTCGTAAGAGGACTTCTTCGCGTCTTCGTGTCAAAGACTGTCTTTTTCGTGCGGCGCATAATGATAGGAGAATGAAATGCAGGAAGACAAAACTATCTGTCCCTATTGTAATCTCAAGATGAACAAGTGGAGGACCCCGCCTCTTTCGACTTGGAGCGCGGAGTATTTTTACGTCTGCTTCAATGACAAATGTTCTTATTACGTAAAAGGCTGGAAGCACATGCAGGAATCGACCGAGGTCTGCTGCTCGTATCGGCACAGGTACGATCCCGATTCCGGGATGAGCGGCCCGCTCCCTGTCTGGGCTCCGGAAGCCGGTAAAGACCAAATCATCGAATAGCTTCGGGTCTGAAGAAGGGTGAAGGGGTGAAGAGCAGTAATTTCACTCTTCTAACTTCTCCCTTCACACTTCCTCCCCCCTCTTTTCAATTCACCCGCTTTTTCACGGCCGTATCGCGGGCTTCCGGTTTAGCTTACATGCGCTTTTGCGTGCATCCTTGAAGCCGGATTTTGCGAAGACTTCTTTACATGGGGTTTTGACTTCGCGACAGCTTTCGAATGGACGCTGGACTTAGCGGGATGATCGCTTTTCAGGTTGGCTCCCGATTTTATATTCGAGCCTTTCCGGTTCTTTCCCGCCGTGCCGGTTTTTGCTGGAGCCGTACCGGCCTTGACATCCGGAGCCGGCTTGCCGGGAACGGCTTCACTTTTCACATCGCTTCCGGTCTTGTCCGCGGTAGACTTGTCCTTATCGGTTTTAAGGTCGCCCATTGGCTTGGCCGGGACTTTCACGCCGGATTTGGGCTGAACCGTGGCAGTGCCGGCAGGTTCTTGGGGTTTTGTTTGCTCAGCAAAGGCCGGAGCTAGAGCAACGGCCATTGAAATCGCGCCTATACCTAATATTGAAGCCAATTTTTTCATCTTATTCTCCTTGGAAAGCAAAACTCTAAATACGGTCGATTCAAATCTCGTGAAACCAATTTCGGTGGCTCGGTCTTCGGCTACATGCCTGCCTCCTGTCCCATTTCCAGCCATTTGGGACTAATGTAATTCGATTATCTCCTGATATATTCTACGGAGTCACCGGAGGTTTTTTTAACGCTTAATTTCGAACATCCGGTAACTCACTATAATGGCAACAAGCATGCCATGCTGAAAGTCCTTCGGAGATTATCTATAAGTTGCTGAAAAGACAGTATAATTTGCTCACGAAGAAGGTTGTCGCGAGATTCAGGGGGGGCTTCTTCGAAGGATGAGACGCAGGAATGCAAAAAATTTCTCAGTGAGTAGCTAAATTGCAAAAAAAGTGTCTTTTAGAGATCGAAGCGGAGAGGTGTCTTCTCGTAGAGTGGCATTTTGACGGCCTAGTGAAAAATGGCGCAAATTTTTTCGTGCTCCAAAATGTTTTTCTGGTATCATATTTGAGTAGTCCAGAATCTGTCACGCTCGGATTAAACCTGAAAGGCATTTTTTCAACAGTTATTCATGTCCATTTTGGACACCCTGAAACCATGAAAAGACTTCCGGGATGGGTGGAGCGAAGCGCAACCCGTCAAATCTTTTCTCAACAGGCTGGAGATAATATGGACTTTAGAGTTTTTTTCCAGAAATGCCAGGCGGAGAGCACGGTCGGCGATTTTGAGTCATATCTCTCCTACTCGATTTTCGAAAAGGAGAAAGGCCGCACGGATTGGACGCTCGAAAGTTATGACCGGCTCCGCAATCTCGCCTTCGAGCGGCGGGACGAAAAAGCTGCCAGGGCCTTGTATGATATGGCCAAAGCATCTGATTGGAAAGAAGGCGACTGGGAAGGCGCCTTGCGGTAGGCGCCGCTCTCCTTTGAAAAGGAGAAAATATCCCGGTCGCCTTGAAGGCAAATTAAAGCTTGGCTGTCCCCTTTACTGCGCTGCTGCGTTCTCTCAGGGCAGCCTGGGCTGCCGCCAGCCTCGCGATCGGCACTCGAAAAGGCGAACAGCTAACGTAGTTGATTCCCAGATTGTGGCAGACGGCGATGGATTTTGGGTCACCTCCGTGTTCTCCGCAAATACCCACTTCCAGGTCCGGGCGCGTTTTTCGACCTAACTCCACGGCCACCTGCATTAGTTTTGCCACCCCTTTCTCATCGATGCTGACAAAGGGGTTTTCGGGCAAGATTCCACGTTCGATATAGTCGATCAGAAATCCCTTTTCCGCGTCATCCCTGCTTATTCCATAAGTGGTCTGAGTAAGGTCGTTGGTTCCAAAGGAGAAGAACTCCGCGTGTTCCGCGATTTCATCCGCGGTTAGGGCTGCGCGCGGGATTTCGATCATGGTGCCGAACTTATAATCGATGGTGATTCCCCGCTCCTCCATAACCTCCTTGGCGACCTCCTCGAGAGCGTTCCTTTGCACTACGAGTTCATTTACGTGAGCTGTAAGCGGGATCATTATTTCGGGGTGAACGTCCACCCCCTGCCTGGCGCACTGACAGGCGGCCTCGAAAATGGCTCTGACCTGCATCTGTGTCAATTCCGGCATTATTATTCCCAGGCGTACACCCCGCAGACCGAGCATCGGGTTTGCCTCCCGCAGAGTCTCCACACGCCTGAGGATGCGCTCGTCTTCTTCGATCTTGTGGAGAAGTTCGTTGATTTCCTGCAAATTTTTGGCGTTCAGCAGCCGGATCTTGCCATCCGTAAGCTCCGCCATAAGATGATCGAAACCTGGCAGAAATTCGTGCAGCGGAGGGTCGATCAGGCGAATTATCACAGGCAATCCATCCATGGCCTCGAAAAGACCCGCGAAATCCTCTCGTTGGAATGGCAGCAGCGCATCTAAAGCCTCACGCCTTTCGGCAGGCTCATTAGTCATGATCAACTTCTGTACGTGAGGAAGGCGCTCTGCCTGGAAGAACATATGCTCTGTGCGGCAAAGGCCGATGCCGGTTGCGCCGTATTCGCGGGCGCGTTTGGCGTCATCAGGGTAGTCGGCGTTGGCCCAGACGCCAAGCCGCCGGAAGCTGTCAGCCCACCCGAGCAGCTTCATCAGCCACGGATCGGAGATGTCCGGCACCATTGTCTCGAGCTTCCCGAGAAAAACCTCGCCTGTGCCGCCGTCGACTGCAATCCATTCCCCTTCCTTGATGACCTGGTCGCCAACCGTCATCAGATGCCGTCCGATATCAATCTCCAGTGCAGCAACGCCGACGACGGCTGGCTTGCCGAACTGGCGCGCAACCAGGGCCGCATGGCTGGTCCGGCCGCCATGGCTGGTAAGAATTCCTTCGGCCGCCAGCATGCCGTGCACGTCATCGGGCTTTGTTTCCGGCCGGACCATGATCACCTTCTTGCCTTCTTTTTTGGCCCAGCTTTCGGCCAAATCAGCCTTGAAAGCCACTACACCCACTGCCGCGCCGGGAGAGACATTCAAACCGCCGGCGAGTAATCTGCCTTCGCTCCTGGCGGCTCTTTTGGATGTTGGATTGAACTGCGGATGAAGGAAAAAGTCCACCTGCTCGGGAGTGACACGCATAACGGCTTCCTCCCGGGTTATCAACCCTTCTTCAGCCATATCGGCGGCGATGCGAACCGCGGCCTGGGCGGTGCGCTTGCCGTTGCGCGTCTGCAGCATCCACAGGGTGGCTCGTTCGACGGTGAATTCGACATCCTGCATGTCACGGTAATGTTGTTCCAGTTTGTTGGCGATCTCTACAAACTGGTTCCATGCCTGCGGCATCGTCTCGGCCATTTGCTCGACCGGGTAGGTTGCCCGGATGCCTGCAACTACGTCTTCACCCTGGGCGTTGATCAGGTAGTCGCCCTCTAATTTCTTCTCACCGGTTGTCGCGTTGCGGGTCATCGCTACGCCGGTGGCGCTGTTTTCGCCCATGTTGCCAAACACCATTGTCTGGATCGTCACGGCTGTACCGAGGTCGTGAGGAATTTTCGCCGCATTTCGGTAGTCGATTGCACGCTTGCCGTTCCAGGATTTGAACACGGCCTCCGTTGCCAGGCGAAGCTGCTCATACGGATCGGCAGGAAAACAGATATGGCTGTAACGCTGGAATATATCCTTGAAGCGCTCTCCAATGGATTTCCAGTCATCGGCCGTGAGTTCGATATCGCTCTTTGCTCCGCGCGCTTTCCGGAATTCCGCTATGGGTTCCTCAAACCGTTCGTCCGGCACGCCCATCACTACACTACCGAACATCTGAATGAGACGGCGGTAGGAGTCATAGACGAAGTGGGGGTCCCCCGTGGCCTCGATCATACCTTTGACCGTATCGTCGTTTAGTCCGATATTGAGCACGGTGTCCATCATCCCGGGCATGGAAAACTTCGCCCCCGAGCGGCATGACACAAGCAGAGGGTTCCTGGCGTCTCCGAACTCTTTGCCGGTCTTCTCCTCAATTGCGGCCAATGCTGCCAACTCCTGCTCCCATATCCGTTCCGGAAACTTCCTGGCAGCCAGGTAGGAGTTACAGGCCTCAGTGGTCACCGTAAAACCGGGGGGAACGGGCAATCCGATTCTGGTCATTTCGGCAAGATTGGCGCCTTTTCCGCCCAGCAGCGCCAGCACATTATCCCATTCACCACCAACATAAGCCGACGCCTGGTCGAGTTCGTCGAACAAATAAAGCCATTTTTTCGTCATGTTCCCGTACCTCCCTAGGAGACTCTAAGCGGCAAGAACGACGCCGGGGCGTGTTGAAATTCAGAATGATCTATTGTTAACCATTGAAGAAGCAGAAAGCCAGAATGCGGTCTTAATTAGCCTGATGAATGAGCCGTTGTTGGGCTTTTCAACGCTCCCCGTATTCTGTCCCACTTACAACAGCTTTATTCCTCTGTTATAATGCTTATAGAAATGAGAGATCTTCCTGCTATTCACATACAATGAATTAACCAGCCGAGGAGCATAAATGATTCGTAAAAGTGACTCTCTCAATTACCACAGCGAAGAGAGACCCGGAAAAATAGAAATCAGATCCACAAAACCATGTTGTACGCAAAGAGACCTTTCGATGGCCTACACGCCGGGAGTCGCCGACCCATGCAGGGAGATAGAAGGCTTGCCCGAGAAGGTATTCGACTACACCGCAAAGGGAAACCTGGTGGCGGTCGTGACCAACGGCACTGCCGTACTTGGCCTTGGCGACATCGGTCCTCTTGCCGCAAAGCCAGTCATGGAGGGCAAGGCAGTACTTTTCAAAAAGTTCGCCGATATTGACGTATTCGACCTCGAGTTGAATACGAAAGACCCGGACGAGTTGATTCTTGCGGTAAAGCTGATAGAGCCCACTTTCGGAGGCATCAACCTCGAAGATATCAAGGCCCCTGAATGCTTCTATATTGAGGAGCACCTCAAGGCGGCGTTGAAAATCCCCGTTTTTCATGACGATCAACATGGCACGGCTATCATCTCGGCGGCGGCCCTGCTTAACGCCATCGAGATTCAGCGAAAAAGGATCGATGATGTAAAAGTGGTGGTCTCCGGCGCCGGGGCTGCAGGAATTGCATGTGCCAACCTTTATGTGCAACTCGGGGTCAAGAAAGAAAACCTGTTCCTGGTGGACTCCAAAGGCCTTATCCATATGGGCCGTAAAGAAGGGATGAATCCCTATAAAGAGCGGCTCGCAAACGGCGGAAAGCCCATGAGCCTGGCCGATGTTATGAAAGGTGCCGATATCTTTGTGGGTGTCTCGCAGGCGGGAATTGTCACTAAAGAGATGGTGAAGGGCATGGCGGACAAGCCGATTATCTTTGCCCTGGCAAATCCGGACCCGGAAATAGGCTACGAGGAAGCAACGAGCGTTCGAAGTGACCTGCTTATGGCCACGGGACGGTCCGATTATCCCAACCAGGTAAATAACGTACTCGGTTTCCCTTATATTTTTCGGGGGGCGCTGGACGTAGGCGCCACTGCCATTAACGAGGAGATGAAAATCGCGGCTGTAAGGTCCCTTGCAAATCTTGCAAAAGAGGACGTTCCCGATTCGGTCCTTAGGGCCTACGGCAAGGAGATGCTCGAATATGGGCCAAACTACATCATCCCCAAGCCGTTCGACCCGCGCGTGCTCACCTGGGAAGCGCTTGCGGTGGCAAAGGCAGCGGTTGAATCAGGGGTTGCCAGAAAGCCGATAACCGACTGGGACGATTACCGCGATCACCTGGAGGGCCTCCTTGGGAGAGCGCAGGAAATCATGCGGCGCATCATTCATAAGGCACAGCGGGACCCCAAGCGGATAGTTTTCCTCGAAGGCGCCGAGCCCAAGATATTGAGGGCCTGTCAGATCGTTCTGGATGAAGGAATTGCAAAGCCCATTCTGCTGGGCAGCCGGACACTGATCCGCAAAAGGGCTGCCGAGCTCCACCTCGACCTTAAGGGAGCAGTTGTGGTCGATCCACACAAGTTCGAGCGGATGGAGGATTACGTATCAGAGTTTTACAGGCTTCGCTGCCGAAAAGGAATTACGCGCCATGAGGCAGCAAGGCTGCTCAGGAGCAGCAACAATTATTTCGGCGCCATGATGGTAAGGATGCGCGACGCCGATGGCCTTGTCGGCGGAGTTAACCAGTATTATCCGGATACGATCAAGCCCGCGCTTGAAACCCTGCCGCTCTCAAAGGATACTACGGTTATCGCAGGCGTCTACATGATGGTCTTCGAGAAAGATGTATTATTTTTTGCAGACACTACCGTAAATATCGACCCGACGGCCGAGCAACTTGCTGAAATAGCTATCTGCACGGCCGACACGGTTAAACAACTGGAGATTGAGCCCCGAATCGCCATGCTGTCCTTCAGCAACTTCGGGAGCACGCGCCATCCTCGATCCGAAAAGGTCGCCCAGGCGACTCGGATCGTCAGGGAGCGGCGTCCTGACATCCTCATAGAGGGGGAGATGCAGGCAGATACCGCCGTTGTCACCGAGATTCTGAACGAAGTCTATGAATTCAACAGGCTTAAGAAGCGGGCCAACGTACTGATCTTCCCGTCGCTTGAAGCCGGCAACATCGCATACAAGCTCATGGCGAGACTGGGAGGCGCGAAGGCGATCGGACCGATCCTTATGGGAACCAGTGAAGCCATTCACGTGCTGCAGCGCAACGGTGACGTGGAAGACATAATCAATACGACCGCCCTTGCCGTGCTTGACGCGCAGGAACACAAGAAGACTCCATGACCCGGGGGGAGCCGGTAACGGCGTGGTATGATGATTGCCGACCCGGATCATTCAGAGAGCGAAGAACGATTCGTTACTTTCGGTATATCAGAAAGTGGCTGGTTGTTAGTAGTGGCGCACACTGAAGAAGATGAAACTATTCGAATTATCAGTGCTCGCGCTGCGAGCAAGGGAGAGAAGAGATTATATGAAGAAGGTTAGCCAGACCGACAATGATGAATTACGTGAAGAGTATAAACAGTCAGACTTCCCGGGGGGCTTTGTGCGCGGGAAGTACGCAGATCGTATTCGCGAGCCATCGAATGTTGTCGTACTGAAGCCGGAGGTGGCTGTAGCATTTCCAAATGATGAAGCGGTGAACAGCGCTCTCCAATCGCTTATAGAGCTTGCGCAAAAGGCGACACGCCCTAAAAAACGCTCAACTGGTGACACGGCGGGGAGACGTGATGCCGACTAAGAAAGAGGCTGAAGGCATCACTTGGTAATCAAGTTGGTGCATTATTCAGCTTCACATAAACGGTCAACAGGGTAAGCTTGGCCAAGCCAGGGTATCGCCCCTGTATGCGAGCTGCCGCCGATGCAAGATGAAACCGTCAGTAAAACCGCGCTGGCCACCGCCTATATCCGCGCCGCACACCAATTGTTGGACGACCAACCGCTGTTGCTGAGCGATCCGGTCGCTCTGCCCTTAGTGGGCGCGCATGCGGCAGAAACCATACGAGTCGCTTTTGCGCGCCACCAAGGTATTGAGGGGAAGGCCCTGCGCGCCCACGTCGTGCTGCGCTCGCGCTTTTGCGAGGACAGGCTAGAAGCTGCCGTCGCGAAAGGCGTCAGCCGCTACATCCTGATCGGCGCTGGATTCGATAGTTTCGCGCTGCGCCAGCCTTCCTGGGCGCGTGCGTTGAAAATCGTCGAGGTCGATCACCCCGCCACTCAGTCGGCCAAGCGAGAGCGGATCGCCCGGGCCGGCTTATCGGAGCCGGAGAATGTGATCTTTGCCCGGGCCGATTTCGAACGCGAAGAACTGGGTGAGGTCCTGGCCTGCTGCGGTATCGGCTCCGGCGAACCAGCGTTCTTTTCCTGGCTTGGCGTTACCATGTACCTGGAAGAAGCGGCGATCGACGCAACATTGCGGGCGATAGCCGCATTTGCGCCCGGAAGTGAAGTAACCCTGACCTTCAGGCAGCCTCTGGATGCTGCCTCATCAAAGCTTGCCGCCGTTACTTCCGATCTCGGGGAGCCTTTCGTCAGCTTCTTTACGCCGGAGGAAATTGAGGCGAAATTGCGGGGCACCGGGTTTTCCGGCATCGATTTTCTAACGCCGGAAAAGGCCGAGGCGCTTTACTTTACCCCTGCGCGAAACGACTTGCCGGTACCCAAACAATCCAGCATCCTTTGCGCGTCTGTCTAGATCTGACGTCCGCCGATAGCCGTCCAGTCAAAGGATTTTGGCTTCATGAAAAAGGTTGTTGCAGCGCTCCCAAAACCCCTTAGGCGGCCCATCTTTTCACCGCACATCCCCGGCGCGATGGAAAATACTCAGCAGCACGCAGTTTCTTCGGTTTGCAGGGGTTTACTGCCCGATTACAGCGTATTTCGCGAAATCGTCGTATTGATATGGTATGATAAATAATTAAACTGTAGCAAGTGCTGCAGCTCGTGGTGTGAAAGATTTTGACGGCAAAATAAAGGGCGCCCTCCGGGGAACCGTTTCCGCTGGTCAGAAAGGAGACGAATACCGTGACACCTGCCGAATTCGAAAAAGACCTTGTATCTTTAAGAACAGAGATTGTTGAATGTTTAAAGGCCCGTATTGATTTATTGAAGTATAAGTTACTTATAATAGCGATATTGGGCTCAATCGGATTGGGATTGACCGATAAAATTAACGTTGAAAAAGCGGTTGTTGCGCCTGTTTATGTATTATGCGTTATCCCTTTTGCCTGTATATTTGTTGATTCGCTTTGCATGCATAACAATTTAAGGATCTTAGTAATCGCTAAATATTTGAAAACAAATAGTAATTTGTATGAGTGCTTCGTGTCAGATTTCCGCGATTATTCTCCATGGATATTTTCACTTGAAGATTGTGCTGTACACATATCGAGTATTATAGTATCTGTTATATTAATAATAATCGGTTATTATAAAGACATCTTCGCTTTGACAATCACTGGATTTGTTGGATTTATAGTAATAATCATGATATACGTGGTGTATTCTCGATTAAGAAAAGGTATCGCAGAGTTCAGGCCTAAACTATATGACCATAAGTAGGTTATCTGGGTGTATATTATACATAATACGACGATCTCATCATTTGTCAGTGACTCCTACTCAGCGTCCGATATCGATAGTATTTTGTCGATCCTCTATAGTCATGGCACATTCGATTTTCATGTTTTGGATAATGGACTCTTTCCGGCTTCCGACCTGTCCCCAAGTGCCGAATATACAGGCTACGGACATGTATGGGTGCGTGATAACGTTTTTGTCGCTTATGCCCACTATTTAAACGATAGAATCGACGCGTCGCTGCGAACTATCAGAACCTTGGCGCGATATTTTTTGAAGCACAAATGGCGGTTGGAATCGATCATTTCCGGAACGATGGATTACCAGGAACCCATGAATCGACCGCACATTCGTTTCAATGGCAGTGATCTCTCGCAAATCGACCAGAAATGGGCACATGCGGAAAATGATGCTCTCGGTTATTTTATCTGGATTTTCTGTAAGATAAATATTGAAGAAAAAAGGGCCCTTTTGCCTGAAGAGAAAGAAATGCTGGCCCTTTTTGCAGGCTATTTTCATGCTATCCGTTATTGGGAGGATGAAGATAGTGGACACTGGGAAGAAACCCGGAAAATAGAAGCTTCAAGTATCGGGGTGGTGGCAGGGGCACTGGAGAAATTAAAAACTCTCATGCAAAGAGAACGTGATGAGGGCTTTCTTTGTCTCGGAGAAAAAATCACGACCGACTTCCTTGATGTCATTATCGCAGAAGGGAAACAGGTTTTAGAAAAAATACTGCCGGCGGAATGCATTCAGCCCGATACAAATAAATACAGGCGCTACGATGCGGCTCTGCTCTTCCTCACTTTCCCTATCAAGATAGTTGATGATCGGATGACAAAGCAGATCCTTTCGGATGTGATTGAAAATCTTCAGGGTGATTACGGCATACGCCGTTACCAGGGAGACTCTTTCTGGTCTGCCGATTACAAAGAGAACCTAAGGCCCGAACTGCGCACCGCTGATTTCAGTGACAACGTCTCCATGAGAGACCGATTACTAAAACCGGGGCAGGAAGCACAGTGGTGTATATTTGACCCAATCATCTCAATTATCTACGGGTTGGAATATCAACGAGATCGTGACGAAAAGCATTTAAAGCTGCAGACTCACTATTTCAACCGTTCATTAGGACAATTGACTGAGGAAAACAGTCCTTATGGAGGATTCAAGTGTCCGGAACTTTACTACCTTGAGGACGGGCATTATGTACCGAACGACACTGTGCCGCTTTTGTGGACGCAGGCAAATCTGTGGATGGCGTTCAAGTTTATGAAGAGCAACTTGACGGCTGATAATTCTTCATTGGTGGAACGATAACATCGGTAACAACCCGGCTTCGGGAGATGATTGAAATGCCGGTTCACGGATGGACGATAGGACAGCCCGGGAGACGCGCATTTGTGTCTAAATCCACCGAGTGAAAACGACGACTCCGTTTTGCCCTCCAAAGCCGATTGAATTGGAGAGAGCCGCCGTAATCTTTGATTCCCTGGCTTCATTGGCGACTATATTCAGATCGCATTCAGGATCTCTTGTACAGTGGTTAATCGTGGGCGGGATAATTCCGTGATGCAGCGTAAGTACTGTCGCCGCGGCTTCTATAGCGCCGGCAGCCCCTAATGTATGGCCGATCATGGACTTGATTGAGGTGACCGGCACCTTTCTGCCATGTTGCGCGAAGGCTGCATGTATAGCTTTGGTCTCAGCTTTATCATTGACTTTAGTGGATGTTCCGTGCGCGTTGATATGTCCGATATCCTCAATATTGAGCCCCGCGTCTCTTATTGCTCCTGTCATTGCTGAAGCGGCGGCAACCCCTTCCGGGTCCGGAATGGCGACGTTATAGGCGTCGCAAGTCATCCCGAAACCCTTGACCAATGCAAGAATATCGGCTCGGCGTTTTTTGGCATGCGATAAGGATTCCAACACCAATACGCCGGCGCCCTCGCCAATGACAAATCCATCCCTGTCAATATCAAAGGGGCGGCTGGCCTGATGAGGACTATCATTGCGCTGTGATAGAACGCCCATGCAGGAATACCCGTCAACGACATAAGGAGTAATGGTAGACTCGGCGCCTCCAGCCAGAACAATATCTGCAAAACCTTGCCTTAGAATCATAAGCGCAATCCCAATGGCGTGCGCCCCGGTTGCGCAGGCAGTGGATACACCCAGATTGGGACCCCTGATTCCCAGGGTGATGCCAACGTTGGAAGCCGGCATGTTGGGTATCACTTTGGGTATAGCTAATGGATTAACAAAACCCGGGCCTTTCTCTTTAAATCTATCATACTGATGTTCCAAATTGTAATAATCGCCCGCCGCAGAACCAACAACGCATCCGACTCGATATGAATCTTCACTGTTTAAATTCAGTCCCGCATCCTTAGCGGCGGATAATGCGGCGCAGCTCGCCAACTGTGAGACTCTGGCCATTCTTCTGGCTTGTTTGAAGTTGAGAAAAAGTTCGGGTTGGAAAGAAGTAATCTCTGAGGCTATTTTGCTCTTATGTCGAGACGCGTCAAACGCCTGGATGTGTTTTATTCCGGATGTTCCCGATACGAGAGATCTCCAGAAGGTTTCCCTGTCGCACCCGATGGAAGAAAAAACGCCTATTCCCGTGACAGCCACATCGATCATATGCAATCAACCTTTTCTGAGAAAAAACGCAAGAACCGTTCGCCGCAGGAACCTCGTTCCCGATTATCAATGCAGAAATACCTATACCCTTTTTACCCCCGGTCTTCAACTCCATCGGAATCGGCCCTGGGCGGGGAGTCGCTGAGTCTTCCGCCGGACTGCTGGTTTCGCCCCGGCAAACTCCCTCAACGTTACCCGCCGGCTATAATAAAGATGAAACTACACCATACGATCCATGGACAGAAAGTGGCAGAATGGCTAACTGCGGAAAGTCATAGAGTAGAGCTGCGTAACAGATCCTGCCTGACTGATTCCGGGCTGTTATTGCAATTCAGCGAATGTGAGGTTCCCCGATGGCCGCCCGGAGAAATGACCGCCCGCTTTATCAGGGCGTTTCCTTGTTGAGAACCTTGCGGATCACCCGGGCAATATTCTGGCGACCGAGAGGCTTCATGACAAATGCGCGAATACCCATCTCTTTGGCCGTATCTTCGCTGATCATCTCACTGTAGCCCGTACAAAGCACGATGGGGATGTCCGGCCGGATCTTCAACATCTCTTTCGCCAAATCCACCCCGGTCATGTGCCGCATTGTGTAGTCCGTGATAACGAGATCGAACGCATCGGGCTCCGATCGAAATAGTTCCATAGCCTCGAGACTGCTCGTCCTGGCAGTGACATGATAACCGAGCTGCACGAGCATCGACTCACCTAATGTGGCCAGCGGTTCTTCGTCGTCTACGAAAAGAATGCGCTCCGTTCCCCGTGCAGGAGGCTCGAACTCATTCTCCGTTTGCTCCTGAGCTTTTTCGATCCTCGGGAAGAGAATTTCGAAGACGGTTCCCCTTTCCGGCTTACTCCGGACGCGAATAGCCCCCTCATGGCGTTTGACGATTCCGCGCACCACTGCAAGCCCAAGCCCGCTTCCCTCGCCGACTCCTTTGGTGGTAAAATATGGGTCGAAGATTTTATCCAGGGTGGAGGCATCCATCCCGTGACCGGTATCCCCCACGGTTAACTGCACGTATGATCCAGGCCGTAAGTTTTCATGGACTCCTGCCGAGGCGGCATCCAACACCACTTCTCCAAGGGTCACTTCCAATATTCCTGCACGGTCTCGCATCGCATGAGCGGCATTGGCGCAGAGGTTCATCACAATCTGGTGCAACTGCGTTGGGTCGACCATAACCGTTAATGAATGCGATGAGATTTGCTGCCGCAATTCAATGGTGGCAGGGAAGGTCGCCCTGAGCAACTTCAATGCCTCTTTAATGACCGGAGCAATCTCGATCGGCTGTCGTGCCTGGGTCTCCCCCTGGCGGCTAAAAGCCAGGATTTGCTTCACGAGGTCCTTCGCGCGAAGCGCGGCTCTGAGCACTTCCTTCAAATACCTGTGTGTGCGGGTATTTTGCGGGATATCCTCCACTGCCATCTCTGTGTACCCGAGGATGGCTGCCAGGATGTTGTTGAAGTCATGGGCGATGCCCCCGGCAAGCGTCCCGATAACTTCCATCTTTTGTGCTTGCCGTAGTTGGCTTTGAAGCAAGACCTCATGGGTCACGTCCCGATTGACGAACACGAAGTTGGAGATTTCCCCGGAGCCGCCCCGCACCGGGGAAATCGTCGTCTCGAATTCGAGGAGCGCACCGCTTTTCTGCTTGCTTATGATGTGCCCCACCCACACATTGCCTTGGATGATCGTTTTCCACATGGTCCTATAGAATGAATCATCATGACTGTTACTCTTTAAAATACTGATATTCCGGCCGATGATTTCTTCTCGATGATAACCGCTGATCTGCTCAAAAGCAGGGTTGACGTACTCTACATTACCCTTCCTATCCGTTAGAATAATGCTTTCCGCGGCCTGTTCGATGGCAGTGGCCAAACGCACCAGGTGTTCTTCGGCGCGCTGACGTTCGGCGATCTCCTGCTGCAGCAGCGCATTGGACGTTGAGAGTTTGGCCGTACGCTCCTCCACCCGTTCTTGCAGATCGTTTTGAGTCTGACGTAGCGCCTGCTCGAGCCGCAAGAGACGGCGATGGTCCAGGCTGAGTTCTCGACCTTTTTGGATGAGTGTCTGTTTTTCATCCTCAGCAAGCCAACACAACTCGATTAACATCATTTTGCGCTCTTTCCAGAGAACAGCCGTGGCTTCCAGCGCATAATCATCGCCGGATGGGCTGGGCGCAATCAATAATCCCGATTTTAGATGCCCCGGGTTCTTGGCGCTCCAGAAGCGTTCGGCGTCGATGAGAAAGTTTTCCAGAAAGGGGCAGTTTTCTTCCAGTCCGAAGGGGGTCATCATGGGATGAACGCCCTGAAAGAAGGACTCAAGCCACTCCGGAATCGTCCCGAGCAGGCGAAATGAACCGTCCTCCAGACGTTCCATGATCACCATATTCAGAGCGCCGAACAGATCCGCCAGTTCAGATTCAATCATCCGATCACCCCGGAAGAAAAGGCTAGCGTTGGTCCTTCATCGGCATCCGCACTGCGGGTGATTTGGGCAAAACGGCTCTGCAATTCTTCAATATTTTGGAAGGTTGCGGCATCTATCAGGATCTCGTTGGGGCGGCTCTGGTGTTCGAGACGAGCGGCAAGATCCACCGTGTGGCCGATGGCATTGATGGTTCTCCGCCTGTTGCTTCCGATAATACCCAGAGTCACGGGACCTGACCCGATTCCGATTCCGACCTTGAAACTCACCTGTTGCTCCAAATGCCGTAACTCATTAAGTTTCTCAACCTCCTCAAGCATCCTCATGGCAGCCTTCGCGGCTTGGCAGGGTGGGGCCGGGGCAGCAGGAAAAACACCGAAGAGAGCCATGACCGCATCGCCCAGGATCTTATCCAGCCAACCGCCTTCAACAATAACGGTGTCTATGATCGTGCGCAGGTATTGATCCAAGGTCTTCAACGTCATGGCAGCGCATTCTGTTTCACCATACGAGGTAAATCCCTTCACACGGGCAACCAGAAACGACACCTCACGGCGTTCTCCGCTTTCCGGCAGCAGGAGCAGTTCACCGGCTGCTTCCGCGCCGCCTTCCGATTTCAGACATCTATCGATAGCCCCGGCCAGTTTGTGGCGCAAAAGATTCAATTCATTGCTCGCTTGTTGCGCCAGACCACGCTGCATTTCTTCATCGGTTGCATCGAGCAACAGAATCCAATCCCCTTCGTCACAGGGGAAAATATGGATGTCCGCTGTCAGCCCCGATTCTGTTCGCACACAAGGCAGAAACAGAGATGGACCCGCGAAGGGAAGCATGCCGGCCAGGAAGAGAACCCGATCTCCCAGGAATTGGCCTCGGCTGAGGCCATCAATTCCATATGCTGCCAGCTCTCCTCCCCAGTCGACCAGGCGGCCGTCCCTGGAGGCCAACATGTAGGCGGCGGAGCGAGTCCGAAGCGCTAAACCGCCAAGGTAATTAAGAACCGGCCCGGGTAGTTGAATGGTCTATCCCTCCAGAAGTTTGCCGGCGAGAGCTGAAAAGGCTTCTTCGACTCCCTGGCCCGTCTTGGCGCTGGTCTTAAGCACTGTCCAACCTTTGTTGGAGAAATCCTCCAAGGCATTCTCCCCCAATTCCCACTCATCGGTCAGATCCATTTTATTGCACATGAGAACAAAGGGTATCGGCCCACAAGCCTCTTCCACAGTCCTTTGCAGTGACCGGGCCGTGTCTAAAGTTTCGCCGCGGGTTCCGTCAACCACCAGAAAATATCCCGATGCGCCGCGCAAGTATGACACGCGCACCTTCTGGAACTGGTCTTCACCGGATAGATCCCACAGAATGAGATGTAATTCGCGGCCCTCGATTTCCATCTCCTTTTTGTCAATCTTGACGCCCACCGTCGTAAGGTAACTTTCCGAGAAGATGCCTTTGACAAAACGCTGCACGAGGCTTGTTTTGCCGGTGGCAAAGGCACCCAAAATACATATTTTTTTCTGGATCATAGGGAAGCAGTCCCTGGCAATATCCCCGCGGACGGGGACTATTAAAGTGTTTCCTGCCGGGTTAGCGGGTTGCAGCATCTCCGCTCCCGGCCACGGTGGGCGTGACGCGAAACGTTACGCTGCGATTGAATTGCATATCGGCCATGCTTTTTCCTTCGCGTAACGGCTCGCTCGTGCCCACTCCCACAGCATTGAGAATGGCCGGCGGAATTCCTTTGCAAGCCAGGAAAGAGCGGACTTCTTCCGCCCGCTGCTGACTCAAGTGCTTGTTTCTCCTTTCAGTTCCGGATAGGTCAGTGTGCCCTACGATTTCGATACTGATCCCTTTTTCCACAATTTGCGAGAGATCATGCAGCCTCCGGACTTCCGTCGCAACCTCCTCCGGTGAGTTGTCCTGGTCGGGTGCGAGCGCAGTGCTATCGAGAACAAAGAACAACACGCGTTTTTCCAGGCTTTCCTGGGTGGCATTGAATGCCACAATATCGGTATCCACAAGATCTTTGTCCTGAAATTGCGAAATGCCCGGGACTGCCCGCAGCAGCTTGCGAGTGTCCATAATCCATTGGTGTGGAGCAGAACCCCGCGCAACGAGCACCTCACCCTCCAGTTGCAGCGATACAGTCTCCGGAGGGTTGAGCAAATGACTGGTCCTGCTGAACACCAGCGCATGATTGAGAGACAGGTAGGGCTCCCAGTGCTGGGTCACTTTCTCTGCGTCCAACTGGGTCTTGCTCAAAATATCCTCGGGTTTCGCCGCCAAAGGGTCGCGGAGTCCGTATACAAAATATCTCCCGTCCCGTTTTTCCGCCGAGGCGACGACGATTCCCGGTTGCTCCTTCAGCTTGGCAACATACTCTGCCCAACGGTGATGAGTGCGCAAGATGAAAAAAGTCCACAGTCCCAACGCGCAAACCAGGCCTGCCACGAGAATCCATAGCAGGAGGGAAGGTCTTGGTCGCGCGGAACGATACTGAACCAGCAGGCAGGAATCCAGATGAGGGCGAGCGGCTTCGAAGGGGGTCGGATCTCCCTTGAAAGAAACGAGCAGACCTCGCTGTTCAAGATGAATCGTTTCCAGTGTTTCTTGAAAAACCGTGCGCAATTCTTCCAAAGGGCTTCCGCGGATGACAGCCACGAGCATCGCCATGGGACCCCGCTCGACCCACAGGGTTAGCTCTCCTATTTGTATGGCGTCGAGCGCGTCGCTTCCCGGCACGCTAAAAGAATCGCGCGTGAACTCTTGAATAGCCGTCAACATGCCGGAAACCACGTCCGGATCCTGGAAGGCGACTGATTCCGCCACCACATGTTGCAGTACAAGGCCCGTTTCTCTATGGATCAGAAAAACCTGTTCGACGCGGTAGACCAGGCAGTGGAGAAGAACCACTTCGGCGTATGGGGTCCCGGTTCTGAGGGCTTCGAGTCTCCACATCAAACCTTGCCAGGAGAGACTTCGTTCAAGCATGAAATTGAGCGATTGAATCATCTTTTTGAAAGCTTCGGCTATGGCTTTCCTGACCGCCGCGCCCAATACCGGGAAAAGGGCGTTTGTAAAGGCTTTTCGGTCCTTTTCCAAAGAAGCCGTGACAATGTCTTCAACTGCGGGGGACAGCGCCCTGGTGAGCCTTTTCTTATCCCGGGTCGAGCGCAGGGCAATGGCCTCCGCAAGAACCCGACTGATATCCCTGGCGTGGATCTCGGGGTCGTCCAGGCGTTCCCGCAATTTGCCAACGTCGATCTGGATCGGCCCCAGGAGCAGATTACGCAGCTCAGTCAAGGGGTCGGTCTTCGTTTGCAGGTCCCCGGCGACCGGTTTGGAGGGATCATGTGGCGACGCATTACTCATTTACTGGAGCATCCGTCTTATCGGTCGATCTTAGAGTTCCTTCATCGGTCAACCGCATAGCCATGCCCACAAACATCTCGGAGAGAAGGGCGCGGTTCACTTTACTGGCCTGAAGCTCTTGAGCTGCCCGATCCAGAGCGGCAGCGGCTTCATCGCGTCTCTTGTAAATGTCTTCGGACAGGCTTTGCGACTGCTCCAGAATCTGTTGCCGAAGGTCCCGTGTGTGTTTGGTGAGTTGTTCATCCAACTGGCTGATCTTCTTTTCCAACGCCCGGATTGTGTCCTTGTGCTCTTGAAGGATTGCACTGACACCTTCGGAACGCTCATCATGTTCCTTCCTGAGACGCTCGCTCAACGATTCCACTTCATTTTTGATGTACCCCTCGATCGTCTCAAAACGTTTCTGCGACTCCTCCCTCAAATGAGCAACTTCTTTGTGCATCCATTCCTTGAGTTCGGAAAACTTCTTCTCATAGTCGCGCATCTGGGAGCCGAAAAGAATATCTCTGATCTTTTCAACACTGCCGGTTCCCAGAGCCTCACCGGCAGCCGCTTGAGCTCCTCCGGCAGTCATGTCTGCGTCGATCTTCGGTTTATCCGCGGGCAAAGATGTTTTCTTTTTGGCTTCAGTCTGGTCCATGAGTTCCCTCCGCATCTTTCAATGAAATTATAACTCGTAGACAGAGCATACATTCTCTATCATAAAGGTACGTTTCCTGTTGGTGCTCCGTTTCGGTGGTAAATACTCACGGGATGGAGGCGTTGGGACGTTTAGCAACCATCCACAATACTTGCGATTGATGGGCTTCGCTCCAGAATAGACATCTATGAGAAATTATATTCTTTCCCTCCGGGAAGGGTTTCAGTCGCGTGTTCTAATGCAGGATGATGCTTCGCTGTGGCCGACTATTCAATAACTGGCAGCAATTTAAGAGTCTCTCATTATCAGTGCAATGTCCTGGAACTCCAATCCGGAACTTCGTCATATACCGACAACAATCCAGAAGTATTCTGAATCGGTTAATGTCAACTATTACGCATAGATAATGAGTATTCTGCCGGGAATTTATTTTTTCTCCTCGGGATCGAGCCGATTTTTGTCTGAATAATCCGGCACCTGCTTTCCGGTATGGGGACAGGCGCAAATATGAAGTCCGGTGGCTGGAGCGTGTCAAACTGCCGGTTCGTGCTTTCGGGTACAGGAACTACCGATTTTTTTCCCGGGGTAGGGCGTCTCTATAATTGGCTCTTTTGAATGAAGGCAAATACGCTTATTGATCAACCCGCACTGCTGACTCTGGTATCTTACAAAAATGCTCTTTTCCTACCACTGTATAGTAATCTTTGCCTTTGGAAAGTGCCGTGCCTGGTATCTCCAGAATTGCGACTTTCATTCCTGCATAAAGCGTATCAGAGCTTTCACTCCCATTCATTTGCCGCGAACATATTTTCCTCCTCTTTTACTCAGAACGACCAGGTGACACCAACCCGGCGGGACAGATATTCCCACGGTATCCAACTCACGGATCATTTTGTACTCCTTTATCCTACTCGCCTTTTGGGTATGCGGTGACAAAGCGCGGAACGCTTTGTCCAATTTCCGATATCCATATTGTACGCACTCGCACCCGTCACGCCGGCGGACGTCAGCAAATCTCCATCGACTACATACTTCCTTCGTGCCAAAAGGGGTGTCGGTCTTCTACATTAATTTCCGGTATTCGAGACCAGTGGAGCACCTATTTTTCGCGCGGACTCACCTCGGATCTGCATGGCAGGGGAGATCTTCTAATCTGGCTACCACTATTGATTGTACCATGCTATATTCGCGCATAAAGGAGACTCCATATCTGAGCAAAAAATTCGGGCATGTCCGTTTCCCGGGAGCAAATTATGGCAGTTCCAAACCTCCAGTCAATAGCTTGCAGACATGAGCTTTTAAAGGCAGAGCTGAATCGTTGCCTTGCTTTGCTGATCGATCGGTACAAAGCAGAAAAAGTGTTGCTGTTCGGCTCTATGATTGGTGATGAAACGGGCGAGTGGTCCGATTTGGACTTGGTCATTGTCAAAGAGACGAACCGGCGTTTTTTGGATCGCACTAAAGAAGTGATGCAACTTCTGCAGTTGAGAGTTGGTGCGGATATCCTGGTATACACCCCGGCTGAGTTTGAACTCCTCTCTCGCGAGCGCGTCTTTGTACGAGATGAGATAGTGGGGAAGGGACAAGTGCTGTATGACAGGGGAAAGTGAGCGTTGGCTGCAATTCGCCGCCGAGGATTTAAAGATGGCGGAATTGGCTATTCGGGAAGGCATTTACAATCAGGTCTGCTTTCACAGCCAACAGAGCGCGGAAAAGGCCGTCAAAGCTTTATTGCTGCTTCAGGGCCAGGTCGTACCTCGCACGCATCTTTTAGGTGATTTGCTCAGGCTGCTGGAGCCTAATCCATTTGCCTCCAGCTTGGGCATTCAGCTCCTGGATCGGTTTTACCTTCCTACGCGTTACCCTGACGCCTTGCCCGGCAGCCTGCCGGAAGGCCTGCCTAATCATGAAGATGCCTTGGAAGCGTTGGCTGTAGCCCGGCAGGTTTTGATTACCGTTTCTGCTTTCATTCAACGGGACAACCGGGACGATATTTGACGCTTATCGTAATGCATTGCCGGAGCGTGCAAAATGGATTTCCTGAGCTATGAGAGTGCGCGAGAAAGCATAATGCGGCTGGAAAGCCCGTATATTGCCCGGGAATCGATCAAAGACCTCGGAAAATCGATCGACGCATGAAACTAGCCAATCTGACGCAGAAAGCAATTGGACAATTCGCCGGGGCGACAATTTACGCAAGAGGGCACGACTACTACCGGTCGGGAAACGTCTCCCAGCTTGTCTATGACCCGGATACCGAATCGATCAGCGCCGAGGTGGCCGGAAACATCGGGGATTACGACGTAGAGATAGAACAGGTGGATGGGGGCATTCAAGCCTCCTGCAACTGCCCTTACGATGGCAACCCCTGCAAACATATCGTTGCAGTGCTCCTAAGCTTCATCAATCATCGCCGGGAGTATTTCCGGGAGGCTAAAGAGGCCAAGTCCCGGCATGCAGCCATGGCAGAGCTGATCCGAAAGCTGCCTAAGGGAGAGTTGGTGGGGATGGTCATGGCCTGTGCTCGTAAGTACCCTGATTTTCAGCGGGAATTGATGGTTCGCTTCGATCCCGATCAGAAACACAAGCTCGACACACTGCTCAAAGAGGTCTCACGGGCGTTTCCCTCCATCGAATCGAGGTCCTATTCCACCGACAGGATAGCCAGGGAACTGAATCGTATCCTGCAATCAGTGGAGAGCGCCGAAAAGGCGATCTGTCTCGAGGTCCACTGGGCCGTTGCCGACTCCATACTCCATGAACTCAATGAATACGGCATGAACGACGATGCTCTGGAAGAGGTTCTGTTCGATGCCCTCCAAGCACTCGAGGATTTCCTAGTCGGAGACGAAGCACTGGCTGCCAGGAGGCGGGAAATCATCGACAGGCTCATGTATTTCTATAACTGGGGAAATTGCGGCATGGTGGACGCCGTCTATGATACGGTTATGGGTTTGTGTTCGGAAGAGCGGGACTTCCAGGTCGTCATCGAAAAGCTCGAATCCCGCAGCCCGAGCAGTTCCTACATTCGCGGTCTGCTGGCTGACTTGTACCGCTCGATCGGCGATGAGAGGGCGGAGCTTGCGGTTCTGGAAAGGGAACTCAAATACGGCATGGATTACTGGAGCCTGGCCGAATACTGGCTCCGTCAAGGCAAGCGTGAGAAGGCGATAAGAATAGTTGAAGAGGGCATCGAAAAGGGCGAGGGGCGAAAGCAGGAGCTTTACGACTTCCTTCAGCAGGACTTTGAAAGACGAGGCGATTATGACGGCCTCGCCATTCTGCTTGAGAGAAAAGCGCAACGTAGTGACTTCGCGTACGCTTCCCTGAGATCCGATCCGATTTACCTAAGCTTGAAGGAATGCTACAGGTCGCGGGACGACTACGGCAGCCTTCTGAAACTTCTTCAACTGTG
The DNA here is from genome assembly GCA_963741035.1 of uncultured delta proteobacterium. Taxonomy (GTDB): domain Bacteria; phylum Desulfobacterota; class Syntrophobacteria; order Syntrophobacterales; family Syntrophobacteraceae; genus SbD1. The sequence goes on from CAVUGX010000031.1 coordinate 207,653, forward strand.
CTTGAAGCGCAACGAGATCGATTTCAGCCTGTATAGGGAGGCGAAAGCGACGCTGGAAGAGAATGACTGGGCAGCGTTTGCAAAGGAGATGATCTTTCGACTTCGCAAGAAGCAAGAGGATCGAAAATCGACGTGGCCGGCAGGACCCGGCCAAGCGTCGAAGACGCTTGCAGAAATCCATGCCTACGAAGAGGATATGAAACATTTGTTCGAAGTGGTGAAAGGTGAGCACGAATTGCTTGTCAAGTACGAAGACAGGCTCATCTCTTTGCACTCCTCCCACTACCTGAGTGAATATCGCGCCAGTGCAGAGCGCCTGATAGCCGAGCGCGGCAGAGGAAACTATCTACGGGCGGTAGAGTACCTGAAGAAGGTACGCACGATCTATAGAGACATGCAGAAGCGCTCCGAAGAGTGGGACCGCTACATTCGAGGAATCAAGGAAAACAACAAGACCCTGCGCGCCTTACAGGAAGAATTGAGGAAGGCATGTCTTATTGTCTGAGGTGTTCTTTCACCCCGATATTCCCCGGTTCAATCCATACTTCGGGAAATCCCGAGCGAAGACCACGGTATCGAACCCACGGATCACTTTGTAAAGTGGCTTGGTTCTGCGCTTTCCGATAGTCTGTTGATTTGGTTGGGACAGGATATTAAAAGAAGCCGTTGAGAAATTGAGAGCAAGGCTACGGTGTAGCAGGTTTGCGTACAAAGGTGTGTGGAAATGACTAAGAATAAGGCTGAAGCACTCTTGGCTCGCATCACCAGCGACCCGGATATCTTCGGTGGTAAGCCAATTATCCGAGGCAAACGTTTGGCCGTGGAACATGTTCTGACTGACCTTGCCGCCGGGGAAACCCCTGAGTCCATCCTTGAGAATTTTCCCTTTCTCGAAGCTGAAGACATCCAGGCGTGCCTACTCTTTGCATCTCGCGAGCTTGGACATTCCTGGAAAATACCCACACCAGTATAGGAAGCCCTCTTTTTCCAGACCTAAAGCACGGTGATGGAGGCCGATTCTCACAGAATATAGTTCTCCTATTCTTTTGAATTTCAGGGATGGATGATGAAGGTTCTTCTTAAAAAGATCGAAATTCTTATCTGCAGTTTTTCGGATTTCCGGCCGAAGGTTATTGTAGCACTCCCAAAACCCCTTGGTTGCGCGGCTTTTCATCACATATCCTTGAACTCTCCATTCTTAATGTCGTCCAACGCTGATTTTATAAGCTCATCCAGCCTGCCGGATTTCAAATCTTGCTCAATTTCGCCATCCCACCTTTCCTGCTGATAATCCGCAATCCACGATGCCAGAGTCCGGAATTCTTGGGCCGGTAGCTTTTGAATGGCCGCCTTGATATCTTCCAGTCGCTCACAGTCCACGGCTTCTCCTTTGATCAAAAAGAATGCCCTCAAGGGCGAAAGTGCCGTCAGGGCTTCTCATTACAATGAGCAGCCTTTTTGATTTGAGTTGATTATTCCATTTTTTGAGTATAGTGTAAAACTGTATTATAATTGTATTATAATTGAATACAGCCGGGGGGTGCTCTCTGACGGAGAGCTGAGATAATACCCTTGGAACCTGATCCAGTTAATGCTGGCGGAGGGAATCGGCTAAGTAAGATTTTTAGTAAGGCCGTTTTCCTCCGGGACGGCCTTTTGTCATTTTCTGGGAGGAGTCCTCTCTATCTCAGTTCATCTTCCGGATACTCTACCAATCCTGACCAGGAGGACGTGATGGCGACACAGCTTGAATCTGCCAGAGCAGGCATAATCACAGAAGAAATGAATAAAGCAGTCGAAAACGAGCCGGTCTCCGCCGAGCAACTGCGGGACCTGATTGCTGCAGGACTCGCTGTTTTGCCCAGGAATGTAAATCATTCATTCTCCAGTCTCAGGGCGATTGGTAAAGGGCTCAAGACCAAAGTCAACGCCAACCTGGGGACAAGCGGCGAATGCTGCTCGATGGATCTGGAGAAGGAAAAGCTCGATGCGGCCCTGCACGCCGGGACCGATTCCATAATGGACCTGTCCACCGGCGCAGATCTTTGGGCCTTCAGGGCCTTTTTCCTGGAGAACTCGCCGGTCATAGTAGGAGCAGTCCCGATTTATGGAGTCGCGACCGAGATGATCAGCCGCCATCGGGCGCTCGACACTATGGATGCAGATGAACTTCTCCGCAGTATCGAACGCCAGTGCGCCCAGGGCCTCGACTATATCACGGTGCATTGCGGGGTGACTCTGGATTCGGTAAAAAAACTCGAGACCTATGAGCGCATCATGCCCTGCGTAAGCCGAGGCGGCTCCATTCACATGAGCTGGATGCGCAAAAACGGGAAACAAAACCCGCTCTACGAATACTATGATGACCTGCTGAGCATAGCCTACAAATATGACGTTACCCTTAGCCTCGGGGATGGTTTTCGCCCCGGTGCGATCCTGGACGCTACGGACGGGGCTCAGTTGGAAGAGCTGATGATTCTGGGTGAACTGGCGAAAAGGGCGCGTAAAAGAAACGTTCAGGTAATGATCGAAGGCCCCGGGCACGTGCCCCTGAACCAGATTACCGCGAACGTCATGCTCCAGAAGAAATTGTGTGACGGTGCCCCATTTTACATCCTGGGGCCGCTTCCGACCGACATTGCCGCAGGCTACGATCACATTACCGCCGCCATCGGGGGCGCGATTGCCGGGGCCGCCGGAGCTGATTATCTCTGCTACGTAACCCCGGCCGAACATCTGGGGCTGCCCAACGCCGACGACGTGCACCAGGGAGTTATGGCCGGCCGGATTGCCGCCCATATAGCGGATATCGCGAAAGGACTTCCGGGGGCCATCGAGGCGGACAGGCGCATGGCAATCGCCCGGCGGGACCTGGATTGGGACGCGATGGTCCGCGAAGCCATCGACCCGGACTTGGTAAAAAGGCGCCTCCAGGTCACCGAGGACCGCGAGGGCTGCAGCATGTGCGGAAAGCTTTGTGCGGTGAAGATCAGCCGGGCGATTTGATTACCTGCGGGTTTCGACAGTGCCTTTGGGGTTGTGTTCCTGCTAAACCTGTAAATCTGTCAAAGGTCTTTTCCGCGGCAGACATGCTTCCGGAAGGGAGCGCATGGACCTTAAAACCCGCCTGAACGCGGTCCTATCTTCGCTTGCTCACTCCTATGTCAGCCCCATTGTCCGGCTGGACTGCCAAACCGCTTATTGCATTCTCGCCGCGAACGTCTTTATGAGGGGGTCCGGAAAAATCTCCGGCGCAGAACAGCACCTCCGGATTAAGCGGTTACTTGCCGAAGGAATTCGCACGGAGAACGATCTGCGTTCGTGGCTGGCGGCTTCTTTTTCTGCTTCGGCCCGGAAGTTATGGGACACTTGCCGGAAGCAGGCAGATGAGTTGCTGAAAGCAGGGGTTGGTGTATTCGGTTGGAGCGCCCCGTTTTCGGATTCACCAGCCAGGGAAGCCCTCTTGCAATCGTTCGGAGGTCCTTGTCCCACGACGGTGCTGTTCGGCAAAGGCCGTCTTGACTTCGATCTGCCCCTGTTGGCCGTATTCAATTCTCGAAAACCCAGGCTCGTTTCTCCTCATTCAAATTGGCTAAAAGCGCTGCGATCCTGCTTTCTCAGTCTGGACTCAAGAGAAATTGCACTTGCCGGCAGCATGGGAACTTTCACTTACGATCTGGTCTGTGCTCACGCTTTGCGTTCCGGATTATCCCAACTCCTTGTCGCCACGGGTCCACTCCTCAGCGCTGACCTGGAGCTGTCGACAAGATACGGAGATGAAAGCGCAGATCGCATCCTCCTGCTTTCGTGCATGCTCGACTCCGGATCGTGTTCCAAAAGGCAGGCGCAGGTGTGCCGCGACCGGATTCTGGGCGCACTGGCGCATATTCACCTGGTGCTGGAAATCCGGTCCAGCGGAAATCTGTCGGCTGTCCTCGATGAGATTCAGGCAAAATCACCCAGAGCCCAGTTCGTTTTCGATCCCGAGGAGCCCAGTTCTTCAAACGCAGGGAATCGTAGCCTTCTGACAAAATTTCCAGAGCATGCGTACGGATTCAAGCTTGCCCGGTCCCGCGATTTGCCCTCTAGAAATCCAGCCCGAACTCACCGCCCGGCAAATAAAAATTCGCTTCGGCCTTCTGAAAGCGGACCCAGGCCACCGAGCTTTTGCAACTCGTCCCGGCACGACAATATCATCTGGGGCGATTACCTTTACCACTACACCAGGGCAAGCGCCGGTCCATGGCCGGGTGAGACTTACCGGGAATATCTTCTTAATCTGCTGGACGAAAGTCCTCTGTCGGGCCATTCGGCCCTGGAAACGCTCATTCGGATACTGCAGGAAGGGCTCGTTCGGGCCGGCTCGAAGATGGTCCGTTGTAACGCTGATGTCATCTCATTGAGTTCTCATCCTCCTGGTGAGCTGTTAGAGATGCGAAAGTGGCACCGGGGACTCGCCAGGTGGACCGTCGAACCTTACGGGATTGCGGTCCGGCGGGACATATTGCGCTCGCTCGGGGCAAAGCCCGCCTTATATGGCGGTGAGCAGGTCTATTCACGGCTCGCGGAATCTGAAAGATATCGTTTCCAGTTGAGCTGCGGCGAAAAATCCGCCTCCTGGAGACACGAACGCGAGTGGCGTGTTCGAGGCGGCCTGGCGCTGCGTAAATTAAGATCTGATCAGGTATTTGTATTCGTGCAGACCGAGGAAGAAAAAGAAAAGCTTTGCAGCCATGTTGAGCCAGGGGTGCCGGTGGTGGTCCTTGACGCCTGAATCTCAATGCCCGCGATGGTTTTACCACGAAGCGCACGAAGTGGCTTGCACACGGGCGCGGAATGGTTATCTCCTGGACTTGTTGTCGGGGACCGTCAGGGGAACTGCGAGACGCACATATATGGGATGGCTCTAAAGTGTGAAGGGCGAAGTCGAAAAGACTCTACCGTTCGATAATCTCAAAAACCCGGTTGCCCGCTTCGAAGGCCCATGGTCGATCTTTAGAGAAAGGCTCGAACCACGGATGAACAACAGATGAACACGGATAAATCAGAGGGCACAGGTATGGGTTTGCACGTTCGCAGCGCCCGGTCTTTTCATGGTTTCAGGGTGTCCCGGAGGTACATGAACAACTGTGGTGAATGCTTTTGGTCTTTTGTTTTCGGGTTTGGATTGGCCGGCAGTTAAGGGTCTATCCTGGGTGTCATGAATTTCGAACAAGGTTTACGAAGGAGAGAAATGGACGAACTGAGTCAAGACCCTATACCTCGCGGAAAGATCGGGATCAGGCTTATTTTTACGCTTATTTTCCTGGTTATCCTCAGCCTGATGCACTTCATCATCCAAATGACGACCCTGATCCAGTATGTGATACTCCTTATCACCAGGAGCTACAGCGAACCGCTCCGCTCGTTTTCGAACAAGGCGGCAGCCTATGTTTACAGGATCATACGCTACATCACTTTAAACGATAATATCCGCCCGTTCCCATTCACCGATTTTCCTCCGGAAATCGAAAGCCCGGAAGACAGGGCCAGGTTCGATTAGTAAACATTCACCGCAGAGCCACAGAGGACACGGAGAAAACCAAGACTCAAAAAATCGATAAAGGTCTCAGACCCTGGAAATAGCCATTTCTACTAATCCTGTCAGCCCGTTATCGACGCCTCGCGAAGTCTTTCTCTGTGTCCTCTAAAGATCGACCCAAGCCCCTCGAAGCAGGCCAGCGGGTTTTTGAAGTCATCGAACGCCTCCGTGGTGAAATGGTTTCCCGCTTCTCACTTCCCGCTCCGCTCATTCCCGGCACCGCGTCTCGCGTTGCACCTCTTCAATCTTTTCCACCCATTTTGCCATTCGCGCGCGATTTTTCCTCCCACGGCCGCAGATGAGCATTTCCCGGCTTTCTTCATCGCAGATCGAAAACTTTATGTCCCATCGTTCGGCAGGAAGAAGCCTTCCAAGGCGCTCAGGCCACTCTATTACCGCCGCGCCGTTTCCGAAAAGAGACTCCTGCCAGGGGAGCGTATCGAGGTCATCCGGACCCGAAATGCGGTAAAGATCGATATGATAGAGGCGAAGCCGTCCCGCGTACTCGTTTATTATGGTGAACGTCGGGCTGGTTATCCGGATTTCGGGCCCAATGCCGAGCCCTCTGGCAATGCCTTGCGCAAGGAGTGTTTTCCCGGCGGCGAGTTCTCCGCGGAGCGCAAGGATGTCGCCGGGTTGGAGGAGTTCGCCTATTGCGCGGCCAAGCAGCAGGGAACATTTCTCACCGGGAGAACGGAAGAGGAATTCCTTCATGTCCTAATTTCTACGGCTTTCGAGAAAACCCAATACAACGGGGACTTCGTCCAGCATGTCGGTTGCCATAAGCCCTCGGCTCGCGACCCCCTGGAATATGCGGTCGCATGCGGCCCCGTGGACGTAAGCGCCGAGGCAGGCGGCACGAAAAGCATCAAATCCCTGGGCGAGAAGCCCGGCAATGATCCCTGTGAGAGTGTCTCCCATCCCTCCGCTGGCCATTGCGGGATTTCCCGTGCCGTTTATCGCAAGCTTTCCATCGGGCGCCGCAATAATAGTCCGATGCCCTTTGAGCAGGAGCACCACGCCGTGGTCTCGACTGAACTTCGATGCGGATTCGAGTCTGTTGCGCTGGACGTCCGGTACGGTGCAGTGACAGAGCCGGGCCATCTCGCCGGGATGCGGCGTGAGCACGAGCGGGACTTTTGCCGTGCGCAGGATGCCCGGGTCCTCGGATACGGCGGTTATCGCGTCAGCGTCGAGCACCATGGGGCAGGGGGCATTCGGGAGCAGTTTTTTTACCAGGGCTGCGGTGTCCTTATTAGTCGAGATTCCCGGGCCCATCGCCAGTGCCTGCTTTCCTTTCAGGAAATCGAGAATTTGATCCAACGCGGCAGAGGCGGGGGTCTTTTCGGGAGTCTCAACGACGGGAAGGGTCATGGCCTCCGTCAGCTTTGCCGCCAGAATCGGAATAAGGCTTTCGGGAACAAAGAGGGTGACAAGGCCTGCGCCCGCTCTTGCTGCCCCGAGGCAGACAAGCGTTGCGGCCCCGGTTTTCCCGAGGGAGCCTGAGAGAACGCAGACATGCCCGGCCTGCCCCTTGTGCGCTGCCGGACTGCGAGGCTCGACCCATGATGAAAGGAATTCTTCCGTGAGCCAGTAGCGCTGGATTCCGGCGGATTCGACGAGTCCGGGCGGAATTCCGATATCGATAACTTCGACCTGGCCAACCAGTTCGGACCCTGGTTCGATCAGGTGACCGATTTTCAAAAAGCCGAATGTGGCAGTGGCGGTGGCTTTGATTGCAGCACCAAGAGGCTGTCCGGTCGTTGAGTCGAGCCCGGATGGAATATCGACTGCAAGGACCGGAACGTTCAGCCCGTTTATCTTGTCTATTATGTTTTTGTAAAGGCCTTTTACCTCGGTATTGAGACCGGTTCCCAGCATGGCGTCGATAACCGCATCGCTTTTTGCGGTCTGTTCCCATTGCACATCGAAATCTCCGGCCTCATCCCATACCGTTATAGGAACACCGATTTTTTCGAGAATGCTGAAGTTTGTCTCCGCATCTCCGGTCAGCTTGAGAGGGGCGCGCAGGCAAAGGACGTTTACCCGTGCTCCTTTCGAATGGAAAATTCTGGCGAGCGCGAAACCGTCTCCGGCGTTGTTGCCGCTTCCGGCCACCACCGTTATCCGCCGGTCGATGAGATCTGGGACCGCCCTTAGAAAGAAAGCGGCGGCGCCCTGTGCGGCATTTTCCATGAGAACGATTCCGGGTATTCCGATTCGGCGAATGGTCTGATCGTCAAGCCCGGCCATCTCCTTGGCGCTAAGGACCAGCATTGGTTTCCTCCTCTGAGCGGATGGGAAAAATCCGGACGAAAGTATCATAGATCCAAGTTGAAATAATCATCTAAAAACAGGTGCACAAATAAAGCAAAATTTGTTATGTGTCCGGCCAGCCGGATCTGGGATGATGACATCGTTTTTGAAGAGGAGAAAATTTTTTTCACAAATGACCGGTGACCGGATTTAGCGGAGCTTTCTACTAAGAGGCTTAAGCACCCGGGAAAGATAAATCCGTCGGGAATTGGTCAATTTAGGACTGGCATTTTGTTCAAAATGTGATATGGTCGCCGGACTCTTGTGCATTACAGCGGTTTTCGCTTTCCCAAGCTACCATCGCCCTACTCGTTCCTGACCCGCAGCACAAAAACCATTTTGCCCTGTTTGGTTCACCAGTTTCTGCTTTCTTGTGTGAGGAGCCATGATCTCCCAAAAGCTTATGACCGACTTTTTGGCAATAGCCCTGTATTTGCTCGCCGGTGTTGGGTTTGCAGTCGTTCCCCTCATCATTTCGACCCTGGTTTCCAGGAGGAGCCACGGAACGCTGCGCGAAGCGACCTACGAGAGCGGCATGGAAACCATCGGCAGTGCCTGGATTCAGTTCACGGTTGCGTATTATATCTACGCCCTGATCTTCCTGGCCTTCGACGTTGACGTGCTGTACCTGTTTCCGGTGGCGCTGGTTTACGGCAAATATGTTGCTCGCGATCTGATAGAAGTTATCATTTTCGTCGGAATTTTATCGCTGGCAATTGTCTACGCCTGGCGAAAAGGAGTCTTTGAATGGAAAAGAAAGTGAGAGAGCCGGGTGAACCGGTTGTTCAATTTACTCTCCTTGACGATATTCTGAACCTGGCGCGTGCCAATTCGCTGTGGCCGATGACTTTCGGCCTGGCTTGCTGCGCGATCGAGATGATGGCCGCAGGGGCCTCCCGCTTCGATCTGGACCGTTTCGGGGCTGGTGTTTTCAGGCCGTCTCCGCGCCAATCCGATGTCATGATAGTAGCGGGAACGATCTCCAAGAAAATGGGGCCTGTAATTCAGATGCTCTGGGACCAGATGCCTAATCCCAAGTGGTGCATTGCGATGGGCAACTGCGCCATCTCCGGCGGCCCCTTCGAGTATGACGCCCAGTATGCAATAGTGCCCGGGGCACATCTTATCGTCCCGGTAGATATCGTAATTCCGGGGTGTCCTCCCAGGCCCGAAGCGCTCATCCAGGGGCTGCTCGCCTTGCAGGACAAGATCACCGGTGGTGGGGACAGGAACTTGCTTCGCCGCTTCAAAAGAGTCGGAGGCGAGAATTAATATGAAGGCGCAGGAAATTGAACGGGTCATCCTGGAGAAGCTTCCCGGCACGGTTTTCCAAAGAGACGAGACAGGTAAGACCGGGGCTTTATGGTCCGCGGCCGTCACGGTCTCGGGCATAAGGGATGCGGCAAAGGCGTTCGAGACGTCCGGCTTTTTCCTGGAGGACATAATGGCGCTCGATTTCCAGGATACTTTCGAACTCGTCTACCGTTTCAACTGCTACGAACCCGGGTCTCGCGCGGTGGTAAGAGTGCTCTTCGGCCATGACCAGTCGCCGCCTTCGATTTGCGATATCTTCGGCGGCGCGGGTTGGCTCGAACGTGAAGTACACGACTTTTTTGGGATCAGCTTTTCCGGAAATCCTGATATGAGGCCGCTGCTGCTTCCCGAAGACGCGGATTATCATCCGCTCAGGAAGGATTTCGGCAAAGTAAGCGCCTATCATAAGCGAGAAGACATATATGGCTGAAAGACAAATTTCCTCTCCGGCATCGCAAAAGATTTACTCGTTAAATCTCGGACCTCAGCATCCCAGTACGCACGGTGTCCTCAGGATTCTTCTGGACCTCGACGGCGAATTCATAGTTAAAGCTGATCCGGTTATCGGTTATGGCCACCGGGGTCACGAGAAAATGGGTGAAAACAGGCTCTATAAGCAGTTTCTCCCCAACACGAGCAGGATGGATTATCTTTCCGGGATGATTTTCAATCACGGGTTCGTCCTGGCGATCGAAAAACTCATCGGGATCGAGGTCCCCGAGCGCGCTAAGTATATTCGTGTAATCGCCTCGGAACTCAATCGCATATCGAGCCATCTGCTCTGGTTCGGCACCTACCTGATGGACCTTGGTGGTTTCACGCCCTTTCTTTACGCATTCGACGATCGTGAGCAAATCCTGGATATTCTCGATTCGGTTAGCGGTTCAAGACTCACCTATTCCTATTGCCGTTTCGGGGGCGTCTGCCGCGATGTCGAGGCGGCCTTCATCGATATGACCCGTGCTTTTCTAAAGCGGATGGCCGGGCGCTGGGCCGACTACGACAACCTGGTAACCAAGAATATCATCTTTATTAACCGTACCCGGGACGTCGGTATTATCGACCGGAAGCTTTCCCGTCAATACGGAGTTACTGGACCCAATCTTCGCGCCTGCGGGATTGCCTACGATGTTCGCAGGGCCGAACCCTATGAAGTATATGACAGATTTGATTTCGAAGTCCCGACCGGGTCCAGGGGCGATGCCCTGGACCGGTACCATGTGCGCTTCAAGGAGATGCAGCAGAGCTGCCGGATAATCGACCAGGCCCTGGATCATCTTCCCGGAGGGCCCTGCCTTGCGAAGGTTCCGCAAAAGCTCGTTCCACCTAAAGGTGATGTCTATCTTGCCTTCGAGAGTGCACGTGGTCTTACCGCTTATTATCTGGTAAGCGATGGCAGCCAAAGTCCGTATCGCTGTCATATCCGGGTGCCCAGCTTCGGCAATTTGAATGTTTTGAACGAGGTACTGCCTGAGACTATGGTTGCCGACGCAATTTCAATTCTTGGCAGCATCGACGTAGTTATTCCGGAAATCGACAGATAACAGAGAGGAAAATGAATTGTCTGAAGGTTTTTTGAGTTCGGAATGGGTGCGGTTGATTCTGGGGCTGTTGATCGTGTTGGGATTCTCGCAATTGAACGCCTTGTTCCTGGTGTGGCTGGAGCGAAAGGTGGCGGGCCATATTCAATTGCGTCCCGGTCCGATGGAAGTCGGCCCTCACGGCCTGCTCCAGACAATTATGGATGGCGTTAAACTGATAGGCAAAGAGCTTATACTGCCGTTGCAGGCGGACAAGAAATTGTTTTTTGTTGCTCCGGTGCTGGTATTTATGCCGGTGCTGGTCGGATTTCTGGTCCTGCCGTTCGGTCCCGACATGATTATCCATGAAATGAATGTGGGGGTCCTCCTGATCTTCGCTTTCTCTACCTTCACCGTTTTGGCCATTCTTGCCGGCGGGTGGGCTTCGAACAACAAATATTCGCTGCTTGGCGCTGTCCGGTCGGTGGCTCAGAACATTGCTTACGAAATCCCGCTGTTGCTAGCAGTAATGAGTGTTGTGATCATGGTCAATTCTCTGAGTTTTTCCGCCATCGTGAATGCTCAGAGAAACATCTGGTTCATTTTCCTGCAGCCGGTAGCGGGCCTGATTTACCTCATCAGTGCTACGGCGGAAACCAACCGCGCCCCGTTCGATATTCCGGAAGCCGAATCCGAACTGGTTGCAGGCTTTCATACTGAATACAGCGGAATGGGATTCGGGCTTTTCTTCCTCGCTGAATACACCAATATGTTTATTGTGAGCGCCGTTGCAACGAGCCTGTTTTTCGGCGGCTGGAACGGTCCTTTTGGAATCAGCCTGGGAATACCCGGGGTTTTCTGGTTCCTTTTCAAGACCTACGTTCTGATCTTCGTTATCATGTGGGTGCGCTGGACCTTCCCGCGTATCAGGTTTGACCAGTTGATGAATTTCTCCTGGAAGGTGATGATTCCTATCAGCCTCGCCAACCTCGTGATAACGGCCATCGTTCTCAAACTGATTTGATTGTGGAGCATGATCGAAAATGAGTTATCTGAAGGATATAGTTTATGGCGGGCTGAGCCTGGTCGAAGGGATGGCGGTCACCTTCAGGAGGCTGTTCCAGCCGCTGGTGACCGTGCAGTATCCGCGCAAGGAAATACCCCTTTCTTCCGCATATCGCGGGCATACCGAACTGAAGATCTTCAATGATACCGGCACGCATAAATGCATCGCGTGCGGACAATGTGAGAAGGTCTGCCCGAGCGACGTCATTCAGGTTCAGGGCAAAAAGGAGCAGCCCAAGGGCCCCAAAGTGGGGACCCATTACGTCATCGACTTCAGTAAATGCTCGCTTTGCGGCCTGTGCGTCGAAGTCTGTCCTACCGACACGCTGCAATTTTCAAAAGAGTATCAGTTGGTTGGTGTGACGCAGTCGGATTGCGTAATAGACCTGATGGCAAGGTTAGCCAGGCAAATCGAACAAAAGAAAACGCAGGCGGTTGCAGCCTGATTGCGTGCGCAAACCCCGGGACCGCCGGCCCCGATGATCTGCGGCCCATTGCCGATCTATGCGGGGCAGGGGTTGTCGGGAGCATATTAACTTCCGTTCATTTAAGGCAAGGAGAGGGATGGAAACCTCAAGCTTAAACTTTCTTTCGCAGGTAGCATTCTGGGTCACGGTCGGGTTTACCATCGCGGGGGCTTCGATCGCCGTATTTCCCCGAAGCATCCTCTACAACGTCCTGGGCCTTGCGTTGGCCCTGTCCGGGATTGCGGGGTTCTACCTCTTTCTGGGCAGCTTCTTCATTGCCATGATGCAGCTCCTTATATATGTGGGGGCAATCTGCATCGCAATCGTTTTCGCCATCATGCTTTCTCGTCCCCTTCATCTGGAGGTTCCCCAGCGCGCCATTCCTAAAGTTGCACTGGGAGCGACCGCCAGCGCGATCTTTTTTGTCGCGGTTGTGAGCATGGCGCTCAAGACCGATTGGCTGCCCTCACCCGAGCGCGCCGAAGGATCGTTGGCCTGGTCGATCGAGAGCATAGGCCACATGTTGCTTACACGGTACGAACTGGTTTTTGAAGTCATCTCGCTGGTGCTGCTGGTGGCCATTATCGGCGCGGTGGTTACCGCCGGATTCAGCAGGAGGTTTACATCGTGAACAGCCTGAATACTTATCTGGTTATCTCGGCATTGCTTTTCTCACTGGGCCTTCTTGGAATACTGCAGCGCAGGAATCTTATCGGGATGCTGATTTCCGTTGAGCTTTTGCTCAATTCAGCGAACCTGAACTTCATGGCCTTCAACCGGTTTCTCGCCCCTGACCCCGCTGTGGGTCAGATAATTGCCCTGTTCGTCATGGGCCTGGCGGCGGCGGAGGCAGCCATCGGCTTGAGCATCATTCTTGCCCTGTTCCGCCAAATGCACTCGATAAACATCGAACGTGCTCAGCAGTTGAAAGGATAGAATCGCTATGGGCGAGTTCCTTAAAGATCCCATCCTGTTGGTGACCGTTCTGGGCACAACTCTTCCATTTTTATCCATGGTTGCGATTCTGATCTTCACAAGATCGAATCCCAAACTCTCCAGCAAGATTTCCGTGGGGGCGATTTCCACTTCGGCCGTTTGCGCTATTTACCTGCTCGCAAAGCTCCATGACGCCGAGCCTCTCCAATACCAGACTGTCTGGTTCACCTCGGGAAAGCTCAACATCTTCTTCGGCTACTATCTCGATTCGCTGAGCCTTCTTATGCTCACCATCGTAGCGGTCGTCGCCTGTCTGGTGCAGATTTATTCCCTTGGATATATGGCCGGCGACCCCGGATACAGCCGCTACTATGCCTTTCAGTCCCTTTTCGCCTGGGCTATGATGAACAACGTGATTGCCGGCAGCATGCTGCAGCTTTTCGTGTTTTGGGAACTTGTAGGGCTTGCGTCATATTTTCTGATAGGTTTTTACTACGAGAAATGGAGTGCGTCCCAGGCAGGCAAGAAGGCCTTCGTAATGAACAGGGTCGGAGACGTTGGCTTCTTTCTCGGTCTGATCTTGCTTCTCATAGGCTTCGGCAATCTGGGAATTCCGGAGCTCAATCATGCCGCGGTAACCAATGGTTTGCCCCCGAACCTGATCACGATCAGCGCTCTTCTCATTTTCTGTGGCGTTGTCGGCAAGAGCGCCCAGTTTCCTCTGCTTACCTGGTTGCCCGATGCCATGGAGGGCCCCACTCCCGTCAGCGCTCTGCTCCACTCAGCCACGATGGTTGCGGCCGGCGTTTATATGTTCAGCAGGATTTTCCCGTTTTTCACCGCATCTCCGGACGCCATGGCAATTGCCCTTGCGATCGGTACGATTACCATGCTGCTGTCGTCCACCATGGCTATGGTTACATACGATCTCAAACAGGTCTGGGCCTATTCTACGATAAGCCAGCTCGGATTCATGGTGATGGCCCTTGCCGCGGGCGGATACTTCGCCGGGGTGTACCACCTCACTACACACGCCGGGTTTAAGTCCTTGCTCTTTCTATGTTCCGGAATATTCATCCATGAATTTCACACTAATGACATGCGGATAATCGGCAAGCAGGGCGGCCGCAGGCTGAAGATCGCCATGGTGTGTATAACAGTGGGCGCGCTCGCGCTCTCCGGGGTATTCCCGTTCTCCGGTTTTTTCAGTAAGGAGGCCATCCTGGGAGTTCTTGCGGCCCAGCCGAATAAGATCTGGCTTGCCGCAGGGCTTTTCGGGGCCGTTCTCACCGCTTATTACAGCTTCCGCCTGATTTTTTTCATTCTGTTTCCTAAAGGCGGGATCGAGGAAAAACATCATGACGAGCATGCCGATTCCTCTCACGAGCACGAGGGTGAACACCACGGTTACGTATTCTGGGCAATGGCAATCCCCGTGATGGTCCTCGCCTGTGTGACCCTTGTGCTGGGCTTTGTCGAGCACCCGGTCGAACACTTTCTTCTCGGGCATGCAGTTCAGGCTCACCCCGTCCAGCATGCCGCCGAACACGGAGGCGGGACCGACTGGCTCCTCATTATGGGGGTTTCCGCCGGTCTTCTCGGCATCGCTCTGTCATGGTTTGAATACGGAAGAAAGGGGGCCAGCCGCAACGGCTTCCTCAGTCATTTCCCCGCGATATGGAAGCTGTTCGACTATAGATGGTTCCTGGACATCTTCTACCGAAAAAGTCTCGACAGGTTTATCTACGGCGGGCTTACAAGCCTTTTCACCAAAAACGACCGCCGCATCATAGATGGCGGTATCGACGGGATTTGCCTTTTTACCGAGGGCGGCGGGCGCCTGTTCAGTTTCCTGCAGTCCGGAATGCTCCAGTACAATCTGCTGATAATGCTGTTGGCGGCTGGAGCGGCACTTCTCTATTTCCTGGTTTAAGATTTAAAGGCTTCCTGGAAACTTTGACTCTCAGCAGGGCTATTCTTAGCAAGGGTAAAAAATGACCTCGATGGAAATAGCAAATTTTCCGATCCTTACCGCAATCCTTATGACAACGATTTTGGGATTGGTGGCGATACTCCTTATTCCGCCGGAAAGAACCCGGCTGATAAAGCAGGTCAGTCTTGCGAGCGCGTCGATCGGACTGGTCCTCTGCATCTGGCTCTACTTTGCATACGATCACCAGAAGGGAGGACTGCAGTTCGTCGAGCGGGTCCTGTGGGTGAAGAGCCTCGGGATATACTGGTTCAACGGCGTAGACGGGATAAACCTTCCCATGTTGTTGCTTACCTCCATCGTCCTGTTTACCGGAATCTGGACAATGTGGGAGCTCGAGAACAGGGTAAAGGAATTTTTCGCGCTCATATTCCTGCTGGTCGCCGGTGTATACGGCATGTTCATGTCGATGGATCTTTTCTGGATGTTTGTCTGGTACGACGTCTCACTGTTCCCCATGTACCCGCTGATCGCCATATGGGGTGGCACACGAAAAGAATACGGAGCAATGAAGCTGACGCTGTACCTGCTTGCCGGGAGCGCGCTCATTTTGCCGGCAATACTCTATCTCTGGGTCCAGGGCGGAGCCCATACCTTCGACCTCTTCGAGCTTCAGAGAATCGGCTTTAGTCCATTTGACCAGAAACTGACATTCATCATGCTCTATCTGGGATTCGGAATCCTTGCCGCCGTATGGCCTTTCCACACATGGTCGCCGGTGGGCCACGTGGCGGCCCCGACGGCTGTGAGCATGATTCACGCCGGCGTGCTCATGAAGCTGGGAGCATACGGAATTTTGCGGATCGCAATGACGCTGTGTCCCGTCGGACTGGGGTACTGGTCAGACCTTATGGCGCTTCTGGCCTGTATCGGGATAGTTTATGGGGCGCTCGTCGGTCTGGCGCAGACCGACTTGAAATATGTTATCGGCTACTCCAGCGTGTCGCACATGGGAGTGGTCGGGCTGGGGCTTGCGACAATGTCGGTAAACGGCATAAACGGAGCGGTTTTTCAGATGTTTGCTCACGGCGTAATGACGGCTCTTTTCTTTTCCTCTGTCGGCTACATCTATGACCGCACGCATACGAAGATCATTCCCGAACTGGGAGGATTGTCGAAAACTATGCCGATCGCCTCCGCCTTCTTCATAGTCGCCGCGTTGGCAGGCATCGGAGTGCCGCTGATGGCAAGTTTCTGGGCGGAGCTGCTGGTGTTCATCGCCGCGGTCAAGGCTTTCCCGGTCGGAGGCGTCGCTGCGCTCGTCGGACTCATAATCAGCGCGCTTTTCATGCTCAGGGTCGTCCAGAAGACCTTCTACGGAGACAAAAACCCGAGGTGGGAGCACATACCCGATGTTCCAGGCTTTCTTGCCGTACCGCGGATCATGCTGGTGAGCGTCATACTGTTTTTCGGTATGTTCCCCAAGATTATGCTCGATGTTATTCAGAGCGCGGTTATTCCGTTTGTGAATCGGTTCTAAAGGCGAGGTAAACGGAAACTATATGACGGATTTTATGCTTTTTCTTCCCGAGTTGTTTTTTATTTTCTGCGCGCTGCTGTTTTTCATCTTCTCATTGAGAAAGACAGCAAATCCGGCCGGGTCTCACAGGTGGGCGATCTTCCTGGCTGGAGTCGGGCTCCTGGTTACGGTCCTCTCATCGCGCCAGGAAGGGATGCTGTTTTTCAACTGCTACCGGGTGGACCTCTTTAGCCAGATCTTCAAAGTTCTGCTCGCCCTTGGCACGGTCTGGGTTATTTTCTCGTCCAGCGAACTCAATGGTATTGATGCCAGACAGCACTGTGAGTACTACTTTCTCATGTTCGTGTGCACGCTGGCCATGATGATGCTGGTCAGCTCGGTCGAGTTGCTTACGATTTATGTATCTATAGAGCTTTCCTCCTACTCCCTCTATTTGCTCGTGCCAATGAGGAGCCAAACCGACCATTACGTCGAAACCGGCATCAAGTATTTCATGATCGGTGTGACGTCTTCGGCGCTAATGCTTTTCGGCATCAGCCTCCTTTTTGGAATGGCGCACACGACCTATGTGCCGCAAATAATCAAGACGCTGCCGGGCCTTATCACTCAGCCGGCGGCCATAATCGGCCTGGTGCTGGCCTTGTCCGGGTTCTTTTTCAAATTGGCGCTGTTCCCGTTCCATATATGGGCGCCCGACGTTTACGAGGGGTCTGCAAATCAGGTGACTGCTTATATTGCGACGGCATCCAAAATGGCCGCCGCGGCGATGATAATCCGCTTCACCGGCCTCGCGGCAGGGGCGAGCCCCGGAATGATAAAGCTTCTGATCGTGCTTTCGATCTTTTCGATGACTTTTGGAAATCTGGTCGCACTGATTCAGAAGGACTTAAAGAGGCTTTTGGCCTACTCCAGTATCGCTCATGCGGGATATATCATGGTCGGTATTCTCTCGATGTCCGGGCGCGGCTACGCGAGTGCGATATACTACGCGGCCGCCTACCTGATAATGAATTACGCCGTGTTCATGGTAATCATGAAGCTCGCCCATGACGGGCACAACCTGCAGATAAAGGAGCTGGCCGGCCTGCACAAACGATCTCCCCTTCTGGCAATGACGCTCATGATAGGCCTGTTCGGGCTTGCCGGAATCCCGCCGACCGCCGGCTTTACCGGCAAATTCCTGGTGTTCGCCGCGGCGCTCGAGAAGGGCTACCTTTTCCTGGTCATTATCGGCATGATAAACGCTACAATATCTCTCTATTATTATCTGATGATCATAAAGGCCGCTTATCTCTTGAAACCCGTGAATGAATATCCCGCGCTGCAGGTTGACTCCTGGACGCGTTATTTGAGCATTGCCCTGGTAATCATGATGATATATCTGGGTATCTTTCCCGATCAGTTCGTATCTTTGACGGAAGCTGCGGCCAGGACTCTTTTCTGATGATGGATCATTCCAGCAGGATTTTTGAGCCGGGAATTCAGTGCCTCGATTAAGTATCAGGATTAACCGTCAATTTCTCCAAAGACGACGGACCCCGGCTGCAAAGCTCTGCCGGGGTTACGGTTAGGGAAATCTCTCGGCTGGCCAAAAAACTATCGGGTGTGGCGCTTATGGCCAGAAAGCGTATTTGGGCAACAGCCCCGTGCTCCTAGACGCGCGGCTCGCTATCCAACCTGACCATCTCGCGAAAAAGCGCAGAATTAAGCCTTTCCTTTTTGGAATCAAAAAACCGCCTGTTTTGCCTGCGCGCCTCCTTTGCTTCCGAGACGAAACATTCCAGTATACGCAGGTCCATTGGTTCAAGCCTTTTGGATTTCCGCTTCTGATCTGCCTGGGAGAGCAGGGCGAGAATCCCGAAAGTATATAGAGAAAGGGTTGTAATGCGGCGCAGCAGAAATTCCCTGTCTGCTGTCTGCCCCCGGGCTATTGCCTTGCCATAGAGCAGCAGTCCGCTCAGAAGGAGGATTCTCGCAGCTTTCGCGCTTTTTCTTGCCTCGCCCAGCGCCTTGCGCATGACCTCGTTATCGAAGCTGGGCGGCCATTTCCACCCTCGCACGACAAGCTTCACCAGGTCGATAGCAAGCCCGATGGTCGATCTGCCGGATTCTTTCAGCCGATTTGCGATCTGGCGCATGCCCAGAAGAGCCGGGTAAAGCGAGTGTATCTCGGTTGTTCCCTCGAAAACGGTGGCCACTCTGAAATCACGCATCCGCTTCTCAAAAGGCAGAGTTTTCAGATATCCGGCGCCGCCTGCCACCTGGAGAGCGTCATAGACGGCGTCCCATGCGCGGGTGGTGCCAAAAAGTTTGCAGTGGGAGGTCTCGACGGCTACTCCAAGGAGCGGATCGCCCTGGAGGAGTCCGGCAACGAGACTGTTCATTGCCGAACTGACCGCTGTTGCTATTTCAGCCCGCACGATCTTTTCCTGTACGAGTTGAAAACTCTTGATCGGAACCTGAAACTGAATCCTCGAAGAAGCCCTTTTCAGCATGTCAACGGCAGAAACTTTCATAAGCGCGTTCGAAGCTGCGCCCAGTCCAAGCCTGCCGTGATTGAGCACTGACATTGCTATTTTAAAGCCTTCCCCGGGCCTGCCGATAAGGTTTTCCTTCGGAACTTTGACGTCCTTGAACTCAATGGCAGCGGTCGAGCTGGCCTTGAGGCCCATTTTGGGCATTTCTTTTCCTACCCGCACTCCCTCCCAGCCGGTCTCTACAATGAATGCTCCCATAAATCCGGGCCGCTTCCCGTCGAGTTGGGCAAAAACGGTCATGGCGCCCGCATAATTGGCGTTTGTAATGTAGGTCTTATGTCCGTTCAGCACATAATCGGCGCCTTCAGGGCTCATAAGCGCGCTGGTTTCTATGTGCTTTGCGTCCGAGCCGATATTGGGCTCGGTGAGAGCGTAGGCAAAGATCATATCGCCTGATGCCGCCGGTATAAGGTATTTGCGTTTCTGTTCCTCACTCCCGAAAAGCTGGATTGCTTTTATCCCTATCGAGAGGTGTGCGAGAAACGTGATTGCAATCGAAATGTCGAGCTTGACCATCTCATCGACTACCGTCAGGTATTCGCGGAGGTTGAGACCCTGGCCTCCATACTCGGTTTCGATACTCAGGCCGAAAAATCCGCTCTCGCCCATTTTCCGCAGGAGATCGGAGGGCAGCGCGCCTTCGGCTTCGAGCTTGCCGGGCGGGTAATCTTTCAAAACATCTCTATATCGCTCGAAGAATCGAGCCTACCTTCCGCTCGTCCGCTTCAGGAACGCTAATCCGCAAAAGCTCCGGATCGAACTCGCCCCAATATATCTTCTCCATCAGCATGGTGCTCTCACGCTCCTGTTGCCTCACGGTTGCTCAGTGCTGGTTTGCACCGGCGCGATGAAACGAAGGGCCTCATCGGCATTAGCCACGCTTTGGACCTTACCGTCCTGAAAAGAGACAACGGCAAAATCAAAAGACCAACGATTTCCATGGACAGAAGTGGGCGTCCCCTGAGCTTCAAGGACTTCATCCCGCGTCGAGCCGATCGTGAAGAATCGTCCGGGCTGCTCGGATTGAGTGGAAGGGAGAACGCGTATATTAAGTCTGCCGAAATAGTTGTCGTATTCCGCAACCCTCCCGTATCTAAATACCAGCTCGGCAAAGCCGTAAAACCATTTGTTGTCTTCGACTCTTGTCGGGGTCCCGTGAACGAGCAGAACTTCATCTTCACTCGATCCGATAGTAATGTAAGCAGGAATTTCCCGATCCCCCGAGATTGCAGGCTGCATACGCACCCGTAATGACCCGTCGAAGTTGTCGAACCTCCAGACACGACCGTTTCTGAACTGTACCTCGGAAAGGCCGTAAGTCCAGGTCTGGCCCTGGACCCGGGAGGGATCTCCCTGGATATTGCGCACCTCGGAAGAAGAAGACCCCAGGGTGAAAAAAGTGCTCGGTGCCTGCGGTTGAGGCTGAAGGAGGGGAGGGGGCGAAACCGGTGGGGGGGAGGGCATGAGATCGACAGATGCCGGCGAATGCGTTGCTTCCGATGGCTCCTGGATGCTTGGGTTTTTAACTGCGGCCGGGTTTTCGGCTACCTGTGGGCCTTGAGTCTCTGTATCGTCCGCTTTATCCGGAAGAAACGATGGAATTTGTGTCAAAATGAAGATCGTTGCCGTTAATAACAGGGCGGGTAAGATGATCTTTCCCTTGAAAAAGGAACGGAAACCGATTCCGGTTCGGCTCCGAAGGGTAGAGGCTTCGCGAGCTTGTGTTTTGGCCTGCCGTTCGGCTTGAGCACTGTTCGAGTGGCTTGCTGTTGGAGTGGGTTTCACGGAGCGTGGAGTTTGTGCCCAGCTCCGGGCAATGCGCCTGTAGGCCTCGTCGATTTCCCTGAACTTTTTCTCGGCAAGCGCCCGGGACTCGTAGGGTTTCGTATGGTGGTGATCCGGGTGCCATTTTTTGACGAGGGTCCGATAAGCCTGTCTGACTTCAGAGGGCTTGGAGCCGGGTTTTAACCCGAGCAGGCGGAAATCGTCTTCTGAAAAAACTTCGGGATCCATAGATCCGGCGTTCCAGTTAAATTATTGTCACGCGCGCAGTTCTGCATCGCAAAATAGACGATAACTATATATTATCAAGTTACAAAAGGCGATTTTCAATTTCACGGTATCGGCTGCCCGGCCGTAAACGGAAAATTGCTGTAATATGTTCTAAAGAGGAACTATAATTCATTTGGTCCAATCCAAAGGGATTGGTAGGGTATGATCAGCGAAAACACTTAAGAGCTCGGTCCCGGTGGCCGATACTACCAAAGAGGCGCAAAACCGTATGCTCATACTGACCAGAAAAGCGGGTGAGTCTATCCTGATAGGTGACGATATAGAAATCACAATCACCTCAATCGATCAGAATAAAGTGCGAGTGGGAATTAAGGGTCCCGCGCACGTCCCCATATACAGGGAGGAGCTTTACCGGAAGATCCAGAAAGAGAACAGGGACGCGGCGCTTATCGGCAAAGAGGAATTCGAAGGTCTGCTTAATGTATACACCGGTAATCGGCAGGACGGATCCCCCGACCGGGAATGATTCCCGGGAAGCACAACTCGAGGAGTTTTCATGCAGGTTAATACGACCCGTTTCGGAATAATAGAAGTGGCGGAAAAAGA
Organism: uncultured delta proteobacterium; assembly: GCA_963741035.1. Taxonomy (GTDB): domain Bacteria; phylum Desulfobacterota; class Syntrophobacteria; order Syntrophobacterales; family Syntrophobacteraceae; genus SbD1. The sequence goes on from CAVUGX010000031.1 coordinate 229,478, forward strand.
ATTGATCAAGTTCCCCTGGGGGGTTCCAGGTTTTGAGGAACTTAAGGGTTATGTCCTGCTCGAATATAAAAACGGCCCTTTCCAGTGGCTCCAGTCAGTCGAAGATCCCATGGTGGCCTTCGTTGTCTGTGCCCCTGATTTTCTGGGCCTGGTGTATACGGCGCCGGATGCCAAAAAAAAGCTGATCAAACTGGACAAGGATGAGGATCTGGTCTTCCTGAACATAGTGTCGTTCGATCGGGAAAAACGCGCTGTGCGCTTTCACATAAAGAGCCCGCTTCTGTTCAACGTTGCAGCAAGGATCGGCTACCAGTGGACAATGGAGACCGATGAACTGAAAGGCTATCTCACAACGCCCGCCCCTTCCCCTGCGACAACGGAATGATTCAAGAGCTAGAAAAGTTGGGGACACAAATGAGAAGAGACAACATTGCCGGCCTGCATGCCGTCGGCTGCGGGTTTTCGGTTGCGAGCTACAACATCCACAAGTATGTCGGGATCGACGGTAAGTTCGATCCCGAACGAGTCACAAGGGTCATAAAGGAGCTGAAAGCCGAGATAGTAGGACTGCAGGAAATCGACTCCGCGTTTTACAAAGAGCAGGCTGGTCCGATATCGCAAAGAACAGGGCTCGATGTAGTGCTGGGACCGACTCGGCGAAACCATAGCGGTCATTACGGAAATGCTCTGCTGACTTCATACATGGTCCAGGAAATACGGCGGATAGATTTGAGTGTGTTCGGCCGGGAGCCCAGGGGCGCGCTGGACGTGGACCTGCTCATAAAGGGGGAGACCGTTCGGGTCATAGTGGCCCATCTCGGACTGGGGCTCAGGGAACGCCCCAAGCAGATCAGGCGTCTGCTCGACATCTTTTGCTCAGAGCGCGACAAAATGGAAATCATGCTCGGCGATTTCAACGAATGGGTCCCGGTGAGAAATTCGCTGTGCCGGGTCCACAATTTTTTTGGAAAATCACCGGCACTGAGGACTTTTCCTTCCTTCATGCCTGTTCTGCCGCTAGACAGAATCTGGGTGCGGCCCATGGAGTCGCTGGTGAGCATGTCGACACACAAGACGCCGCTGAGTCGAAGGGCTTCGGACCATTTGCCGGTCAAGGCCTTTTTAGTGAATGGCAAGACGAATGGCGACGGGTGTGCGTGCGTGAACCAATGACTTCTCACGGCTTCTTTTTCGAAATGACGAGCCGCAGGGCGCCCAGAAAATAATTTTTGCTTCCGATGACTTGCAGCGGAAAGGCTTTGAGAAATCGGTCGATCCCTCCCATTCGGGTAAACCGGACGAAATTTCTGAAGTGCTCTCCACCCGCGATTCTTTCCGGAAGACCCAAAAGCGCCAGGCCAAACGCTGACCGCCAGTTCTCCGGGGCGCTGTAGTCGAAAATGATTAACTTTCCGTCCCGGGTGAGGACTCTCAACATTTCACCCGTGGTTCTCATCCTTGTCTCGTGCGCCATCTCGTGTAAAGCCAGGCTGATTGTCACGCAGTCGAAAGACCCGGAGCCGAAGGGTAAGTCTTCAGCATTTCCGAGAAAGTATGCAACGCTCGGTGGGCTCTTGTCGCGCGCCACTTCAAGCATTGCAGGTGAGAGATCTATTCCCGAGACCTCGATCCCGGCTTTTGCCAGCATTATTGCCTGTTCTCCGGTCCCGCACGCCACCTCCAGGATACGGCGGCATCTATATGCCTCGACGAAACGGACTACGCCCTTCCTGGCCGGTCTGAGAAACGGCCCCACAAGGATGTCGTAAAATGGGGCGACGAGGGTATAGAGATCAACTCTTTGGCGGGAATTGCACCGGTTGGCCTTGCTTTCCATTGAAATCCTCACGACTTGCATATGTATGCATTGGAGAGAGGGCATTTCTTTTTGCAAAATGCCTTTCCTTAAATAACAACAAAATATAGTATTGGCGATCATTACGGCGCCCGCGCGGCAGGCGCTGAATTTCAACTTTGGCCGGGCTTTTTCGATGCGTTATTCCAAAACCTTTGTTGCCATGGCTGTTGCTAATCTCGCGTGTCTCTCCAGCTTTGCCACTTTTTTCCTTTTTCCTCTCTTCATCACCGCCCATGGAGGTGATCAGGTTGACATCGGCATAATAATGGGAGCCTTCGCTCTGTCTGCTGTCCTGTGCCGCCTCTGGATCTCGGATATGATCGACAGGATCGGCAGGAAAAAAAGCTATGCGGCAGGCTCTCTTATCATGACCATTATGCCCGTTGCGTACCTCTTCTTCAGAGGCCCCCTCGATAGTTTTTATCTTCCTTTGATCCTGGTGCGGGTGGCTCATGGGGTTGGATTTGCCATTTGCATAACTTCCGCATTCACCTATATCGCAGACATAATCCCCAAAGAGCGTCTAAACGAAGGGCTCGGGATGTTCGGGATATCCGGGCTTGTGGGGAGCGCTATCGGTCCTGTGATAGCGGAGATCGTCATCGACAGGGCGGGATTCCAGTTACTGTTCATCGTTGCCGCAGCGATGTCCTGTGTCGGTCTGATGGCTCAGTATCCCCTGGAGGAGACCTACGCTCACGTGGTCAAGACCGCAGAATCCTCCTTTTTCCTGGTGCTCCAGAAGAGGCGGGTTTTCGCTATAGCCGCAATAGCCTTGCTTTTCGGAGTCGGCCTGGCTGCCGTAAACGGTTTTGTTGCGCCGTACGCGAGCCAAAGGCGAATTCCCTTTATATCGCTCTATTACATAGCGTATTCCTTGGGCGCGATCATTACCCGGCTGGCAGGAGGAAATTTTGTCGACCGGCTGGGCGAAGATAAAATCATACCATACGCGCTTTCACTAACTGGCGTTGGGCTTGTGTTGCTCATGTTCATGAAGGGAAGCGGTCTACTCTTCTTTTCGGGGTTTATGACCGGGTGCGGACATGGGCTGCTCTACCCGGCGCTCAATGCCCACGCCATCAGGCATGAACCGCAGTCCGTCAGGGGAAAGATCACGGGGGCCTACACCGGCAGCATCGATGCCGGGGCGTTCGTCGGATCGATAATGCTCGGTTATATAGGCGAGCTTGCGGGGTTCCAGGCGCTATTCCTTACAGCGGGGGCTGCGGTCCTGTGCGCCATCTTTGTCTTTCGCCGCCACACCGTCTCTGCGTCAGCAACCCCTTGAGCACCTGCGGATTTGGCAGGCAGCATCTCATGTTCACATAAGACACCCCAAAAACCATGCAAAGATCTGGTGATGTTGTTCGATCCGTCAACCATCGCCGGAGGTTTGCCCAGGGATTGTAAATGTAGTGGGTGGAAGCTCCCGCCCTTGTTGCGATCAGCCGGTTTCCTCTTCCAATTGAGATGTGGGTGTAGTTCTTGGTGATATTTAGAGGAATAGGGTCCCATCGTCGGGTTCAACCAAAAGCTGCTGGCGAGCGTCTCTAAAGTATTGTTCTATCCGCGCTGGCGCACTATATGATATATTTATAACTGATTTGATCTTAGACGGCAAAGAATGAAGGCATAGGATGCCTTTATTGATAAGAACCCGTCTGCAACTACAGGCGATGAGAGGGTAACATGCCGCAAACAGTGGAAGCCTTCTACCATGATGGAATCGTCGAACTTAAGCGAAAGCCGGTGGGGATACGCAAGTCTAAGGCCCTGGTGGTTTTTCTCGACGACGCCGATGATGCGGAAGAACGCCGTGCGGTGGACTTGGAGAAGGTGAGAAACACAAAAAGCTCCGTTGACCGGTGGATCGGCGTTATTGAAGGGGCTGAACTCGGCGACTGGAAGGCCGAGCGCAGAGCCGCCTATGAAGGCAACCCGTGAAAATTCTCTTTGATACGAACGTCGTTCTTGATATCGCCTTGAACAGAAGCCCATTTGTGGAGCATGCGGCGCTTTTGTGGCGGCTTGCCGAGCAAAAGGAGATTATGGGCTGCCTCTCCAATACCAGCATTACCGACATTTTCTACATAGTCAACAAGCACGCGGGTAAGGTGAAGGCACGTGGCTTCATTGCCGACATTCTGGACACGTTCAAGCTTGTTGATATAGACGAGGAAGGTTTCCGGCAGGCACTAAACGAGGAGATCGCAGATTTTGAGGACGCCGTTCAGTATGTGATCTGCACGCAGAATGATTGTGATGTGCTGGCCACGAGAAGCAAGACCGATTACGGCGACAGGCCCGAAGTGCTCGACCCTTCCGAGTTGATCGACAGGATTAAAGCGGTAGGAATTTGACCACCCACTTATGCGGCAGGCCGTTCGATAATCCGCACTTACGCAGGACTTATGGGAGTCACCTTCGAGACGGCGGCAAGCCGTCCAGGCGCGCGAGAGCATGACGTCCGTTGAGCGCCAAAGCGCGAATAGGGAGAAGTGAAGTTGGATGACCGGCTTGGCCGATTAGCTAACTTCACACATCCTGTAGTTATTCCGCAATGTTGGCTTTCCACCCGCCCATTGACTCGGAATGAGAGCAGCCAACGTGGTATTGATAGTTATAGAGGTGGTTGTCGACGATAGACCCCCAGTCAAATCAATGTGGTTAGAGTTGCCTTGCAGGACTCTCGCATCTCCAGTGCAGGTGCGCAATCCCCACGGATCAATCTTATTGACCGGATTGTTGTGCACATAAGCAAAAAGATTAACATCCCCTCCCGCAAACCCGATCGGATCATAGTACCTTCCCTCATGTAGCAAAGACCGTTTGGCTCCGCCATAACCCCGTATTGGCCGACATACCTGAAAGGCTGAGTGACCGTTTCCTGCTGGTCCAGCACCGTTCCAAAAGGATCATAGGCATAACTGTTCACGACATTCTGGTTCACGTCGGTTAGCGCCACTGTGCTGCCGATGGCATTGAAATGATAGCAGTACCGGCCGGCGGATGTCACAACGGCAAGGAGGCCTTTGCCGTAAGTATATTTGTGGGTGACCCCGTTTGAATCCGCGTCAGCCAGCAGGTTTCGCCACGGATCATAAATATAGCTGGTGGTAACGCCCGCTCTTGTCGCGCTCAGCCGGTTTCCTCTCCCGTCATAGGAAAACTGCGCGGTGGTCCCGATCCCGGCCAGCCGGTGGTCGTAGTTAAAAGTGTAGGGGGTCCCGGAGGCGCTTGCGAGCTGGCCGTCATTATCATACGTATGGCTTAAGGCTCCGGCCGGATGGGTGATTTGGGAGCTCAATGGCCAGCCTAAATAACAGGGTAATCCTCCGGCTCTGCCGGCGGACTCCCAGAGTTTGACATTTCCGGGAATATACGAAAGCCTTCCCCCTGTGAACCGCTCAAAGTTTACAGGAAGGAAAGCTTTCGTATGGACGAATATCAAAGTTTAAGCCACACGGTATGGGACTGCAAGTACCATGTGGTTTGGATTCCCAAATGCAGGCGAAAGGTATTGTACGCCGAGCTCCGAAAGCATTTGGGGCAAGTGTTCAGAACGCTTGCTCAACAAAAAGAGAGCAAAATACTGGAAGGCCACCTGATGGTTGACCATGCTCACATGCTGATCTCAATTCCACCAAAGTATGGGGTCTCACAGGTTGTTGGCTTCATCAAAGGGAAAAGCGTTATCCACATTGCCAGGGTCTTCCAAGGGCGAAAGAGGGACTTCACAGGCCATAACTTTTGGGCCAAAGGTTATTTCGTGTCAACAGTCGGCAGGGACGAGAAGGTCATTCGGGAATACATCAAAAAACAAGAGGTCGAAGATAAACGCCTTGACCAACTGCAAATGTTCTAAGGGTCGCCACCTTTTAGGTGGCCATCGGTTTACAACCGCTTTGAGCGGTCCATGGTTTTCCAGGCCTCCGGTTTGACCGGAGGTATCTGACTTTTCTCCCGTTGCATAGCGTGAATCCTCGCGGCTACCCGCACATGACTCGGTGCCATAATGGGGTAACTCCTCCTTCTATGTAGGGCTCTTTCATCCCGACCTTTATGCCTGTTTATCCCGGGACTTTCTGCTCGACCCCTTTTCATTTTTGGCCCAATTTAGTGAGTACTTTTTTCCTAAATAAATAATCTTCAAATATTAGGATGTACACTATTAATATTGACCACGTGACATAATTACCATAGGGGCCTTTGAAGCTGTGAGCAAGATATGCTACAATCATATAGACAAGGCCGACAAAAAATAAAATTCTATAAATCATAAGGATCTGTTTATACAGCTTAACAATCTTGTCCTTTTCATCATCATTAGACATTAATAACCTATGTATATATTTAGGAAAGTGTATCCTCCTTATTACGCCGGTAATTGCCACATAGGTAAATAATACAACCCCTATCTTAAATAGTATGGGCATTATACACTCCACACTTAGTGATATGGTAATAGTTTTTGTAATCTCCAACTGTTTTCAAAATTTCTCAATTTCATGAATATCATTCCCTCAATACAGGGGTTTTATTTACGGACACCACTTTAACTTACCCCGCCCCCATGGCCGAAAACAGCGCGATCAGCACGCCGATAAGGCTCTCTCCCGCTATCATCCCTGAAGCCACCGGTATTGTATAGGCGCCGGCGCTGGTTTTGCGCACCAGCGATGCGATAAAAGCTCCCAGGAAGATCGAGAGGGTATTCCAGAAGGGAATTACAAACGCAAGCCCCAAGCCCATTGCCGAAGGGAGGAGGGATCGGATTCGCGGCGGCGCCACACGATCCAGCACCGAAAGCAGCGCTCCGACGGCTGCCCCGATGACAATGGCGATTCTTGCCGAACCGTGCAGGCTCGATATTCCGTTGGCGAGGAGTTCGGCCACTCCTTTCCAAACCTGAGCGCTTGGAGCGGGGAATTTCTCGCCGCCGAGAATCTCCGGCGTAGGCACCAGGAGGTAGAAAGCAGGTACGATTACGGCCGCTCCTGCAAAGACGCCAAGAAACTGCGCTATGAACTGCTTCCTCGGATTTGCGCCGAGAAGATAGCCGGACTTGAGGTCTGTCAGAAGGTCGGCGGATGAAGCGGCAGCCCCTGCCGTTACCCCGGCCGTCATCAGGTTTGCCGTGATATTGGAAGGAGCAATGATTCCATAGGTCAACTGAGTGATTTTCCCCATTGCGCCAATCGGGGTTATGTCGGTTTCTCCCGTCGCGCGGCACGCCACGATGGAAAGAAAGAAGGTCATTATGACCGAGAGTGCCCCCATCCACCAACTGATCGAAAAGTCAAACACCTGGACCGCCACTATCCCGATGCCGGAAACGGCCAGACCGGCCACGAACCAGCTCCCGGGCACCTCTATTTTATCCATTTCCCTCAATTCCGGGTCCAGCGGTCCATTGCGGGCGCTCTTTATGGTCTTCCGCTGAAAAATTTGACCGGTACCGGCAATCGCTCTCCACACAGTCTTCCACTGGAAACAGAAAGTAAGCAGACCGGAGGTCAGCATAAGGGCAGTCCCGCCCCACAGGCTCCAGGAGACGATGTTCTTGTACCCTGGTCCAGGGATGATCCCTTTCTCAAAAATATAGGGAGCAATAAAAAAATAGTTCAGGATGCCTGCCGCCAGCATGCTCGATGCGACCTTCATTCCTATTATCGCTCCAGCCGCCACCATGACCGCGCTGAACTCGAAGGAAATGGTCCAGGATGCCAGGCTGTGCGCAGCAAGTCTGCCTGGGAATTCCACCATCGCGGGCAGCTTGAGGTAGCCTGGCCACCAGGAGAGCGTATTCTCTCTCAAAAAACCCACCATTGCACCAAAAGCGCCCGCTATGCCGAGGCTTTTTGCCTTTTTTGAGGCCTCCTCCCCTTTGGCGTAAAGCGAACGCAGGGTCTCGGCGGCCGCAAGCCCGCTCGGGAAAGGGAGTTGCTCTATGTTTATCATCTGCCTCTTCATCGGAATAGCCAGGAAAACGCCAAGTACCGCGAGCAGGACCGTCCACGCCATTAATGTCCAGAAAGGCAGGTGATGGCCCTGAATGAGCAGAAGGGCGCTCACCGCGCTGACCATTGTGCTGCCGGTAGAGTATCCCGCAGAACTTGCGGCGGACTGCATGCAGTTGTTTTCGAGAATCGAGAGGTTGGAGCCGAGGAGCCCCGCGCGCCTTAGAGCAGCGCCAAGGCTAAATGAGAGAACGCAGGCTGTTATTGCTATCCCGAGGCCCCACCCGGTTTTCAGGCCGACGAATAGGTTAGACAGGCTCATGACAGCGCCCAGCAAACACCCCATCAGGACGGCCCTTGTGGTGAGCTGAGGCAAATCACCCCGATAGACGTTCCTGAACCACTCCAGTTCCATCTCTGAGGGGGATTTCCCTACCGGGTCCATGCGCGTGAAGTCGTCCAGAAAGCTCCTCCGGATAGTCTTTGAGAGGTTCCAGACTCAAAACTACCACCAAGAAATGATTTAAACAACCGGGAGATTGGCTGATTGATGTGGCCTTGCCCTCAAACAATTGATAACATACGCGGAATAAAAGAGACCTGCTTTCGGAGACGGACGGATACCGGAGGAGGGTTGATTGATTTTACGGGATGAGCGTATTATCAGGGTCCTGTGGAGTGCCACAGCAGAACCGGAACTAAAAGACGAAGGGGAAGACCGATGCTTAAAATTTTGGTTGTCCTTGGGGCTGTTTGTGCGATTTTCGCCCCTCTGAGCCCTGTTTGGGCGGCAAGCGAAAGCGCTTTGAAACTTCGCGCTCAAAACGGCCTGTGTGACTTCATGCCTCCGGATTCTTTTTTGAACGCTAATTTCGTTGCCGATGAGATAGAGCCGCAATTCGTTTTCGGAAAAGTCAAAGATTTCTGGAAGTCCAGGTCCTGCACCACTAACTGGCTCATCGAGGATAGCGAAAGAGACAGGCTCAAGAATCTCGATAAACAGTCCGGTCCCGTCGAGTACACCCTCTATCTGGAAGAGGATTGCCCCGGAAAAGTTGTAGATTATATTTTCGTGGATCGCTCCCAGTTCAAATCCGACCAGATGATGGAATGGCGCAAGGTGTTCCATAAAAGCAAGGCGGAGGGTGAATACGGGGCAGTCGGCGCCGCTCTGGAACAGGCAGCCAAGAGCGGATTCCCCGTTGATGCCGAGCTTCGGTTCATTGAAATCGGAGGCGATCTGATTGTGAAAAAACCCGAGGATTTCCTTGCAGGCGATCTCAAGGTGAAACCGATATACGAACTCGGGCAGGGCAAGACCGTCACCAAATGATTGATGCTTAGTGTTGCCGGCCCGGACCGCAGGGCGAGGGTCAGCCAAATTAGCCGTAATGACATTTAATTTCTGATCGTGGAGGCCACAAAATGGAAGCAAAAGGGAACCGCGAAGGTTTGACGCGTCGCGACTTTATAAAAACCATAGGATTGGCGGGAATAGCTTCAACCGGGCTGGATGCGCGAATGGGCTCGGCCGCTTCGGAAGAGACCGGCGCAGGAAAAGGTGCGACTCCCAGGCGCAAGCTGGGCAAAACCGGCGTGGAAGTGTCGGTCCTGGCGCTCGGAGGGATGTTCGACACGATCAACAATCAGTTGCTTCTCAGGCAAGCCCTCGCCTGGGGTGTCAATTTCTGGGACACCGCCGAGGGTTACGGCAATGGTTTGAGTGAAGAGGGCTATGGCCGGTTTTTCACAAGAAATCCCGATGCCAGGAAGGAAATCTTCCTCACGACGAAGATGCACGGCCAGGACCCGGGCGCTATGACAGAGGGGCTGGACAAGTGCCTCAAGAGGCTCGCCACGGATCACGTGAACTTATTCTACGTGCACGGAATAAACGATTTCAGTGAAATTGGCGCGCCCAAGCCGATAAAACAATGGGCTTCGGATATGAAAAAGGCCGGCAAAATTAAATTCTTCGGGTTCAGCTCTCACACCAATATGGAAGACTGCCTGTTGAGAGCAACCAAAGAAGACTGGATCGACGTAGCGATGTTTACTTACAACTTCCGGATTATGCAAACACCTAAGATGAAGGAAGCCATTGCTGCATGCGCGGATAAGGGAATCGGGCTTGTCGCCATGAAAACGCAGGGAGGCGGGCAGGTATCGACGGAGAGCGAAACCGAATTGCAGCTCGCAGGGCGATTTCTCCAGCGCGGCTTTACCGATAAGCAGGCCAGGATCAAGGCAGTACTGGAAAATCCGAACATTGCGAGCGTCTGCTCGCAGATGCCGAGCCTTACGATTATTTCGTCCAATGTGGCAGCGGTACGGGACCAGACGCGGCTTTCGCAGAGCGACTTCGATCTGTTGGAAAAATTTGCTGCCGAAACTCGCGAAAGCTACTGCGCCGGATGCGGCCGCATCTGCCATGAGGCTGTGGCGGGAGCGGTACCGGTCAGCGATGTTATGCGATGCCTCATGTACTACCGCGACTACGGCGAACGCGACCTGGCGCGTGAAGTTTACGCCGGCTTGTCGGTCCAGGCCAGGGAGAAGCTCACGCAAGTCGATTATTCGCTTGCAGAGAAGGCTTGCCCCCAAAAACTGGCAATATCCAGGCTCATGAGGGAGGCTTCGGAAATATTGGTCTAATGCCTTGAAAAAAATTCAAATGCGGCTTTGTCCGCAGCCGGCTCCGAGTTCGGTATCATTGCTTGCCGGCGCTCTGACTCAGTGATTTCCAAACGCGGCCGATTCCCATCTTGTCTCTGACCTCGCGCATGGTTTCGGCCGCGATTTGACGCATTTTGAGTGTTCCGTTCCATATAATTTCGTCGACCAGGCCGGGCTTGCCTTGGTACGAAGCCATCCGCTCGCGGAATGGAGTCAGAAAGTTGTTCAATGCGCGGGCGAGTTTTTCCTTCACCTCGCTGTCGCCGACTTTCCCGGCGCGGTAGCGATTCTCCAGGTCTTCCACCTCTGAGCGATCCTCATTGAAAATCGTGTGATAGGCAAAAACCGGATTTCCCTCGACTGTGCCGGGAGTATCGGCGTGGATACGCATCGGGTCGGTGAACATTCCTCTGACTTTGGCTGCTACAGTCTGTTCGTCATCACTAAGAAAAATTGCATTTCCCACGGATTTTGACATTTTACCACGGTTATCGGTGCCAACCAGAGTGGGGATGTCGCTAAGCAGCGGTTCCGGCTCGGGAAACACGCGGCCGTAAGAGTAATTGAACTGGCGGGCCAACTCCCTGGTGATTTCGACGTGGGCCGCATTGTCCCTGCCCACCGGGACAAGGTGAGCCCGGGCAAGCAGGATATCTGCGGCCTGGAGGACCGGGTAACCGAGAAGGCCAAACGGCAGCGACTCTTCGGCTATGTTGGCGTCTTGCGCCATCTGCTTTATGCTTGGAAGGCGCAAGAGCCGGTTCACCGTTACGAGATTCTGCAGATATGTATGTAATTCATGGGTTTCGGGCACAGCCGACTGGAGGTATATAATGCTCTTTTCGGGATCGATCCCGGATGCCAGGTAGTCGAGCACAAGGCCTCTGGCATTAGGCAGGATTTGCCCGATATCCGCCCTGCTCCTTTTTGTAGTGAGCATGTGCAGGTCGGCGACAATGATGATCGTTTCATACTCAGACTGGAGCTTGACCCTGGCGTTGATGCTTCCCACCCAGTGACCCAGGTGCAATCTGCCTGTCGGGCGGTCGCCGGTGAGGATTCTTTTCGGCCCCTGCGCGCCGCTTTGTAAAGTCATATCCCTGCTTACAAGTGGCCCAGCATACGCATGCGCTCATCGGAAGCGGCGACTCGTTCCTCTTCGAGTTCTGCGCGGAGCAGCCTCAAACGCTCCAGCTCCTGCAAAGCCGATTGCCGCCTGTCCTCATCCGTTAGTCTGATTTCCTTTTTGAGGGCGCTGGCGCGAAGGGAGGCCTCCCTTATCCTGTCCAACACCTCATGCTCTCTTCTAGTCAAAATATTCTTCTTGTCCGCGCAGGTGAGGCCGGCCGTTCCCATTGATTTTTCCTCACATGCGCAACACCCGAGACCCTCTTGAGATAGATCGTTTTCCATATAGTTCCCTCCCGAATCGAACTTCACGAATCTCGCATATAATAAGAATGATTATCAGCTTGCGAAAGATGGCCGAAAAGTGACGCCGTCATCAGGCAGGAGCAGGCCCGGACATTATACGGGAGTACAAGGCGGATTTTCAACAGGAGGTATGAGAATCGTGAAGGAATCAGGCTCCCACGCAAATTTGCCGATACTTGCACCCATGCTGGTCGCAAAAACCCGAAGATTTGGCGAAACAGTCAAAGTTGCCCTCTTGGGCCTGCCGTTTGCGATAGAGGGGAGTCAAAGCTTCCTTGAGACATTCTGCGCAAAGTCCGTGCGAGTACCCATCGATGTGCGGGTTCCCGCTTCCCCATGTTCGATAGCATCTTATGCATTGATACATCATAAGCCATTCCTCGTTCTGAATGTATTTTGTAAAATGACTTATTTCGCTGCTTTAAAAAGCAATGTTCGTGCCAGCGGTATCCGTTTGCATTCTTCGCGGCCTGACATCTGTGCCCCCAGACCGTCGTCCAGAATATGAACGATTTTTTCCCGCCTGGATACCTTTTTTTCACTTCTGCCTGCCGTGCAATTCTCCTCCCTCTAACTATTAGATCGGACCTTGATGGTTAAACTTGAACGTTCAGTTAAAATTTGAGAAAACAGACAGACTCTGAGCCGGCGTCCATCCGGGCACACTGATGAAACACTCAGATTCCGATCCGGATCTCTCGTCGTCAAAGAAGGGTATTTTTAGTTCCGATAATGACATCAATGGCTTGTGTGGCTTTTACTGATTTTTCGGTAAAATTAGTGTAATTTGGAGCTACTCGCAGGAAGGAGCGGCGGTGCGGAAAATAATTCTCATGATGTCATTTTTTTTGGTCGCGGCCTGTATGTCCGAGATAAAACCATATCTCAAGCAAGCCCCAGAAGCGGACATACCCACCAGAATCGCCAATCAGCAGAAATGGCTGGAGGAGGCAATCGCCCATAAAGAACTCACGAGCGAAGCATTACGGCCCGTTGAAGAAAAGCTTAAGCAGGCCAAAGACAAGTACGGTAAACTGCAGTCGGCGGGCACGCTCACAGCCAAGGATTCCAAGGAAATAAACCGAATGCTCGACGAATGCAGCGACATGGTTTTCCGTTTAAGGCAACAGAAGCAAAAGCGGCTTTAGGTTTTTGCGCGCGGTTTCTTGGATATACCGATCACGTTGGGGACTGGGAGTGAAAACTGGAGGGAGTTTTCTTCCATGCCCCCCCATGTCCCGTTTCTCTCCAGTCTTATCTTCGAGGTCGAAAGATAAAGTGAGGCTTGCGGCCCGCCTTCAAGGTACATCGCACACTTCAGCGAAAGTGGAAGGGAGAGCAGGATGTCCGTGAAATCGTGAACCGAATGGGCAGTCCTGCTGAAAAGAAACAGGATATTCCCCTGGGTATCCATTCCGACGGCCAGGGTGCTCCACTTGGAATCCTGCCTGCTCCACACGTTTTGCCGGTCGCACGAAATCATCCTGATACTTTGTACGAATGATCTGTACTTTTGACGCAAGTCGTTGAAATTCTGACATTCGCGATCGATGAGCTGTATTTCGGGGAGCGTTTCTTCAACGGGGTTGAACGCCAGAATTGTATTGGAATTGTTGAGCCTCGGGTTGTTTACATGGTTGAAGTTCTTCATGAATCCCACGCTCGTCAAGCCATTCTCCTGAAACATCCCGGCGTTAACGGTCGCGAGCATTTGATGCCTTGAAGCCCATTCTTTTGTGGTAAGAGGCTCTTTTCCGTATTCCGTTGCGCACAGGAGCTGAAACGAATAACGTCCTGGGTCGATCTTGACCACGGTGAGCGCGTAGGGGTCTTTGCCAAAAACGGACTCGAACTCAGCTACAAGTAAACCTTCATCGGCCTCTTTCCAGGGAATGGTTGGGCTGGTCAATACGAAGTTGGCAAAAAAAGAAATCAGGCCGAACGCGGCCAGGCAGCATCCAATGATTTTACGCAGGAAGGGCGCCCGCATGGTTTTTACCCGCTTGGTCGAATAAAACAGTTTTTTATTTACAAGAGAGGCTTTTATCTACCAGGCGAAATTGGGTTTTGGAGTTGCGCGATTGTCGCGTCAAGCTCTTCTCTGTAAGCCTCAAAAATTTTCTCGCGCCCGGCTGCCCGGTCCTTATCCGTATCCAGGTTGGGAATCACAGCGCTCCCTGATATGCCTTTATTGAGTAGATCGGCCCTGATGCGCTCGGCTGTCCGGCGATCCTCGGAATGGAGCGTCTCGCGAAACTTCTCCAAAAGAGCCTCAATGCCCGAAATGTCACAACCCAGGCCGTGTTTTATCAAATCGAGCACAAGGCCGTTGTCGGCCGCCGGATCGATTCGCCTGCCAATCTCAGCGGCAGCCTCCGCTTTACCGAAAGGGCCGGTCTGGACCCTGCCGAATTCAGTTCTAAACCTGTCCGGATCGATTTGCCCATCCAGGAACCTCAGCACCAGCCTGTTTACAGACTCTTTAAATTCCCGGGCCGCATGTTCTCGTTTATCTTCCTCGCTCATGGTGAGGTGGCGCGTTCTCTCCATGGCCAGTTCAAGAGTGCTCTTTATTTCAGCCATTCCCCACCTCTCCGGAGATCCGGGTTTACCGAATTTGGACACCTGCCGCTATGAGCCGATTTGCGCGCCGAACCCGTACCCGGCATCAAAGGCACGCAGATTCGGTTCAAGGAGCCTTTCAGGCAGGATTTGACGAAGCGCCTGCTCGAAGCTCGTCTTCGATACCGGCAGAATCCCCGTCCCGGCTAGTACCCCTATCATTATTACGTTCGAGCTTCGCTCGGCGCTTACGGACCTTGCCAGTTCATTCGCATCCACCCGGATCAGGGATGCAACATGAGTTTCGACCATTTTGTAGAGTGCGTCGAGTTCGGGATAGGCGCTCCGGCCAACCGTAACCGTGAAGGGCGGAACAGGCGTGGTGCTCGTTATGACGACCGTTTTCGGATTGCATTTAGGCAGGGCCCTGGCTGCCTCAAGAGGCTCGAATGCGATCACGATATCGGCTTCGCCATCGGCGATAGTCGGGCTCGCCGCGCCTCCCATTACAACCGAGGACTCAACGACCCCGCCTCTTTGTGCCATACCGTGAATTTCGGTCATCAAAACGGGGAGATTCTCCTCCAGCGCTGCCTGACCGACGAGGCGCGTTGCAAGAAGGGTCCCCTGACCACCGACTCCGGTAAAAAATATGCGCAAAGCTCTAACTTCCTTTCCCATCGGTATGCTCTCTCTTTCAGGAAATCTTTCGTGGACTTATGGAATCGCATATTTGCGAACAGACGCTGCACCCGCTGCAAAGCGAATCGTTTATCAGAACGTGTTCGACCCCGTCCGAAGATTCAACGTAAAATGCCGGACAGCCAAGTTCCGTGAGGCATTTCTTGCAGTCTGCGCAGGATTTGGATTCGTCTGTTCGGAAAACTATCTTTTTTTTCTTTTTCAGCATCCGGGTTTCAAAAAGAGGGCAGGGGCTCTTAGAGATAATTACCGCAACTCCGGCCTCGTTTATTTTATTCTTGAAATCCTCTAATACTGCCTGACTCTTCTTGACCTGAAGAGGATTAATCGTGGCGACCAGGTTCACGCCGCATCCCCGGACGAGCTTCTCGATGCTCACTTTCGGCTCGATCCTGCCCTTCGGGGTCAGCTCTACCCCCGGGTGGGGCTGATGGCCCGTCATCGCGGTTGTCCCATTATCGAGGATCACGAGCAAAAATCTGTGGCCGTTTGAGACCGCGTTTACGAGGCCGGGGATTCCGGCGTGGAAAAATGTGGAATCGCCGATGAAAGCTACGACCGGCCGGTCCAGGACCTTGCTGAATCCTCCGGCCGCGGAAACCCCTGAGCCCATGCAGATCACGAAATCAGCCATATTGAGCGGCGGCAGAACCCCCAGGGTGTAGCATCCAATGTCGGCGGGGTAGACTGCTTCCTCCCCGAACACCTTCTTGACCGAGTAATAGGTTGCCCGGTGAGGACAGCCCGGACAAAGATTGGGAGGCCTCGCCGGCAGTTCGGGCGCCTCGTAGACTTTCGGCTGCTCGTAGCCGATTCCCATGAAAGCGCCAATCGCGCTTCTTACCTTTACAGGGTCAAGCTCGAACGCCTGAGGAACCAGTCCCTTGCCTTTGCCTGCAATTTCGACGGCCAGCTTTGATTCCTGGGCTGAGATTTTTACCGCCTCCTCGAGGAAAGGTTCTATTTCCTCCACCACCAGGGCCTTGTTTACCCCGCTCAGAAATTCGTTTATCAGAGCTTTGGGCTGAGGATTGGTAAAGCCCAGCTTCAGAATCCTGACTTTATCCTCCATGCCCATGCTGATTAAAGCGTCCCGCACATGTAGATAAGATATGCCGCTGGTAATGATGCCCAGGTCGCCCTTTCCCGAGATAAAATTAAAAGGGCTTGCTTCCGATTCCCCTACGAGCTTTCCTACCCTCTCCAGCAAGGCCAGTCGTAATTTCCGGCCCACTGCGGGAATAACAACGAGATTGAACGGGTCTTTCTTGAATTCGCCCTGGAAGCCCTTTACTGGTGGAATCGGACCAACGCTTACAGGCCCGCGGCAATGATTTACGCGCGTGGTGGTGCGCAGCATACAGGGCGTCCCGAATTTTTCAGAGATCCTGAAGGCTTCCATCGTCATCCGGTGAGCTTCCTCCGGCGTCGATGGTTCGAGCATCGGGATTCCGGAAATCTTCGCATAATACCTGCTATCCTGTTCATTCTGGCTGGAATGAAGAGAAGGGTCATCGGCGACCACGATCACCATGCCGGCTTTCACACCCACGTAGGCAAGGGTCATGAAAGCGTCGGCGGCTACGTTGAGCCCGACATGCTTCATCGCGCAAAGGCTCCTGACACCGCAAATCGCCGCGGCGCAGGCGACCTCCATGGAAACCTTCTCGTTTACGGAATATTCGACGTAAATCCCGGCCTCATCTCCTAATTGAGAGAATCGATCGATAATCTCCGAAGATGGCGTCCCGGGATAGGCAGCCACAAAGCAAACCCCACTCTCAAGCGCGCCGCGCACGATGGCTTCGTTGCCCAGAAGAAACTGCGGCCTGCCGGTTTGGGGATTTAGAAGTTCGTGCATCCAGTCACCTCCATTGTCACTTAAACCCTGCGATCTACAAAAGGTTTAACAACGCCGCCCTCACGCACGAGGGAGCCTCTTTCCACCAGCTTTATTTTGGGCGTTATTCCAATAAAATTGGCTATCTTTTTGCTCATATAATCTAGAACAGCCTTCTGTTCGCGCATCTTATCATAGAAAAGCTGCTCAGTCACCTCGACCCAGATTTCGAGCTGGTCCTGATGCCCCTGACGGACGGCCACCAACTGGAACACCGGACGCTCTCCCCTTATCTGCTGCAGAATATCCCCGATTCGATCGGGTATAATGTTTATGCCCTTGATGACCACTACGTCGTCGCATCGCTCAAATATCCTGCTCATCCGGCGGGTTGTGCGCCCGCAAGCGCAGGGTTCGTCCGTGATGCTGCAGATATCGCCGGTACGGAAGCGTATCGAAGGGAAGGCTTCTTTGGTCAGGGTGGTCAGCACCAGTTCGCCTTTCATTCCCGGACCCAGGACCTTCCCGGATTTCGGGTCGATCACTTCCGGGAGGAAATGGTCCTCCTGCAGGTGCATTCCGCACTGTTCGAGACACTCTCCGGCTATCCCCGGGCCGAGGACTTCCGATATTCCGTAATTGTCGGTGGCCTTGACCAGAAGGCGGTCCTCGATCTCCCGGCGCATCTCATCCGTCCATGGTTCACCGGCGCAGATGCAGTACTTTAGCGAAAGATTCTTGGCGCTCAACCCGATTGAGTCCATATGGTCGGCGATTGTAATAGCGTAGCTGGGAGTGCAGACGAGCACGGTGGTTCTGAAGTCCTGCATGATTTTTAGCTGCCTCTCCGTGTGTCCTATGGAGGTAGGCAGAACCGAGGCCCCGATGCGTTCCGCGCCGTAATGGATGCCAAGCCCGCCTGTGAGCAGGCCGTAGCCGAAGGTGATCTGTATGACGTCATCCTGGACGACCCCGCCTGCGCTGAGGATGCGCGCCACAAGATTGCTCCAGGTCCGCAGGTCCTGCCTCGTGTACCCTACGACGCGCGGGTTGGTGGAAGACCCCGAAGACGCATGGACCCTGACCACCTCGCGCAGGGGAACGGCAAACATTTCGTAGGGGTAGCTTTCGCTGATGTCGTGCCCGTCCGTGAAAGGCAGTCGTTCTATATCGCTTATCTCCGTAAAATCGTCTTCGGGCCTGAAATTAATCTCCTTGAACCTGCGCCGGTAGAAGGAGACGTTCTTATAAACACGGTTAAGGGTAGCCTGAAGCCGCTCGAGTTGCGTCTGGCGCAGTTCGTCCCGGGACATGCTCTCTTTTTCAGGTTCCCAGATCGGCATAGGAGTATCCTCGGAGTTCGTTAAGTGTTTGAGTGCTTTGAAAGCTGCCCTGATCCCCTGTTCACGCTTCCCAGATTTGTTTGGCGCCCCGGCCGAGATAGGCCCGCTTCACTTCCTTGTGTTCGAGCAACTGGAGGCCTTCTCCTTCAAGCACCACCTTGCCGGTTTCCATCACGTAGCCCCGGTCTGCGATCTTCAAGGCCGCGCGGGCATTTTGCTCGATCAGCAAAATGGTGCGCCCCTCCTCTTTGAGTTCCAAAATGATGGAAAATATATCCCTTGTAACCAGCGGGGCCAAGCCCATCGATGGCTCATCAAGGACCAGAAGCTGGGGTCTGGACATGAGTGCCCGGCTAATGGCCAGCATCTGCTGCTCGCCTCCGCTCAGAGTCCCCGCCAATTGCCGGTGGCGGGTTTTCAAAATCGGAAACCGATTATAGAGGCGATCCATGTCCTCACGCAACTGTTCGGGGTTCCTGCGATGAATAAATCCTCCCATGAGCAGGTTGGCTGCGACCGTCATGGCGGAAAAGACCTGGCGTCCTTCCGGCGCCAGCGCAATTCCTTTGCGCACAATGTTCTCGGGGGCCAGGCCCGTGATCGGTTGCCCGTTTAGCTCTATGTGTCCCCTCGACGGCCTCGTCATGCCGCAGATAGTGTTTACAAGAGTGCTTTTCCCGGCCCCGTTCGAGCCCACAAGCGTGACGATCTCCCCTCTGCGCACGTGCAGCGAGACGCCCTTGAGGGCATGAATGTTTCCGTAATATGTATGCACGCTCTTGACCGTGAGCATCGAGGAATGTCCTAGTACCCGGGTTCTGTTTCGGGCCGTTTCCGGGAAACCGATATGCCGTCTTCAACGCCAAGGTAAGCTTCTATTACGGCGCTGTTTTCCTTGATTTCAGCCGGGGTCCCGGATGCCAGCACTTCGCCGTAATTGAGCACCATGATTCGGTCGGATACATCCATTATGAGATTCATATCGTGTTCGACAAGCAGTACGGTCACGCCGAGATTTTTTATCTGCTGAATTAAATCGCCCAGTTCTTCGGTTTCTCTCATATTGAGGCCTCCGGCCGGCTCGTCGAGAAGGATAAGCCGGGGCTCGGTGGCCAACGCCCGCGCGATTTCAAGGATTTTTTGCTTTCCGAGCGGCAGTGTTCCCGCATCAAGTCCGGCAAGCTCTGTAAGACGGACCAAATTGAGGTATTCAAGGGCTTTTTCCCTGATGCGTGCTTCCTCGGAACGCATTCCGGGAAGCCTGAACCCGGCGGCAAGAAAGCCGCACCTGGTCCTGGGGTGCCTTGCGAGCATAACATTTTCCAGGACGGTCATCATTTTGAAGAGGGCCACGTGCTGAAAAGTCCTTGAAACCCCGTACCCGGCAATCTTGTGAGGGGCAAGGCCGTCGATGCGGCGTCCTTCCAGGCGGATAATGCCGTTCGAAGGCTCGAGAATCCCGCTTATGCAGTTGAACAGAGTAGTTTTTCCCGCTCCATTCGGGCCGATGAGCGCCTGGATGATTCCACCCGGCACTTCATAATTTATTCCCTGAAGCGCCGCTACTCCTCCGAATCGCATCTCCAGGCCTTCTATGCGGAGGATGGGGGCATCGGATCGAGGGAGCCGCCGCGGTCATGATGCGGCGTCCTCAATGGTGGAAGCTTTTTTCCTTCGCCGCGCGGCCAGTATCGGGGCAAGGGAAACTATCCCACCCGGCAGAAAAAGGGCGACCGCCAGAAGTATCGAGCCATAGACGAGAATTTCGAATTCGGCGAACATCTGGAGCCACTCATTGCCCACGAAAGTCATGAGGACAGTCCCTGCAAGCGCTCCCCAGAGGCTGTGCATGCCGCCCACCATGACCATCAGCATGAACCGGATGGACCACATAAGGTTAAAAGAGCTCGGGTTTATGCAGGAAACGTAGTGGGCGTAGAGGCTTCCGCCAATGGCGGCAAGCACGGCTCCAACGATAAAGACCTGAACTTTGTAGCGAGCGGTGGGGACCCCCATTGATTCGGCAGCTTTTTCCTCCTCGTGGATGGCCCGAAGAGCGCGGCCCACCCTCGAATGCAGCAGTTGCAGGCAGAAAATCAGCACGCAAAAGACGATGCCCCATACGAGGTAATACCATGCGATTTCGCTGGTTACTTTAAATCCTGCAATCCGCATGGCTGGAATGTCGGTCAACCCGGACGGCCCTCCGGTCCAGTTTACCTGCTCGCCTAAAAAGATATTGACTATTACTCCGAACCCCAGGGTGGCCATCGCCAGATAATGTCCCTTGAGGCGCAGGGCGGGCACACCGACGATCCACGCCACAAGGCCGCACAGGACCATCCCGGCAGCCATGGCGGTCCAGGGATTCAAGCCGAATCTGGTGGTCAGGATACCGGATGTATATGCGCCGATCCCGAAAAATGCGGCCTGGGCCAAAGAAATCTGACCGGCATAGCCCATCAGCAGACTCAGTCCGATGCTCACCAGGGTGAAAATGCCCGCGAAGATCATGACATCGACGTAATGGGAAATGGCTTTAATTTTCATGACCAGCATGGGAAAAAAGCAAATGAATGCCGCGGTCCCCAGCAGGATCAGCCAGTTTTTTCTACCCATTCGGATTTCCTAGTATTTTTTGAGCCTGGCAGCTTCGCGGCTGCCGAAAAGGCCTTCAGGCTTGAGGAAAAGGGCAAGCAGGAGCAACAAAAGAGCTACGGCGTCCTTATAGCCCGAAGAAAGATACCCCGCGCAGAAAGACTCGGCAAGCCCGAGAAGGAGCCCGGCCGCCAGCGCTCCAAAAAACTGTCCCAGTCCGCCTAAAACAGCGGCCCCGAAACCCTTGAGGCCGAGCAGCGCCCCCCTGTCGTATTCCATCATAGAAACGGGTGTGATCAGAACGCCGGCCGCAGCCCCGATCATTGCACTCAGCACGAATGCGAGCAGCACCATGTGGCTGGCGGGAATGCCGGCGAGCCTGGCCGCGCCGGCATTATTGGCGCAGGCCAGCATGGCTTGTCCGTAAATCGACTTTCGGAAAAAAAGGGTAAGCCCGATGATTATCAGGGCGCAAATCCCGATTATCCAAAGCGCCTGGAGCTGTATGGCCGCGCCGGCTATCCTGATGGGTCCGCCGGGGCTGAATGCGGGGAGGCTGTACGGGTCCTTTCCCCACCAGAGCATGGCGCTGCCCTTGAGCATGATGGAAAGGGCGAGGGTGATGACTATGAGAGAAAGGACGCTTTTGTCCCGTGCGCGCTCGATTATAAACCTGTCCATCGCGAAACCGACACAGCCCGTAAGGACGACGGCGCACAGAAAAGCGGCATACAGGGGGAGGTGAAGAGTTTCGGCGAAAAACACCGCAAAAAGGCCCCCCAGCATAACGAACTCGCCCTGGGCGAAATTTATGATCTCGGTTACGCTGTAGATGGCGTTGTAGCCTATGGCCACCATTGCGTAAATGGCGCCGATCGTAAGGCCGCTGATGGCATATTGAAGAAAATCGGTACCCAAAGGCGATTTACGGCTTAAGCCGTCTCCTCCCATTCCCGAAAAAGTCAACCCCGGCCCGGAGCCACGTTTTGGAACCCCGGACAAAACCGCGTCCGATCAATGATAATCAGGCCGGCTAACCATTGGAAAAACAGCACGGCGGAACCGATAAGAGAAAATCCGTCCTGGCGCGAAACCTGCGGTAAGTTCGTCTAACATTCGTCCAGAACAGTGTAAATAGTTTTTTCGGATTTTGTCCGGGCTGGCGGTGAGACCGGGCGATTCGCGCTCGGAATCATATCCAGGTCAGAGTAAAGGTTCCGGTTGGCAGTTGGTTCGGCGCCACCTCGAAGTCCTCCAGCGACTCGTATTCATGATATTCTATACTTTCGGGGGTACCGTGCATATCAACGGCCCGGCGCACATCGGTCACCGTGATTCTCAATCGGCCTTCGAAGAATTGGCCTCCGGCCAGGTGCTCGGCAGCGGGTTGAAACCGGCGGGAGGGTTTGCGGCGATTCCCTGGCGGACGTCCTCCGGAATGATTCCTATAGCACGGCAGCCATGGCCGCCGTAATGCGGCAGCGATTTCACGACGCTGTCCGGAATCATCGCAAAGGAGGCAGGCAGGGGAGGGGAGACGTTCGTCAGTCGCTTCGGATCGAAGCCGGAGAGCAGGCTCTCGGATATCGGCGAGTTTATGTCGCGCGGTCCGAGATACTTCTGCTCGAACCCGGCGGGGGCGAACAGGTTGAACTCGGGAGTGTTGCCCTTCGCGAGCGCCTGCTCCTCGTCCGGGAGGCTGGCGAGAGGGGGCAGCCCGAAGATCGTCTCGATCGTTTCGATCACCGCGTTATGATCGCCCTCGACGTGCGAGACGGCGTGCGTGCGCGCATAGGGGGAGATGAGGATCAGCGGCACGCGGATTCCCCTGGAAAGAGGCAGGCGGTCGGGGCCATAGGAGAGGATGCGCGGCGGGACGTGGTCGTAAAAGCCGTCCGACTCATCATAGGTGATGATGATGGCACACTGTTCCCAGATCTTCGGGTTCGACGCGATCGCGTTTATAGCGCGGGCCGCCATGGCCTCGCTGATCTGCCTGTCGGAGTAAACCGGGTGATCGTCGTCGCCCGCTTTTGCCGCGTCAATCGCCCTGATTTCATCCCGCGGCGTGCGCGGGTTGGTAATCGGGGGCAACAGCCCCATTTGGTTACCGTAGCCGCCTCGGATGTAGAACACGCCGCCTTCGGGCAGAGCGTTTTCGGCAACGTCGGTGAAGAAATCGGTGAGCCCGTGAAAGTTCGGGCGAAGCGGCGGCGTGTTTGCAAGATATCCGAAATACTGTGCCCCGTTGTGATGGGTGACGTAGAATTCATGCGAGGCCACCCCGTTCGTGTCGGTCGACTCGAGGTCGTAGCCCTCCTGGTACCAGCCCCAGTTGACGGGCCGGGACCCAAGACCCTGGATGCGGCGGATATCGTGCTGGATGTCGGGCAGGTCGAACTCCGGATTCAAGTTCTTCTTCATGACCTCCGCAACATTTTCCCCCTGAAAGGTCAGCGGGAGGGTGGCGAAGGTCAGGTTCGATGCAATGTTGGCGTCGGCGTAGGGCTCCCTGGGGCCGGCGGGTTGCCTGTCGGCCGTAGTTGTGTCGAATTGCGAGCCGTAGAATGGCTCGGGGTCGTTTACAAGCGGCGGCCCCTGCGTCGTGCCGGTGTGTCTGCCCACAGTGAAGGTCTGCCCGTCCGGGCCGTGCTTGACCCATTGTGTTTCACCGGACTGCCCCGCGATCATCGCAATCGCATTCGGGGTGGAGGGCGTGTCTTCGGTTGCGAAGATGTTGTCGAATATGGTAAAGCGGCTTGCCCACTGCCAGAAGAATGGTATGGTGTCGCAGTCTATGTGTGACATGACCAGGCGCGCGAACTGCTTTCCCTCGTCGGCGTCGGCGTCGCTGCCCTGCGACGCGAAGCGTGTGTACTCGTCACTGGCGAACCCGTCCAGTTGCGGCACGCCGTCCACTACGTGGACCTTTTTCGCAAGACCGTGGTGCGAATGGTCGACGCTGTCGACGACGCTCGAATTCTGCTCGGGTCCGATCCTGAACGGCTGGACCGTGACTTTCACGCCGTTTACGTCGGTATAAGTCTGGGTGAAGCCCGGTGTGCCGGCGGCGCAGCGGGGTTTCATGCCGTCCGAATAGATGCCGTTGACACCGGGAAACGTGCCGTACTCGTTGTCGAACGAGTGGTTCTCGTTAAAAATAATGAATACATACTTGATCCGTTGCCGCAGAAGCGTAACGAGCATCTCCGGCGTCAGTTCGGGGTCCCCGGCGGGATCGTTGAAGTATTGCATGATATCCGGCGCGCCGGCCGGCTGGGCAGTTACAGCCGGATGGACTTGCGTTTCATTATGACAGGGCAGGGGCTTTTCCGCAGGCAACGTCCCCGCGAATGCCGCCGAGATGACGGAGCACAGGAGCAGCGAGGCCGCTACAGTCAGTACAAAGATCGATTTGGTGAATCGTCTCATTGGAATTCTCCAGGGATAGCCAGCGTCACGCAAGCACTCACCACAGAGACGTTCGATAATTCCAAAAACCCGGTGGCCTGTTTCGAGGGGCCAAGGTCGATCTTTAGAGAACACAGCGCAGCCTTACGGCCGCAACCAGTCAGAAAAACTATCTATCCGCAGATTACGCAGATTACGCAGATTACGCAACCACTCAGATAAGGATCTTTGCAGAATTTCGAGAAACGGCACGTTAGTAGTACAGAGAAGGCATTACCAGGAGAACAGTGGATGTCTTTGACAGTTGATGGCCCCGTACCCGGTTTAGCGTTCGCTGATCATAGGTTTGAAAGAATGCGCCAATCAAGCTTTTTCCGGTTGCACCCCGCTTGTTGCGCATCATATCTTCCTGGGCGAGACATCGCCACCGAGCGCCTGGTTGAAAAGTTCATAGAGCTTCAGGACGCATCTTTTGCTGTCGAATTCGGTTTCTACGCGCTGCCTCGCTCTTTGCGCGCGCCTGGCGGCGGCTTCCGGCTCCAGCAGCGCCCTCGATATGGCTTGCGCCATTGCAGGAGGGTCTTGCGGCGGGACAAGGAGGCCCGTTTCGCCGTCGGTTATCAGTTCGGGAACGGCAGATACATTTGTAGCCAGAACGGGCAGACCGCAGGCCATGGCCTCGGCGAGGACGTTGGGAATGCCGTCCCTGTCTCCATTTTTTGCAATCTTGCAGGCCAGGACGAAAAGATGGGACTTGCGATAATAAGTCCTCACCATGTCGTGGGAAAGTGTCCCCAGAAAGGAGACCCTGCCGGCAAGGCCCAGTTCGGCGGCTTCGCGTTTGATCTCCGGGGCGCTTTCCCCGTCGCCGATATGTGTGAGATGAAAAGGAAAGCCCGTGTGCTGTAAGATCGCGAGAGCTTTGAGCAGATCGTCATAACCCTTTTTGGGCACAAGCCGCCCTACGGAGATGAGCCGGTAGGGAGGCTGCGGTTCTGCGGGCAAACGAAAGGCGAAATAATCCGGGTCTATCCCGTGATATATGGTGTGGATGGGGGTGGCGCGTCGCCCGTGCGCGCCGGAACCGGTCAGGTTCGTCAGAAAATCCGCGTTGTAGCGCGCGCAGGTGACCACAAAACTTGCTTTTTCAATTTTGCGAATGAGCTGGTCGGGCTCGGACGTATATATGTCTTTGGCGTGGGCCGTGAAGCTGAAAGGTATACCGGTCAGCTCGGAGGCGAAAAAGGCGACCGAAGCCGGGGTGTGGCAAAAATGGGCGTGAAGATGTTTCACCCCGGGGGCGGAAAGCCTCGTCTGGACAAGGTGGCCGGCCTGGAGAAAATGTCTGATTGTGGCGGACTTGCGCCTCGACAGAGCACGGGCCGCCGCCGCCGCAAAGCATCGAAGATACCTCGGTCCGAGGCTTTGGAACAGCCGCCTGTTGCTGGTTAGAATTGTTCTCAGGCCCGGCAGTATGTATTCGGGAATGTATGTTACCCCGGCCCTGATTTTTCGCACGTGCTCGTGGACAATCGTTTCCCTCGGCTGTCTCAGCGAATAGATCTCCATCGGAATTCCGAGGGATTCCAAAAGCAGGATCTCAGAGCTTATGAAACTTTCCGAGATACGCGGGTACCCTTTGAGGATCATTCCGAGGCGGCAGCCAGCGTTTCCCATTGAGAAGTTTCGTCCCTGGCTTGAATTCGCCTGAGAATGTGGTCAAGTCCGGTGAGGGGGAACGAGGAGAGCTTATCGGAATATTGTTCCCGGTTTTCGAGCAGTTTGAGAACGCGTTCACGCAATAGCGGCGCAGTCAGGGTCCTCTGGTCGAGATAATCGCAATATCCTCTCTGGCTGAGAACGCGCGCCCTTATAAGCTGTTCCTCGCGCGGGATCGTCCGAGGCAGCATGAGCAGAGGTTTTCTCTGGCTCATTATTTCACAGACCGTGTTGTAGCCACCCATGCTTACAACGGCGTCCGCCACGCCGATTAGGCGCTCCATGTTGCGGTTGAACCTCTGGCACATAAATCCGAGAGTGGAACATTTTCGCGAAATAACCTGGTAATCCCGGGAGGCCATGAAAGGGCCTGCAACAACGATTCCCCTTATTTCTGCGGGAACTCCGCCCAAACGTGGACTAAAAGCGGAAATAAACGAGTCGACGGCGTGATACCCGTCTCCGCCGCCGCCGGTAGTCACCAGTACGACTTTTTCATCCTTCTCGATTCCAAGTGAATTCCGAACCTCGGAAATCTTATCCGCGGAGGGAACTTTTCTGTGTATATAGCCGGTGAAATGGGTCTTGAGGGCTACATCTTCAGGTATACGGTATTCCTTGACCGGGTCGTAAAATTCCCTGCACCCGTAGACCCAGATTTCATCGTAGAGATCCCTCATGGCGCCGTAAATGTTTTTTTCGGTCCAGTCTTCGATGGTGCTGCCGGAATCATCCATTATGTCGCGAAGACCCAGGACGGTATTGCAGGAAGGAAGATGGTCCCTGAGCCATAGAAGGGTATCGAGGACCTCCCGCTTCATTCCGAGAGGCGCCTTATCGACAATAAAAAATTCCGGCCGGAACCCGGTGGCTGCGGCAAGTATGATTTTTTTTCTGATTTCAAGTACTTCGCTCGATTCGAGCTTCATGGAAACAGGGAAATACTCTTCATTTGTCTTTTTTATCATCCCCGGGATGCGGACAAAATCGATTCTGTCCGGGACCTTGAATCGCCCGGTAACAATAGACCCGGTTATTATAAGTATATTGGCCGGGATGTGGCGCAGGCTCCTGGCTATGGCAAGACAACGGCGAATGTGCCCCAATCCGTAAGTATCATGAGAATAGAGCATGATCTTGCGAAGGACTGCCTTCGAGGCGCGCTTAGGACGTATCTGCGGGATGGATGAGGGTGACATCGCGCTCCGACAATCATTGAATCCATGCTCCGGCAATCGAAACACAGCGAAAATAATGATTGTTTCTACAATGATAAAGAGGTGCGGCCAAAAATATATATTATTTAAGCCGGGTTAGAGAGATACAACAGCGCCGGTTAAAATACAAGCCTGCGCATGCCTCGAAATACGCCCGAGCGCAGGATTCTAATACAGCGTATCCAGAGTTGCAAATACAGAGAATCCGCAGGGAATCTACTGCATCGACCCGATTCTATTTCCATCGCTATATGCTTACCTTATGAGCAGAATCCAAGAGGAGGAGTTTTATGACCGTACACAATATCCGGCGCTTGGTCAGCCTTCACAAAAGGGCCGAGCGCCATGATAACGAATACAAAAAATTATTGATGGACCCGAGCGCGCGGACCAAGGCGCTCCAGCATAAGCGGAAATCCGAACAGCTTTATTCTCAGGTTTCGAACCTGATCAGGACTACTTCGGCTGGAGAGTGATCCGGAGGGGATCTCCCGTATCGGGGCACTTACGAAAAGACAGGCTTTCACGCGACGCGGAGAGCGCGGAGAAGTCCCAATGAGAGATAAATAATTGCTACGAAAAGTTTCGGTGGGCTGCTTCAAAAAAGAACTTTGATATTTAGTTGAAGGTGCGCTAGCCTGCAACCTCAACCCCCTCCTCGGCGGCATGGGTTACCACCAGTTCGCCGTCCTGAACGTCAACGGTTATAGTGGACCCGTCGGTGATTGAACCCGCAATTATAGCCCGTCCAATCCTGGTCTCGACTTCTCGCTGCATGAACCTTTTGAGTGGCCTTGCTCCGTAGACCGGATCGTAACCGGCCCTGGCAATGAACTCACGGGCATTATGGGTCAGGCGAAAAGTGAGGCGCCTAGCCTTTAGCCGCTTGTTCAGGTCTTCGGCAAGCAGGTCGATTATCTTCTTTATTTCCTCCATCGTGAGCGGTTTAAACATGATTATGTCATCGACCCGGTTGAGGAACTCGGGCATGAAGTGACGTCTGAGTGCGTCCATTACGCTGGCTCTTGCGCCTTCACGGATTTCACCGTCTTGGGTAACGCCCTGGAGCAGGAACTCCGAACCGATATTGCTGGTCATGATTATAACCGTGTTCTTGAAGTCAACCGTTCGGCCCTGAGCGTCAGTGAGACGGCCATCGTCCAGGATCTGGAGCAGGGTGTTGAAAACGTCCCTGTGGGCTTTTTCTATTTCGTCAAATAGAATAACGGAATAGGGCTTCCTGCGGACGGCTTCGGTAAGCTGGCCGCCTTCTTCATATCCGACGTATCCGGGAGGCGCACCGATCAGGCGTGAAACGGTGTGGGGCTCCTGGTATTCGCTCATATCGATCCGGATCAGGTTTTCCTCGCTGTCGAACAATGCTTCCGCAAGGGTTTTTGCAAGCTCTGTTTTTCCGACGCCGGTCGGACCAAGAAAGATAAAAGAGCCAATCGGCCGCCTCGGGTCCTTTATTCCCGAACGAGCGCGTATGACCGCATCGGCCACGAGTTGCACCGCCTCATCCTGACCGATAACGCGCTTGTGCAGTACTTCATCGAGCCTGAGCAGTTTTTCCCGTTCTCCTTCAACCAGCCTGGTTACCGGGATCCCTGTCCAGCGCGATACGATATCGGCAATTTCCTCTTCGGTAACCATCTCGCGCAGCAGTTGGGAGCCCTCCTGCCTGTTTGAAAGTCGTTCCTCCTCTTCGGCCAGCTTCTTCTCGAGACCCGGGAGCACCCCGTACTTCAGCTCGGCCGTTCTCTGGAGATTGAATTCGCGTTCCGAGGTTTCGATTTCGTGCCGGACCTTCTCGATCTCACCTCTAATTGCCTGAACTTTTTTGATCGACTCTTTTTCGGCCTCCCATTGGGCTTTCATGGAATCGGCCCTGGCACGAAGCTCGGCCAGCTCCTTTCTCAGCGCCTGAAGCCTTTCCCGGCTGGCCTTGTCGTGCTCTTTGGCCAGGGCGACCTCCTCGATCTCGAGCTGCCGGGCCCGCCTTTCAACCTCGTCCAGTTCAGAAGGCATCGAATCGATTTCCGTTCTGATCATAGCGCAGGCTTCATCGATCAGGTCGATTGCCTTATCAGGCAGAAAACGGTCGGTTATGTAGCGGTTTGACAGCACAGCGGCCGCCACGAGAGCGCTGTCCTGAATTTTCACGCCGTGGTGGACCTCGAAGCGTTCCTTCAGGCCGCGAAGGATCGAGATTGTGTCCTCGACCGTAGGTTGGTCGACGACCACCGGTTGAAAACGCCGCTCCAGGGCTGCGTCTTTTTCGATATGCTTGCGGTATTCGTCGAGCGTGGTCGCGCCTATGCAATGCAGTTCACCCCTGGCAAGCATGGGCTTGAGCATGTTGCCTGCGTCCATCGAACCTTCGGCCCGCCCCGCGCCAACTATGGTGTGCAACTCGTCGATGAAGAGCAGAATCCGGCCCTGGGCCTCTTTTATCTCATTCAGGACCGCTTTGAGCCGCTCTTCGAATTCGCCTCGGAATTTCGCCCCTGCGACCAGGGACCCCATATCCAGTGAAAAAATGGTCTTGTCCTTCAAACCCTCCGGAACGTCTCCCCTTACGATCCGGTGAGCCAGACCTTCCACTATGGCCGTTTTGCCGACTCCCGGCTCGCCGATGAGGACGGGATTGTTTTTCGTCTTGCGGCTGAGAATTCGGATGACCCGCCGTATTTCAGAATCCCGGCCGATAACCGGGTCGAGTTTTTGGTTCCGAGCCTCCTCCACGAGATCGCGCCCGTATTTCTGAAGGGCCTCATAAGCCGATTCAGGTGTAGCGCTGGTTACGCGCTGGCTTCCGCGAATGGAAGTGAGGGTCTGTAGAAGGGAATCCCTCGTGACGCCGAATTGCTGAAGCACCTGGCCGGCAGGGCTGCTCGTTCCTTCCTGCAAAAAGGCGAGCAGAATATGTTCGGCCGAGACATACTCGTCTTTTAGTCTCCTGGCCTGCTCCTCCGCGTCGGTAAGAAGCCTGTTCAATCGATTGGTTATGTATATTTTGCCCCGTTCGACCCCCGGACCGCTGACCCGCGGCTTCCTGTTCAACTCATCTTCCAGCCGCTCCCGCATTCTGTCTACGGGTACGTCCATTTTCTGGAAAAGCCTCGATGTCAGCCCGTCGGACTGTTCGAGCATTGCCAAAAGAAGATGCTCACCGTCAACTTCTATATGGCCGAAACGTATTGCCTTGGTTTCGGCGGCCTGTAGGGCCTCCTGAGACTTCGTCGTAAATTTGTTGATATCCATGCAAAGAAAATCCTCGTGGGATCATTATTTGTGTCAGCCAGATTTTTGGTTTCCCTTTCGTACAGGGTCCACAAAACCTGACTCAGTCTGGAGATGCGCTTTCCAGATCTCTAATCCGTGCTTCCAGGGTGTCGAGCCTGGACATAAGCTCCAGTATCACTCCAATGCCTGCGTAATTGACTCCGAGATCATTTCTCAGTCTTAGAATTCGCCTGATGAGAGGGATTACTTCCGCATCGAAGAAGGGCTCACCATCATCGGTGTTCCCGGTAAACTCGATCAGACCGAGGCGAATGAATCTGTCGATCAGCTCAGGGTGCAGTCCAGTCCGATATGCCACCTCTGTAAGAGTGTAATTGGAGTAAAACTCACTATCCGTTTTCACCTGAAGCATGAAAAAGCGTCTTTCAGACATGCCGGCTTAGCTCCACCTCGGTTAGGCTCTCGGGTTAAAATCAGAGCTCTTTTTCAATTCTTCAAACAATTCCCGCTCCTTGTCGGAGGGATGGGGCGGGACTTTTACAACCACAGTAGCGTATAGATCGCCGGGCGCGCCTTTAGGATTCGGCATTCCTTTTTCTCGTAACCGCAGTTTCTGACCGCTCTGGGTGCCGGGAGGAATTTTCAGGTCTACGTTGCCGGAGATTGTCGAAACCCGCACCTCAGAGCCAAGTACAGCTTCCCAGGGCGCAACCGGCACATCCATGTAGAGGTTGCGTCCATCGAGCTTAAAAACCGGGTGCGGTTCAATTTCCACCTTCAAATACAGATCGCCGCTCGGGCCGCCGCCTGTTCCCTCTTGACCCTGGCCTGTGAGGCGAATCCTTTGGCCGGGCAAAATACCGGGCGGGATTTTTACCTCATAGCGTCTTTCATTAACCTCAAGCTGTCCCAGTGGATTCATCACCTGGCTCTGGAGGATGATAGGTTTGATCCCACCGCGAAATGCCTCTTCAAGGGAAATTCGAATTGTGGTTTCCTGGTCGGCCCCCGCCTGACGCCAGACCGTCCCGCGTCCGAAGCCTCCCTGCGAAGTACCGCCACGGGCCTGCCTGAAACCCCTGCCGCCAAACATTGATTCGAAGAAATCACTGAACCCGCCTGGCCCGCCCCACTCGAACTCCGTCTGGCCCGCGCCTCCGCCCTTCCCGTAATTAAACTGGGTCTCCCATCCCGGAGGAGGCCTGAAATCCTGACCCGATTTCCAGTTCTGTCCCAACTGGTCGTACAGTTTCCTTTTTTCGGGGTCTTTAAGGACCTCATGGGCCTCATTGATTTCCTTGAATTTCTCTTCCGCGTTGGACGCTTTATTGACGTCCGGATGGTATTTGCGCGCAAGCTTCCGGTATGCCCGCTGCACGTCTTCCTGGGGGGCATCCCTTTTAATTCCGAGTATCTCGTAATAGTCCCGGTATTTAACAGCCATAAGGTACTTTCATATTTGTTTAATAATGCGATACGCCGTTATCGTCAGCAATAGTGAGAAATCCCTTTTATTCGTTCAAAACCACCACGCAGGAGAAGGCAGTGGACTAGGTGCCCCCGTATGCGCCTGCTTTCCCTGCCTTCCCACCTGACGGCTCTATTCGATCTACCCGGTCGCATTGCGATTGATTATCGGCCGTTGCATTCCACGGTACCGGTCAATGTTCGGTAAACTCGGCGTCGATAACATCATCTCCGCCACCTCGATACGGTCCGGGTCCTCTCCGGCGATCATCTTCCCGTCTTTCCTCAGGGCCGGCTCCACGCTCTGCGCCTGCCCCGGCCTGCTGATAGGCAGCGCTCGCGATCATTTGAGAGGCCTGCTGGAGATCGCTTGCAAGCTGCTGAAAGCGCTCTTTTGTCGTGCTCTCATCCTGAACGGCCTTTCTGGTCTCCTCGATCATGGCTTCGGACCGGGCTTTTTCATTTGCCGGGACCTTATCGCCCAGTTCGCGCAGGGAGCGCTCGAGCTGGTAGGCCAGAGTGTCCGCTGTGTTGCGCGCCTCGATCGTCTCGCGCCGGCGCTTGTCTTCAGCCGAGTGAGACTGTGCATCAGCTACCATTCTTTCAACTTCGTCCTTCGCTAAATTGGTGGACTCGGAAATCGTGATGGCCTGCTCTTTTCCTGTTTGCTGATCGCGCGCTGTGACGCTGAGGATTCCGTTTGCGTCAATGTCGAACGTAACCTTGATCTGCGGCACTCCACGGGGCCCCGGGCTAATACCTTCGAGACGGAATTTTCCAAGCACCCTGTTGTCCCTGGCCATCTCCCGCTCTCCCTGGAGCACCACGATGTCAACAGCAGTCTGGTTATCGTCGGCGGTCGAGAAGATTTCTTCTCTCCTGGCAGGTATCGTAGTGTTTCTGTCGATCAGCCTGGTCATCACCCCACCCAGCGTTTCGACTCCGAGTGAAAGGGGGATGACATCGAGAAGGACGACGTCTTCGACTTCGCCCTTGAGCACCGCTGCCTGTATCGCGGCGCCCACGGCCACCACTTCGTCGGGATTGACGCTCATGTTCGGTTCTTTGCCGCCCGTAAGCTTCTTGACCTGTTCCTGTACGGCAGGCATGCGGGTGGCTCCGCCCACAAGGATCACCTCATCGAGGTCCTTTGCGCTGAGGCGCGCGTCGGAAAGCGCCTGCTGCACCGGTCCCATGCAGCGCTGCACAAGGTCGTGGGTCAAATCCTCGAATTTTGCGCGGGTAAGCTTCAAAACCAGGTGCTTCGGCCCGGTCGCATCAGCGGTAACGAAGGGAAGATTGATTTGAGTCTCAGAGGTGCTCGAGAGCTCGATCTTTGCCTTTTCCGCCGCCTCAAAGAGCCGCTGAAGGGCCTGGCGGTCGTTTCGCAGGTCTATCCCGTGGTCTTTCTGAAATTCGCCCGCGACGTAGTCAACGATCCGCTTGTCGAAATCGTCGCCGCCAAGATGCGTATCGCCTGATGTGGAGCGCACTTCAGCCACTCCATCTCCGACATCGAGTATGGAAACATCGAATGTGCCCCCTCCGAGGTCGAAAACCATGATGGTCTCGTTCTTCTTCTTTTCGAGCCCGTACGACAGTGCTGCGGCGGTCGGTTCGTTAATGACCCGCAGTACCTTCAGGCCGGCAATCTCACCGGCATTTTTCGTCGCCTGACGCTGGGCGTCGTTGAAATAGGCAGGGCAGGTTATGACCGCCTCCTTCACTTTTTCTCCAAGATACTTGGAAGCATCGTCCACCAGTTTCCGCAGTATCTGGGCGGAGACTTCTTCGGGCGAGACGAGCTTGCCGCGTATTTCGAAGCGGACCGCGTCATTTGGCCCCTTCACGACTTTGTAAGAGACCATTCTGGACTCTTCGTCGACTTCGCCCCACTTACGGCCTATGAACCTCTTTGCTGAATATATGGTGGCTGTCGAATTGAGTATAGCCTGGCGCCTGGCAACCTGGCCGACCAGCCTCTGGCCGTCCTCCGTGTAAGCTACCACAGAGGGAGTCAGTCGCGACCCTTCGGAATTTGGAATAACTGTGGCTTTGCCCTCTTCCCAGATTGCCACCACAGAGTTGGTAGTACCAAGATCGATACCTACTGCTTTAGCCATTTGAACCCCTCCCCAAAATGCCGGATTATGTTAAACCTGCTCCCCTTGCAATTCGCGCAGACTGGCGTTATTCCGTTGGGAGCAGGAAGTTGAGGAGAAGATAAGCATCGAGGCAGGAGGCAACAAGATTCTTATTAGCAATTAATTGAGTCGAGTGCTAACTTTCCGTGCGTGGAGTTTCCCAGCGGGAAGCATCATCTCCGAGAGTGCCTTTACGCCGCCGTGGAAGGCGGCGCTACCGGTGAATGTCATTTATGGGACAGTGCAGTCGCCGCTTCCCTCTGCGCAGAATTTCCTGAGCCTGGAAAGTTGTTCGGGATTTCCAATGACGACTAATACCGATTGCGGGGTTAGCACTTCATCCTGGGATAGATTATATGTGAACTCAGGGTCTTCGGGGCGCTTCAAGGAAACCGGAGTCAGACCGGTCGTGCGCGGAATGTCGATTTCACGCAGAGTATGTCCGACCCACGGCGACCCTTCGCCGATTGTAACTTCCTCGACGCGATTCGCGCCGGTTCCTCTGAGCATCCGGTCGAGAAATGAGACAACGTTTGGCCGGATCATTTCACTGGCCATACGCATGCCCCCGATGAAGGAGGGATTGACCACATAATTGGCTCCGGCCCTGTAGAACTTGTCTGTCAGGTTATTTTCATGGCATCTCGCCACGATCTTGATCTCAGGGTTGATGAAGCGAGCCTGGACCGTGATCAGCAGGTTGTGACTGTCTTCTCCCAGCACTGCAAGAATACCCGCTGCCCGTTCGATTCCGGCGCGCTTGAGGACATCTTCCTCAGTCGCGTCGCCCTGGATGAAATGGTGGTCCACGAACTGATTGGTGATCCATTCCATGCGTTCGGGTTTCATTTCGATACAGACGCAGGATTGTCTGGTCGTGATCAGTTCTCGTAAAACGTTGACGGCAGTGTGGCCACCCCCGCAGACAATGAAATGGTCTTTGAGCGCGGCGATGCGCTTTTCCATTTTACGCTCCCTCAATATATGAGAAAATTTCCGTTCGACTACAAACCCGGTGATTGTCGATACGGCATAGAGAGCTACCCCCATCCCGGCCCACATCAGAATCATGGCGAATGAGCGGCCGCTTGTGCCGAAGTCCGGTAATATCTCGCCATAACCGACCGTGGTAATCGTGATGCTGGTCATATAGGCGCAATCAAAGAGGCTCCACCTGCCTTCGCCCAAAACGAAAAACCCCAATGTGCCGAATACGAATACAAACACCAGCAGGGCTGCGGGGAAAGCCAGCTCTTGAAAGTAATAGCGACCCAGAGAATCTTTTGATGACGTGGATTGCAAACTCTGAGCCTTGCCCATGGAGAACCTCTTTTAAGCGTACGGAGTGCCGGACAGATGGCTGAAACGGGCAAACGTAAACATCCGTCTCTATCGGGCGAGCGCGTGCGCACATGTGGCTGAAGACGTTTACGGAGAATTTATTTTGCGGGGGGAATTATTCAGCAAAAAGAATGCAATGTCCAGGGTTTCGGCATAGAGAACCGCAACTATTGAAATGGAGAGCACTCCGGCGCATTGCAGGCAGGCCGAAGGTTGTGTAATTGAAGGAGCGCAAGGGTTGGCGATCCGGGAAACCGAATCTGCGACCTGGGTTGTGGAGCGGGACCTGAACCCATGGAGGACCTGGATGCTGACTGCCGCGCCTACTGAGGACAGTTACAGGATACTGTTCCGGAAGTTGCAAAATACATGATTTACCGCATTCTCTTTTTGCTCGAATATTACTATCGTTAGGACCGTTCAGCTATACCATCTCATGTTTCTCTCTTTGGAAGCCAGGTCCCTCCCACCTGGCTTTCTCTTTTTGGCGAATCCGCCGCCCGGGAGTTGAACAGATATTCTTCCATGTTCCGGGCCTGTCTAACCTCTTTTATGATATAATAGAACGAAGTAAATGCTGAATGCCGCTCTGTAACCGGGGCCGCAGTGGACATATAACGGCCTTGGGCATTCTTCCCCGTTCTTCAACAATTATCGGGGGGAAGGAGTTTTTCACCTGCCTCAGGTCGTCGCTATTGTTATTTAGGCCGTATATTAATATAAGGCGCCTGGGCATAAGGCAGTCTCAAAGGGCAGTTTCATCTGCTATTTTTCCGACGGACTTATGATCGCTTATTACGGACTCCGTTTTGGAGCAGCGTCACTTTTAATTAGAAAACGGTAAAAATATTCAGTGAGAGGCGGTTTAGTAAAAAGAAGTCTGAGCACGGTCTCGAAGGGTTCCAATGAAGGGGGTTCGTGGCAATCGGCCAGAGTGCTCAAGCCCTACTTCAGGCGTCACTTTCTGAGGCTTCTGGTCGGGTTTTCGGCTCTGGTAATAGTTGATCTCCTTCAGCTTTTCGTTCCCCGAATTGTGAAGCACGCGGTGGATTCGCTCCAAAAGGGGGTTGCCACGCAGCGCGGACTGCTGGAGTACGGGTTGTACATCGTACTGATCGCGGTTGCCGTTGCAGGCTTTCGGTACATCTGGCGCCAGCTTATCCTGGGATTTTCACGTATTCTGGAAATCGACCTTAGAAACAGGATGTTCTCTCATCTGCTTGGCCTCGATAAGGTTTTCTTCCAGAAAACCACGACGGGTGAGGTGATGGCCCTTGCGACCAACGACCTCTCTTCCGTGCAGCTTGCAAGCGGGATGGGGATCGTGGCCTTTGTGGACGCCATTTTCATGGGGCTGGCCGCGTTTGGTTTCATGTTGTACATTGACCTCCGGCTGACCTTTATAGCCCTCCTGCCAATGCCCATACTCGCTTTTTTGACAAGGCTGCTGTCATCCCGCCTGCACGGAAGGTTCAAAAAAGTCCAGGAACAGTTTTCCCTTCTGACGGAATTTGCCCGCTCAACGCTATCATCGATTCGCCTGGTAAAAGCTTATAACCAGGAGGAGGCTCAAAGCCGGCGCTTTGCGCAAATGGGTGAAACTTTCGTAAGAAACAATATACGGGTGGCGTTTATCAACGGGACGCTTTTCCCGGTGTCGAGTTTCATCGGGAATTCCAGCATGCTGCTGGTGCTGATTTTCGGGGGACGCCTGACAATACACGGGACTATAACGGCGGGTGATTTTGTCGCCTTCATCAGCTACCTCTTTATAATGACCTGGCCTATGATGGCAATGGGCTGGGTGGCGGACCTGTTTCAGCGGGGGATTACTTCGCTTTCACGCATCGAAGCGCTTCTTGACGAGAAACCTTCTTTAGCCGAACACGAGGGCGCGCTTCGCGGGACATTGAATTCCCCGAGCAGTGAAATCCGGATAAAGAACCTGTCTTTCAGGTATCCGGGGCAAGTCGAGCCGAGTCTCAAGGGAATAGACCTCCATGTTCGCAGGGGAATGTTTCTCGGAATTGTGGGCCGAACGGGGGCAGGGAAAACTACCTTGTGCAATCTGCTGGTGCGGCTTTTTCCGGTCGAGGATGGGACCATCTTTTTCGATGGCTTCGACGCGAATTCAATTTCGATAAATTCGGTGAGAAGTGCAATAGCATATGTGCCTCAGGATGTGGTCCTGTTTTCGGATACCATAGCCTTCAACATCGCCTTCGGCAGGCCGGATGCTTCTGCGCTGGAGATCGAAAAAGTCGCCAGGGCCGCCTCCATTCATGACGAAATCGCAGCCATGCCACAGGGGTATGATACGAGAATAGGGGAAAAAGGAATAAGACTTTCCGGCGGTCAGCGGCAGAGAATTGCGATAGCACGGGCGCTCCTTCTGGACAGACCGATAATCATGATCGACGATGGTCTTTCCGCCGTGGACATGGAAACCGAGCACGCGATAATCCGTTCCATCGCTTCCTACCTCGCGGGGCGAACCTGCATCATCGTGTCCCACAGGATTGCGCCTTTGGCCGATGCGAACGAAATTGTGGTAATGGAAAGCGGG
>CAVUGX010000032.1:0-138636 GCA_963741035.1 uncultured delta proteobacterium
CTTCACCATGAGGCGCATCGAGTTCAGCGCGCGTGCATAGTGAAGACCGGGCCACCTCGCGCAGCGTGGAGTTATTCTTCACAGCCTGGGCTGTTTCGGACCTTCCAGTTTCCATCTTTGTGCGGCTCCAGGCTTCATTCGTTCGTTACGCGGGCGCTCCAATTCCAAAACCCCCAGAATAAGTCACTCACAACGTGTGGTACGCAAATCTGCGGGCTGGTCAACTTCTTCTTTCCATAACTTAACTGAGGTTGTATTTTGCAGATTGCAAGCCAGTCTGATTTAATGGGGCGAATTGTGATGAGGGATGTGAGCATGAATGGGGCAAAGGGTAGAATCAACCATTCGACAGAGAACGGAAACCCCAGCTCAAAGAGTAAGCTACATGGGCAAGATTCTGGAAGTGATCGAACAGCACAGCGGAGGTAAGTGTTTCTACTCCGAGCGCTATCCGCTGGATGACCTGCTGCCGCCGGAGTTCCAGGACCGCGAGGAAGAGTTCAGCGGCGACAAGATCTTCGAGAACAACAAATCCGGCAAAAACGTGCTGATCGATTATGGCCAGGCGGCCTCTTCGCTGTTTGCGTACTTTCTGGATGGCTCTCGCCGAACTTACAAGATTGCGGACTTCGCATCCAGCGACAACAAATTCCTGCCCATCATTGCCGGGCAAATCGGTGCAGCTACCTGCTATAGAAAAGATAAGAAGCTCAAAAAAAATCAACTGTTAAAACGCAATGTTTTGGCCGTACCCGACCGGATGGGGGGCGAAGCCGAGCGGATAGGTCGGGAAATCAGACAGATCCGGAAGAACGGCCTGGGTATTGATAACCTTGTGATTTATCAATACAAAGAGAATCCGGACAAGCCTTTTGAAAATCTGGCTATTGCCAAAATCCAACTGGAAATGCTCACCATGGAGATCAAACTCATTGCAAACATGGTCCATTCCAGCCTGTTGCAAACCGATCAAATGTTGGTGATCGATGGTTCGTTGCAATTTAGCGGCATCAAAGAACAAGATGAACACATTTTCCAAAATGTTATCGGCGTTTCGAAATCATTCAATCCCCACTTACAGGGGATTCTCAAGACCAGGAAAAAGCAAATCGGCCATCATCTGATCAATCTGAACTTCGCCGAACGAACTTCGGTGTACGTGTATGAACCAGAATGTATAGGAAAGAAGCGACTCAAGATCGGAGCCTGGTATTTACGGATCAGGCCCAGACAGTACTCGAAGAATCCTTTGGACGGGGTCATCAAGATCGAAAAGATCGCTACCACCCGGCAAGAAAAGGCCGATGGATTTGAGAGCGACATGATTGATGAGATCTCCCGCGCTGTGCTCTTGGAACGCAATGTGACCTGCTACGGGAACGACAAACGATGGGCCAATCACATCTACCCCATCTATCTAACGGAAATGCTGCTGAAAACCACCTTTGTCAGTGACAGCTTTTTCATGAATATCTTTTGATCGAGGAAGGTTATGAAGGTCATCGGGAAAGTTTCTGCCTGCGAGAAATATCCAGCGACAGTGGATGAGTTCTTCTTTTGGATTAAGTCCGATGTCATTGTGCGACCCTTCGATATCGTGAAGGTTGCTCACTACAACAACTCGACTACGTATGGGGTGATCGAGGAAATGACCCATGTTACGGACAGCCCCGGCCATATCGCCAGTTACGTCTCATCCGATTTCGGCGATGTATCGTCAGAGCCGGAAACCCTGCGGCTTGGCCTCACCTTTGCCAAATGCAAGGTACTGTCGAACCATGGCCAAGACAGCAACGATCAGATCTACATGCCCATCCTGGACGGTCAGGCGGTTTCCTTCTGCGATGAACCAGAGATCATCGAAGCGCTCGGGCTCAAAGATATCGAAAATCCCATTCCAGCTGGTTTTATCGAAATGTCAAATGAACTGTCCGTACCTATCAACTTCAACAGCGACTTTCTCATCGGGCCAGAAGGGGCTCACCTGAACATCTCGGGCATTTCGGGCCTGGCGACCAAGACCTCCTATGCGATGTTCCTGCTCCTCTCCCTGCAGCAGCGCAAAGATGATATTGGGATCATTGTCCTCAATGTAAAGGGTGCCGATCTACTGCGGCTGGACGAAGACAATCCCTCCCTCAAAGAGAGCGAAAAGCAATACTACACCAAATGCGATCTTGAGTGTCAGCCATTCACCAATGTCCGATATTTCTATCCTTATCACCGTAACGAGGAAAAATGCTTCAGTAACACCTATCTGTCCGCGCCGGTTTTGGAAGCGCAACATGGCCGCGATATCGCCCACAACTACATCTACACCTATGAAGAAAACAACGAACAGCTCGATTTGCTGTTCAGCAATATTGATGACCCTACGCAAACCATGGATTCCATTCTCTCTTTCATTGCCGAGAACAAAGATTTCCAGGGACTCAGCTGGGATACTTTCCAGGAGCAGGTTGCCGAATATACCCAAAAAGGGCACAGCAAAGACAAAGATATCCCGGTTCAATCAT
Organism: uncultured delta proteobacterium; assembly: GCA_963741035.1. GTDB lineage: Bacteria > Desulfobacterota > Syntrophobacteria > Syntrophobacterales > Syntrophobacteraceae > SbD1. The sequence goes on from CAVUGX010000032.1 coordinate 2,517, forward strand.
GGCGAAAATTTTCCCGGCTCATTCGCAAATCCATCACCAACCATGTGTTTCAAGAAAGCAAAGGCGCTGCCAACAAGCGGCAAGCGAACCTGCGACAACAGATCATGGATATTCAAAAGGGTCAGGTGTATGTGGTCGACATCGCCAAACTGGAGGAGCAACTCCAATGCTTCGTGTTCGGCGATATTGTGCGGGCTGCGTATGATCTCAAGCTGGGCGAAACAGACCGGGAGGAGGAAGAAATCCCTAAACACATCATCATCTTTGTGGATGAGCTCAATAAGTATGCCTCCTCCTCGGCCCCCAAAAATTCCCCGATCCTCAACCACATTCTGGAAATTACGGAGCGAGGGCGCTCTATGGGCGTGGTGCTCTTCTCTGCCGAACAGTTTAAGAGCGCCATCCATGACCGTGCCAAAGGCAATTGCTCAACCCATGCCTACGGGCGCACCAACGCCATTGAGATTTCCAAGCCCGATTACCGGTTTGTGCCGAAGGTGTTCGCCAACATGATGACCAGGCTCGGCAAAGGCGACCTCATTATCGAACACCCAATCTTCAGGGCGCTGCTGAAAATTCGTTTTCCCTACCCCACCTACCACCAGAATCGGGAGTAATAAGTAGTGACCATCGTTGTTGGGAAAAATGTGCTGGAGTCGCTGACTACCGGGATGTACTCGGACAATCGAATTGTCTATCGCGAGTACATTCAGAACGCCAGCGATTCGATAGACCGAGCGGTCCGCGACGGCACTCTCCCTAAAGAGCAAGCTCGGATGGACATCACGATCAATGCCAATCGCCGGCAAATCCGAATCCGCGACAATGGTACCGGCATCCCGGCCAAGCGTGTCCATGCGCAGCTCGGTGACATTGGCAAGTCTGCCAAGAACTTCAAAGAGCAACGGGGTTTCCGCGGGATTGGGCGACTAGGTGGCTTGGGATACTGCGAAGAAGTCCGGTTCGTCACCAGCTACCAGGGTGAGACGACCAAGACAGTGGTTGCGTGGGATTGCGTCGAATTAAGACGATTACTCCAACCCCAAGTCGAGCCGGACCTTGATGTGGTTGCGGTAGTCAGCCGGGTCACCACGGAGACTTCCGAGAAGGAAGATGTGGCAGCGCATTACTTCGAGGTGGTACTGACGGGCGTGGATAAAGGTCACGACAACCTGTTGGAACTGGACGGTATCAAGGACTATCTGGCGCAAGTCGCTCCCGCACCCTTTAACCATCAGAAGTTTACTGAGCTGCGGAAGATCAATCAGAAACTACTCGAACTGGGGAAGAAGCCAGAGGAATACCAGCTCTTTCTGAACCAGGAACAGGTCTTCAAACCGTACGCCCGTAAGGTGGCTGCCGGTAACATAGAGAAGGATTTCTTAGAAGACATCGAGTTCTTTCAAGGAGAGCATCAAGGTAACCTCTTCTTTCTCGGCTGGTATGGCAAGACGTGTCTGTCCGGCGTGATCAAAGACCAGAGCGTGGCCGGTATTCGAGTGCGCAAGAGCAATTTGCTCATTGGCGACAGCCGGACGCTGGACGAGTTCTTCGGAGCAAACCGTACGTATCAAAACTTTAATCGCTGGTATGTCGGCGAGATTTACGTTTTTCACCACGACCTCATCCCCAACTCCCGACGCGATAGTTTCGAACAGAATGAGACCTACTTCGCCTTCAAACAGGAAGTGGAGAAGACCACCCGAGACAAACTGGCGCGTCTGCCCCATCAATATTCCGGGGAGCGGTCCGAACGAAAATCCATTGATGTGACCAAGAAGGATGTGGAAGCCATCAAGGTAGAGATGTCCAAAGGCATCACTTCGTTGGGGAGAGAACGAATCATCAAGAAAATAGACAAAATCGAATCTACACTCAAACGGGTGACAGGTAAAACGGCAACGCGTGAGCAAATCACCTGTAGCGACACCGACACCGACAAACAGAGGGTGCTGAAAGAAAAAGAGCACATTCTCAAGGAGGTGAAGGACCTTCGCGAGACAGTGACTGCCTCGAAGAATTTCAAATCGAATCGAATCCCCTCCAGCTACCCCAAAGAAGTCCGCCAAGTGGTGGAACGGATCTTTGAAGTCATCGACCGCATGCTGCCGGAAGGCCAGGCCTACGAACTGCAGGAGGGCATTATCGAGGCCTTGCATATCAAGGGAAAGAATAAGTAGGCGATGAAGACCACTGTTTCCCTCCCAGAATATCTTCCTGCAGCCGATCAAACCTTGTCGGGTGGTCGGTCCATCCTGCTGGTGGAACCGAATTACCGCAACAAATATCCGCCGCTTGGCTTAATGAAGCTGGCCGCCTATCATAAGCTACTCGGTGATTCGGTGGCCTTCTTTAAAGGCAGCGTGAAGGACTACTTGCTCGAAGAAAAATTCCGTCGTTGCATCACCAAGATCCAGACGTTAGGGTTTGAGATCCTGGACCAAAGTGAGCTAGAGGGGCTGGTAAGAGACTACCTTAAGTACCGCAGAAAAGGGTATTTAAACGGTATATTGGAGAAGGTGCCTTTTTCACATTATCACACGACCGACAATATCCTGAGGTATTACGCCTATACGGATAAGCCGGAACGGCGATGGGATCGTGTCTATATCACTACCCTGTTTACCTTCTACTGGAAGCAAAGCAAAGAAGCCATTGAACTGGGCAAACGGGTGGCCAGGTCTCTAGACGATGTATATGTGGGGGGCATTGCCGCTTCCCTGATTCCAAAAATAATGGCCCAGGAAACCGGTCTTACTATTGGTAAAAATATCATTGTTGGCCTCTTGGATCGCCCCGGCATTCTCGATGAGAATAACTTAATTATTGACGAGCTGACCCCTGACTACAGCATCATTGACACCACGGAGTATCGATATCCATTGGATACGGGCTTCCTTACCTACATGACGCGGGGCTGCACACGAGCCTGTCGATTCTGCGCGGTTCCCAAGCTTGAACCAACGTATAAGCAGCACATTTCGATTCACCACCAACTGGAAGAAGCCAAGGTAAAATATGGTGACCGGAAAGATCTCATTTTAATGGACAACAATGTCCTGGCCTCTCCTCGGTTTAAAGACATTGTGGAGGAGATCCTGGCACTGGGATTTACCAAGGAGGCCACCTTTATCGAGCCCAATTATTTCTCTCTCTGGACCCAGCGGCTTGCGAAGGAGCACGATCCGTTTAACGAAATTAGGTACCTGCACAAAATTTCCTCCTTTCTGGAAGATTTTGCCAAGCGGCGTATCCAGCATCAGAGTGCACGCAGCAGTTACAACCAACTGCTCCATGACGCCAAGCTGGATAACCCCGCTACCTTCACCAAATCAAATCTCCTAGATGTATTCGATGCCATCAACGAGTATGTCGAGAAATATCGCAATAGGGCTCCGAAAAGAAGATATGTTGACTTTAATCAGGGTATCGACTGCCGGTATATCGACGAAGAGAAAATGAAGCTGCTCAGCCAACTTCCTATTAAGCCGATGAGGATCGCTTTCGACCATATCTCTTTGAAAAAAACCTATATTCATGCGGTTCAGCTAGCTGACACCTATGGCATTAAGGATCTATCCAACTATATTCTCTTTAATTACAATACGGACAAGCCAGAGCATCTCTGGGAGAGATTGAGAATAAATGTTGATCTAAATCAAACACTTTCCTGCGGTATTTTTTCCTTTCCCATGAAATACATCCCGCTTTACGGAAAAAGCTCGCTCGACCGGAATTTTGTCGGCAAGTACTGGAATCGTAAGTATCTACGGGCGGTCCAATGTATTCTGAACGTGAAGCACGGAATTGGGATGACGCGAAAGTCATTTTTTGAAAAAGCCTTCGGTCGGAACATCCAAGAATACTTTGAGATTCTGATGCTGCCTGAATCATATATCTTGTACCGTTTTCATTTTGAAGGCACCGGTGACAAGGGTCGGTGGGAGGACCAGTATCGAAATCTCACGAGCCGAGAGACAGCGGAAGCGCGTGAAATCATTTTGGCCAATGATTTTTCAAATCTCAACGGCTCCAACAGTAGAGCGGTTAAGGAGTTCATCGAAACCCATTATTTGGTGAGGTACGAAAAGCTGGAAACAGAGAAAGTGCCAGTGGAATAACGCCGGTTAGTAGCCAGAGCTCTATATGGGTAAAAATATGGGTAAAGCCCTATCCAAAGTGACCAAAACGACCTTGCCGTCCCTCCGGATCGAGTTAGAAAGTACAAAATTGAGAAGGCGGCTTCTCCCGTTACTTTATTCTGAAGATGAAGTAATACCGTTCGCGGATGAAGCAGAGCTTATCGAAAATATCGAGTACTATATGGCCATGGGGGCAAGCGAAAAGAGGTTGCCAGAAACGCTCTAAGAAGAACCCTGAAGCAGCACATACATGAACACAGGGCAGCGGAGATCATGAACGCGGTACAGAATTTGTCCCGGTGAGGGAGGCTGGACCTTCCAACCTGTTGTGCTCCACCTCCGGATGACGAGTCAAGTTATCCTGGCCGGTTGCCTCTAACTTTCATTCAAATCGATTGTCTGAGCGCCCCTGGACTCACAGGAGCTATGTAGCCGTGCTTCATGAGCCAATCAATATGAAACATTACGGTCTTCCGAGAGTAGCCGAAAAAGGATGTCGTCTTCACTACAAGCTCTTCCAGGGTCGCCTCCTTTGCGCTCATCTGCTCCAGAAGGTACTCAATGCATGCATGATCCATGAGGACATTCATGTCTTCGTAGAGAATCGGCTGAAATCGCTCGCTGTATCGCTCTCGCCCATAGGGTGTCAGGGCGGCTACAACTCCGCCTGCCAGCCATGCTGTCGGATATTGGGAGTAAATGTTTTTAACTCCCGGTGTAAGGAGTGACGGAGACCCCGGGGCCCCAGAATTCAAATGGGCGGCAACGGCCCTTTTCTTCAGTTCAGTCCACAACTCTTCATAGCGCGGAATAATGGCTTGCCAGTGGTAGCGCATTGCACGAGCACGTGCTCTAATCCCCATGTCACGTCTTTTGCCGGGATCGGAGGCAAGCTCGACTATTGCCTGCGCCAGTACGGTCATATCAACTGCAATCTTCTGCGCCAGGTAGAAGCGGGCAGAGGAGGGGTCCATCAGACCCATGGTTAGGTCCCATGGGTTCTGATCCATGCTGCCGTAGGCAGGAATGAGAAAACCGGTGCGCCCTTCGTCTACGAGTTCCTTGTACCCGTTGAAGTCCGAAGCTATGACGGGAAGACCCTGAGCCATCGCCTCCAGAATTGTGATGCCGAAAGTCTCCTGGTAATTATCCGACAAAGAGATGAATATGTCCGCTGCGCTAAATAAGGTTATTTTTTTATCATAGGAGATATTGCTTTCGATGCGTACATAGTCCTGAAGCTGGAGCCGGTCTACCATACTGCGCGCGAGTTCCAGATCGGTAGGTTTTCCGGCGCCGGCCAGAATCAGCGTGAATGGTGGAAGACTACCCCGCCTGCAGAGCCATTGTATCATCTCGAGCAGGGGTGACAGGTCCATTTTCTGGCGAGGCGAAAACCGGGCCAGCGAGAGCATAATGCAGTGATGCGCGGGTATTCCAAGCTCATCGCGGCACTGCCGGCGGTTCTTTACCTCGAAGGCCCGGTCGGATATGCCAAGCGGGATTTGGACCATCTCCGGCGGCGCGGGGAGACTACCCCCGAAAGACTCAACGAAGGCTTCCCCGATGATCGAGAATGCCCGCGTGAGCATGTCCATGGCGCAGTTGCTGGAACAAACGATACAGTCGTAGTGTTTAGGATTCGCAAGAAGTATCTGTATGAACCGGGTTTGCATCGATGCTCCATCAAGGGAGTGAGTCACTCCGCTGATGGGCAGCGGCAAGCCGAGACGGTTGCGCAGTTCGATAAGGTAAGGCATGTGGTAGGTGAAATCGCCCTGGTGCATAAAATCCACGAGCTGGTTCTCCAGATGATCAACAAAATTTGCCTGAAGAGAGGCCCTCACGCGATTTTGTGATTCAATTGGCAGCAGGTTTTTAATTTGCGCCTGGAAGCGGGCTCTGCTGTTTGTATCCTGACAGAAGATGTGATAGCATTCGAGTGTCCCGTATTGCAGTAGAGCATAAAGGAACTCCTGATTGGCCACCGGCTTTCCCATCTTGTCCTGCCAGAAGGAGTCTTCAATTAGAAAAGTATCTAAGCTGCCTAATTTCATATATTGTCATCCACCAGTTATTCCCATCCCAAATCACTACCGCATTATAGATGGTTTGTAAAATGCAGAGCGGTCCTTGAAGTGTTTTGCTCCTTTTCCCGCTATCATCCGGTTAGCGCCGGCAGCGGCCGGTCCTTTTCGGATGAGGAAGAGTATAACTAACATAGTGTAAAGCAGCCAAAAAGCAAACCCTGCAAATGGACGGCATCACGTCCCTGGAATTTGCCGCTCTCATCAAGCATTGTCACGCCCAGGTCTACAAGGTTCTGCCTGGTCTCAGCCCCGGCAATGCTTCATCAAGACAGGCTACGATTCTGCCCGGCTGGGGTAAAATTTGATCAGCGGTTGTATACCGCCGTTCATCCGTGATATCTAAATAATAACGACAAAGCGGAAGACGGTCGCAAATTGTACATGATCGGGCTAAATACCGTTGGAGGATCTTTGTGCGTCGGAGTATCCCCAAAACATGACGCAGAGTGAAACGCTTCAAGAGCTTGAAGAGATTATCAGGGACGCGCACCCCCTCATGGCCATGACGGTGTCCCGGGTGGCTTTCACTCCAAAGAATCGCTATTTGGAGTGCAGCAAACTCATCCGCGAACGCCGTGCTGAATGATGTATTCTGCATAGTGACGGTTCTATGCACGATATTTTTCGCAACCTGGTGACAGGGCGCAAACAGCCAATCTCAAGGCATACTGGAATTGATGACAGGCCTACGGAACATATTAGACGGTTTCTCGATGGAAATACTCAAGGCCATGCACACGGGCCTCCCTGGATGGCCCGCTAAATACAGACGATTCATAGTCCCGGTAAATGCAGGGGCCTTGATTGCTCTTGTTGGATGGGTTCTTTTTACATTGCTCAAGGCTTCCTCTTTCCCGGGCCAACCCTTTGGCTACGATTACGGGTTGAATCTCCGTCTGAGTGTTAATGCGATTGAGGGCCATACATTTGCGGCGGCCTTTCTCTATCCACTGCCGTCAGTTCTTCTTCGTTATTACCTGTTCAAAATATTCGGCAATTTTTCGGGGATTGTCTGGGTATGCGCGATGGCTTCTTCGATGTATATTATCATGCGTGTCCTTATACATGAGTTCTACACCGGAGAAAAAGAGTGCCGGTATATCTACGCTGTTTTAGCGCTTATTCCCGTAGTCTATTACGTACAGTGGGACTTGAGATCTCTTAACTGTAACCTTATAGTCCTGTGCCTCGTATTGGTATCTGCGTTCTATCTGAAAAAAGAATCTTTTTTTATATCCGCTTTTTTCCTTTCCCTTGCGGTCGCCCTGAAGTTATACCCTGTCGTCATTCTTGCTTATCTTCTTGTCCGGAAACAGTTTCGCCTCGTCGCTTCAGCCCTGTTCTGGATCGTCATATTTTTTGTACTCATTCCGATTACAGCCCTTGGCTGGCCTTCTTTCCTCGAAATGACGCGGAAGTGGGTTGAGGTTGTCGCATTAACGGGCTCCCAAGATTTCCCGGTCCAGTTGACCGCATACAAAATGTCGCTGCATTTTGCGCTGCTGTCCCTGATATCACAGGGTGATATGCTCGCACTTCCGGCGCAGAGGCTTCACGATATCCAGGTTATACTATTCTGCCTGCGAATATTCTTCATTATCTCGGCTGTGATATATCTCATTTTCGACAATCGTTCGCCTGATCTCAAGGGGATTGACCACAACCTTTTCAACATGATCCTGATTCTAGTGGCTTCGCTGTTATTTTCGGAACAACTTCAGCCTCATCACGGGGTATTTCTTCTCGCACCATCCCTGTTCATAATGAATTTTTCGCTATACAGCACCTTCGGCAGATCTGTCCGCTATTGGATATTGGCTATATTTCTCCTGCCGTATCTCGTGTTACACTTTGCTTCCGCAGGTATGGAAAAAGCCTTCGCGATGAATCTTTACATCATCGTGTACCTTCTTCTTCTTATATTCCTGAGATTTTACATGACACGGCACGAACTTGTCAGTTCCCAAGAGAAGCAACCATCACCGCTTTGATAGTGTGTACCCTGTTCTCAGCCTGATCGAAAACGATCGAGGCATCGGACTCGAAGACCTCATCTGTGACTTCCATAGCTTGCAGCCCGAACTTCTGATAAACCTGCTCTCCGATCGCGGTCTCCCGGTTGTGGCAGGACGGCAGGCAATGGAGGAACTTGACTTCAGGGTTGCCGGTCCTCTCCATCATTCCGCTGTTTACCTGGTAAGGCCCGAGAAGTTTTATCCGTTCCTCCCAGACCGAGGCCGCTTCTCCCATCGAGACCCATACGTCGGTGCAGATGAAATCACAGCCTGCCACGCCCTCTCCTACATCCTGCGTCAGCAGAATCCGAGCGCCTGTGTCAGCGGCTATCCGTCGGGCAATTGCGACGAGATCGGCATTCTGTTGCAGGTTTTTTGGAGAAACGGCCCTGAAATCCATGCCCATTTTGGCCGCGGCTATGAGGTATGAATTTGCCATGTTATTCCTGTTGTCGCCGACATAGGCAAAGCTGATCCGGTTCAACGGTTTCGGACAGTGTTCGAGCATGGTCATGAGATCGGCCAGAATTTGAGTGGGATGGAATTCATCGGTCAGGCCGTTCCAGACCGGCACTCCCGCATATCGGCCCAGTGTTTCGACCGTCTCCTGGCTGAAGCCGCGATATTCAATTCCGTCGTACATCCTTCCGAGGACTCGTGCTGTGTCCTTTATGGATTCCTTGGACCCTATCTGGGAACTGCCCGGATCGAGACATGTCACATGGGCGCCCTGGTCGTATGCGGCCGTCTCGAAGGCGCACCGGGTCCTGGTCGAGTTCTTCTCGAAAATCAGCACGATCTTTTTACCCTTCAAAAACTGCTCTTCCGTCCCGATGGCGCGTACCTTTTTCAGATGGAGAGAAAGGTCCAGAAAGTAACCAATCTCCTCGGGAGTAAAATCAAGCTCTTTGAGGAAACTCCTGCCCCTCAGCCTGGATTTGATCCGGGCCGATGCGGATACGAGCGGGTTTGCGATATTTTCTGGCATTTCGATCGACTCCGTTGAATACGACTCATGACCGGAATTCTCATTGCGTGCGCTATCTTCGCTATTTCAAATCCCCGGCCTCCGGATTCGCCTGTGATGGACTCAGTAATCTAAAATCTCCCGATGAACCCGGAAGATATAGGCGATCAGCGCGGCCCTGGTCCACATTCCGTTGCGTTCCTGCCGCCAGTACATCGCCCTTGGGTCCACGTCGATGGCGACATCGATCTCGTCTCTCCTGGGAAATGGATGCATAATGATGGCGTGGGCCCTTACCCTGTCCATGTCGGGTACCCCGAGCTTGAATTTCGAGATGTCCACTCCGGCCGACTCATCGGCTTGACTGTCCCACTCATCCTGAATCCTCGTCATGTAGATTGCATCGGCTTCGGGGAGCACCTTGGCCAGGTTTGCCGTCTCTATTTTATAGGGTATCTTGTGCCGATCGAGGAAAGCGCAAACTTCCTGATCCATTTGAAAGGACTTCGGGGCGGCATAGATGATGCTCACCCCTGAAAAATTTTTCAGCAGATAGCTAAGGGACCTCACTGTCCGGCCACGCCTCAGGTCACCACACATGAGAACGGTTTTGCCATCGAGACCTCCGCGGCTTTCAAAAGACCTCTGAAGGGTGTAGATATCCAGCAGCGCCTGTGTGGGATGCTGGTCGCTCCCCGATCCTCCGTTGATGATCGGAACCGGGCGGTTCGAGCGAGAATTCAGAAGCCATGCGGCGCGTTCGGACATGTCCTTCTGACTATGGCGCATGATGATCAGATCGGTGTACGAGGAGAATGTCCGCAAACTGTCGTCGAATGTCTCGCCCTTCGCCTCCGATGAGACCCGGGGGTCGCGGGTCTCCGCCGTCCTCATTCCAAGGATATGGCAGGCGCTCATGAAGGATAGAAAGGTCCTCGATGACGGCTGAGTGAAGAAGAGCATCGCGCGCTTGTGCGGCAGGAGCCCCTGTATGAAAAGCGCGCCTGCGCGGCTTTTTGACTTGGCCCGAAGCTGTGTGGTTATGCCGTATATTTCGTCCAGGATTTCCCGGTTCAACTGTTGCGGGATGATCATATCAAAGAGGTGTCCGTTTCTTTTGAAACGACTGATTTTCTCTTCGGTCGGCAGCTTCTGAAATTCCGCAAACTCTCGATCCAGAATGTTCATTTTCACTCTCCGTTGGATTAACCGCTAACAAGCTGGGCCGATCAGGAGCGACAAACCCGGTGCCCGTCACGCCGGATCAAGAGGCTGCTCCAGCTTCTTTCAATCCTTATAATTCAGTCCGGTTGTCTCAGGTTGATATTTCATGCTTGGAGATTTCCTCAAACAGGAGTTCATCCTGAAGTTTTATGCAGCCTATAACACTTTGAGCCGCCGGACATCGGCTCAGATAGGATGCAAAAGCCTGCCGCGCGTCTTCTTTTTGGTCCTCCGTGACCCTTAGATGGTATTTTACGCGGATCGTCGTGATTTTTAGAACTCCTCCGGCGTTTTCAATGTCTCCTTCCACATTGGCCCAGTAAGAGTCCTCGAAAGTGCGGATTTTTTTCCCGGCCAGCGCCGCGGCCAGTGTCCCCATCATTCAGCCGGCGGTCGCAGCGACGATATGGTCGAGAGTAGCCGCGTGCTCCTTTTCCGGTTCGACCTTGTAGAAGTTCTTTATCCCGCCATGAACGCCGTAGTAGATCGGCTCACCGAAGCCCTCGATCGTTGCTTTCCTGGTGGGGCCTTTTTCTCTGACGATCCTGATTCTGGATGTGTGGACTACTTCTGCCATGAGATCCTCCTTTCGTCTGACAAGTTCCTATCATTATCTCTCAGATGCGCAAAAACTTGAAACCAAAAGACATGAAATAAACGACATGAAATAAAAGCTCGCTGCGAGGTTGTACCGCAGGATGCCGGGGCCTGCCGTTGCGGATTACTTTGATGCGGTCTGCCTGATCCGGCTTATCGGAAACAGTTTGCCGGGGCATTCGGTCTTTGCGCCCGGCACCTCGCGGTGTCCGAGGGTGTTTGCGGGTGGTATACGGTAATAGTTGCGCAGGACTGAAAGAAGGAAGGCCAGAGATTGTAACTGGTTCGCGGTTGGTTTCTCATAATTGAAGTTTCCGACAAGTGCAACACCAATCCCTTTTTCGTTCATTCCGCCAGCTTTGCAGTGGGCGCCGCATTGCTGCCTGATCCATCGTGGGGACATTTCGATTTGCCCGTCGCCTTTCCCAAGAGTTCCGTTATCGATCAGGAAATGATAGCCGAGGCCATTCCAGAAGCCGCGCGCGCCGTGTGAGACGTTTATCGTTTTTGCATTGCCCTTTCCCGTGGCGGTGTGGTGTACGATGATGTACTTCCATTGCGGGTTCCGATAGAGGTTTATAACGTAGCGTATCATCCTTGCGTTCGGGATGGTAAGTTGCCTCCCTATCAGCAAAGGATCGCTGGGTTTCAGCCCGTTTGCCGAATAGATGGACTCCGGGGTTACGTCGTACATCCGGGAGATACGCCAGATCGTTTCCATCGGTCCGATCTCATGATAAACGGTCCGGGGGCTGCCCAGATATCCCACGCTCTGTTCGACCACCTGGGCTGGTTGGGGGGGGGCGGCCGGGGATGGAGAATATGTGGCCGGGGGAGGCCCCTGGTAGGGCGGGGCTATAACTGCCTGTTCACAGCCTGATATCAGGGCGGCAAGCAGTAAAAGAAGCAAAGAAACTCTGCGTAAGATATTCAAGCGGAAATACATCATAAGAGATGGTAATCATAAGGTAAATAGTCTACATCGGTCCTGGGCGCGGCCAGTATATTGCCAAATTCTTCCCGTTTGCAAGCGCGTTCTGATTATCGGCCTGAAAGGGCTTCGGATATTTTCGCCGCCTTTTTGACTTCCATGAGGGCAAGGATCGCCGCGGCCTCATCGGGGGTCATTGTGCCGATTATACCCATGACGAGCTTATCATCGAGATTTTCCATCAGCTTTGCAGCGTCTTTTGGCTTCATCGTCCCGTAAATTTTGGCAAGGCTCCGGACTTTGTTATTCTGGGTTTCCTGCTTTTCGGCGCGACCGGACTGAACTTCCTTCTGAAGCGCGATCAAATCTTTGACCTTCTGCTCGATTTCCTTTTCCAGTTTGTTCAGCCGCTCTTCCTTCTCCTTGACTTGTTCCTCTCTTTTGCGGATTTCGCTCTCTTTCTGCTGAAAGATGTTCAGGGAATCGGTCGTCGATGTCCCGAGTTTGCTTTTGACCGCTTTCTCGACCGGCGCAGCAGTTTCGGCTTCTGCCTTGGGCTTTTCGTCCTTGGCCATTGCTTCCGGAACCGCACTCGTGGTTTCCTGCTCAGGGTAGAGCGCGCCCACGACGGTAACGGCCAGCTTTATGACCAGGAGCGTTATAAGGGCGCAAAGCGTCACCGTAAGCAACTTGGAACCCGGTTTACCCACTTTCATGATTTTTCTTCCCTTCCGGCCGGTTCCGGTAATCGCTGAAGACGGCGATATCGTTCAGCTTCTTCTGTTCCTGTCGAGACTGAATCAATGCGTACGATTCCCTGTCCCTTGTCTGGATACTCTCGAGTACCTTGACCTCTTTATCGCACTCGATCATCGCCTGCTTACGAATCTGGACCTCTTCAGAGGCCTTTTGCAATTCTTTATATGTCATAAGCAATTGCTGTTCCAGAAGACTCAGATGGCCCTTGAAATGAAGATACCTGGCCACCTCGATTCCCTTTTCCTGTTCTTGCTCGAACTGCTCGGATTCCAGGCGAATGTTTTCACCCAGCCGCTCGATGGCCGAATGTATCCTCATCCTGAGGGACTCTGCAGCGCCGAGCGCCGCCTGAGCCTGATGCAGCGTGAACTCCCTGTGTCTCAGAAGTGATTTGAGCCGAAATTGAAACGCCATTTCCAAAGTTCTTAGTTAAGTTTTAAGGCTATTGTCCGCTCCGTCCTGAAGCTCACTGAAAAAGCTCTTCCATGGCCGCGATGGACTTTTCTATGGAAAAGTTTTCGGAAACAGGCTGCTTGAGAAATTCGTTCGCCTTTTCGATCATTTCGATCGCGTAATCGGTTTCCTTGTGAGAGCCAGGGACGTAGGCGCCAATCCGTATCATGTCTTCGCTGTTTTTATAGTCGGCCAGTATGCGGATAAAGCGGGAAACGAGTTCCTTGTGCCCTTGGGAAAGGAGCCGCTCTGTCAAACGACTGACGCTTCTCAGCACGTCTATTGCGGGGAAATGTCTTTTTTGGGCCAAGGTCCGGTCCAGTACAATGTGGCCGTCCAGAATAGAGCGCAGGGTGTCGGCGACAGGGTCTTCCATATCATCACCCTCGACCAGAACAGTGTAAATCCCGGTTATGGATGCCCTGTCGAATTTACCGGACCTTTCAAAAAGTCTCGGCAGCAGGCTGAATACGCTGGGAGTGTATCCCTTGGAGGTCGGAGGCTCACCTGCCGCCAGCCCTATCTCTCTTGCAGCCATGGCGAGCCGGGTGGCCGAATCCATCATGAAGAGCACGTCTTTGCCCAAATCCCTGAAGAATTCGGATATTGCACAGGCAAGGTTGGCCCCCCGGATGCGAACCGTCGCAGGCTGATCCGAAGTGGCCACGATAATTACCGAGCGCTTGATCCCCTCAGGGCCGAGGTCGTTTTCCAGAAATTCGTTGACTTCCCTGCCGCGCTCGCCGATGAGGGCGATAACGTTGACGTCTGCGCTGGTGTATCGTGCCATCATGCCCAGCAGGGTACTCTTTCCGACCCCGGAGCCTGCAAAAATGCCGATCCTCTGTCCCTTGCCTATGGGAAGAAGCGTGTTCATGCAGCGGACCCCCAGGTCGAGCTGCTGCTCGATCAAAGGTCTTTCCAAAGGGTTGGAGACCTTTCCGGCGAGGGGATAAGGGATGCCGGTCGAGATCGGAGCACCAAAGTCGAGCGGCTGCCCCAGGCCGTCGAGAACCCGTCCCAGCATAGCCTCCGACATCATGAAACTATTGGACGCTTCGAGAACCTGCACCAGGCTCCCCGAACGGACGCCGTTCAGATGAGTCAGGGGACTTAGCTTGATCCTGCTGGATTCAAAGCCGACCACTTCAGCCAAGATCGGATGAGGCGAACCCGAATGGACAATTCTGCAGATATCTCCTTTCGCAGCTTCCAGACCTTCGGCTTCAAGCAGGTTTCCTGTGAGCTGAACGATCTTGCCGTACTTTTTGTAGAGTTCGCAGCCGCTCAAGTCGGAAAACCCGACGTCCCTCAGGTTCAAATAATCGCTATTCTCCATCTGTTCCGCCCGCTGCGTTTTGCGAGGCGCCGCCGCCCAGAAGGTGCTTTTCCAGATTTTCGAACTGGCTGGCTATAGTTGCATCGAGGAGCTGCAGCGAGCTTTCGACTCGGCAGCCGCCACGCTCCAGGTCTTTGTCGACTTTCAATGCGAAACGTTTTCTGTTGGCCAAGAGCGCCATCTCTGCCTTTTTCTCAATCAAGTCAAGGTCATTGGGGTTGAGATAGACGGCAAGGGAGCTGTGCTCTTCAGCTTCTTCGAGAAGGGCCTTCACGGTGTCGGCCACTATTTCAGGGGAGGTTTGAACCTCCCTTTTCACAATTTGCCTTGCTATCCCGATGCTGGTCTGGATCAGCCAATCCCTATAATCCTGCAAGACCTTTGAAGGCAGAGCTTCCATGTTTTCCACAACGCGTTCGATCTGTGATTTGAGCACCTGAACGGCTTTTTGCCCGTATTCAAAACCGTCCCTTTCACCTTGCGAAAATCCTTTGCCGTAAGCTTCTTTTTCAATCTCGTGGTTGCGGCGTTCGAGTTCGAGCAGCTTTGTGCGGTAGAGTTGCTCGGAGTCCATTTCGGGTTCGGGTTCCGGTTCCGGGGAACTTTCATTTTCTTCGACCAAAGCAATTTTTGCGTCGCTATGCCCATTTTCGATAATTGGAAAACCAAATGCGGCTATATCCGGCTCCATGTTTTTTTTCAGCAGACTAGACAAAAGACTCTCCGCTATCCTTACCGGCAAGAAGGAGTTTGCCTTCCTTTTCGAGCTTGCGCGCCACATTTAGAATAGCCTGTTGTGCAGTTTCCACTTCGCTCAAGCGCGCAGGCCCCATCATCGAGATATCTTCCTGCAGCATCTGGGCGGCACGTTGGGACAGGTTTTTGAAGATCTTTCCCTTTAAGTCTTCAGAGGCTGTTTTGAGAGCCATGGTGAGTTCTTCATTGCGGATTTCTTTGAGCAGTTCCCGGATACCAGCATCGTTTACATGGAGCAGGTCTTCGAAGACAAACATCAGCTTTCTGACTTTCTCAGCCAGATCGGTGTCGGTTTCATCGAGGAACTGCAAAATGTTGTCTCCCGTTCGGCGGTCGCTGTGGTTGAGAATTTCAGCGACAACCCCGATGCCGCCGATCTGCTCACCCCGTTTGCCGATGGAGGTCAGCTCTTTTTCGAGCACTTCGTCCACTTCCTGGATCAGGTCGGGAGGTACCGTCTCCAGGTTGGCAATTCTTGTTACGATTTCATACTGAAGCTGCTCAGGAAGAAACCCCAGCACCTGGCTGGCCTTTTGATGTCCCAGATGGGAAATGATGATGGAAATAGTCTGCGGGTGCTCACCCTTTATGAACCCGGCAAGCAGTTTGGGATCGATGTCTCTCAGGTGTTTGAAGGGAACTTTATGTTTTTCTTCATCCAATTGAGAAATGACTTCCAATGCCTGGTCCACTTTCATAACGCTTGGCAGCAACTTGCGTATGAACTGGTCCCCGTCCTGATTTACACCGCCTTCCGTTCTGAAACGCTCTGAGAATTCATAGAGCAGTTCGTCGGAGGTTTCCTTCTTTACTCCTTCAATAGCTGACATCTGGAGACTAAGCTCTTTGATCTCCTGGGTCGTGAGCTTTCTGAGTATTAGAGCTGAAGCTTCTTCGCCGAGAGAGAGCAGGGTGATTGCCGCTTTTCTGGGTCCGCCCAGCCTGGTAGAACTACCGCTTTTGGCCATGTTACTCAACCTCGTCTCTGAGCCACTGTCTAATTATTTCCGTTGCCTTATCGGTATCGTGCTTTACCAGCGCGGTCGACTTTTTTCGGACTGATATCTGGTCCAATGGCTTATCTATGAGCAGCGCAGATATTTGTTCCTCTATAGAGGGGCCGGCGACCGGGGCCGGGAGCTTTACCATTTCATCAGCGACCTGGCGGAATTTGCGCATGAACGGCCTTACCACGAAGATCAGCACCAGGGCGACGATGGCTATGTTCAGAAGCATCTTTTGATAGCTTCTGAAAAGCTGAAGATACTTATTCTCAGCATTAACCATTTCAGAGCCGCCCACGTCAGAGACAAACGGAATATTGGAAACCGTTATCTGGTCTCCTCGCGTTTCATTGAACCCAACCGCCTTTTTGACCAGTTCATCCAAGGATTTCATCTCTTCGGCCGACCTAGGGACATATGTCTGTTTGGGTTTTCCGTCGGCGCCCGGTTTGGTTTCGTATTTCCCATCCACGATTACCGCTGCGGAAATTTTCTTGATATTGCCGGGCATCTGGACAATTTGTCTGCTGGTTTTGTTTATCTCGTAGTTTACAACTTCATGCTGGCGGTTTATCTGCTTGGCCGGCTTAGAGGAATCTGCCTGCGGAGAGTTCTGCAGAAGCTTTCCTTCGATGTTGATGGGGACATCCGGGTTACCTTTAGCACCGCCCGCGTCCTTGCCTTCCGAAGACTCCGTGGTCCTCTGCTGACTTCTTATTACCGTGCTGTCCGGGTTGTATGTTTCCTCGGCGATCTCAACTTTGTTCAAATCCAGATCGAGCGAAACCCTGGCAAGCACGCGGTTGGGGCCAAGTACCTGCTCGAGCATGCTTTGGACCTTCTGACGCATGTCGTCTTCCATGCGCTGCTTGCGTTCGATCTGGGAGTTGTTCATTTGAGAGGAGTCGTCTTCCCGGCCTTTTTTATAGAGGACCTGTCCGTCGTTGCTCATGACGGTGATCCGGTCCTCTTCGAGCCCCCTTACGGTGGCTGCAACCAGGTGAACTATACCCTGAAGCTCCTTTTCTCCTATCCGGGCGCCGGGACGCAGCTTCAGGACCACGGCTGCGCTGGGTGGCTTCTGGTCTTCCTTGAAGAGGCTATCTTCGGGCAGGACCAGGTGAACCCTGCTCTCGAGCACCTCACTCATGCTGTTCATGGTCCTGGCCAGCTCCCCCTGGAGCGCCCGCTGATAGTTGATTTTCTGGACAAATTCCGTGCTGCCTAACTTCTGCTGATCGAAAATCTCAAACCCCATGCCCGATCCTTTGGGAATTCCGTCGGCGGCAAGGGAAAGCCTGGTGTCATAGATCTGCTCCCTGGGCACTTCGACACTTCCCTCAGAAACACGGTAGGGGATTTTCTTTGTTTTGAGGGATTGCGCGACCTCCGCCATGTCGCTCTGAGACATCCCGGAATAGATCGGGGCATAATCGGTCCGGTTGTTGAGATAGACCAGAAAAGCCAGCGCGCCGGCAAAAATGAGGATGCCTCCAACGTAGGAAATCTTTTGCGGAAGTGTGAGGGCCAGGAAATAATCCTGAAGTTTTTTGAGATATTGCAGAGCGATGTTCATGTCTACGGGCCTGTTTCAGTAAGCAAAGGGTTAGAAGGACATTCGCATCACTTCGTGATAGGCATCCAGGGCTTTGTTGCGGACTCTGGCCAACATGAGCAGCGACAAGTTCGCCTCTTCCATGTGGATCATGGTTTCATGGATATTTGTGGCCCCCTTGACCGCGCCTTGCTCCATTTTAGCATCCGAGGCGTTTTGGAGCTGGTTTACCTCGCCGATTTTCGATTTCAACTGGTCGGCAAAAGAAGTGGACTCAGCCCCGCCGGGACTTTTGGGCATTGTTGCGCCGGGGGCGCCCTCGCACAGATTCTTCATGACTGGAGTGATAAGCATGGACCTCTCCTAATTATTTTGCGCCAATATCCATTGCCTTGAGGGCCAACTGCCTGGCGTTCTGGAGGGCGGCGAGGTTTGCTTCATACGATCTGCTGGCGTTTATCAGGTTCGCCATTTCCTCGACCGGGTTGATGTTCGGCATGAGCACGATGCCTTTTGCGTCCGCGTCCGGATGGCCCGGATCATAGACTTGCCTGAAATCGCGTTTGTCAGACACAATATCGGATACTTCCACTTTGTCTGCTCCCCCGCCCATAGCGGCGCTCAACTCGCCGGCAAAACCCTCGGAGGGCGTGGCTTGATAGATGACCGTTTTTCGCGTGTAGGGCACGCCCTCGGCCGTCTTTGTCGTGTTTACGTTCGCCAGGTTGGCTGAGAGCACATTTATCCACGTGCGATTCGCCTTCAGGCCGGATGCGCTTATTTGTATTGCAGATTCAAGGTCCATTATCAGGCCCCTCCTTCCGTTATAGCCATTTTGAGCATCGAAAATTTCTTGTTCAGCATGCCTACCATGTGGTTATATTCAATAGTGTTCTTGGTGAGGTTTACCATTTCGGTATCGAGATCCACCGGGCCACTCTCGACTACCTCAGGGTTCTGCATCGCCTGGACCGGATCATCGGGAGCCATATGGCTGCCGTTCGAACGAACCATATTAAGCACGTGTTCCTGAAGCGACTCCCGCAGGGCGCTTTCGAAGGAAACCTCCTTGGCCCTGTAGCCAGGAGTGTTGATGTTGGCCAGATTGCCTGAAATCAGTTTCTGGTTCACGGAATTCAGGGTAAGCCGGTCTTCGATCATCTCTAACGTCTTGTTGAACACAATACCGCCGCTCATAAGCAAACTCCTTTTCTGTTTGGCCCTATCGAGGAGCAAATCTCGTACCAGCAGCAGGCTCCGTTCGGATTCTTCGACGTCAAAAGGGTCCCTTTCCGGCCTGGCGGCGTAAATCTCAATCGCGGCACCTCGCGGAGCGTCGAGCATTGGTACGCTTCCGCACAAATCAAACGGAGGCCGGATATCGGGATTTCTTCGCGTGCATGGCGGGAAAACGCTCAGAGCTTCGGGGTCCACGCTGCATTTTTCCAGAAAGGGGGACTTCGGACGCACGCCTCGCGGGCTGGCAGGCTGTCGAGGTCCAGGCTGCGGCGCCTCCCCGCCCGCCGCCGAAGGTTTGAGTCGATATCCGTGCTTGTCCTGGAGCTGCACCGATCTTGCGGAGGATGCTAAACCGGACAAAGCGTTGCGCGGCAAGAGCGGGCGGCGCCCGCGACGGGCTTTCTCCGGTCAAAGAATTGACATGGAGTGCGCCAATTTACGTTTCAATGCTTTGACGGTATTCGGCGAGTTTGTTTCGCAGGGTCCTTACGCTGATGCCAAGTATCTCGGCGGCCTGGGTCCGATTGCCTTCGACAGTGGAAAGGGTCTTCTCGATCATTATCTTCTCCACTTCGCAGAGCGGCATCAGGGAAAACTGGGAGGCCTGTGAGCCGTCATGTTCAAGCCCGGGGTCCAGGATAACGCAATCGGCGCCGACGATCGGAGAATCCGAGATCAGCACCGCGCGCTGGACAACGTTTTGAAGTTCCCTGACGTTGCCGGGCCAAGTAAAGTCTGCAAGCATTTTCAGCGCTTCGGGGGCAAAGGAGCTGATTTTCGAACCGTTTTCGGCGCTGTATCTGGCGAGGAAAGACTCAGCCAGGGGGACGATGTCTCCCGGCCGCTCTCTTAAGGGAGGTATTCTGAGCGGTATCACGTTAAGACGGTAGTAGAGGTCTTTTCGAAATTTTGCTTCCTTTACCTGGTCTTCGATCCTGATATTGGTGGTCGCAATGACCCTGACGTCAACCGGGACGGGATATTTGCCGCCCAGCCGGTCCACTTCGCTTTCCTGGAGGACCCGCAGCAGCTTTGCCTGGAGATGAAGGGGAATCTCGGTAACCTCGTCGAGCAGAAGCGTTCCGGTATGCGCCAGCTCGAATTTACCTTCCCTGTTTCTGATCGCCCCGGTAAAGGCGCCTTTTTCATAACCGAAAAGTTCGCTCTCCAGAAGAGTTTCGGGAAGGGCGGCACAGTTGAGGGCAATGAAAGGCTTATCTTTGCGCCCGCTTTGATTGTGAATGTAGCGGGCAAACAGCTCTTTACCGGTCCCGCTCTCTCCCTGGATGAAAACGGTCGCGTTGCTCGGAGCAATCTTCCTGGCAAGGGCCTTGATAGAGTATAGGGCAGGGTCCCGGGAAATTATCGGATCCTCGGGGTCCTGGAGTGCTGATTGTTGGCTTGTCCTTTTTCCTGCTCTCTCTATCAGTTCGATTGTCTTTGTCAGGCGTTCCGGCGCAAAAGGTTTTGTCCAGAAATCGTAGGCCCCCTTTTTGACAGTCTGGACGGCGTCGTCCAGTTTCGGCTTTCGGGTGAGCACGATCACGGGTACCGGCGGCTCCAGGTTCCGGGCGGTTTCCAGAAAATCCATCGTCTGGGTGGGGCTGCCGTTCAAATGAAGCAGCACGAGCCCCGGACATTCGCTTTTCAGCAGGTTTTTTGCCGACTTGACCGTGTCGGTCAGAAAACACATGTGGCCCTGATCTCTTAAAAAAGAGGAAAGGTTTCGTGCATCGTTGGAATCTGTTTCAATCAGGAGTACGTTCATTAATCTGCCTGGTTGACTCTCAGCGAGTTGCGTTAGCCTGGTTCATATCAATTGTATTGAGCTGTTGCTGCGCCATTTCGGCCCAGAAAGGCTGCTGGTTGCCTTTGAGCTTGTTAAGGCTCTGTATTGCCTTGTCCGTCTGTCCGGCGGCAAGATAGAGCTTTGAAATTTCATATAAAAGCTCATTCGCCTGATCTTCCCCGGAAAGTCGAATTGCCGCCTCCATCGTTTCCGCCGCTTGCTGGTACTGTTTCTGTTCGACGAAACACTTGCCCAGCATTACCAGAATCGAGCGCCGGCCAGAGCCGTCGTCCGCTTTTGTCCGCAGCATTGCCTTTTGGAGGACGGGAACGGCTTCATCAAATTTATTGACGTTGAAGAGGCTATACCCGTAAGCCACATAAGAATCCGGCTCCTCCATCTCGAATTCCTTACTCTTTTGAAGGACTTTCCCGAAAGCCTTCACCGCCTCAGCGTATTTCTGGTCGCGATAGTAAAGGTGTCCGAGTATTTCGGATTTCTTCAGGTCCATTGCTTCGCTTTGAATCAGTTTGCAAAACTGGAGAGACCTGCCATTATCGTTGATGCACAGTGCATAGACGGCGCACCGGAACAGCAGATCCTCGCCCTTTTTCTGACCCTTGGAAATCAGTTTGTCGTAAATTGCGAGCGCATTCGGGTAGAACTTCAGCGAGGCATAGCTTTCCGCGATTTGTTCCAAGATGTCAGGCGCTTGCAGCGAGTCGAAGACGCGGCGATATTTTTCGTGCAATTGAACTACCTTGACGTAGTCCTTGTCTGTATAGCATTGTTTGACAAGGTCGCGAAGAATCCTTTCCCTTAGCTCCGAGGTCCCGGGGAGGGACGATCCGTCATTTTTTACAGGAAAAGCTTCATCCATCAGCTCCAGACTGCGGGCAAAATCGTGTCTTTTCACGTTCAGAGCGGCCAGTTTCATTAAGACGATTCTTCGGAGGCTTGGGGATATATCTTTGCTGCACAGATCGTCGTAGATTTTGGCCGCTTGCTCCAGGTTGTCTTTTTCGCACAGCTCTCCCTGGCGTACCCTGCAGATCAGGTCTCCTTCGGAATCCTTGTAATATTTCTGGATAAACGAGTATATCTTGCCTGTGGTGCCAAGGTCCCCTTCAATCAGAAAAATCTCAGCCAGCTTAGCCAGAACGATATCCTGGTCCGGAGCGCTTTCCTGGATGTTCAAATATCTGAGCAAGGGTTCCTTTGCCTTGCTGACGTCGCCCATCCCAAAATACGCCTCTCCGATGAAGCGGAAAACATCGGGTTTTTTCATGTAGTAGTTACGTTGCTGGCCGATGCAGTTGTTTAGCATCTCCAGAGCTTCTTTGTTGGCTCCCAGAACAAGGAATGCCTTGCCGAGCTGGAAGTAAGCCTCAGCCTTGTCGTCGCTTTGCACCGCTCCGCGCAAGGCCCAGCGAAACGCCTCCATCGATTCGAGGTAAGACTGTTTTTTATTGTAGATCTCGCCAATGCCGACCCAGCAGCGCGATGCAACGGGATGGTCCGGCCAATCGGAAGTTACCTGTCTGAACAGTTTGTCGGCTTTTGCGTAGTTTCCCATTATGAAGTTAGACAGCGCCGTCCTGTAAATAGCCAACGGGGCCTGTGAAGACCGGGGGCCGGCATTCAGCGCCTGACCGTACTCATCTATTATTTCCGGAGCGCAAAATACAAGGTTTCGGGAACAGCTTTCAAATTTTTCATTCGCGCTCGCGTAAAGGGCAAGAGCGTGCTCGTCAGGTTCGGCAACGTCCAATGATTTCGAGTCAGATCGCGCTCGGGGCGGGGACTCACCGTATGTTTTTGCCTGCGAGACGAGAGCTGCGCCTTTAATCTGCTGTGCGACCCTGGATCCAAATAGATCTGCAGTCTGAACCTTTTTAATTTCAAGTGGCGGGATTTCGACGGACTTTTCAGCCGGGTTTGATTTTGATCCGGGGTTGATGGAAGCGCCCCCGGCCTTTCCGGCGGGTGTCAGCTCCAGCGTTAAGGTGTATTTTCCGTTTTTGCCCGGCTCTTCCTTCCATGAGACCGTGGTGTTGCTCTCCCGGAAAATAACTTCAAAGAAACCGCTCTCACGCCGGAATTTCACCTCTCTGGCCGCCGCTCTCTTGTCGGCGATTACTCTATCAGGGAGTTTTGCAGCGAGCTGCGAAAAGAAAACGGAAATCCCTTCGGGAGAAGCGGGACCGATCTGTTTTGGCTTGGCGCCTTCGGCGTCAAAAATCAGACATGTCCGATTCCCTTTAAGCAAAGCGCGCAACTTGGTTATTCTGGTCTGCTCGTTGCCCTGTTTTGCGGCCCCATAGCAGGGTAGAGCAATGCCTGCGACAATAAAGACCGCAAGTAAGAAGCCGGACAGGGTTTTCAGTTTACACATTCCAATGCCGCCATTATGCAGTTATCCGAAGATGGTGTATTGCGCCGAGCAATATTGAGCAAGGGATGTGCCAATAGGTTAATGTGGGGTGGGCCCTGGCGTTTTTGAGATGAGTGGAGCTGCGTGCGCCCCGATATGCCGAGGTCAAAAGACCGAAGGGGAGTCAACGCCCCCCGGGTGTTCGAACGAAACCCTGACGCTACGACCTGGTCGTGCCGATTCTGCCCCAGAAAAGCGTTACAATGAAAGCTATAAGGAAAAGAAAAAACAGCAACTGCGCTACCCATGTTGCTGTTCCGGCGATTCCGGTAAACCCCAACGCTCCAGCGATGATTCCTATTATCAGAAAAGCTATCTCCAAACCCAACATTTTCTTTCACTCCTTTCACTAGCCGGTCTGAGATCTAATTAAGCAATGTCTGTAACTTGTCAATTGGTTCTGATACGGAGTTGCGTTCAAATCGGGTGTTTCGGGAGGGCATAAAGCCCCCCGACGGAAGAACCGTGCGACAATTCTGTAGGGGCGGAGATTATCTCCGCCCGGTCTGGAACGCAACCTGGTATGAAAGGGGGTAGGGCGATTTCAGCGCCGGAGGTACACAAGTACTCTACACCTCGCAGAGCACGAGTATTTGTCGGCCGGAGGTCCCGGAACTCCGCCCGATAACCCGGATGAGCGCGGGCTCGACGTACCCTGAAAAACAGCGGATTCGGCGCCTGGAGTTCTTGGGAGTGATAATTCAACAGGGGTAAGGGAGGCTTATCTCCCTCCCCTGGTGTGACGTACCTGCCGATTAGACTTTGATCGCCTCGTAGGTTCTGAGCGGTGGTATATTTGCCAGTTCGTATTTTGAGTTTACGATGGGAAAATATTGCTGCAGATGGACCTTCAGGTGATTGTTGGTTTGAAAACAGGTCTGGTAGACGAGGAATTTTCCGCCCTTTTTCAGCGCCCGGTGAGTGTTGTAAAGAATCTTGTGTTTGAGTTCCGGGTCCAGGAAGGAAAAAGGAATCCCTGAAAGTATGTAATCGGCTTCCGATTCCTTGCACATCCTCAGTGTTTGGAGCACATTTTCGGCGCTGTCGTGTACCAGAACCATCCTTGGATCACTGATTTTTTTCTTGAGAATCGAATTGAAATTCCTGTTTCTCTCGATGAGAATCAGCCGGGAATCCTCCCGCATTCTCTGCAGCAGGTATTTCGAAAAAACGCCTGTTCCGGGGCCATATTCCACGATCAGATTGTTTTGGTTGAAATTTATCTTGCTGCAGACTTTCCTTATGCCTACCGACGAAGTGGGCGTAATCGAAGCGACATTTTTGTCCCTTATAAAATTCATTATATAAACGAGAGTATCCATCTTGCAACTCCTAACCGCCTGTTATGACTCGGCAAAGTACTTGAAAGGGAATCGGGGAGGGTGGAAAAGAGGAAGTTTGCCATTTTTCTCCTTCACTCTACAACGGTAATCCCGTCCTCCGAATTTAGCAAAATTCATTGACGTCTATTTTTCACCAGATCGCGTCTGTTTTTCCGGTATTTGGTCTGGTATCCCCTAGTTCGAATATTATCGCCGGAATATAGACTTTTCCCCCCCTTCTTTGCTAAAAGTATGGCGGCACTTATAACAGTTATCCGCTCATTATGAAACCGAATTAAACATCAACTTGCATTTTGATTTTCCGGCCGCAAACTTCGGTGCGCTCGACCTTGATCCTTCGGAATGATATAAGGGGTCGAAAAAAATTGATCAAACAGTTCTCAGAAGATGGGTTTGCGATTTATCTGCATTGAGCCGACAGGTCATGGCAGGCATTCAGGCGGCGGGAAAAAAGGCGCTTAAACCCCACCCCGCAATTTGCTAAAAATCCGTATAGAGGTCCCCATGGGACAGGACCGCCTCATCCGACAACGCTGGAAGATCCTGGACGACCGCATTCCGGCAACTATTTCGGATGTAATAGACATCCTTTTGCAAAACCGCAACATTGATCGCCGTGATATTTGCGGAGAACTCAAGGATCTCTCCGAACACCTGTGTATTCGCGGCATGGCCGAGGGCGCCGGCCTGCTGGCCAGGCACATGACAGAGCGAAACAAAATAGTTGTGGTTGCCGACTATGACTGCGACGGAATTACGTCTGCGGCGCAGGTGTCCCTTTTCTTCAAGGCGATCGGTTATGAGAATTTCAGGGTTGTAATTCCGTCTCGAGACGAGGGGTACGGCATACCAGAGCGAGCCATAGCGGAGAACCCCGATGCAAGAGTTTTTCTCGCTCTCGATTGCGGAACTCACGATCTTGGACCCATTCGGCTTGCCCGTTCCATGGGCGCCGACTGCATCGTGATCGATCATCATGAAGTCCCGGCAGGTTCGAAGGCGGCCCCGGCCTCGGTCCTCATAAATCCCAAGCACCCTGAGTGCTGCTCGCGGTTCAAAGAGTTCTGCGCATCGGGTCTGACCTTTCTTTTTCTGGCCAGCTTAAGGCGGGCAACAGGAAACAGCTTCCCCGTTCCGGCGCTTGGCGGGAAATACCTTACCCTTGCTGCAACCGGAACGGTCGCCGACCTGGTTCCACTTGTCTCAGCAAACCGGATTTTGGCGCGCAGCGGCCTGCGCAACCTCAACGCAAATGCCTGTGCCCCGCTTTCGCAACTGGCCCTATCCGCAGGACTGTCCGGCAAGACCCTGACTGCAGGTCACATCGGTTTCTATTTGGGTCCGCGCATAAATGCCGCCGGGCGTATTTCCGAGGGGCAGATCGCATACGATCTGCTGACCTCAGACCAGCCGCCCATGTTGATTCGACTGGCACGGGAGCTTAGCGATCTGAACGCGAAAAGGCAGGCCCTGGAAGAAAAAGTGCTCGACGATATCCGCACCTTTCTGGCCGAACACCCTCCAGCCGGCAGGACACTCGTTATGGGACATCCGGAGTGGCCGCCCGGGGTCGTGGGCATTGCCGCCTCCAGGGTCCAGCAAAGTCTTCATTATGCTCCGGTAGTGATATTTTCGATCGATGAGAGGAAGGGGATTGCGAGGGGCTCCGCCAGAAGCATCCCGGGCTTCGACATACACCATGCGCTTTCGATGTGCGCTGAGCTGCTCATTAAATGGGGAGGACACAAAGCGGCAGCCGGCCTCACAATAGCGGCGGACCGGATCGGAGAGTTCGCGCGCCGTTTCGAGGAAATTGCACGACAACATGAGGCCGAAATTTTCATCCCACACGGGAAAGTGGATTTGGAATTACCTATGGTCCTGGTCGGATCCAAACTGGTCCAGGCTTTGGAGGAACTCGAACCTCACGGGATAGGTAACCCGGCTCCGCTTTTTGCGCTGCGGGGCGCGCATTTCAACCTTGCCAGAGTTTTCGGGAAAGAACAAAACCACCTGAAACTGGGGTTCGATAACGGGCTGGAAGGAATCTGGTGGCGGGGGGCGCAACGCTTTGCCGAAATATCGCGCGATAATAAAAGCTGCCGAGGTCCGGGGCAGACTCTTGATATGGTTTTTCAGGTCGGCTGGAATAGCTTCCACAGAAAGACTATGCTCGAAATCAGGGATCTGGGAAGGCTCTTCTAATCGAGCCTGCGCCGGCGAATTCCAGCCTGGCGGATGCCGCAGGCTCTAAATTGCTTATACCTTCAGGCAGCGTCGCCTTTCCCAAGCTGCAGAATCTGCAAGCGCCTCGCCGTCATTTTCTCGTAGATTTTTTCCTGGAACCTGACGGCGCTTTCTCCCTTTGCATTGCTCATTATCCGGGCCGACCTGAGTATGCTCGTCGGGTCTCTCATGTCAGCGATCTCCTGGGCGCGAAGGCTTACATCCTTGAAATCCTCGATCACACGGTATTCGTCATAAGGAATGAAGGATTCAAGCCGTACGTAAGCGATTTCGAGCTGGCGCCTCAAATCGTTTTCGGGATCGTCTGCAAGCTCCTGGAGAATTGCCTGCCCGATCCGCTCTTTTGGATAGGGGAGTTCGGAATCGACCGCTATGGGTCCTTTCATATCTTCCAGTACCAGCAAGTAGGCAGAAATAATCCGCGACATTCGCTCATGGGTTAGATCGCGGCGGCAATACTCGTATTCTTCCCCATACTCACCCATAGTCCCGGGGGCGAGCGCCTCCTGTGTCCCGGAGGGACTACTGGCGGGGATATGACCGTTGGCTGTTTCCATTGGACGCTCCCGGATGGAGAAAAACATGGCAGATATGACGAATGGTGGAATTTGGCTCAAGGAGCGGAGCCGAAGACTGTAGGGCCAAGTATACTGCTAGCGCGCGGGAAATAAATAGGGTCAAGGCCCTAATCATACGTACGAATCACGGTATTTAACCAACCGGAAAAATACATGCGCCTGTAGTGCCCAGAAAGTATTTGCCAGTATAAAGAGGTTGAGGCGGCTGGATCAATTTGGCGTCAAAACCTTAGAAAAAAGGAGAGCCAGGAAAGGAGGAGGAGGACCTGACTCTCCCAAGGAGGAAAGAGTTAATATTCTTTCCAATATTATAATAACTCGTCGGTCAAGAGTCAAAACACCCGAATTCACAGGGAATGCGGTGAAAAGACGTCGGGGGATTCATGCCTGAAATTTGGAAGTTTCAGCCGTTCAGGCTCCTTTAACGCGCTCGACAATGCCTGTGGTGCTCAAGTTTTCGATCAGGGGCGCCAAAACCACCCGCCCTCCCCATCCCTCCACGAGTTCATGGCCCACTACGGCCTCACGGGTGTAATCGGCCCCTTTCACGAGAACGTCGGGCCTCAAAGCTTCAATGAGAGACAAAGGAGTATCCTCTTCGAAGATTACCACCATATCCACGCAGCCAAGGGCCGCAAGCAGCGCGGCCCTGTCCTGCTGAGGCAATATAGGTCGATTCATTCCTTTGATGCGTTTTACCGAACTATCCGAGTTCAGACCCACGACCAGCCTCTGTGCCTCGCTGGCGGCCGTATGGAGCAGCCGAATATGGCCGGCGTGAAGAATATCGAAACATCCGTTGGTGAAGACGATGCTGTCTCCCATGGCCCTCCATGCATCGACCGTAAACCTGGCTGAAGCCAGATCGCAGATCTTTCTCTGCGTCTCGTTCTGGCCCTGCCTCAGGGCGAGGGCAAGTTCTTCGGCCCGGATCGGATTTGTTCCCACTTTCCCCACGACAATCCCTGCCGCGATATTGGCTAATCGGGCAGCCCGGGGCCAGTCCATCCCCGCCGCTATTGCGGCAGCCACAGTGGCGATTACAGTGTCTCCTGCGCCGGAAACGTCGAAGACGTCGCGGGCCTGGGTTGGGATGAGAACCGGGGGGACATTGCGGGTAAAAAGCGCCATGCCCTTAGGTCCGCGTGTAACGAGGAGCCTCTCGATTTGAAGATCGTCGAAGAGTTGCCGCCCCGCATCCATAAGAGTTTGGTCGGAAATGATCTGTTTGCCGGTTATAAGTTCGAGCTCCGCCGTATTGGGGGTGATGCAGGTTGCTCCGTTGTATCTGGTCCAGTCTCTGCCCTTGGGGTCCACGAGGGTGGGCAGGAGACTTTCACGAGCATGCCCGATGATGGTGGAACAGAAAAAACTGTCCATGGTTGCCTTGCCATAGTCCGACAGAATAATTACACTCGCGTCCGCAATGAGATCCAGGGCAAGGTCCAGCAGAGCTTTTGATTCTGCGGGATCGATCGCCCCGGTTTCTTCCTCGTCAAGCCTTAAAAGTTGCTGTCCCTGAGACATAACCCGCGTTTTGGCAATAGTGGGATGCGGGTGGGGCAAAGTAAGCAGATGATCTTCAATTTTGTTGTCAGCCAGAAGCTGCGAAAGGCGTTGCCCGGAGGCATCGGTTCCTTTGGTCCCCAAAAGGCGCACACGGCAGCCAAGGGCGGCAAGGTTGGCCGCCACATTAGCCGCCCCGCCCAGACGATAAGTCTGGTTCTCGACTTTTACGACCGGAACGGGAGCTTCGGGCGATATCCTGCTGACCCGGCCCCACAGGTAGCGATCCAGCATTACATCGCCTATTACCAGTGCGGTAACCTTTTCAAAACCGCCAAGATCGGGGGGCATCATTTGATTCTCCACTCAGCCTGGAAATCGGAGCTAACGTATGGCTTTCTCATGGCTCTCATTTTCACTTAACGAGGAATATCACAGTAAAACCCCGCCGTAAACCGGCCGATGATTTTTGTTTCGCAAATCCAATGCGATCTCAGGGGGCAAGGGTGTGTTGAGCCAGGGCCAAACAAAACTACGGTATATTTTTTATCACTTTATTCCGGCCATCGTGGCGTTTTTGTGACGGATACTTAAACTGTTTGTGAGGAAGGGGTGTTATTATAGATTTGTCTTACCGCTTAGTTTCTGTTTGTGCATTTAAAATTTTTCCTGGCAGCGCGGTCCTGGAGCGAGTATGAACGAGAGCAAAACAGAGCCCTGCAATGTGTGCCGGCAGGGAGGGAGCACCTCCTCCCGGCAATTGGCGGACTGTATTGCCGCCAGGGTAAAGGAAAAAAAGGAGAGCTACGAGCGTTACAACTTCGAGCGCTCCCAGGAAGAGGCTTTCGCAACCTTTTTCGACCTGGCCCAGGAATTCACGTCGATCGAGAGCCTTTACCATATTAGCGTTGCTGTCCCCAAAGAGTTCTTCGACCTGGACAGCAGGCTCTACATCATCGAACCAAAGCGCTCGCAACTCGAACTGGTCTGCACAAGCAAGCGGGGGTTGCTTCAGCCTGACGAACGAAGAAAGCATAAGGCGGTAGTCGTCGAAAAAACCGTACAGGCCGGCGAGTCCTGGTTTTTTCCAATTCGAGGAAACCAGGCCCTTAACGATATGTTACCCTTTCTCGGCCAAAGCTCTATTCTCGGCGTCTTCGAAATTTATCCCGAAAACGCGGTTGATGAGCGTAGGCTGTTTTTCCTGGAGAAATTCACCAACCGGATCGGATACAACCTTCACCAGAAGCTGTTGGTCCAGCAGAATATCGATCACATAACCTTCATAAATCAGCTCGTATCAGACATAGAGCACAATGTCATCACGCCGAACCTCTACTATAAGCTCTTTCTGATCCGGCTCAGGAAGATGATCGAAAATTACAAAAAAATCGAGGACATGGCCCGAGCATTGGTGGAAGACTCGGCAATTTGTGAAGCTGTGGCGCAGTCCCTGCAAAATGCCGCCGAAATCCTCCAGGAAACCAACCAGGGGCTCCAAACAGAATATTCCGCGCTTTCTAAACATTATGAGCACACCAGCCTGTTTCTGGAGAGCCTTTTCCGCAAGGACCATTTCCTGAAAGGCACCTACGTCCTGAGAAAGCAGTCGTGTAATTTCCGCACCGAAATAATAGAACCTCTTTTCGAGCGCTACTCCGGTCAGTTCGCAAGCAAAGGGATAACGGTCGATGACCGGCTCGAAAACGTTCCGGACGAACAGGTGACGCTCTTTGTCGATAAAGGATTGATATCACAGGTATTTGATAACTTTTTCTCGAATGCGGTAAAATACACCGGGATAGTAGAAGACGGGAAGGGGAATTCCATAAACTTTTTCTCTTTGAACCGGCAGATCATAAAGGACCTTTTTGGAGAAGACAAACCGGGCGTGCGGTTCAATTTTTTTACAACGGGCAAGCCGCTCACCCGCTATGAGTGCGAGCGGGTCTTCGATGAGGGTTTCCGAGCCAACACGATTGAAAGCGGTACCGGGCACGGCCTTAATTTTGTGAGAAAGGTAGTCGAGATTCACGGCGGAATGGTGGGTTGCCAGCCGCAACCCAACGGTAATTTGCTCTATATTGTACTGCCGTTCAAGCAATAGCTGCGCAGTGAGCGGTCCTTTCCAAACTTCGCATATCCGTGTAAAGCGTTCGCCGGTGGATTTCGCGCAATCCGGGTGTTGCATGATGAGTATAAAAGCCCGATCCGGCCTGGAGCTGCCGGGCACCATTGCGGACCGGTTCTTTCCGGTCGCCAAAAACCTAAGATGGAGGCGCTGAGTGAGAATGAACAAACTAATATTTTCGATCCTTCTTATTATCGCCATTTCAAGCCCTCTCCCCATGGCCGCGAACGCGGAGACCGGGGGCATAAGTCCCGCGGATATCGCCGGGGCGCCGGATAAGTTCTGCACTGTCAAAAAAGAGCCGGACCCTGCTCTGCTTGGCGGGTGGAAAGGCGTTTACCGAAACTACATCTCGAAGCTGAGTGAATTCCGGGCCGAGCCTGTGGGATACTATTTGAAAAAGGTGGGCAATCGGTATGCTTTATACTTTTACAGGAAAAAGAACGAAGCCGACTTAACTGTCACCGTATATCACGGATGGAGAGACTGGGAAATCGATGGAGATCAAATCCGGTCGGCAACCGGGGTTAAAATTTTCACAAAAGACGGCGCAGTTTACTATAGCTGGCAAAATAGTCATAAACCTGCCATTTTGAGCCGGGATGAAAACTTGGGGGCGCCCTGAAAAGCAGCAGACAAAAAGCATTCCCGTTGCGTTCTCCCCGTTTCTATTGACCTTTACTGTATGGCGGGTTACCTCTTCACCCAGTGCCGATTGATTGGCGCCGGAGCGGCGGGACCGGCGTCAAATGCCTGTAATCCTTACAGAGCTTAATTTGAAGTAGCTTAATTCCGATCTTATGTTTATAATAACATCGCTTACCGGTCTCCGGTAACGGCGGGAAAATTTGATTAACCATATCTGAGGATCTACCCGATATTGTTTTTAGGTATCATCAGAAAGGTGCGGGCAAGGAGGAATTTTAATGGCTAGAAAGCGTGACGACCGAGGCGGCGAGCTTAGATGCTCCTTCTGTGGAAAAAGCCAGGACGAGGTCAAGAAACTCATTGCCGGTCCTACGGTTTATATCTGCGATGAATGCGTGGAGCTTTGCAATGACATCATTGCCGAAGAATATGAAAGAGAAGGGGCTGCACGGGCCACGCAGATTCCCAAGCCCGTTGAAATCAAGAGTGTACTGGATCAGTACGTAATAGGCCAGGAAAGGGCGAAGAAGGTCCTTTCGGTTGCCGTACACAACCATTACAAGCGTATCGAGCTGAAGATCGACAAGAACGATGTCGAGCTTCAGAAGAGCAATATCCTAATGATCGGGCCGACCGGTTCGGGCAAGACCCTATTAGCGCAGACACTGGCCCGCATTTTGAACGTGCCCTTCACGATAGCCGACGCAACCACGCTTACCGAGGCGGGTTATGTTGGCGAAGACGTGGAAAATATACTGGTAAGTCTGATCCAGGCAGCCGACTACGATATCGAGAAGGCGTCCCGGGGAATAGTCTACATCGATGAAATCGACAAGATCGCCAAGAAATCCGACAGCCCTTCGATTACCCGCGATGTCTCCGGGGAAGGCGTGCAGCAGGCGCTTCTGAAAATCCTGGAAGGCACGGTAGCCAACGTTCCTCCCAAGGGCGGCCGTAAACATCCGCAGCAGGAGTTTATAAAGATCGACACCACGAACATTCTTTTTATCTGCGGCGGGGCTTTCAATTACCTGGAGACCATCATTCACAGCCGGATCGGGGTGAAGGGCATGGGGTTCGGAGCCGAAATCCGGAGCAAGGAAGAAAAGAGTATCGGTGAGGTGCTGCGGCACGTGCAGCCCGAAGACCTGCTCAAGTTCGGGATGATTCCGGAGTTTGTCGGACGGCTGCCGGTCATCGCGACCCTGAGCGAACTCACGGAAGACGAGCTGGTGAGTATTCTTACCGAGCCTAAGAATGCCCTGGTCAAGCAGTACAAGAAACTGTTCGACCTGGAAAACGTGCGTTTGCGCTTTACTGACGGCGTCTTGAGGACGATCTCCAAGGAAGCCATAAGGCGCAAGTCCGGAGCGCGTGGTCTGAGGTCCATCATGGAAAACATCATGCTGGACATAATGTACGATCTGCCGTCCCATCCCGAGATTCAGGAGTGCATCATAAACGAGGATGTGCTGACAAAGAACGCGCAGCCTCTCCTCCTGTACCGGGGCGAAGACAAAGAATCTGCCTGAAACCATCGGTTTACGGGAAAGGCCGCCGATTGGCTGCCCGAATAAAAGAATCTTCCGATTTGCCCTCTGGTTGCGTCAACATGTCCAATCGGGAAATTCGAAAAGACCAGGAGAACAACCGGCAACATGTTTAAATTGACTCGCACCAAAGAAGGTCAGCAATACAATACTTTCATCATGCCTCTCCTGCCTCTGAGAGACATAGTCGTATTCCCGTCGATGGTGGTCCCGCTTTTCGTGGGGCGTGACAAGTCGGTCAACGCCCTGGAAAAGGCGATGGGATCGGACAAAAAGATTTTTCTTGCTGCCCAGACAAAGGCTAAAACCGACACGCCCGGTGAAGGCGATATCTACCGCGTAGGCACCGTGGCAAACATTCTGCAAATACTGCGTCTGCCGGACGGCACTGTAAAGGTGCTGGTGGAAGGCGATTACCGGGCCAGGATAATCAGTTTTGTTCCCAACCCCGAACATTTCACGGCACAACTGGAGGTGCTCGAGGAGACGGAGGAAAAATCCGTCGAAGTCGAAGCCCTTATGCGAGGCGTCAGGTCCTCCTTTGAGGCTTATTCGAAGCACAACAAGAAAATCACCCAGGAAATCGTTGACGCGGTTGCGGCGGTCGAGAATGTGTCCCGGCTGGCCGATACCGTCGCTTCTTATATGCCCTTCAAGCTGGATGTCAAACAGAAGCTGCTCGAGACCCTGAGCGTTTCACAGCGTATAGAAAAGCTCTTCGGACACATCAGGTCGGAAATCGAGATCATCCAGACCGAGGAACGCATCAAGGGCCGGGTCAAAAAGCAGATGGAAAAGACCCAGCGCGAGTACTACCTCAACGAACAGATGCGGGCCATACAAAAAGAAATGGGCGAAAAGGACGATTTAAAGTCCGAGCTCGAAGAGATTGAAAAACGCATCAAGAGGAAGAGACTGTCCCAGGAAGCGGCTACCAAGGTACGCGCCGAGCTTAAGAAACTCAAGCTGATGTCTCCGATGAGCGCCGAGGCTACCGTGGTTCGCAACTATATCGACTGGATACTTTCCCTGCCCTGGTATGAAAAGACCAAGGATAAGATAGATATAGACGAAGCAACCCGGATCCTTGATGAAGACCATTACGGCCTGGAAAAGCCCAAAGAGCGCATTATCGAGTACCTCGCGGTGCAGGCGCTCGTGAAGAAAATCAAAGGCCCCATCCTTTGCTTCGTGGGACCTCCCGGGGTCGGCAAGACTTCGCTCGCCCGCTCGATTGCAAGGGCGATGAACCGCAACTTCATCCGGCTCTCTCTCGGGGGCGTGCGCGATGAGGCTGAAATCCGTGGCCACAGACGCACTTACATAGGCGCGCTGCCGGGCAAGATCATCCAGTGCCTCAAGAAGGTCAAGAGCAACAACCCGGTATTCTGCCTCGATGAAATCGACAAGATGAGTATGGATTTTCGTGGCGATCCTTCGGCGGCCCTGCTCGAAGTGCTCGACCCCGAGCAGAATTTCGCCTTCAATGACCATTATCTCGATCTGGACTATGACCTCTCGGAGGTTTTCTTCATTACGACTGCGAACACCTTGCACTCCATCCCCGCTCCCCTTCGGGACAGGATGGAAATTATCCAGCTTGCCGGCTACACGGAATACGAGAAGCTAAACATCGCCCGGAACTTCCTTATCAAGAAACAGTCAGCGGCAAACGGCATAAGCTCGGACAACATCGACTTCGGAGACGAAATTCTGCTCTACATAATCCGCCACTACACCAAGGAAGCCGGAGTGCGGAACATGGAGCGGGAAATCGGCTCGGTCTGTCGCAAGGTGGCCAAGGAAGTGGTGCGCAACGGGCCTGAAACCAGGGTGGAGATTAGTGAAGGCATTATCCAGGAGTTCCTCGGGATTCCGAAATTTCACTACGGGCGCGCCGAGGAAGAAGATGAGATCGGCCTCGCGATGGGGCTTGCCTGGACTGAATTCGGGGGTGACATCCTCGGAATTGAAACCGTAATCATGCCTGGCAAGGGCAAGGTGATGATCACCGGAAAACTTGGCGAGGTCATGCAGGAGTCGGCGCAGGCGGCCCTGAGCTACGTGAGGTCGCGCGCAAAACAGCTCGGGCTCGATCCTGATTTCCACCGCAACTTCGATATACACGTCCACGTCCCTGAAGGGGCCATTCCCAAGGACGGCCCGTCAGCGGGCATCACGATGGCGACCTCGATAGTTTCCGCGCTCAGCAAGATTCCGGTCCGAAGCGATCTAGCCATGACCGGCGAAATCACTCTCAGGGGCCGAGTGCTACCAATCGGAGGGTTGAAGGAAAAGATTCTTGCCGCGCACAGGGCGCTGATCAAGACCGTGCTGGTCCCGAAGGACAACGCCAAGGACCTCAAGGAGATTCCGGCAAAAATTCTCGAAGAGATAAACATCGAGCTTATGACGCACATGGACGACGTGCTGAGACTGGCGCTGGCGCCCAAGGAAGCGAGCGAACTGTTCAAGGAACCTGAAGCAGAGGCCCCGGTCATCCTGCCAAAGGAACCCTCGGCAGACGAGATTCGGGCGCATTAGTGAAGGAGCTCGAAAGGCTCTTGACATTTTGGGCCGCCTAAACTAAAAGGGAAAGTTCCGGGACACATGGGGCAGTGAGCCTGTCCCTCCCTCTTTTGTAAAGGGGGGCGGGGTTTTGGGCGGGTAGCTCAGCTGGGAGAGCATCGGCCTTACAAGCCGGGGGTCACAGGTTCGAGCCCTGTTCCGCCTATATTTATTTCAGGGGTGGTAGTTAAGTTGGTTATAACGCCGGCCTGTCACGCCGGAGGCCGAGGGTTCAAGTCCCTTCCACCCCGCCAGAAAATTCAAGGGGCTACGTGATGAGCGTAGCCCCTTTTTTGTCCCTTTAAGCTGCCGAACGTATCCTTACTTCCTGCTCCAACTTCCCGGCCAGACGGTCGGGCTCTACCTCGAGATCATAATGGGTCTGAAGATTCATCCAGAACTCGGGCTCGATTCCAAAGTAACGGCCAAGGCGCAGAGCCGTATCGGCAGTAATGGCGCGCTTTCCATGAATGATCGCCATGCTTTATTTAGCCGAAGCGTTATTAAAAAATAGCGTGCCAATTTTTAGCAAGAAAGAAAACAACGAGGCAGGCATATTGGGAGGATTGAACCAGGAGCGTGCGCCCTTGAGCGAGCCACCGGAGTGTGGCCTCCGGGCGAGGCCGATTATACTGCGGCAAGTTACGCGATAGTTAATGCACCGAGATACCGGGAGGCATTACATACGACTCACCAGACAAGAAATCATCAGCTACATCAAGACCGTGCTCTTTAACCAACTCCCGGGCGATCCGAAGACACGCCCAGGCATCTCCGGCGTCATGGCTTTTCCGTGATTCATATTTCCAAAACAACATAAGTTCCGCAGAAGTGAAGAAACGCCCGCGAATAAACCGGCCGCTGGGAAGCTTGGCACAGACCTCTAACCGGCCATCCTTCACCCGGTCCGAATAGACAACCGCGCGGCCGGGGGCACGAAGATCATGTTCCCACCAGCGCTTTTCTACTTCGACGATCGGGAAATCATCGCTGTCCTCGCCGCCACCGGGCCGATTTTTCATCTTCACCCGATTAATCATGTCCGTCTCCCCCGCCCGTCGTCGTGCGCAACGGAAGGCACATCAACCTCGCTTCACAACTGTCCGGTTGAGAATTAAAAAATATGCCCGAATACGGCGTCTTGTGTGTGTCAGCTCACACCGTGCTGCAAACGGAAAATCAGGCCGTAGCTCATTCTAGTACAATCTTTTCTCAACCGCTGCAACTTGTTTCGAAACACGATTTCAAGCGCATTGAACAAGAAGGATTCAAGCCCCACCCGCTTACTCGATGAGGTCAGTTCGCGGCGATGATGTTTGCGCATCCGGATCGAGCCGAATCCTGATCGTTATGACGAACCCGGGGTTTATTTCACGCTCTTTTAACGCGATCTTAACGTGATCGTAATGACTCTTCCAGGGAGAATTGCTAGTGTGCCGGCAACGGTCAACCAAAAGTTGGCCTTCGCAGTCTTAAGGCTCAAGCGATCCCTTGGGCCTTTTTCATGCCTGGGCTTTCGAACCCGTTCACCGCAGTCCATCGTGTCTCCGTAACGACCATCATGCCAGGTCCCTGTCGAGGTATGGAACCAGTAGCAATGTTTGCTGCATGAGCGCGGTTTGCGCGAGATCTTCAGGAGCGTCTCGCGGGCTATCCCAGGAAACGAGTTGCGTTGCATGGAGCTAATAGCTTTTCGTTTACCGCCGGCTGCTGTTCATAATATATTGTAAAAAAAGAGGAGACGTTATCCTTCTGAAAAAGTTCAATCGAGCATAAGCTCAAAGTGACCGTTCCGGAGGGAAAAAGAAGGGCCTGGCCTTGCCATACGCTTGATCATAGCTGATCTGCGCTCATGAGGTGGACAAATGACAGCCTTCGACGAATTTATGACAGCTTTCATTTTTGTGAGTTCAGAAGGATACGGAATGAACACGGCAATCTTCTGCAGAGAAACCGGGCAGATATATTTTCGTTCAGAACTTGGAGACATCGACGAGATAGGTGATGAGGATCTGGACGAATATACCTGCATAGAGATCCCGCACAAGAACGATCTGGGGCTTGGGCAGGACCTTGTCTTTGAGTTTGTCGAAGCCCATCTGCCCGGTGAGTATGACCGTGTGTGGCAGATATTCGGAAGACGAGGCGCGTACAGACGGTTCAAAGATTTTCTGGAGTCAAAGGGGCTTCTGGAACGCTGGTACGATTTCGAAAACCAGCGGGAGGAATTGGCCATGCGGGAGTGGTGCCGGGAGAATGAGATAGAATTTTCCGAAAACACATGACGGCAGCGGTGGGCAGAACATTATGACACATGCATATAACCGGTTCTGCCAACAAAACTCGCGGCTGTTTACTAACCGAACTTATGGCGTACGCCGTATCCGCCCCGGGGGAACCTCCACTCGATATTGAAATGCGGGCAGCCGATCCGGCAGGAACCGCATTCGAGGCAGCCTTCGTAATTGACGCTTATGCGGTCTTTTTCCAATTTGTAAACATTGGCCGGGCAGATATAGAGACAAGGCTGGTCCTCACACCTGTCGAAACACACTCCCTCATCGGTCAGGCGCAGGTGTGATTCCTCATCTACGTTGAATCGATCCAGAAACAGCTTATCCTCGACTTTGACGCTCATCGAACGCTTCTCCATGCGTCCCATGCAAGGCGCAATACGCGGAGCGGTGAGACCTGCCCGCGGATTGCCTTCCAGACCTCGCGTTGTTTCGCTTTTTTGGGAACTCCATCTACCATCAGCATCTGCCGGGCTGCCATACTTGCCGCCCTCGGGAGACTGGTGAAAAGTTCCTGGTGGGTTTCGAGAAACGAGGGAAACCTTCGGTATTTTTTCAAGTCCTTGAGTATGAAAGACCCCTGCATCCGCTTGACATAGCCTTGCAGACCCCTGGAGCTGAAGTCGTTTCTTTCCATTGCCTCCAGTATGGTTTCAGCGGCAAGTCTGCCGGAAGTCATGGCGAGGTTGGATCCTTCCCGGTGCAGCGCATTGAACAGCATGGCTGAGTCCCCGGCAATCAGGAAGCCTTCCCCGCACAGTTGGGGCACTGTATCATAACCACCTTCCGGGAGCCAGTGAGCAAGGTATTCTTTCGATTTCCCGTCCTTTATGAGAGGGGCGATCATGGGATGGTTCTTCAGGTTTTCGAGCATCTCGTATGGACGGGCTTTTTGCCTTGCGAAGTCGGCGAGATTGGCCCCTATGCCAATCGATATGGAATTTCTATTCGTATAGAGAAAAGCAACTCCATTCATTTCACGCGTTACGGTCCCCAGGATTTCGGTGGTCACGCCGTTTCTCTGGGATACCCCGAAACGCTCGTCGATAACTTCTTCAGGAATCTCGATCAGTTCTTTGACCGCCAGCGCCACATTCTCCGGCCTGGCCTCGGAGCGGAACCCCGTTTTCGCCGCCAGCGGTGAATTGACGCCATCCGCCAAAAGAACCACTTTAGCGCTGCAAGTCACCTTCGGCACGGTCCGTCTTCACGCCGATGACCCTGCCCGCGCCGTCTCTCAGGAAATCGGTCACAACGGTCGCGCACACTATGAGAGCCCCTTTGGCGGCGGCCTGATCGGCAAACCAGCGGTCGAATTTAGCCCTGCCGACAGTAAAAGCATTGTTTCGGTTTTGCACGAAAAATGCCTGGTCGCGACAGGCAAAACTCAGGCCTGCGTCTTCAGACAGATAAAAAATTCGAGATTCCACGATATTGCGTTCAATAGGGCAATTTTTCTGAACGTAGTCGGGAATTATCTGCTCGAGGCCGTGTCCATAGAGTACGCCGCCGAACATATTCTTGGCGCCCGGGTACTCGCCTCTTTCGAGCACGACCACCTTTGCGCCCTTGTCCGCCAGAACACAGGCCGCCGAAATCCCTGCCGGTCCGGCGCCGACGATTGCCACATCGAACATCTCATCCATGGGTTTAGCGCTCACTGTGCGATGACGTTCTGTTTTTCAACTGGGCGATCAGCTCCGGAATGATCTGCATATAGTCGCCCACTATGCCCACATCGGCGATCCTGAAAATAGGCGCGTTGGGGTCGGAGTTGATGGCCACGATTTTCTCGGCGCCCTGAATGGCCACGAGGTGTTGAACGGCCCCCGAGACCCCCACGCCGATGTATAGTCTTGGGGCTACGGTCTTACCGGTCTGTCCGACCTGCCTTTCATAGGGCATGAGACCCGATTCCACCACGGGTCTCGAACAGGCAATAACTCCCCCGACCAGTTGCGCCAATTCCTCGAGGAGATGAATCGAGGCCGGGGCGCATGCGCCACGTCCGGCGACTACAAGCGCCGGATAACGGACGATGTCCGCGCTGCCGAGATCCGATCCTGACGGGATAAACTCGATAATGGACGGAAGTTCGACGGACGGCGCCTCCATTTCATGATGGAGGATAGAGCCCTTTCTGCCGGGGTCTTTTTCAGGAATTCTGAATACCTTTGGCCGTACCGAGCTCATCTGGGGACGGCGGTGCTGGCAGAAAATGGTGGCCATTATGTTCCCGCCAAAAGTCGGACGGGTCATGAGAAGCAGTCCGGTTTCCTTTTCGATGAAAAGTCCGGTGCAGTCGGCGGTCAAACCCGTCTTGAGCCTGGTCGCCACGACCCCGGCAAGGTCTCTTCCCAGGGCGGTTGCCCCTACGAGGACGATTGCCGGACGAATCTCGTCGCAAAGATCGGAGAGGGCCTTGCCGTATGTTGCCGATAGATAGTGGGAGAGCAGCGGGTCATCTATTACGTGTACCTCGTCGCACCCGTAGGCGATTGCTTCATTAGCTATCGGATCGACATTATTCCCGAGCAGTAGTCCCAGGACCTTGGTGTCCAGATGCTGCGCCAGCTCCCGGGCTTTGCCCACCAGCTCCCATGATACCGGGGCGCCGTGGCCGTCTACGGTCTCGATGAAGACCCCCACACCCTGATAGCTCGACAGCACATCGGCGGGCGCGCCCTTCTCTTCTTTCGGAACTTTTTTGCGCTTTTTCTTCTCGAATTTGACTGCGTTTACCGGGCAGCTCTCAAAGCATTTGCCGCATCCCACGCATATTTCAGGGTTTATCAGCGCAACACCGTCGGGACTTAGCTCAATTGCGCCGACCGGGCATTCTCCAATACATATCTGACAAGCGATGCATTTATCCGGTATAATTTCGGCAACTTCAATTCCACGTGTGTTCTTGGCCATTATTTGTCAGGCCTCCCATCCTTTGCGGAATTTTGCCGCAAAATCTTCGTCGCTAAACAATACATCGAGCGCTTGCGACACCGCCTCAGCGACTCCTTCTGAAGCGTCCCACTTAGGTCCTGCCCTGTGAACCTGCGGCGCGGCTATGGCCCTTACCCAGGTCGGGGAACCCTTAATGCCGACCAGTTCGAGGGAGGCGTCAATGGCTTTGGCATCCCAGACCTTTAAGGGTGCGCGCAGAGAATCGATGAGCATCGGCAATGCCGCCCTCCTGGGTTTTGCAAGTTCCAATTCCACTGTCAATACGGCTGGAAGAGGGCCGTTTGTGACTTCGAACCCCCCCTCAACCTTGCGCCTGACCTGCACGCGCTTCTTTTCGGTATCGATCCATTCCACATCCACCACATAGGTGAACTGGGTGAAATTCAGCCTCGTCGCAATGCCCGGTCCCGTTTGAGCCGTATCTCCGTCAACGGCTTGTTTGCCGCACAGCAC
This sequence comes from uncultured delta proteobacterium, assembly GCA_963741035.1. Classification (GTDB taxonomy): domain Bacteria; phylum Desulfobacterota; class Syntrophobacteria; order Syntrophobacterales; family Syntrophobacteraceae; genus SbD1. The sequence goes on from CAVUGX010000032.1 coordinate 44,090, forward strand.
CATGTCAACGGGAAGTTCCTTCCCCAGGGTTTCAATCGACCTGGAAAGAGTGTAGCTGGTAGCCAAGGTATCAGCGCCTGCGAAAGAGCGGTCCGAAAGCAGAACACCTTCATCTGCGCCCAATGAGAGCGCCTGTCGCAGTACGGATTCCGCCTGAGGCGGTCCCATGCAGATAGCCGTAACCCTTCCGCCGTATTTTTCCCTGAGGCGCACGGCTTCTTCCAGGGCCGTCAAATCGTAAGGATTGGCGATGGACTCCACGCCGGCTCGAACCAGGGTATTCGTCTCAGGATCAATTTTTATTTCCGCAGTGTCGGGTACTTGCTTGAGACAAACGACGAAGTGCATTTATGACTTCCCCTCCCTGAACCCTGATTGACTTAAACTACAGAATCCTGGATATGGTTTATCCTTACCGGGCCTCTATTAAACTCGACGCTACGCAAGGTGATGGAGATCTCCCGCACTCCCCGCATCAATCTCCTGGCTCCGCCAGGCGGAGGAGGTCCGGAGGCCCGATTTCATCCATCCCCCACGCTCTTGAATCTTTGAAATCGAATAGCGACGTTAAGCATCGGGCGGCTCTTTGGCAAGATTCTACCGGGCCGCCCGCTTCCAGCCCGCCTCGCTCCAATGGACGAGAACGCTGTGACGCCAAAGGCTGGAGCGGATAAAGCTAACGGAACATATTCTAATCAGTTGCGCTTCGTTGATCTCCCCACCCCATCGGCACCTCAAGTATTCGATCTTTTGTTACAGTATCCTCCTTCACGGGCGAAAGACTAAAATGCCCCGCCCCACGGGTGTTAGGCAAGGGTTATGCCACGCGCTGCCTGAAGCTAAGTAGCGGTTTTAATTACTTGTTATTTTGGGCTGCAGTGCGGAAGAACTGCCAGGATTTTACGAAATGATGAAAAGAGAAATCGTTAGCGACCTCGAAATAGCGGGATTTTAAGTACTTAGTTTATTCTTAATCAGGATTGGTCGAATCATAAAATTCTCATTATTTCCGTTAATAGTCTGTCTAGTGAGGAAGCGAATCGTATCAGATTTCACCGGTCAGGACAGAAACCATTGAAAGCAATCGGCGGGCAAAGTAGAGAACGCAGCTTTTCTCCGTGCCCGGGAAGCTGTCTGCATGCTGCATGCAACAAGTCGGCAGCCAAGATAATAAGGCTATGCCCCGTTGTCGTGCCCGGTAAGGCAGGAGCATATTCAAAACTCTATTTCGACTCTCGGGAATACAGCTCAGACAATTACGGCCTGAATTCTCTTCATTCCGAGCCTTTTGAAGGCCCTCCAGCGCTTTTCTCCATCTAGAATTTGGAAGAAATCGTGCTCGAAACGAATGTGAATCGGTTCCTGTTGGCCGTGGAGCTTAATGCCTTGCGCGATTTCTTCAATGCATTCGGCCGTACAGATGATTCGAAGGTTGGGATGGATTTTGTGGATCTCTATTTCGCGGATGTCCTGTTCCATGGGGTTCTCCTCGTGGCTGGTTTACTCCGCAACTATAGGACTTTAATCCAGAGAACGGCAAGAAGCAAGAAATTATAATGCATATGTTCCATATTTAATGCCGTGATAGATTATCGGATGGCGGCTCATCTTCCCGGCATGGTGTGGCGCAGATTATTACGCGGCAATCACGGCTGGGACGTAAGTTGTTCTTTGTGCGTGCCGGTCAAGGGTTGGACATGCTCGGGAGGCACCCGTTCGCCTTTTTTCATTTTGAACTTCTTATTGATATAGATCAAGGCGAAGCTGAAAAACAGGCAGAGCACCACGACATTTAAGGACCGGTCGAGAAGCGATACGGCAAGGGCCTGCGAGGGTGCGATCCCCAGAAACCGGGAGCTGAACATGAGCAGGCTCTCCTTTATTCCGAGTGCGGCGGGCGTGATGCTTACAAGAAAAGAAAGAGTTCCTATCGCGGTGAAAATGGCGGCCTGCACAAATCCAATTCCATTTCCATAGGGGTCTTTCATATGAAATGCGGCGAATTCCAGCCAGGTGCCCGCAGAGGCGAGACACAGGTTGAGCGCGGTCAGATAGCAAAGATCCATGACCGTTTTCCTGCTCTTTCTCATGATGTGCCATCCGGACAAGACTTGGTTGGCCCGCTCCCGTGCCCATCCGAAGGGAATCCATTCAAGGGTGTGGGGCGGGAAAAAGGCCGCCCATGCGGTTCCGGCCCCAACCGCGAGGAAAACCATGGCGGCTGGGAAACTGAACACCCCCGAGTCAAAATAAAAAAGCGCCAGAAATCCCAGCGCCGCGGCCGAAGTCACGCCGAAAACGACGAGATAATTTGCGGCAAGGCTGGACAGAAAATAGGAATAATCGAAGTTGTAGCGTGACTTGAGATAAACCGCTCTAAATCCGGCTCCTCCTTTCATCGGCAAAAAGATATTGCCGATGCTTGTGATTATCGATATCGAGAAGTATTCGAAAAAATGCAGATCTATACCGAAACTAATGGTCAGGACTTTGAGGAAAAATCCGTTTACTACCAGCATGGCCAGGCAGACACATCCGATCAGCAATACGTAAGGCAGGGAGATTTCGGATATCTTGGTGAAATCCGCCAGATTGTTTCTAACATAGGAGTACAGGAATAGCGCGCATGCCAGAAATACAGCTACTGAAGAGATTTTTCGTATGGACCGCATTTATATCCAATCAACAGGCGGCCTCAATGTTTGGATGACGCCCGGGCTGTCAGCGCTAATTCCGCCACTACGCTCTCTTCTGTTGTCGCCTCCGGTTCCTTTCGCCTTTCCGGGCCCGTATACCTCTTTAGCCTTTCGCCGGCAAACGGGATACTGCGGTCGAATCGCAGTTGGGTGATCTGTTCGGAGACCAGCCCGATGAAAAAGATGAGCGCTGCGAATACGATCAGCAATTGGGAGGTCGGGCCGTAGCGGCCGTCCAGCATGAAGATTTTATAGAGACCGTAGGCGAGTCCAACCAGAAAGGTAAAGACGCTGGACGGAAGAAAGATCTTCATGGGCGAAAACAGGGTCGTTATTTTGAAAATGATCAGAAAGAAGCGCGATCCGTCCCTCAGGAGCTTGATTTTGCTCTTGGTGCCCGCTGTGCGCCTTGGGCTCGTTATCGGATGGTAAGCGAGGCTGTAGCCTGAGCGCACTGTGGCCAGGGTTATCGTCGTAGGGTAGGAAAAGGTGTTGGGCAGAAGTGTGACGAACTCTTTTGCGGCGCCTGCCCGAATTGCTCGAAAGCCGGAGGTGAGGTCGGCGATGGGGCGGCCGCACACGTATGAGGCAAACCGGTTGTAGATCCTGTTTGCCAGGCTTCGATGAATACTCGCTTCCGAATCCGATGTGCGTGCGCCTACGACCATGTGATATTTTTCGAGCATTTTCAGCAGGGCGGGAATCTCTTCGGGCGGGTGCTGGCCGTCGGCGTCGAGCATTACGAGGCAGAAACCCCTCGCATACCGGATACCGTTTTTTATCGCCGCGCCGTTTCCAATGTTATACGGATGACGAAGAACGGTAGCGCCGGCCTCATGAGCTTTCTCCGCGGTTGCGTCGGTAGATCCGTCATCTATCACGATGATTTCATAGCTGCGGCCGGTTTTGTCCAGGGCTTCGTGAACTCTGCCGATTATCGATTCGATTCCCTGTGCCTCGTTTTTGGCGGGGATAATGACGCTGATTTGCGGATTTTCCGCAGAGCCATTGCGGCATTTCACCTTGGACTCCTTTTTCGCGACGGTCCCACGCAGTGGGCGAGGGGCCGGGCAGTTGGGCGAAATCAATCGCGCGAAAGGCGCGCTCGCGGCAAGGTTAACTCCCACCTGCGGCAAAACGGAAATGGCCCTTGCCGCCACAGACTGACAAGAGATAAGCACAATTCGTGCCGTACGCGCCTTGTAAAACGGTTACCAGAGCATCAGGAAACCTCATGCAAGATACGAATATTCGAAGGCTTCTCCCGCTGCCTTCGTACTCCCCCGGCGAAAGCCGGGGCAGGCTTCGTGCCCCTGGCGGTCCGGCAGTCTTTGGAATCAAAATTATGACACTACCGGATGTAGAGTTTCCTAGTTCTTTAAACGTTGAAAATAGTGGTTCAACATTTTACAATTAACAACTTTATGAAAAAGGCGTCCGGATCGGAAGCCCTCTTGTAACGATCCGGCCTGAAGCTTCGAGGCGCCTTCTATTTTAATTTAAGGAAAAATCAAGTGGCCCTTCTTACGATCTGCACATATCCTGACCCGGTGTTGCGCGAAAAGGCCCGGTGTGTCGACATTATCGATAACGGCGTTCAGAGTCTCATAGACGACATGATCGATACCATGTACAACGCGCCGGGAATCGGGCTTGCGGCAAACCAGGTGGGCCGCCCGCTTAGCGTGATGGTAGTAGATATTCAGCGGGAGGAATGCGGATACGGGCTGATCGTGCTCATAAATCCGGAGCTTGTAAGTGCGCGAGGCGAGACAACGTTCGAAGAGGGCTGCCTGAGCGTGCCCGAATTTTATGCAAACGTAAAGCGGCACGGAGAAATCGTTGTGTGCGGGCTGGGACGCGACGGCGAAAAGATCGAAATAGCCGCCTCAGGCCTGCTCGCAATTGCTCTCCAGCATGAAATGGATCACCTCGAAGGAAAATTATTCATTGACCTGATAAGTCCGGTTGCCAGGGACATTTTCAAAAGAAAGTGGAAAAAGAAGTCTAAGGAGGAAAGGGAATAGCTGCTCCTCTGCCTCGACTCGTCTTTCTTGGTACTCCTGAATTTGCCGTGCCGTGCCTGCGCAAGCTGCTGGATCGGGACGCTGATATCTGCCTTGTGGTCACCCAGCCAGACCGCCCGAGCGGCAGGGGACGAAAAATCAGTGAGCCGTTTGTCAAAATATTGGCGAATAAGGCAGGGATTCCCGTTTATCAGCCCGAACGCATCCGTGGCGGGGAGGTTATCGAAAAGATCCGCTCATACGGTGCGCAATGCGCCGTGGTGGTGGCTTTCGGGCAGATTCTTCCGCAGGCTTTCCTCGACATCTTTACCCTTGGAACTCTGAACGTCCACGGATCTCTTTTGCCGAAGTACAGGGGGGCGGCGCCCATCCAGCGCGCTATACTTTCGGGCGAAAGCGAAACGGGAATCTCGATAATGCTCCTGGATGCCGGCATGGACACCGGACCGGTGCTTTCGCAAAAAAAAGTCGCGATATGTCCCGAGGATACTTTCGGAAAGGTTTATCAGTGTCTTGCCGAAGAGGGTGCGGAGCTTTTGATCGAGACACTGAGTGACTGGGCTGCCGGAGGGCTTGCGGCCCGGATTCAGGACGGCAGTCTGGCTACTTACGCACCTCCAATCGAAAAGCAGGAGCTTCGGATTGATTGGAATTCTCCGGCAAAAGATATTATAAACAAGGTTCGGGCGTTTGATCCGACCCCGGGCGCGTGGTTCGTCCTGGGGGGAAAAAGGGTCAAGTGCTTCCGGGCTGCCTCATTTCCCTGGACCGTAACCGGAGCTCCCGGCGAGGTCACCGGCATGGCTGAATCCGGTCTGGTAGTGGCGGGAGGCTGCGGGCAGTCTCTATGTATCGGGGAGCTTCAAATGGAGGGCCAGCGGCGTATGTCTGCGCATGAATTCACACTGGGCAGGCCGATACCGGCGGGCTCTTTTCTGGAATGACTCACGTGGAAAAGCAGACCGAATCACCCCCAAAAGCAGCCTTTATTGACTTCAACCCGCCTGCCAGTGGTTCGGAAAAGCGGATTATAATTTCTCTTGTCGTCCTTTTAGGAATCATTGCCACAGCCGTCCTGATCCTGCTCTACGTAGTCCCCTATTACGGTTTTGCCCGCATTTCGATTCACCTTCCGCTGATAATGGCCATCGTTACGGCACTTGCCGGGGCCGTGCTGCTTGGAAGCCTCGGGATGCTGATCGCCGTTTTCGCACTGGGCCATGATGTCCCTTTTTCGCGAAAGCTCCGCAGCATCGCAATCAAGCTCCTTCTGCCTGTCCTTGTCGGTGTCGGCAAGCTGGCGGGCTTTCGCCGCGAAGAAGTCCAGCATGCCTTTGTCGCCGTAAACAACGAACTTGTCCTGGCTCAGTGCCGCAATGGGAAGCCGCCGGGAACCATACTGCTCCTCATGCCGCACTGTCTTCAGGATAAGGACTGCCAGGTCAAGATTACCCACCAGGTGGAGAATTGCAAGCGCTGCGGTAAATGCACTATAAAGGACCTCCTGGAGCTTACGGGAAAATATGGGGTGAAAATGGCGGTTGCCACGGGGGGAACCATAGCGCGCCGAATAGTCATAGAGACCCGCCCCGACCTCATCATAGCAGTTGCATGCGAAAGAGACCTCACCAGCGGAATCCAGGATACAACTCCACTGCCCGTTTACGGCATTTTCAACGAGCGCCCCTTCGGACCATGCCTCAACACCCGGGTCGCCCTCGATCGGGTCGAATCCGTTCTCAGGGAAGTCTGCTCTTTGAGACGAAAATGAAATGGTCACTTCACGAATTTTGGCTTACCAGATTCTGCTGCACCTGGAGCAGAAGGCTTCCCACCCTGACAGGTTGATCCGCACCGCCCTGGAGCGCCACTCCGGACTCGATGAGCGCGACCGGGCGCTTCTGACTGAGCTTGTGTACGGCGTCGTGCGCTGGCAGGGCCGCCTCGACTGGCACATTAACGAGCTTAGCCGGACGAGGCCCGACAAGATCGCTCCGGTTGTACGGGTCCTGCTCCGGCTGGCCCTCTACCAGATTTTGTTTCTGGACCGCATACCCGACCACGCAGCCGTAAACGATACGGTTGAGATCGCCAAAACGAGCCAGCCGCCCCATGTTATCAGGTTCATAAACGCAATTCTGCGCGAGAGTGCGAGAAAAGGCGGGAATTGGAACTGGCCGGACCGGCAGAAGGACCCGGTGTTTTACACGGCGGTAATGACATCACACCCGGTTTGGCTCGCAGGCAGGCTGATCGATGAGCTAGGCCCCGAGGAGGCCGAGCTTTTCTGCGAGTCCAACAACCGGATCGCCCCGGCGGTTTTCCGGGTCAATACGCTCAGGGCTACGGCCGCCGAGGCAGCCGAATTTTTGAAGGCCGAGGGAATCGATACTGCGCCTTCACCCTGGCTCGAACAGGCACTGCGCGCGCCGGCGCCAAGGCGGGACATGGCCGGGACCGCCGCTTTTCGGGAAGGCTGGATACAGCCGCAGGATGAAGCTTCTCAGATAGTCTCCCACCTGCTCGCTCCGGGGCAGGGCGAGAGGGTCCTCGATCTTTGCTCCGGATTGGGCGTTAAGGCGACGCACATTGCCATTCTGATGAAAAACGAAGGTGAAGTGCTCTCGGTTGACAAATCGGCCTGGAAACTCGAAGATCTGCAGAAAAACGCCCACAGGCAGGGAATAACGATAATCCGGACGCTTGCCGGGGACATATCGATGCTGCGGCCGCAATCCATCGGGTTTTTTGACCGGGTTTTACTGGACGCCCCCTGTACCGGCCTGGGGACAATTCGGCGAAAGCCGGACATCAAGTGGCACAGGCACATAAAAGATTCGTACCGGCTATCCCTGCTCCAGAAAGAGCTGCTTCCCCATGCGGCGCAGTTTTTGAAACCGGGCGGCGTGCTCGTCTATGCAACGTGCACGGTTCTCGCAGACGAGAACGAGTCAGTCGTCCGGCAGTTGAACGAATCACATCCGGAACTTGCACTCGAGCCGGCGGCCGAAAATCTGCCCGGGGCCTGCCGGGAGATGGTGGCAGGACCTTACTTTCGCTCCTGGCCTCAAAAACATGACGTGGATGGGTTCTTCGCGGCCAGGTGGAGGAAAACCTAGCGCCCGCTTTTTGCCTTTCTTCGCGGCTTCGCGGCTTCGCGTGAAAGATATGGAATCTCGGTGTGGAAAGGAGGTACGGAATGGAAAATACGGCGGGGAAAAAAATGTACGACATTGCAGTCATAGGATTGGGACCGGCAGGATTGTCCGCGCTGGTGTACCTGCTCGAAGCCCATCTCAATGTGATTGCGGTCGGCCCTGAAGTTGGAGGCCAGATAAACAACACTCCCGAGATCACCAACTGGCCGTTTGTCCCGATCCTATCGGGCAAAACCTTCCAGGAAGGTATGCTCGAATTCTTCGAAAACCTGCAAAGGAAATTCCCGGAATACCTCTCCAGGGTGAAGGGTTCCATCGTCTCCGTTGCCGAAGCGGCGGGTAAAATATACAAGCTTACTGCGCAGACGATTAATGGGGACATGGTGTTTTTCACAAAGGCGATTATCATTGCAACCGGCGCGACGCGCAAGAATCTCCCCGTCCCGGGCGGCAAGGAACTGCAAGGCAAAGGTATCGCCTTCTGCGGGACCTGTGATGCTCCGTTCTTCAAAGGCGACAGGGTTGCGGTCGTTGGGGGCGGCAATGTGGCCCTGGAGAATATCCTTACGCTCACCAAGTATGCCAAAGAAGTGATCGCGGTAATAATCACAGATGATTTTACAGGCAATCCCGATCTCAGGCAGCGAGTTACAGGCCTCCCCAATGTGAAAGTCATCAGAAACGCCGAGGTACTCGAAATAAGCGGCAGCGCTGCGGTGACGGGAATCAAGCTCAGGGACCTGACAACCGGCAGGCAATGGGAAGAGCATATTGACGGCGTGTTCCCGAGCATCGGCGCCACGGTCAATTCCCAGCCATTCGCCGGCCAGGTTGAAACCAATCAATATGGCGAAATTACCGTGGGGGTGCTCGGTGAAACATCCGCCCGGGGTGTGTGGGCAGTCGGGGATGTAACCAACGTTCCGTTCAAGCAGATCGGCATCGCTACCGGGCAAGGGATAACGGCGGCGTTGAGTGCGATCGGATACGTCGAATCGCTGCCTTCGACAAGTCCGTGTGAGGAATGTGCCGAAGGAAGCCCGAATTTCAAAGAAAAAATTCTGACAAGACAAGAAGAGGAAGAAGAATTTGCATATCCTGACGTAACCGACGAGCAGTTCTTTAGAGAAGTACTAACACGAGACGGCGACACTCTTCTCATGGTCAGGATAGTGGGATGCGGCGATTGTAAAGTTGCCCGGCCGTACTTTTTTGAAGCGCGGAAACACTTTCCTTCGATGAACTTCATTACGATCGAATGGGAGAAGAATCCCCGAGTCATGGCTTGGCTCGATGGACACGAGAAAGTAAGGGCTGCGCCGACGTTCGTGAAGATAAGCTCCGGCGAGGAGATTGGCCGGAGAGTGGACATGGAGCACCCAAAAGAGATGATCGAAGCGCTGACACGCTAGTTGATCTCGTGGAGGGGATGCGCAAGCAATTCTTCCTTGACATTGAGCTTTTTGCTGTATTAAACATAAAATTCGTATTGAAAGGAATGTACAGTGACGGCCAATTCTAAGAATTCTTCTCTGGTGTGGTGGTGGCAGGCTTTGCGATGAGCCTGTCCACATAAGCCCGTTGAGCATAGATTAGGGCCGTGGGGCCAGGTTTTGACAACCTTAGCCCCACGGCCTTTTTTGTCTTTAGGGCCGCTTGGTTTCCAACATTCAACAGGCAAGGAGAAAAAGAGAAATGGAGCAGACAAAGGTAGTTCTGGCAGACAATGAAATCCCGACCCAATGGTACAATATTCTAGCTGACATGCCCACACCGATGAGTCCGCCGCTTCATCCCGGAACGGGTAAACCGGTCGGTCCCGACGATCTTGCCCCTGTCTTTCCGATGAACCTGATCGAGCAGGAAGTCTCCACCGAGCGCTGGATAGACATCCCGGACCCGGTACTTGAAAAATACCTTATATGGCGCCCCTCGCCGCTTATCCGCGCGCGCAACTTCGAGAAGGCCCTGGGCACCCCCGCAAAGATTTACTACAAGTACGAAGGGGCAAGTCCGCCCGGTTCCCACAAGCCCAATACAGCGATTCCCCAAGCTTACTATAACAAGGTTTTCGGCATTAAGCGGCTGTCGACTGAAACCGGGGCCGGCCAATGGGGAAGCGCCCTCAGCATGGCCTGCGCGATGTTCGGCCTCGAGTGCAGGGTTTTCATGGTGAAGATCAGCTTCGAGCAAAAACCTTATCGCCGGCTGATGATGGCCACCTGGGGGACCGAGTGCATCCCGAGTCCGAGTGACAAGACAGCGGCGGGACGAAAAATCCTGGCCGAAAATCCCAACTCTCCGGGGAGCCTTGGAATTGCAATAAGCGAGGCCATCGAGGATGCGGTGGGCAACAAGGACTCCCGTTACTCCTTGGGCAGTGTTCTCAATCACGTGCTGCTCCATCAGACCGTTATCGGCCTCGAGGCCCAGAAGCAGCTTGCCAAAATAGGCGTATATCCCGACGTGGTAATGGGGTGTGCGGGCGGAGGCAGCAACTTTGCCGGAATATCTCTTCCCTTTGTGCGAGACAAAATCCATGGCAAAAAGGTGTCCGTAGTCGCGGCCGAGCCCGCTTCCTGCCCGACCCTTACCCGCGGCCCGTTTGCATATGATTTCGGCGATACAGCCATGACCACTCCACTCCTGCCCATGCACACGCTTGGCCACGACTTTGTGCCCGAGTCTATCCACGCGGGGGGACTGAGGTATCACGGAATGGCCCCGATAGTTTCACACCTCGTAAAAGAGGGCATCGTCGAGGCAAGGGCCTATGACCAGATCGAGACCTTCACGGCCGGAGTAAAATGGGCGAGGACCGAAGGGGTAATCCCGGCCCCGGAGACCAACCACGTAATAGCCGCGGTGGTTCAGGAAGCAGAACGCGCAAAGCAGGAAGGAAAGGAAAAGGTGATCCTGTTCAACTTCAGCGGTCACGGAATAATAGATCTGGGCGCCTACGATGCGTTCCTCACGGGAAAGCTCACCCAGCACAAGCTGACCGACGAGGAAATTCAGCGTGCCCTGAAATCCATCGAAGGCTTTCCAAAGCCATGAAAAACGAGGAGCAGTTTTCGAAACCGAACGATGAGCTTTGGATGAGGTGCCCCAGGCTGGGTGGAGAGGCGCCTTTCACATATTGCCTGCAGGAAGCCGGGGCGCTTCCGTGTCATCGGATCGTTGTCTGCTGGCAGCCCTTCTTCCCGGTCGAATCATGCCTCAGGAAAATGCTTTCACCGGAAAAGTGGGAGGAGTTCACGGTTAGAAAACCAAAAGAGAAGATCGTATCTTTGCTCGAGTTGATTGAAGAGGCGAAGCAAAAAGCTGAATAAGTCAAAGACTAAAAACATTCACCGCAGAGACGTTCGATAATTCCAAAAACCCGGTGGCCCGCTTCGAAGGGCTAGGGTCGATCTTTAGAGGACACAGAGAAAAACGCTGAGAAAAATCAGGGTGCTTAGCCTGATATATTGGGCAAAATTTCAAGAAATCGCGCGTTACTTCGCTGCAAACCACCAGAATGGCTCGCTCTGCGTCTCTGCGGTGATCAGGCAAGCATCTGGAGTCAATCCATACCGGCCGAGCTGAGCGACTGAGGTTTTTGAGGATTTAAAATTCCCTCCACGACCGGGACGAGTTCCTTCAGGACATCATGTCAAAGCGCATTCAAGCCTATGGGTATTTCCCATATAACAATAATAAGCGCGAGAGCAAGGTCAACGGGGCCGGTTTTGGGCGGTTTCAGGGCGCACTCTGCAACACACCCTTCCAAGGGACGGTCGCAGACATCGCAAAAGGTCACCGGCATTGCTCCCCCTAAGACCTGCCGATACTTGAGCCCGGATTATTGGAACGGTGCATGTCGAAGTCATTCTGGAAGTCACATAAACCGGTAAGGGAAGCTGGTGTGATTTTCAGGGAAACCATGATTCAGGCAGGCTGAGCATTGTCCCTCGCCATGTTCTTCCTCAGGGCATACTCGATGGATCGCCGGCGTTATAATTTCCCCTGTTCAAGGCCTGAGCCCTCGTTTCGCAAGGAGAAGTCACTTCGGGCCGGAACCACCAATTTAAGGGGTGGTGGTGCTTTAACCTTCTTGTTGACGATCAGATTGAACGAACGCTGAATGGATTCCTTAGAGGCTGGTAGGCTATAGGCCGCTCGTGCCGGAAAACGAGTGATGGGAATTCCCGCTGAAGCAAAAGCCCTATCAATAAGCGCATCCTGTTTCCGGCTGCTATCCAGGTTGAGGCTGTTGTCAACGAGTTCGATTACGCCGACTACCGCCAGATTCGCAGCGTCGCAAACGACGAAATCAACATGCTTTCGAGCAATGCGATTGAATGCGATTCGTCGCCCGACTCCATTTTCGGGCTTTATCAGATCAGCTATACGGACCTTGCCAAACACCCTGTAATCTGAGCCTAATGCCTGTTCCAGCACTCCGAAGAACGAACGTTCGGCGGGGAAGAATAGCGCTGGTTGCCGCTTGAATGACGATGATGCTTGTTTGGATTTCAACCGGTTCTGAAATTCTTTGCTCGTATACAGATACGTAACGATGCCAACAGCTACGAGCAGGACCATGGGGTAGAAAAGAATCCACATGCTTGAAAAGCCTTTCTTGTCAGGTGGGCAGAGTTCTCGCTTTTCAGAATGAGTAATTTCCCTTTTAGCTTTCTATCGGCGTTTTGGTCGGAAATGATAAGGCTGGACTGTAAAAAAGGGGAATCTGAGTAGATCGAGCCTTAATTTCAGATCTTTCGGAAATGATGCGGTATCCATGATGGTCGAATGCAGACAACTCGGCACTGTAGCGAAGATTTTCTTACATTATGATCCCAAAAAAAACTACGAACAGGGATTCTTTCCCGCAAATACAGCACAGAAGCTAAGCCAGCCTTCATGGAGTTCTGTTGAGATGTAACCTTTTAGAAACCTTCCTATGGTATAAACCAAGCATACATTTTCAAGTGCTTCTGTCTGGAGTAAGCCATGGAGCGTACCTATCTGCAACTCCTAATGTGAAAGCCTCCCTGGGGAATTTTAATGATTCCTTCGGGGGCTTTCTGTCCTTTTTGCTCCATGGAACTTTTCTCTAAGTGAAAGCGCGTATTTCCAGATCGCAATTCTCGCGGGATTCCTGGTTCATCTTTTCAACTCACAACGCGAGGCGGCGCTCATGCAAAATTACCCCGACCAAGTGAGGCTGAGGGTCCGGGAATGCGAGTACGATGAACCTCTCGAAAGGCTGTTCAAGGTGGTCCTGGTTTTGGCGGTCCCAGGGGTTTTTCACCGGTTACTGCATCATGTTTCAGTTGGGCTGTTTTGAATACCATTCTAACACGTTGAAACACGCCCACGGCATCGAATGGCCGGTTTTTCCGAATTGAAAGCTTGCCCTTCTGACGCCCAAGGGAGTAACGGTCACGCGCTGAGAACAACAATGCTTTTGATCGCGCGGGGAACGAGGAAGGTTTAAAGTTATGAATTCGACCTCAGAGCTGATTCATCTGCACGAAGCAATGGTGAGACTATGCAAGTTGTACATCGCAATAGATAAGAAACCTGATGATGAAGATATAATTCAGGGAATAAAAATGGAAATTATGAGTGTTTATACCGAAATAAAGAGCATAAGGAAAGAGAGTAACTCTCAAAGTACGACTAGGCTGTCTTTCAATAGCTACCACTAATGAACCAGGGCAGGCTACCAAAAAAACCTTATATGGCATCATCGTCTATGTTGTTAACCCGGTTATAAAAAGAGGAAAGCTCATCTATATTCATCGACGTTGATAGGCTGTTTGCTCTATAGTTATCAAAAGGACATCAGAATGATTTATGAACCCGATCCGGAAAGGCCGTTTTCGAAAATTGTGGTTAAGAACGGTTCATCAGTTGTTGGCACTATTCGAAGGGATTTCGAAACCGGTATTTATCATTTCTGCGATGATCAGCAGGGCGCATTGAATTCCCTGCTCGAAGAAAAAAGAATTGACAGTATGAAATCGAGAATAGAAGAACTGCTAGATCTTTCAAGGGCGAGCTAAGGATTATTAACCTCCACTATCCTGTTTCGTTCCGCCGCAATATTTTGGAGGAGGAGCTAATGGGTTGTCATCAGATGGACCGATTGATTCGCCTTCACAAAGAAGCTGAACGGCATTCGAATGAATACAAGAGGCTCCTGTGTGAAAAATCGGGGCGAGGCCTTGAAAAGAGAATATTTCGCCTCCAACCTTCCGATCTGTATCGCTCAAATTGACAAACTTCGAGAAAAATATCTTCCCGCGCTCGCTACCTCTCGCACTGACATGGTAAATAGCTCCCTCATATTCAACCCGTTGCGCTCTCGCCATGTCATTTCTCCAGACATACCTCAGGGATGGCCTGCGTCACACTTTTGCCTTTCAAGGCATTACCCCTCGATTCACAATACTTGAAGCCAATTCCCGCAGTGGTTAATATCATCAGGCTGGCAGCTCGGGGATGGTGGTCATCAGAGCGTATAAACTGACGGAGAAGCGGAAGGAGATCCTTGAGGCTGCCTCATCGAACTTCAGATCTCGAAATCAGGGGAGGGGATAATCATGCCGATTCACGAATTTAAATGCAAAAGCTGCGACAACGTTTTCGAATACCTGTGCATTCGAAGTGATGACAAGGATCATGCGCTTTGCCCATCCTGCGGCAATTGTGAAACGGAGGTTTTACTTTCAACCTTTTGCTGCCATGGCCCAACGAACAAGGGTGAGGCTTCGGCAATGCCTTCCTCGTCCTGCTCCTCGTCCAGGGGGTTCTCCTGAAGTTGATTCAACGCCGCAGGTTGCGGCGTATAAGTCACTTCATGATCGGACATGATCGAGTTGCCGAAACTTGGTCCTGCAATACTTTACCAAATGGACATTGAGTCGTTGGCTCTTGCTTTTTTTGATAAAAAATCATGAAGAAGGAAAGCAGTATGGACGATATTCGCGGCAAAGTGGCGCTGGTCACCGGCGCCAGCCGGGGCATCGGACGCGCCGTTGCGGCAACGCTTGCAAGAGCGGGCGCAGATGTCGCTGTCAATTACTTCAGCAGGGAAAAAGAAGCTCTTGAGACCCTCGCTCTGGTTCGCGAGACGGGACAGCGGGGCATCCTGGTTCAAGCGGATGTTTCGAAGTCTTCGGAAACGGCCGAAATGATCGGCAGTGTCGAGCGCGAACTTGGGCAAGTCCAGATCCTAGTGAACAATGCCGGAATTGTCCTTGGAAAAAGCCTCGACGAAATCACCGAGCAGGACTGGGACAGGGTGCTCGCAGTAAACCTCAAGTCGGCTTTCCTGGTCACCCAGGCAGTTTTTCAGGGAATGCGCGAACTGCACTGGGGAAGGATCGTCAATATCTCCTCAGTTGCAGCTCAGACCGGCGGCATTACCGCGCCGCCCTACGTCGCGTCGAAGGCCGGGTTGTGGGGACTTGCACACTCTTATGCCGTTCAGTTGATAAAGGATGGCATTACGGTCAATACTGTTGCTCCAGCGTTGATCGAAACCGATATGGTCGGAGAACTCGGGGCAAAACCCGACCGCATCCCCGTTGGCCGCTTCGGGGAAGTTGGAGAGGTTGCCGATGTCGTCCTCATGCTGGCTCGCAATGGCTACATAACCGGACAAACTATTAATGTTAACGGTGGCTTGTATTTTAGCTAGCTTCCGCGGTGAGTATCGACGAACTTCAGTTAGACTCCATTAAAGCCGACTATCTCCTCAATAGCCTTACAGGCCGACTCCCGCCCGTTTTCAGACCGAACAGCTCTCCCTGCCTCTTCCGCCCTCTTTAAATAGCCTGGATTTTCAAGCAGAATTTTCAATTCCCTGGCAACTCGACCGGCAGAGTACCTGTGCCGGTATATTGTCCTCGCGATACCCAACCGATGTAACCGAAGGGCATTATCCGGTTGATCGAAAGCAAATGGAACAATCAGCGTCGGCTTACCTGCCCGTAGTGCCTGGGCTGCAGTCCCTATTCCCCCATGGTGAACTACTGCAGCCGCCCTGGGAAATATTTGGGAATGAGGTACGTATTCAAAGACTGCGAATTCATCAGGTAGCGGCTCAGCGGGTCTATTCTTTAGATCTTTCCCTGCCAGCAGGACTGCCCTGATTCCCAGAATCTTTGCTGCTTCGAAGCTATCCCTGTAAAATTCATCGGCAGCGATTACGGCTGAAGTGCCCAATGTAAAAACAACCGGAGGAGGACCTGAATCCAGGAATTTGTCCAGCCGCCTGGAGGACTCGGGATCCTCAGTACCTTCATCAAGAGCTTTATCATAAAACAAAAATCCAGTGACACGTGTATCCCGTGGCCAGTCGGGCATTTGCTTGGCCAAAAGAGGTGAAAACAATCCAAGCGTCATTTCCGGGGAATACTGTCCCTCAAGGATCGGGTCCTTTCCGGGAGGCAGTCCGATTTCGGCTCTTAGTTGCCGTATAGGCCCCCTTAAGCGCCGTGTCATACCCCGGGCAAACCTCAAAAACAGCTTGCCCGTCCACGGCGCAAGAAAATCGAGCTTTTTCAAATATGGATATGGCGGCAATACCGGGAAGTCATAGGCCGAAAAAAACGATATAGGAGACAGAACGGTGGATATCCAGGGGACCCGGGTCTTTTCGGCTACCAGGGGCCCGGCGAAGGTAAGCGGGTGGGTTATCAAAAGATCTGAGTCTTGAGCAGCCTCAAGGAGATCCCGGTAAGATTCTTTCAGATGGGAAAGCAGGATCTCTTTTATAAGTATTTGGGGTCCGGTTTTCGGCTGCATAACCCGGCTCATGAGTTTGTAATCACCAGCGTCAATATCGGGTCGCACCGGATAGAAATCAATCCCGGCTTTCTTCACGGTCGCTCGGTGATATTCCGAAGTGGCGATTATGGGAGAATGGGCTTCCTCCCTCAATTTTCGGGCCAGGGCAATGTATGGATTGAGGTCGCCCATAAAACCGAATGTCGTGATCAGGATCTTTTTGCGCATTCGCTGAAGATATAGTCCCACTTGAGGAAAATCAAATCAGGCTGGCTTGAAAAAAGAAGAATTATCTTTCTTGTTTCCAAACGGCGGTTTTTGGATACACCTGATCGCACGCGAGGTAGGCCTGCAGCATCAAATCATGTAGTGAAACTGAGCGCTTTCTACAGTCTAGTCCCCATAGACACTGATAAATCACACAATTAATTTACTTTAGATCGCTCTGTGGCTACGCAGGTTCCGGTGTGCTAAGTCTGATACTGCCTATTCGGGCTGGGAGCAGGACTTATTAGTTTGATAGTAAGAACTGACAGGAGGTATTTTGCTAAGCAGCTAGGACGGAGTGAGCACCAGAGATGAATTTGCCCTCCGATTCCAGATTTTCCCAAACGCCTGAGCAATTTTCCCGTGCTCACAATCGTCGTCCTTCTTCCATAGGAGTTAAAGATGAGCATTCCTGGTTCAGAAAACATCGCTGAAAATTTGGACCATGACGCTAGAGAAAGAGCAAACTTTGCAGCTAAGGTTTTCTGCAGACTCTGTGAAAAGCATAAAATCAAAACCTGTTCATGGGAGAAATCGCCTTCGTGGAGTGAATATGTGGAAGGCAAAATAGACGAAGCCGAACTCAGCCGCCGGGCAGAAGCAAACGTTAGAGATTTCGTCCAAATGGTACGGGAAAACAAAGGCTTGGGAACTCATATTGTCAATGCCTCCCAAGAGGACTCGAAAACACTACGCACTAAAATTGCCAATAAAATTTATCGGAATGCCTGCACAAAATCAGGACTGAATAACTGTTTTTTCAAAAACTTTACAACCTGGAGCGAGTATGTGAACGGTGTGATAGATGAGGACGCCTTTATTGACAGCGCTATCTTCGAAGTATTGGAAATGAAGAATAGTGGTGATGTGGAGAAATCATAATGAAAGAGCGACAGAATGATTTCTCGGATGACCTTCGGTTGATTATCGGGCGCCATTTGATGGCAGTCTGTCCAGCGGGGCCTTTAAAAATTACGTCATCTTACTAATTCAGGAACTCCAAAAAAAACTGCGGTTGATGGAGGGTAACTCTCACCATTCTTTAGGCATTATAGCTTCTAACTCGCTGAGACCAGGACCGATGCGAATTACTTCTCTCGATCACATACGTGCAATGGAGCGTTCCATCGTGCCGATACTGGAGGATGTCCGTCACGTGTTCACGGCACAGCAGTCCGGCGACGGCAGTTGGAGCTATCTGCTCGAAGGCAGCGTCCTCCCCGATTCTTACGCCATAATAGTCGAAACGCTTTTTCCCCCCACCGACCACTGCATTGTAGAAAGCCTCGCGGCGGGAATTGAACGCCGTCAGTTGCCCAACGGCGGCTTCGGGCTCTACCCTGAGCATCCCGGCGACTTCAGCACCACGCTCGAAGCTTACCTCGCATTGCGACTAGCCGGGCGTCCCTCGAACGCTCCGGTCCTCGCCCGCGCCAGGGACTTCCTTTCCGCAATGCGTGACGAGCAGCACCTCTCGAACTTGACGCGCATCACTTTGGCTGCCCTCGGCATAATGCCCTGGTCGGCAGTGCCAAGCCTGCCTCCTGAAATCATGTTGGCGTCGGGCAAGTCGCCCTTGAGCGTTTATGACCTGGTCAGCTTCACGCGCGTGCATATGCCGGCGATCATGGTGCTTTCAGCAATAGCGGCCAATCGCGGGCTTCACCTTGCCTCAGAAATGCGGGGGCTGCTCGCCCCGCATCATTTTCAAATTGTGCGGCGAGGTCATCCTTTCGCGCGGGCGGCGCAATGGCTTTTCAATCGTACAACCGTCTTCGGCAATCTAAGCTGCGCAATCGGAGTTCGACAGCGTGCGATAGAGGCATGCCGCCGCTTCATTCATGAACGGCTCGAGGCTGACGGCACCCTTGGCAGCTACATCCTGTCTACAATCTTCGCGATGCTCGCGCTCTCGGCACTTGGCCGGTCCGAGGATGAATCACAAATTCGCTCCATGAAGCAGGGCCTGAGAAGTTTCATTTTTGACCATAAAGGCGAGTTGCATATGCAGCCGTGTACTTCTACGGTGTGGGACACAGCCCTCAATGTCATGGCCCTGCGCCAGCTCGGAGTGCCGGATACCGACCATTCCCTGGCGCAGGCCGTTGAGTGGCTACTCGATCGCGAGATCACCAGTTTTCCCGATCTTTGGCAACACTCTCCCCAAATGCGCGGTGGCGCCTGGGGGTTTCAGGCTGTCAATCGCTTTTATCCGGACGTGGACGACACCTGCGCTGTTCTCACCGCTATCCACGGATTCGAAGGCGCGCAAGGGCGTCGGGCCAAAGAGGCATTCGCCAGGGGGGTTGAGTGGGTTTTTACGATGCAGAATCGGGATGGCGGTTTTAGCGCATTCGACGTCAACAGTTCGAAGCAGCTTTTGGAACGGCTGCCCTTCAACGATATGCGCCGCGCGATGATCGATCCGAGTTCGGCTGATATGACCGGGCGCACGCTGGCTTTTATCAGCGGCCTATGTGATTGCCGCGCGGCTCAGGCAAGCCGTCGGGCCCTGGCCTGGCTGGATACCCATCAGGGATGCGATGGATCGTGGTGGGGGCGTTGGGGAATAAGCTATATATACGGAACCTGGGGAGCGCTCCTCGGTTATGGTGCGATCGGGGTGAACGAAGATGACTCACGAGTTGTACAGAGAGGCTGTAAATGGCTACGCTTGGTGCAAAACTCGGACGGGGGGTGGGGAGAGTCGTGCAGATCTGACCTTGCAGGACATTTCGTGCCGAGATCGGAAAGTACACCTTCTCAGACTGCATGGGCACTCGAAGGCCTCCTTGCCGCCGGTTCCCGGCCAATGACGGACCCCGCAGTAAGGTGCGGTATCGAATTTTTGCTCAAGAGCTATCGGCGGGGCATCGGCTGGGAGGAAGATTATCCGACCGGCGCAGGGTTTGCGGGAAAGCTATACCTAGTCTATCATAATTATCGTAACCTATGGCCCGCAATGGCTCTATTGCGAGCGCTCCGTAGCTGTGGACTCGCAACTTTGGCCGACCCGCTGCAGATCGGGATGGACCAGCGTCGACAGGCGGCTTCATAAGCCTTAATCCAGGGACCCCATGCTGATTATTTCTAAAGTTTCAGGCGAAGAACAAAGTATGACTACAGAATATTCACCTTTTCATTTCACGCCCGAACACACTCGCCGGATACTGTGTGTGTTCCCTCAATATGCATGGTCGTTTGGAACGTTCAATTACTCCTTCCCGCTGATAGGCAGGGTCAAAGCGTTTATGCCTCCACAGGGCATCCTGCTGGTTGCCGCGTTATTGCCGGAAAGCTGGGAAATCAGGTTCGTCGACGAGAACATTCAGCCCGCTACTGAGGACGATATGCTCTGGGCAGACGCGGTGCTTACCACGGGCATGCATATCCAGCGAGAGCACATTCGCGATATTATTGGCCGAGCACACATGGCAGGCAGGCCCGCCATACTGGGTGGCCCGTCGGCATCCTCCGCGCCGGAATGGTATCCGGAAGCCGACATTATCCACCTCGGAGAAGTCGGTGACGCGACATTCAAGCTCCTCGAACTCATTGACCGCAACCCCGGGCGCTCCCCTCAACAGCTCATGCTCCGCACTTCCAAACGGCTGCCAATGACCGAGTTTCCCACACCAGCTTATCACCTGGTCGATATCAGAGACTACCTCCTCTGCACGGTGCAGTTCTCAAGCGGCTGTCCTCACATGTGTGAGTTCTGCGACATCCCGGAGCTCTATGGCCACCGTCCACGCCACAAGACTCCTGAGCAAATTATTCGCGAACTGGATATCCTGGCGGCCGGCGGAACGCCTTCGGTCTATTTTGTGGACGACAATTTCATCGCCGACCCAAAGGCTACTCGTGAATTGCTCGATCACCTGGTCGTCTGGCAAGATAAATGGGATTGCCAGGTGCGTTTGGGCTGCGAGGCGACACTGGCCCTGGCGCAGCACCCTGATATCCTCGATCGCATGCATGAGGCCTATTTCACAAACGTTTTTTGCGGCGTAGAAACTCCCGAATCCGCTGCTCTGCGCGCCATCAAGAAAACTGTCAACATTCAAAAGCCGATTCTGGAGGCAATCGCTAAGCTCAACAGCTATGGGCTGGAAGTGGCTGCCGGCCTCATAATAGGTTTCGACACCGACACCGGGCAAACCCCACAGGCAATCGCCGCCTTCATACGCGAATCGCAAGTGCCGATTCATACTGTCAACATACTCTACGCTCTACCCGGGACTCCGCTCTACAAGCGCCTGGAACAGGCTGGGCGGATTATGCCTGACGAAGGCCGTGACTCCAATGTCAAGTTTCTCCGGCCCTACGAAGAAGTGGTTTCAAACTGGCGAGGCATCATCTTCAAAGCATATGAGCCCGAAGCGCTTTACGGGCGCTATGCGGCGCAAGCTGCAAAAACCTATCCCAATCGCCGCAGTCCCAGATTTCCCCTGCGCCATGCCACACCACGCAATCTCCGCCGAGGCATTTCAACCCTGGCCCGCTTGATCTTGCACGTAGGAATTTGCTCCGATTATCGAATTGAGTTCTGGAGAATGTTTCGAAACGAATTTCGGCAGGGCCGCATTGAGAACATCTTCCAGATCGCCGTGGTGGCACACCATCTCATCAACTACGCCCAAGACTGCGTCGCCGGCCGCGCGAACGCTTCAAACTACGCCCGGCGAATTCGACAGCAGCCATCAGCTTTCAAATTCGGCAGTCGCTGGTTCTCCGGAAAATCACCAACATGGTTTCGCAGCACCGGTTTGAATGCTCACGAAAAACGTTGAGGCGTAATTAGGCGGGACGATCTCGTCTGCGCTCTCCGAGTGCAAGAAAATCGCAGAGCCGAACCAGGAGGACGGGCGCCCACCAGTTCCATCGCCCAAGCAGCTTCATTGCACCCGGGACTAGCATGCAGCGCACGATGGTTGCGTCCACCACGACGGCAATGCCCATTCCGATGCCCATAGCCTTTACGACCGTCAGGTCTGCGAGCCCGAACGCGAAAAGAACCAATGCCATAATCGCGGCGGCTCCGGTGATCATCCGGCCGGTGCGTTCCAAACTCATCCCGACCGCTCGGGTGTTATCACCTGTTTGATCATACTCCTCGCGGACCCTGCTTAGCAGCAGCACCTCGTAGTCCATCGAGAGGCCGAACAGGATGCAAAACATCATGATCGGGGTCATGGCCTCGACGGGACCCGGCGTGAAGTGTAGCCACCGGGATAGATGACCTTCCTGAAATATCCACACAAGGGCGCCGTAGGAGGCGCTGATGGAGAGCAGGTTCATGAGCACTGCTTTGAGAGGGAGCAATAAAGATCCGAGCAGCAGGAAGAGCAACGAGTATGTCACAACGACAATCACCCCAATCACGATCGGTGTATTCCGTTTGATTGTGTCGATGAAATCGACGTGAAACGCACTTTCGCCGGTGACCATGAGTTCACCGCCTACCGGAGGGTGCGCATCGCGGATCGTCCTGACGAGGTTGAGCGCCTCAGAGCTACCGGCGGGCGGAAGGATTTGAGTAGCGAGCACAATGATATCATTGCCGACGGTCTTCCTCAAAGCCTGTTGCAGACCCTGCGGGTACTTATACATTTGCTTGGTGAGGAACTGGATGTACTGATCGCGGGTGATCGAAGGGTCCAGGTCCACTACGCTCTCCACGCGTTTGATGCCGGGCAGGGTTGCCAGCCAGCGGCTCAGGTCGTAAATCCGGCCGACGTGCTCTGGCGTCAGGGGTGTGCTGCCCGGAAATCGGACCACCACTATAATGGAGTCATCGCTTCCCTTATCGAATTCATTTCGCAGCAGCTCCCAGCCCCGGCGGGATTCATCTGATTTCGGCAGTCCTGTGACGTCGCTGGAACCGAGCTGAAGATGTGTGAACGGTACTCCGAGGAGGAGAAGAAACAAAGTCGCCGGCAACACCACCCGCCAGGGGTGGGCCATAACGATGGTCGCCAGGGTACGCCAGAAACCGCCGCCTTTGCCGGATTTGTCTGAATTTATGAATGGGAGTCTCAACGCATCTACTTTGGTCCCTAGAATAGCGAGGAGCGCCGGGAGAAAGGTCATGGCATAAAAGATGGCCATCATTACGACAATTGCGCCCGCCAGACCCATCGAGCCAAGAACGCCGAGCCCCAGCAACAACATACTGAACAAGCCGATAGCGACAGTGCCTCCCGAGAACAGAATCGCCCGCCCGGTTGTCGCCATAGTGACCGCCAGCGCGTCCGGGACAGGGCGCCGGTGAACTTCCTCGCGAAATCGGCTCACGATGAAGAGCGAGTAGTCGATAGCAACTCCAAGGCCCACCATCACTATAACGTTTTTAGCGAATACCAGGACCGGGGTAATGCGGGCCAGCGCAAGTGTGCCTGCCATGCCGGCGGTTACTGCGAGCAGGCCGACGGCAAGCGGCAGTGCGGCTCCGAGCACAGACCCGAACACGAGAAGAAGGAGCAACGCCACTACAGGAAGGACCATCATTTCGGCGTGCTTTACATCTCTTTCCGCCAAGACCGTGAAGTCGTGGTTGCGCGGCAATGCGCCAAACGCGGTCACTTCCAGTGTATCGGAAAGCACTTTGGCGCGTAACCTCGGATAAACGTCCATCGCCAGCACAGTCTGGTTCGCAGTAAGGTCCTTGAGCTCCACCTCGGCAATTATGCCTCGTCCGTCGCGCGAAAATAAAGTGGGGTCCGCCGCATCCGCATCGTAAGCGGTGCGAACAGAGGCGACCTGCGGGTCATTGCGAAGTGGCGCCACTGCTCGTTCGACCTCTGCCTTAAAAATCGGGTTTGTGGCTCGCAGCGATTGGCTTTGAAAGATCAGGCCAAAGGAGGGAGGTGCAGGGGGCAGCTCTTTTTTTATCAGGTCGAGGGCTCGACTGGAAGTGGTATTGGCCGGGATTACCACCGAGTCAAGATACCCTCCTCGGATCGTCAACAATGCGGCGGGCGCAAGAGTTAGCACCGAAATGATCAGTACCTGCCAGCGAAAGCGGTAAACCCACAGTCCCCAGGATGTCACCTCAACACTCCTCATTTTCGCAGTAAAAGCGCCCCAAAAGAAGCGCTACCGTGATGCCCCCGATCTCGCCAATTTTGCGGCATCCTGGCATCCCGCCATTACGTTATTAATTTAAGTACTTATAATCTAAAGCAAAAGCGAGTCTTCTTCCAAAACCTGACTTAAACGGTGCGCCGTACCGGGAACTGACAGATCGAAACCGGGCAAATGTTCTGCGCGAAGGGGGCGAAGGAGTTCACACCGGCACGATTGGCGACCGGGTCGAGGCCGGGGCGGATATTTTTGTTTCCAGTTCGGGAATATTCGAAGATTCTGATTACATTAGGCACATAAATGCGTTGAAGGCCGCTTGGCCGCCTTTTCGTTTTAACGCAACACAGCGGGAGAGGTTTCATAGATGGAGAAATTATTCAAATGGACCCTGGCGGTCCTGATCGGTTTCGTTGGAAATGGCTGTCTTTTGGCAGTTGCCGGGTTCGCTGCCTCACAGACGTCAAACATCGTTTTTGACGAAACCAATTATAACTTCGGAGAGCTTTCCGAAACGGCGCCGTTCTCCCATGACTTCATTGTGAAAAACGGCGGTGCGACCACTCTCGAGATAAAAGCTGTCAAGCCCAGTTGAGGCTGCACGATTGCCCGTTTTGACAGGGCAATCCCTCCCGGCGGGCAGGGAAAAGTAACTTTGGAGTTCAAGTTGAAAGGGTTCCAGGGATACGTCGCAAAGACCGCGGCCGTTTTGAGCGATGACCCCGCAAATCCTCGCGTGACCCTGCTCGTGGAGGGGACCGTCAAACCTCTGATCGAAATCCTGCCAGAGAGAACCATCAATTTTCAGGGAGTTGCCGACAGTCTCACTGAAAAGACCGTCGATATCATTACGACCTCGAAGCAGTTTCACATACTGAAAACTGACGACACGCTCGACAAAAAGGCCGCAGACAAGCTTGAAACCGTGGAAGACGGAAAACATTATCGGCTCAGAGTCTCCAATAACACGCCGAGAGGGGACTACAGTGGGTTCATAACTCTTTATACCGACTTTGCCGACAAGCCCGTGCTTATCGTCCGGGTAAACGGCTTCATAGAAGGAGAGATTGGAGTCAGGCCGAAGGTGCTTATCGTGGGCCGGCTGTCCGCCGACCAGGGCGTGACTTCCGGGAAGGTGCTCGTCTTTAATAATAAGAATAGAGACTTCAAAATAGTAAGATGTAAATACGATGAACGACTCCTCCATGTGACACGGAAGCCGCTTCCAAATGAGTCCGAATTCAGTCTGGAGATAGTCCCCAACATGCAGAACATACCCCCTGGCGGCCTGATCCAGACTGTATTGACGGTTGAAACGGATGTGCCTTCGGGAGGAGAGCAGGAAGTTCAGGTCCGGATAATCGATCTGGCGCAAACGCATGAGTGAGGGCCGGTTTCAGAGACAACCGCAACCTTCCTGAAAATCACTCTTCATATTTGATGGCAATGTTCTTCTTTAAAGCCAGGCCCAGTTCAGCCTCCACCGCTTTGATCACTGCTGTCGGAATGACACAGCTCTGGTGGAGTTTACAAACTGCAGCGGCTTGAACTACCTTGTTTTGGCCTATAGGAGCCCGCATTATTTCCATGAAATCGACTTCAGTAATCTTTTCCGCGAACCTGCTGACCTGTTTGCATTGGCTTTGTGTGCGAACTGCGGCATTATACTTTTTCGCCTGCTCAACTTCGATGAGGCAGATGAATCCACAAACTCCAGGACTAACGGTCATTTTTGTCATGTCTGGCATCCTAAATCGGCGGTTGAAAAAACTGGCACCTTATGTGCCGGTAAATGCCCTGCCAAAGGTGATAACAGGAGCTTCAGCGGTGCAAGATACACGAGCTGATGAAGGGAGAGAACCAGTCGAGAGAGGCGATGTAATTGCAATGGCTGTCGGGCTCACGGGAGAGGTATTATAACTCTAATACCTGCATTTTGAATATAGAGAACCATTAAACGGAAAACTATCGTCTCCAGGGTGATTTTGCAAACCCCCGGCGGTCCCTCTCTGTTTGCGCTTAATACCAACATTCATGAACAAGGGGCATTTGTTCACCCCCGGTGATGAAAATTTTATCGAGTCCTTTTACTTTGTTACCTGCGGCAAAGGGAAAGGACCGACGCAACTTTGGTGGTCTTTATGTCCCCGCATACCAACATGGTCCGGGTTTTCGGCACGTACCCCCGAGTGGTCCGTCTCTTTGAGACAGGACGTACGGTAATAGGACCTGCTTAGCCTTGAAGGTGACGTAAGGCCTCCCGGAAACCCACCCGATGCCGCTAATTCTAAATCAGTCATCGGGAGGAGGTGAAGAAAATGGAGGCCATGATTATTAATTGTGCGGGTCTGGATGTCCATCGTAAACAGGTAGTTTGTACCCTGATTCAAGACACCAAACGCACGACACGGGAATACCCAACGTTTAGTCGGCAACTTAAGGAGTTGGCCCGCTGGCTTCAGCGTGAGCAAGTGGGGCTGGCGGTGATGGAAAGCACGGGAATCTACTGGAAGGCTGTTTTTGCTTGCCTTGAAGAGGCTGGCATTGAGGGGCGTGTTGTGAATGCACGTCATGTCAAACAGGTCCCCGGGCGAAAGACTGACGTTTGCGACAGTGAATGGTTGGCCGAACTGGCCCAGTTTGGTCTTTTGCGCCCCAGTTTCATTCCTCCGCGTGACTTGCGTGAGCTGCGCCTTCTCACTCGCTATCGCCGCAAGCTCAGCGGGATTCTTGCCGGAGAGAAGAACCGGCTCCACAAGGTGCTCGATGATGCCGGGATTCGTTTGGGCTGTGTGGTAAGCGACATTGACGGCGTATCGGCTCGTGCCATGGTGGAAGCGCTTATAGAAGGCGGCTGGACACCTGAGCAAATAGCCGAAAAAGCCTTGGGCCGGCTGCAAAAGAAAAAGGACGCTCTGGAGCTGGCGCTTGAAGGCGAAATCAGTGATCGACATCGGTTGGTTCTGCAAAAGATGCTGGGGCACGTGAAATGGCTCCGGCGCCAAATTGCGATAATCGATGGGCAGATCGTGGCGGCAATGAAACCGTATGAACAGGAATGGAAACTTTTGCAAACCATTCCCGGACTCGATGTTGTAGGTGCCGCAATGTTGATTGCCGAAACAGGTGTTGACATGAGCAGGTTCGGCAGCAAGGATCGTCTTTGTTCCTGGGCGGGAATTTGTCCGGGTAACAATGAAAGCGCTGGAAAACGAAAAAGCGGTCGAACTCGCAAGGCAAATCCCTATGTTCGCTCGCTTTTGTGCGAGATGGCCAACAGTGCAAGGAAGACCCAAAGCCAGTTCCAGGGGCTCTATAAGGGACTTGTGATCAGACGGGGACACAAGAGAGCCATTGTGGCCGTGGGACATAGGATTCTCCAAATAGCCTATATCATGCTTTCCAGAAAGGAGCCCTACAGGGACCCAGAAATAGATTATGAAGCCCTGGTGGTGCATCGCAACGCTCCACGATGGCTCAAAGCGCTGCAGAAGTACGGCTATCTGAACAGTATTGTTCGGGTAAAACAGTAGCCAAGTGCAATAATTTAAACTTACCCACATCCTTTATCGGCATTCCGATAAAGGCGAGGCGAGGTCTGTCCCTTGAGCACGCAACACCGCTCAAGTATTTTCACGGTAAGTTGCGTTCAAGCAGGGTGCTTCGGGCGGGGATAAACCCCGCCCCTACGACATTATCGCACGGTTCTAACGTAGGGGAGGGCTCTACGGCCTGCAGGCCGACGACTCGCAGAATTCTGCAATCTGTTTGGGAGGGCGAGGTTGATCTTTGGCACCCGGTTTGAACGCAGCTCCGTTCAATTGTTGCCGAACGCAAGCCAGTGTCCTGAGTTAAAGGTTCACAACTTAATTTGAGTACTGAAAGTTTGAATGCATACGTCACCTCGGGCGGGGTTTTTGACCCTTGGTACAGACTAGCTCTTGAGATGAAAAGAGGGCTGGATTCCGGCTTAAAACAAGCCGGAATCCAGCCCTGCGCTCACCGGAGTTATGTGGAGAATTTCTGACTGAGGACACTAGTAAAGGCTATTTTTTTTCGCGCCCGCCAGTTTTTCCACCAGCCTCTGTTCGACGTTCACAGGGACAAGGCCCGATACATCTCCGCCGGACATGACAACTTCCTTGATGATCCTGGAGCTGATGAAAATCCAGCGCATTCCCGTCATTATGAAAGCCGTCTCGATTTCGGCGTTCAACTTCCGGTTCATCAGCGCCATCTGGAATTCATATTCGAAGTCGCTTATCGCCCGAAGGCCTCTTATGACGGCCCGGGACGGAATCGATTGCACGTAGTCGACCAGCAACCCCTGGAAAAGGTCCACCTTCACATGGTCTCTCAGAGGATGGTCCACCAGGGAAACCTTTATCATGTCCATGCGTTCTTCAGGAGAAAACAGGGCTTCCTTCCCCGGGTTTGCGGCGATAGCGATGATGATCCTGTCAAAGATTTTGAGCGCGCGCTCCAGCAGGTCGATGTGTCCGTTCGTAATGGGGTCGAATGAACCGGGATATACCGCAATGTTGTACATCTTTCCTCCTGTTTTGGACGATTTTGGCGGGCGGCCCTCCGCTTGGCCCACCCTGCAGGTCTTATGGAATTATAACCTCGAGTAAACCGAGATCAGAGTGTCTCCGTATTTGCGCTCGCGATCTATTTGCCATATTCCCGAAACCTTTGGCGGCTCGTCTTTCACGTGTTGCTCGGAGATGACCAGCGCATCGTCGCGAGCAACGTCACCAATGATCCGGAGGTTTTTTTCAATGAGTCCTTTCCCGTACGGCGGGTCCATGAAGATGAGATCGAAGAGCTCATTCTCCGAGCCCAAGCGCCGGATTGCCGAAGCAGCAGACGCCTGAACGATGCGCGAACTGCCCTGCGCCGCGCACAATTGGACATTTTCCCGGATCAGACGAACGGCTTCCTCCCCCTGGTCCACAAAGCAACAAGACTGCGCCCCGCGGCTCAGCGCCTCCAGTCCCATTGCTCCGGTTCCGGCAAACAGGTCCAGCACCTTCGCACCCGCAACTTCCGCTGCAATGATATTAAAGATCGATTCCCGAACTCTGTCGATGGTCGGGCGAATCCTGTTGCCCTTTGGGGCATGGAGCAGCCGTCCCCGAAAAGCGCCCGCAATGATTCGCATCTTCGGCTACAGCCGGCCGCGGCTCAGCAGGATTTCCGCGATCTGGACGGCGTTGGTGGCGGCCCCTTTGCGGATATTGTCCGCGACCACCCACATGGCCAAGCCGTTTTCAACCGAAGGATCCGTGCGAATCCTGCCGACAAAGGTCTCGTCTGCTCCTGCTGCGCACAAGGGGACCGGATAGACTCCGTTGGAAGGATCGTCCATCACTTTTACCCCCGGCGCGGCCGCGAGCAACCTGCGCACTTCATCGGGCGAAATGGGTTTTCCCGTTTCTATGTTAATAGATTCGGAATGGCCGTAGAGGACCGGAATCCGAACGGTGGTCGCGCAAACCCGGATTTCGGGATCGCTGAATATCTTCCGGGTCTCGTTGAGCATTTTCATCTCTTCTTCGCTGAACCCGTTTTCCAGGAAAGGTCCGATATGCGGAAAACAGTTGAAGGCGATCTGGTGAGGATATATCTGCCGGACTGCCTCTTGCCCTTGTACGATATCCCGGACCTGGGAGCGCAGTTCCTCGATGGCCCTTTTCCCTGTGCCGGAAACCGCCTGGAAAGTCGTTACGACGATTCGCCTGATCCCTACCGCATCGTATATGGGCTTTAGCGCCACCACCATCTGTATAGTCGAACAATTCGGGTTGGCAATTATGCCTGAATGCGAAAGCGCGGCTTCGGGGTTCACCTCGGGCACCACCAGCGGGACCTTTGGGTCCATGCGCCAGGCGTTCGAATTATCGATAACGACGGCGCCGGCCCGGGCGGCTATCGGTGCGAATTCCCTGCTGACGCTGCCTCCCGCGGAAAAGAGGGCCAACTGAATACCCTCAAATGAATTTTCCTTAAGCTCTTGAACGGCGACTTCGCGGCCGCGAAAATCGAGGGTCTTGCCGATCGAACGCGCCGAGGCCAGAAGCCTGAACTCGCTCACCGGAAACGCCCTTTCCTCCAGGACTTTGACCATCAGGTTGCCAACTGCGCCAGTTGCCCCCGCGACCGCCACTTTAATTCCATTCTGTTCCATTACCGCTGCTACCTCTTTTGATCCAGAGTTATATAGTTCACCACCAGGTCGCCCACCTCGGTTGTCGAGTAGCCCATATGGCCCGCCGAAAGGCTCTTCAGATCTTTTGACACCACCTTTCTTACGGCGCTGTCGATCAGCGCGGCGGCTTCGGTCTCTCCAAGGTGCTCTAGCATCATCTGGGCCGCCGCGATCGCCGCGATCGGATTGATGACGTTCAGGCCCGTGTACTTCGGGGCCGATCCGCCTATCGGCTCGAACATCGAGACTCCATTCGGGTTTATGTTGCCGCCTGCGGCGATTCCCATGCCGCCCTGAATCATCGCGCCGAGGTCGGTTATGATATCCCCGAACATATTGTCGGTCACGATCACGTCGAACCATTCAGGGTTCTTGACCATCCACATACAGATTGCGTCTACATGGGCGTAGTCGGTCTGCACGTCCGGATATTCTTTGGCTACCTCGTCAAATGCGCGCTTCCAAAGGTCGAAGGCATAGGTCAGCACGTTGGTCTTGCCGCACAGGGTAAGTTTCTTGCGGTTATTGCGTTTACGGCAGAATTCGAAGGCGAACCGGATGCAGCGCTCCGCGCCAAGCCGGGTGTTTATCGATTCCTGTACGGCGACCTCGTGCGGGGTCCCCTTGCGCAGAAACCCGCCGGCCCCTGCGTAAAGGCCCTCCGTATTTTCCCGGACGACAACGAAATTTATGTCCTCGGGCCCCTTGTCCTTGAGCGGCGTGTCCACTCCCTCATAGAGTATTACGGGCCTCAGATTTACGTACTGGTCGAGGTTGAAGCGCAGTTCGAGCAAAAGCCCCTTTTCCAGGATTCCCGGCTTCACGTCCGGGTGCCCGATGGCTCCGAGAAGGATGGCGTCGAACTTTCTCAATTCATCGAGCGTACCTTCGGGCAAAATCTCCCCGGTCCTGAGATAGCGCTCACCCCCAAGGTCGAATTGGACCTTTTCGGTTGAAAACCCTGTCTTTTGAGAGGCCGCGTCCAGCGCTTTGAGCGCTGCCCGAATGACCTCAGCGCCCGTTCCGTCTCCCGGGATAACCGCTATGCGGTATTTTTTCGCCATTTTTTGACACCTGCTTTCACTTTAGTTTAGGGCTTGAAAAATTCCATATCGTGCGGGGATAAACCCCGCCCCTACCGCCCTGCCATCTGCTCCCGCACGTATTCGATGAGGCCCCCGGCCTCTATGAGTTTTTGCATGAAAGGCGGGATGGCCTGCGCGCAGTATGTTTCGTTCCTGGTGCGGTTATCGATGACGCCCGAACCAAGATCGATTTCCAGTTCGTCCTCCGGCTGGATGCGCTCGGCGGCCTCGGGGCACTCCAGGATCGGCAGGCCCACGTTGAAGGCGTTGCGGTAAAAGATTCGAGCAAAGCTGTGCGCGACGACGCAACTGACCCCGGCTGCCTTGATGGCAATCGGGGCGTGCTCCCTCGATGACCCGCAGCCGAAATTTTTTCCCGCGACGATAATATCTCCCGGCTTGACCTTGGAAACGAACTCGGCGTCTGCGTCTTCCATGCAGTGCGCGGCAAGCTCTTTTGGATCGGTCGTGTTCAGGTAGCGCGCCGGTATGATGGCGTCCGTATCGATGTCATTTCCGAACTTCCATGTCTTTCCCTTAAGTTTCATCAGCTCATCACCTCTTCAGGATGCGCTATGCGCCCGAGAATGGCCGAGGCGGCGGCAACCGCCGGATTACTGAGATACACCTTGCTCTCCACGTGTCCCATTCGCCCGACGAAGTTGCGATTAGTGGTCGCCACAGCCGATTCTCCCGGCGCGAGTATTCCCATGTGCCCGCCGAGGCAGGGGCCGCAGGTCGGAGTGCTTACAGCCGCTTGCGCCTCTATGAAGATTTCGAGCAGTCCTTCTTCCATCGCTTCCAGGTATATCTGCTGAGTCGCCGGGATAACAATGCAGCGGACCCCCGGCGCAACCTTTCTGCCCTTCATCACCATCGCGGCCATCCTCAAATCTTCGAGGCGCCCGTTGGTGCAGGAGCCTATTACCACCTGGTCGATCGGGGTTCGCTCTATTTCGGTGACCGGCTTGACGTTCTGCGGCGAATGAGGAAGGGCCACGACAGGTTCAAGGTTCGAGAGGTCCCATTCATATACGGCCTCGTAAACGGCGTCCGGATCGCTTTTGTAGAATTTGTAGGGTCTTTTTGCGCGGGCGTTTACATAGCTCTCCGTAATCGAATCGGGCGTTATGATTCCGACCTTGGCGCCGGCTTCGATAGCCATGTTGCACATCGAAAATCGATCGGACATGGGAAGAGTGTCGATTATCTCGCCCGTGAACTCCATTGCCCGGTACCTTGCGCCGTCCACGCCGATCTGTCCGATAGTGTGCAGGATCAGGTCTTTGCCCCCGACCCAGGGCCGCAGTTTTCCCTTGAAGACAAACTTTATGGAGGGGGGCACCTTGAACCAGATCCGGCCTGTTATCATGGCGGCTCCGAGATCGGTGCTTCCCACCCCGGTTGCGAAGGCGCCGAGCGCTCCGTAAGTGCAGGTGTGGCTGTCAGCCCCGATTACGACATCTCCGGGCAAAACGAGTCCCTGCTCGGGCAAAAGCGCATGCTCGACCCCCATTCGCCCTACTTCGAAATAGTAGGGGAGGTCGAACTCCTTTGCAAATTCGCGCAGCACTCCCGCCTGGACGGCAGAGGCGATATCCTTGTTCGGGACGAAGTGGTCGGGAACAAGGCTGATGCGCTCCCGGTCGAATATCTTCGAGGCCCCCGCGCGCCTGAAGGCCTCAATGGCGAGCGGGGCCGTTATATCGTTTCCAACCGCGAAATCTATTCTTACTTCCACGAGTTCGTCCGGGAAAACATCAGGCTTCCCGGCGTGATCCGCCAAAATCTTTTCACTGATAGTTTTGGGCATATGAATTCACCTTCAATCCTGGATATTTTCGCCCGGCTTTTCAAGCAGGGCGGGCTGCTCTTCCGCCGGAAATGTCTCCGGCGTTGGCGCTAAAGGTCCTTGCTGGACGGTCAGGCCTTCCTGAAACCCTTTTTTCCCCTTGATCTTCCAGGCAGTCCATCTCACGGGACCTGAAGCCGTGTAAATCAGCAGGAGAAGAAAGAGCATGAACGGGGGGGTCACTGCGATTATAGTTACGAGAACTATTACGCCGAACATGACGAAGGAGGGTCTCGCCATTATGAATTCAATATCTTTGAAACTATTGTAAGGCATGGTGCTAATCATAAAGAATCCCAGCACGAAGGTCATGCCAAGCAGTACTAAGCTTATAATCGACCCATGGACGGCAATGCTCCAGTGGCTCAGAAAAAGGACCGTGGCGGCTATCATGGCCGCTCCGCCCGGAATCGGCAGGCCGACGAAATACTTTTTACTGGTCGTTTCGACCTGCACATTGAAGCGGGCAAGCCGCAGCGCGCCGCATGCCATGAACAGGAAAGCAGCGAGCCAGCCAACCCGGCCGTAGGGTTTGAGGGCGATCAGGTACATGAGTAAACCCGGCCCCACCCCGAATGCCACAAGGTCCGAGAGCGAATCGTATTCCACGCCGAAACGGCTCGTTCCTCCGGTCAACCTGGCTATCTTTCCATCCAGGATGTCGAAAACGCAGGAAGCGAATATCGCGATGGCGGCCAACTCGAAATCGCCGTTGATCGAACTGACGATCCCGAAAAAGCCGCTAAAGAGGTTTGCCGTGGTAAAGAGATTCGGCCAGATATAAATCCCTCGGCGCGCTTGACCCTCCCTGCGCCACCTTTTCCGGCGCGAGCGCCGCTTCTTTACGGGTTCATTCGACATAGAACGGTTTCTCCCGCGTAGACATGCCTGCCCTGAGACACCAGTACTTCGCTGTTTTCCGGCACATAGACATCCATTCGGGACCCGAACCGGATCATTCCGAATCGTTCCCCCTGAACCACCCGGTCTCCAATTGCAGGCCAGCAGACGATGCGGCGTGCAATAAGCCCGGCCACCTGGGTAATTACAATGTCCGGGCCGGAATCGGACTTTATCCAGAGCCAATTACGCTCATTTTGCTCGCTCGCATGCACATGGTCGGCGGCCATGAACGTGCCTTTCTCGTAGAGTATGCCCGCGATTGAGCCGGAGAGCGGCACCCGGTTAACGTGCACGTCGAAAACCGACATGAAGATGCTGATCTTGATTGCCGGTTTGTCTGTGAATCGTGCCGAGGGGATACTTTTTACTGCTATTATCCGGCCGTCTGCCGGGGATAGGATATCATTTCTGCCCGCAACCGAAACCCTTTCCGGGTCCCGGAAAAAGTGACCGATCAGCAGGGAGGCAGCCAGCAGCAGGAGGGTAACCACCGCCCAGCCAAGCACCGCAGTAATGAGGGTGGCAAACATTGCAGCAAGGATGTATGGGATTCCCTCCCTTGCAATGGGGATATGAGCCTGTTTTTTCCTGAAATCCCTGTCGGACAAAGGAACTCCTGCGTTCCGGAAAAAGGATTGCTGAATACCTCGGGAGCACGAAGCAGGGAGAAAAACTGAACTTATTGCCGCTTCCCGCTCCTCGCTTCATTCAATAAAACTCGAGATCCGCGAGGCATACAGCATCCGGAAAGTCTCAGATCATCTTAACGGCATCGAGGAAAGGCATCATAGCGCGCAGCTTTGCGCCAACCTGCTCTACGAGCAGCGTCTTTTCCCGGTTCCTGGTGGCCTGGAACATGGGACGCCCCGCCTGGTTTTCCAAAATCCACTCACTTGCAAACTGTCCGGACTGTATCTCTTCGAGGATTTTTTTCATCTCGGCTCGAGTTTGCTCATTAATGATCCTTTTGCCGCGGGACAGATCGCCATATTCAGCCGTGTCGCTAATAGAGTAGCGCATATAGGCAAGTCCGCCCCGGTAGATGAGATCTACGATCAGCTTGAGTTCGTGCATGCATTCAAAAAAGGCGATTTCCGGCTGGTAGCCTGCCTGCACGAGTGTGTCGAACCCTGCTTTTATCAGTTCGGATACTCCTCCACAAAGGACGGCCTGCTCGCCGAAAAGGTCCGTTTCGGTTTCTTCCTTAAAGGTGGTTTCCATGACCCCGGCCCGTGTCGCGCCGATACCCGACGCATATGCCAGAGCTGTCTTGAGGGCCTGACCGGATGCGTCCTGATGAATGGCGACAAGGGCCGGCACGCCCGCTCCGCGCACGTATTCGCTCCTGACCAGGTGTCCGGGCCCTTTGGGGGCGACCATCACCGTATCCACCTCTTTGGGAGGTATGATCTGGCCGTAGTGAATATTGAAACCGTGAGAGAACAGAAGCGTCCTGCCCGCTTTCATCCAGGGAGCAATGTCCTGCCGGTAAATAGCGGCCTGAGCGTGATCCGGGACAAGAATCTGAATTATATCGCACTTCTCGGCGGCTTCGCGAACCGAAACCGGAGTAAATCCGTCCTCGACCGCCTGTTCGTGGGTGGGCGACCCCGGCCGGGCGGCCACCGTCACCTGAAGACCTGAATCACGCAGGTTTTGGGCCTGCGCGTGCCCCTGGCTGCCGTAGCCGATGATACCTATTTTTTTGCCGCGCAAAGAATCCAGACTGGCATCAGTGTCATAAAAAATTCGCATCAATTACCTCCTTATTTGGATCGGCTTCAATGTTTCTTGCTTCGTGCCAGGGCCGCTTTCCCGGTACGGGCTGTTTCCACTATTCCGATCTGGTCCAAAAGTTCCATTATGGCGGAGATCTTTCCCTCGTTTCCAGTAACCTCGAGCGTATAATAATGAGGGCTTACATCCACTACCTTGGCCCGGAAAATATCGACGATCCGAAGCACCTCGGCCCGCGTCGCCAGTTCGGCCCGGACCTTGATAAGGGCCATTTCGCGGTCTACGAACTCCGTCTCCGCAAAATCATAGACTTTGATTATGTTAACGAGCTTGTTCAACTGCTTGACTATCTGAGACAGCACGCGTTCGTCGCCCGTAGTAACGAGCGTAATCCGCGTGAGTCCCTTCTCGTGGGTTTCCGCCGCTGTAACTGTTTCAATGTTGTAACCCCGGCCGCTGAAAAGTCCCACTATTCTCGCCAGGACACCCGGAACATTCTGCACCAGGATGCCTATCGTATGCCGTTTATCGCTCGTAACTATCATCCCGAAAAGCTCCACTCTAAATCTCCCATACACGGGAGAGGAGAATTCAAAGCTACGCAAGTCCCGTCAAAAAAGGTCTTTTCCGCCTCCGGATCGGGTCCGGGGCAGGCCCTGCCCGGGGCGGTGGGACCGCCTGCCCGGGTTGCCGCTCAAAACTTCGGCGGAAGAGTGTGAGGCGACCCGCTGCAAAAGTCAATCACCAATATCCATCTTTGGCGAGGGGTTGCGCCTCCACGCTGCAATCCCCCTTTGAAAAAGGGGAGCATCTCGATTTCCCTGTCCCCCTTTCCAAATCGGAAACTACCGATGTTTCACGGGGTTCCGCCTGGACACCAGGCTGGTTTCCATCCGGAAAGATCCCATAGCTGAGGTCCAATGCTGAATTTCCCCCCTTTTCCAAGGGGGGCAGGGGGGATTTTATGCTCCCGGTCCGAAGCTAGGCCAGAAGCATTTCGGTAATGCTCTTTCCGGGTGGGACGATCGGATAGACGTTTTCTTCCGGAACCACCTGGAAGTCCATAAAAACAGGGCTTTTTATCGAAAAAGCTTTCCGCAGCACCGGTTCGACTTCTTCGGGCCGCACGGCCCTCAGTCCGACGGCCCCATAGGCTTCCGCCAGCTTTACAAAATCGGGAGACCCTTCCAGGCATGACCCCGAATAGTTTTTCTCGTAGAAAAGCTCCTGCCATTGGCGCGGTAGACCGAGACATGTGTTGTTGATGATGGCCACTTTCACCGGGATATTATTGCAAACCGCCGTGCAGAGTTCCTGGATGTTCATCTGGATGCTGCCGTCACCCGCGATGTCTATCACCAATTTGTCGGGAAAGGCCGCCTGGGCGCCCATGGCCGCTGGAAAACCGTAGCCCATTGTGCCCAGACCCCCGGAGGTCAACAGCGTGCGCGGACGATTGAACTTGAAGAACTGGGCCGTCCACATCTGGTGCTGGCCCACCTCGGTGGTGATTATGGCGTCGCCGCCCGAAACTTCATAGATTTTTTCGATAACGTACTGCGGCTTTATTACATTGGCGTCTCTGCAGTAGGTAAGCGGATGTTCTTTTTCCCATTGGCTTATCTCCTCAAACCATGGAGCGCGCGCCTCGGCAAGGCCTTCGATCTGCTCGCTTTCGGCAAGTTGTATCAACTGCAGGAGCGCATTTTTGCAGTCGCCGACTATGGGAACATCCACGTCCACGTTCTTGCTGATGCTCGTCGGGTCAACATCGACGTGGACGATCTTGGCTTTCGGAGCAAATGTGCTGATCTTTCCGGTTACCCGATCGTCAAAACGCACCCCGACTGCAAGGATAAGGTCCGAATGCGATATGGCCATGTTGGCCTGATAGGTGCCGTGCATCCCGAGCATACCCAGCCAGGACGGGTTAGGCTGACTGCGGCCTCTCGCGTCAACGGTAATTGCCGGAAAGCAGCCGAGTCCCATCAGGGAACAGGTGACCGGCGCCTGGATCAGCGCGGCCAGCCTGGAAAGTTCCTCCCACGCCTCTGAGATGATAATTCCTCCGCCGGCGAAAATGACCGGCGATTTGGCTTTCCTGATCAACTGGTAAGCCTTCTTGATCTGCCCGGCATGGGCCTCCACAGTCGGCCGGTAACCCGGCAGGTCCACTTTCTTCGGATACTTGAAATCGGCAAACGCCTGCAAGACGTCTTTGGGCAGATCGACAACCACGGGCCCGGGACGGCCAGTGCGCGCCAGGTAAAAAGCTTCTTTTATCACCGTGGCCAGACTGTCGACGTCCCTCACCAGGTAACTGTGCTTGGTGCAGGGCCGGGTGATTCCGATAATATCGACTTCTTGGAAAGCATCATCCCCGATGAGCGGGGTGGGCACCTGGCCCGTGAATACAACGATCGGGACTGAGTCCATATTAGCCGTGGCTATGCCTGTTACGGTGTTTGTCGCCCCCGGGCCGGAAGTCACGAGACAGACCCCCACCCGGCCCGATGCCCTGGCGTATCCGTCGGCCATGTGCGTGGCGCCTTGCTCGTGACGAACCAGAATGTGCCTTATGTTGTGCTTAGGCATTTCGTGGTAGATGTCCAGAACGGTGCCGCCGGGAAACCCGAATATGACCTCTACCCCTTCTTTTTTCAAACACTCGAAAAATATCTGCGCGCCCTTCATTCTCATAAAAACCCTTGATCCAACTGCTCAGCATCTGTTGTGTAATATTTTCACGCATGAGGCAAAATCAGGCCGAAAACAGCCGATTTTTCATGCGCCGTATAATGAAATAAGAATACTAACAGTAAGCGAGCTAAGGTGTCAATCGGATTACGGAATTGAGCTGTATTGCAATTAATTCGAACTGGAGGGTAAAAAACGAGTTTGGTTTTGGCGGTCTCATTCCGGGGTGGCGCTCCACCTACACCGGGTTATAATATACATTCCCTTCCGGATAGGAAAGGGTACCGGCTTGCCGGATGAACCGGATTACGCAATTTTAGCCGGTGAAAAACGGCTTTTTCCCAGGTCAAAAAATCCAAATCGGAGACCCCGCGGGGTGAGGAATTCTTATCCCGTGTTTCCGGGTAGATACGAGCTAACGGGAGATATCATATCATTTTCGCAGATAATCGGGCCTAGAACGGGAATCCGCTTTTTTTCCATGAAATCCATCTGAATCCGTTCATATTCATGTTTGACGGCCCGTCCTTTTTTTCGGTATGTACGATATCGACAGGGGCTAAAATTTCCTTCCTAAGCATTCCTTAAACGCTATAAAAAGGATAAAATTATGGAGAGCCTGGAGGCTTACCCAACATCCTCCTACGGTGACGGAGACTATCATCCAGGATCGCAAAAACAAACAGCTATGGCGGGGCAAATGGCTTTAAAGCTTACACCGAATGCACAGCTTGTTCTTAAGAAGCGTTATTTGATCAAAGACGACAGCGGCCAGCCGACCGAAAGCGCGGATGAGCTGTTCTGGAGAGTGGCGCTGGCAATAGCGCAGCCAGACGCCGGATATGAAGGTCCGGATAAAGTCCAGGAAACGGCGCGCAAGTTCTTCGATTTGATGACGTCCCTGGATTTTATGCCCAATTCTCCGACCCTCATGAACGCCGGACGGCTGTTGGGTCAACTTTCCGCCTGCTTCGTGCTTCCAGTCGAAGACTCCATAGACAGCATTTTCGAAGCGATAAAACATGCGGCGATGATCCACAAGAGCGGTGGCGGGACGGGGTTTTCCTTCTCAAAGATCCGGCCCGAAAGCGATAAGGTGCTCTCCACCCAGGGCGTTGCGAGCGGCCCGGTTTCGTTCATGTCGGTTTTTGACGTGGCGACCGAGACCATAAAGCAGGGCGGGACCCGCCGGGGCGCGAATATGGGAATTCTACGGGTGGATCATCCCGACATCCTGAAATTCATAACATGCAAGACCGATAACGAACGGATGACAAATTTCAACATCTCGGTTGCGGTGACCGATCAATTTATGCGTGCGGTCGAAGCCGGGTCGGATTACGCTTTGCTTAACCCCCGCACGGGCACGGAAGTCGAAAAGCTGTCCGCGCGCGACGTTTTCGATAAAATAGTAAGATCGGCCTGGAAAAACGGCGAACCGGGCATCATCTTCATAGACGCCATGAACCGGGACAATCCCACGCCCAAGGTCGGGCGGATCGAAAGCACCAATCCCTGTGGCGAACAACCCCTGCTTCCCTATGAGTCCTGCAATCTTGGCTCGATAAATCTCGCCAACATGTTCGCCGACGGCCATATTGACTACGAGCATCTCAAGGCTGTGGTCTGGGACGCGGTTCATTTTCTGGATAACGTCATTGAGGCCAACAAGTACCCCCTTGCTAAAATCGAGGAACTGACGAGATCTAACCGCAAGATCGGGCTTGGCGTTATGGGCTTTGCCGACCTGCTCATCGCCCTGGGCATCCCTTACAATTCCGAGGAGGCGGTCGAGGCGGCTGAAGAGTTGATGGGCTTTATTCAGAAGGAATCCAAAGCCGCATCCGCTTACCTTGGGCAGACAAGGGCCAACTTCTCGAACTATCCCGGGTCCGTTTATGACTCGTCCCAAAGCCCTTTCATGAGGCACGCCACGACAACGACAATTGCGCCCACCGGGACTATCAGCATCATCGCCGGATGCTCGAGCGGAATCGAGCCGATTTTTGCAATCAGCTTCGTGCGCAAGGTGCTGGACGGCGAAGAACTGCTCGAAGCACATCCGCTGTTCCGAAAAGTCGCGCTGGAACGCGGCTTCTATTCAGAAGCGCTTATGAAGCGGATAGCCGAAAAGGGTAGCCTCAAAGATTTTGCCGAAATTCCCGACGATGTCCGTCGCGTGTTCGTAGTGTCCCACGACGTTGATCCGTCCTGGCATATCCGTATCCAGGCGGCGTTCCAGAAGCAAACCGACAACGCTGTGAGCAAGACCATCAACTTCCCGATTTCCGCCACCCCCGAAGACGTGAGCCAGGCTTATATTTCAGCATTCAATCTGGGCTGCAAGGGACTGACGATCTACCGCGACGGCAGCCGCGACGTGCAGGTGCTCAATATCCAGCGCAAGACCCAGTATCCTCAGGTTGAGCCGCGTCCGCGTCCTGATATCACCCAGGGCATTACGGAGCGCGTAAACACAGGCTGCGGAAAGCTCTACGTGACCATCAACTCGGACGAGTACGGTTTTTGCGAGGTTTTCGCCCAGATGGGCAAGGCGGGCGGCTGTGCCTACTCTCAGATCGAGGCGACCAGCAGGCTCATATCTCTTGCCCTGCGCTCCGGAGTAAAACTGGAGTCGGTAATAAAGCAACTGGTGGGCATCCGGTGCCCGTCACCGACGTGGAGAAACGGCGAGCAGGTCGTTTCCTGCTCGGACGGTATAGCCAAAGTCCTCAATCAGCTCGCCCA
Organism: uncultured delta proteobacterium; assembly: GCA_963741035.1. GTDB lineage: Bacteria > Desulfobacterota > Syntrophobacteria > Syntrophobacterales > Syntrophobacteraceae > SbD1. The sequence goes on from CAVUGX010000032.1 coordinate 85,338, forward strand.
CGCCGATATCACCGCGAAGTTGGCCGACCAGATGGGCGCATGCCCGGACTGCGGAAGCGCGGTAGAACACGAGGGCGGATGCATCGTCTGCCGTTCGTGCGGGTTTTCGAGGTGCAGTTAAGATTTTCATGAGCGGAGCAGTTCGGGTGGCCGATCTCATCAGGGTTTGATTTGGAACCGCACAACTGGTCACTGTCTCCCAAAGAAGCCGTAGCTCTCCAGAAGAGACTGGCCGCCGAGGTGCTGATACAGCCTCTTGCCACCAGGCTCAAGATCATCGGGGCAGCCGATATATCTTATTGCAGGCATACCGGCTGCCTCATTGCCGTCATTCTTTCATTCAAGTGGCCCAGCCTGGAACCGATTGAGTCCGTCCATCATATCTGCAAGGCCGCTTTCCCTTATGTGCCGGGACTGCTCTCATTTCGGGAGGTCCCGCCCCTTATCGAAGCATACCGGAAAATAGGACAAAAACCCGATGTCCTGCTGTGTGACGGGCAGGGAATCGCGCATCCCAGAAAGCTGGGATTTGCCGCCCATCTCGGACTGTGCCTTGGAATACCCACTGTTGGTTGCGCCAAGAGCAGGCTCTGTGGAGACCACGAGCGCCTGACCCTGCGAAAAGGCCGAAGCGTTCCGCTCCTCCTCAACGGCGAGCAGGTCGGGCTTGTCTTTTGTTCCAGAGACGGCGTGAAGCCGATCTATATCTCCCCGGGCCACCTCTCGGACATTGCTTCTTCAAAGAGGCTCGTATCGCGCTGCCTTCGATGTTATCGGATACCCGAACCGCTCAGGCTCGCCCACATCGATGCAAACCGTCGGAGGGTGGAAGTCGAAAATCAGATATCTGAAACCGGATGCCGTGGGACTGGCGACGAATAAAGGCGGCCGGCGGGCGAAGGTCCTATATGCGATTCCAAACCAGCCGGGCAAGCAGATACACCGCTGATTCAGATCACTTCAAGATGGTCACGGGATGTTTCTAAGATGTCCTTCAAGCGGCGGTAGATCAGTTTGGATCGTGTCCCAAAGAATTCTATCGCTCACCCCGAAATGCTCATGGATCACGAAATTCCTTACGCTGCACGGACAACTTCCCCCATTATCCTATCCTTCAGCAAGGGATGCAACGCATCCGGCGTCACCAGGTCTACGCTGCAGCCTAGGATCTCGGAAAGGGACGCTCGTAACCTTGCCATCTCGAACAAGCCCACGCGGGCGTCCTCGTTGAATTCTACGAGGATGTCGATATCGCTCGCCGGCCCGGCTTCGTCACGGGCCACCGATCCGAAAAGGTACAATGCGCTCACGCGGAAATCGTTTAAGAGCAATTTTATTGCGGGAGAGAATTTCCACGGCTTCCTGTCTGGTCATAGGCGTTTTCCCTCTACTCGGATGGACGGCCGTTGGGTCTGTTCGCATAACACCGGGTCACTGTCGATCTCCATGCCGGCAATTGCGGCCTCATCCGATACGCTGCCGGTTTTTAGGAAGTTTAGCCCAACTTCCGCAGTTGTGACTTTCTTTGATGAATTTTGCCCCGCTTTTGTGGACTGACTTTCTGTAAGTTCCCGATATTCCGGGAGCGATTTCTTTATCAATGCCGAGAACCAGTTGTAGTGACGACCAACCCCATTGACTTGATTTGCCGATTATCGATAATTTCCGCGTGTATATACGAAAATTGACACGCGTAAAAGACGGCAAACCGCACCATTACTGGGCGTTGGTCGAGTCATACCGGACCGAACGAGGACCGCGTCAACGAGTCGTATCCTGGCTTGGTGAAATGGATGAGTCCGGTCGCCTGGGTGTTGAGAATGCTGCCGAAGGGGGTGCTGGCGTCCAGCACAGATTGTTCAATGATGTTAAACCTGAATGGGTAGAAATCAATATCACTGGGGTGCGGGTTGAAAATATCAAGGACTTTGGTGGCCCGTGGCTTGGCTTGGAGTTGATGCGCCGGTTGGAGATCGATCGATTTTTCCAGGAGCATATGCCACGAGGTAATGAAGGGATTGGGTGGGCGGAAATAGCTAAGGTACTGGTACTTTGTAGATTCTGCCGCCCGTCGAGTGAACTGCACATTGCCGAACATTTTTATGAAAAGACCGCGCTGTCTGACTTACTCGGCATCCCCTCCGACAGGGTCAACGATGATCGGTTATACCGCGCCCTTGACAAGCTTTTGCCGCATAAAGGCGATCTGGAAAAGCATCTCAAAGAGAAGATCGGTTCATTATTCAAAGTGGATTATGACCTGTACCTCTATGACGTTACGAGCACCTATTTTGAAGGGCAAGCCAAAAGCAATCCTTCGGCTAAGCGGGGCTACTCGCGAGACCAGAGGGGAGATTGTAAGCAAGTCTGCATCGGCCTGGTCGTGACAAGGGATGGTTTTCCCTTGGGCTATGAAATATTTGCAGGGAATCGTACAGATGTGACGACCGTAAAAGAGATTATTGAGACCATGGAAAACCGATACGGGAAAGCCAACCGCATTTGGGTCATGGACCGAGGAATGGCCAGCGAGGCAAATTTTGATTTTTTGAACAAGGAAGGCCGCCAGTATATTCTCGGCGCCAACCGTGGGCAATTGAAACAGTACGAGTCCGAACTGTTGAAAACGGACTGGCGTGTGGTGCATTCCGGATTGGAGGTAAAGCTGGTTGACGGGCCTGATGGCAAGGAGGTCTTCATCCTTTGTAGGAGTAAGGATCGCGCCGAGAAAGAAAAGGCGATGCATGATCGTTTTGAGAAACAAATTGAAGATGGTTTGAGGCAAATGGCCAAAGGCTGTGAAAAGCTAAAATATAAGGTGAAGGTAATTGAACGTCGTATAGGGAAGTTGCTTGGGAAAAATAGCCGTGGCGCGGGGTTGTTTGATGTTGAAGTATCAGAGAGTCCGAGCGGGGGGGCGCAGATCACCTGGACCAAGAAAGAGAAATGGCGTGAATGGTCCCAGTTGAGCGAAGGTTGCTATATGTTGCGAAGCAATATACGAGACTGGTCCCCGGAAGAATTATGGAAAGCATACATTCAACTGACCGAGGCAGAGGATGCTTTCCGTATCCACAAAAGTGATCTGAGTATTCGTCCGGTATGGCATCAAAAGGAAGGACGAGTTCAAGCGCATATTTTGATCTGTTTCCTGGCCTATGTCCTTTGGAAGACCTTGGGTAGACTTTGCAAAAATGCAGGCCTCGGGGACGAGCCGCGCAAAGTTCAGTGGGAACTTGCACAGATCAAACTCACTGATGTGATTTTGCCGACTCGCAACGGCACAGAGATCAGGCTGCGACGCGTGGAAACGCTGGATGCTCATCAGAGGATCCTTTTGCAAAGGCTAAAACTGAGCTTGCCCCGAAGATTTGAAAAACATACTTTGTAGTGACGACTTTTGACCTCAGATTATGGAATATCAACAACTTAACCCTCCTAACTGCGGAAGTTGGGTTAGAGTGCATCCGCCGGGCTGTCAACATATCAAGAAGGTGGGGGCGGGGCCTGCGATCCGTATGGGCCTACACTAAGCCGTTCCAACGTAACGATTGTTTTCCATCGAGTTTGCTGACATAATCATACCTGCCGGTTTCCGGATACCAGATCTCTTTACGGAGGAAGAAATGACAGGTTCGGCTGATACCATTCAACAGTACAGGGAAATGCTGAAACTGGATCCCAGGTCGCGGGTGTTCACACTTCTGGCGGAAGAACTCTGTGCAGCCGGCCATTGGGAGGAAGCTGCGGCAGTCTGCGAAGAAGGCCTCCATTTTCATCCCGAGCACCTGAGATCGCAGGTGCTGCTCGGATGGGCCTTTATTGAAATGGGTGAGGCGGATAAATCCGAACAGGTTCTTCTGAAGGTCGTCGAGGATTTTCGGAACAACACAATAATTTTCAAAATGCTTTCGGAACTTGCCACATTTTCAGGCAATGCCCAGAGCGCCAGCGAATATGCCAGGATCTACGAGGCGTTTCAGACCTCCGACGCAGTCCCGTTGCCCGTTGAACCAGACCAGATCGAGCCCGCCGTTCCATCCAAGAAAGCAGCCTCGGAATGGGATGTTTTAAAAGCCGAGGCAATTGAAGAGCTACACGGACCTGACGTTGACACAGTTTACCCGGAAGTTGCCGCTGAACCTGCGCAGGAAATGGCGCCCCGGCCGAAAACCGACCTTGGTGAGATTCTGTCCAATCTGGTCCAAAGGCTCGAAGGACGTTTTCCCGGAAAAGAACAGCCTGCCGCCATTTTGTCTGAAGACGACAGAAATATGCTCAGGCAAACGCTTCTTGCCGGGTTTGCAACCGATTAGCACTGATAACGGAAGTCGAATATCGCAGAGGCGAGTATATCTTCATGTCCGGCGTGATCCGGACAGCCGGATCTGCCTGGTTTTCTTTCCCCCCGCCTCCCGCACGGGGGGAAAGAGCTGAGCGGAGTTCTAAAGTGAAGCCGTGGTATTTTGCCGGCGTATATAGCAGAAAGTCCGATCCGCTGTCATGAAGTCTGTATGGTTATTTTCCTTGGCTTTGCAGCCTCGGCCTTCGGAAGCACCAGCTTGAGCACGCCGTCTTTCATCGATGCCTGAATCTTCTCACGGTCGATATCGCTGGAAAGGGTAAACTGTCTGTAGTAATCCCCGGCCGTATATTCCCTGAAGATCACTTTTCCCTTCTCATCCTGGGCGGGGATCGTTCCCCGCATTGTGAGCTGGTCGGAGTCCAGGTCTATGTCAACGTTTTCCATCGGCACGCCCGGCAGGTCGGCAACCAGTGTCAGCGCATTTTCCGATTCGTATATGTCAACCGCCGGGACAAAGACGGGGACGTTACGGGTGCTTTCGCCGGTCGCCTGGACCTCTTGTTTTTCCTCGATCTCTAAATCCTTGTCGGCCATGGCATAACCCTCCTGTTCTAACGGCGCCTATTCGCTCTTGATGGTTATCTTGCGAGGTTTCACGTGCTCAGGTTTGGGCAGAACGAGTTTCAGCACGCCATTTTTGCACTCAGCCTGTACGGCGTCCGAATTTACGTCCTCCGGCAGCGTGAGCGCCTTTCGGAAGCTCCCCCACTTGCGCTCCCTTCGATGGTAATTGACATTTTGCGTGTCTTCCGGCCTGCGCTCGCCACTTATCGTAAGGGTCCTGCCAACAACCGAGATGTCCAGATCTTCGGCTTTGATTCCGGGGATCTCGGCTTCCACGTAAATGGTTTTCTCGTCCTCGGTTACAAGAAGCGGTGGAAATACGCCCGAAGATGCCGGGCTGGAAGCTCCGCCGGTGAAAACTGAAAGGAGCCTGTCCATTTGCCTGCGGGCTCTCTCAAAGTCTTCGACCGCGCCCGGGATCTCCGGCCATCGCCAGTTTGGGTACCTGAAGATTGCCATATTAAACCTCCTGTTGATAAATGAGCGATAATTGTTAGCAGCCACAAGGTAAGACTGCTAATTAAAAGTGTCAATATTCACCAAAAACCACTCGCATAATTTTCCTTCGATAGTAGAATTCACGTACCGGATGTCTCAAGGCGCTAGCCGGCGCCAAACTGGAGGGCGGCTTTGTCCGGTCTCCGGCATCTGACACCAGACCGTATCTTCATCAAAGGAATTGTATGCGGGACGACCGATCACGCCAGCCTTTGCGAATCGCCCTGGTATTCCCACCGGCTATGCCCCCGGCAAGCCCACCTCTTGGAATCGCAGCCCTCAAATCCTACCTGGAAGCAAGATCCGCTGTTGAGGTGCGCAATTTCGATCTGAATCTCGCCTATTTCGAACAGGCATTCCAATGGCTCGGTGATGGGCGGCTGCGGATGCGCATGCAGAAGATGGATTATGATACAACTGCCAAAAAGGCTGCGGACGCAAGAAGTTTTTTTTGTGGCGAAGCGGATGACCAAAGTTTTTTCGATCCGGCCTTATATAACGAACACGCAGGCGTCTATTCGGGTTTTAGTTCAGTTCTCAACGGGCTTTTCGATAATTTTGCAAGGAAGATTATTCTCGGACTTCCGGCGCCGCCCCTGGTGACAAGGTTTTTTTCCGAACTGGTCGGGCCCGTCATAGACTTCAGGCCTGATCTCATAGGATTTTCCATTCTTTTCAGCCAGCAGATTTTTTTCGCCCTGGCCCTGGCAAAGCTGTGCAAAGAAAGCGGCGAGCCGCCGCAGCCGGACCGCGCGCCTGCAAAATCGTCGCGCACTTTTGGAGCGAAGATCGTCTTCGGCGGGGCGACCTTCTCGGTGATGCCAGATCCGGGGCGGCTTCTTACCGGACCTGTCCCTGTCTATCAGGGCGGCGAACTGAGGGAAGTGGATACCGGCCGACTAATCGACTATCTAATTGTCGGGGAAGGGGAGGCAGGGCTGGAATCAGTGGCGGGATTTCCTGCCTCGGGCACAGGGCGGGATACACCTGGGCCGGTTCCCTCCCAATGCCGTATACCCGGTCTTCTTCATATGGTTGACGGAAAGCTGGAGAGAAATCCTCCCGGCGCACCGCTCGACCTCAACACTCTGCCTCTTCCCGATTTTTCCGATTTTTCTCTGGATGGGTACCATTCGCCGCTTCCTGTCCTGCCCTACCTCGCCTCACGCGGCTGTCCATGGAGGCGCTGCGCGTTCTGCACTCATCAAAAAACCTATCTCGACTACCGCGAAGAAGATGCGGCCAACACCTCAGAGAGGATTTCCGCGCTCCAGGAGCAGTACGGCGTCAGCCACTTCTGCCTGGTCGACGAGATGGTCCACCCGCACCGCATGGACCGTATTGCCGCCAATCTAATAGGTGAGGGTGCTCAGGTCTATTTTTCCGCTTACGCCAGGCCTTCGGGATTTTCAGGTAAGCTACTCGAAAAAGCGCACAGGGCAGGCCTTCGCCTGGTGATGTGGGGGCTTGAGTCGGCAAGCCAGCGTCTGCTCGATCTCATGTGCAAGGGAACAACTGCGCAAAAGATCCCGGCCATTCTCAACTCCGCCAGCCAAGCAGGCATATGGAATCTCCTGTTCTTAATTTTCGGCTTTCCAACCGAGACGAAAGTCGAGTGGCTCGGCACTCTCGATTTTCTCGAGTCCATCCGCGACTCGGTTCATGCCCTTTCCCGGTCCCGTTTCATTCTGCTCGAAGGCTCACAAGTCTTTTGCAACCCTCAGCGCTATGGGATAAAGAGGATAATCGACCGGCCTCAACGAGATCCGGTTTCCATAGCCTACGACTACGAAGTGACCGGAGGGCTGACCCAGGAAGAGGCCTCGGTGATGTTTCAGGAGAGTTTGGCCCGACTGTCGGGTCTTGGGCGCTCGCCATGGTTCGGTCAATTCAGGGAGCACATGCTTCTGTTTGCTTCAAGACAGGACAATGAGAAAAGGACCTGAGCGGCGACAGGCAAGGCCCATTTTCGAACCATTGCAATCAGAAAGAGTGCTCAGCTCAGCTCATCGGCGCGAGGCGTGAAGGTTGCGAGATCTCCAATGCCCAGGATGTTTTCATAGTCGGTGAGTTTGCGGATTGTTTCCTCGAAGCCGTTCTGGCCCAGGAAGTCGCTTTCCGCCTTCCGGCACGCCGAACTCAAGTCGGCGTAGGCTTTTGGAGGCATCATCCGGCGCAGCAGGGGGAAAAGCGCCGTGTCTTCCCTGTCGGCGTGGGCCCGGTACATTCGGCCGAACAGATGAATGGCGCTTCCCATCGTGCGGCGCTTCTCCAGGTCCTTTGCCGAAAATTCGGCGCAAAGTCCACTCATCATCCCGATCAACTGCGATCCGGCCGCATGCTGCTCCCGGAGCACACCGACGAGGGCGCTCATCTTCCCGGTTGCGTCAAAAATCGGATAGATGAACTTTTCTTCCATCTGCTGATGATGATTCACTATGAACAGGTGAATTATCTCGACAGTTCCCCGGATTATTTCGGGAGGAAGATCCATCCGCGCATCCATTCCGCCTCTGATTTCCTCAAGTATGGCGACTGCGCGGCAAAGCACGCCATGCTGACGGGCTACGATCTCGATTGTGGTATCGGCGTCTCCGGTTGATTGATCGGGTTTGGAGCATCCCGCCAGGACCCCGGCGCCTGTTGCTCCAGCCAGAGCTATGAAACTTCGGCGGGAAAGCGGCTTTTTGGAAAACATCGGCTCTCCTGGAAAAATATGACAAGTAGTTGGATCAAGGTAAGCGGACAGGCGCGGCAGGACCATATCTTCATCATCCACGGACCCGGCGCCCGATTTCGGATACAATTGTCCGACTGACTTAATGGATTTGAACCCCGCTGTCAATATGGTTGATTTAAACCGGCCGCCGGTCGATAATGCCGGTGATATAGCGAACATTCAAGCGGGCAGAGTGAACAGTGAGAAGAAAAGATTGCTTACTGCTCACTTCTTTTTTATAGGCGGTGAAAAATGGATGCCCAAAAGATTTCAAGCCTCAAAATTGCCGATTCAGAGCAATTCTCGGTCACTCGCAGAAGGTCGAGGACCGTGTGGATTATCGTCATTGCGGCCGCAGCGGCAGCCGTTTTGCTATATCTGTTTCACGCGGGCTTTCTAACTTCGGCCACCAACGTCCGGACGGCTGCAGCGGACTGGGTGTATCCGTCTCAGGTGATTACCCAGTTCAATGCGAGCGGTTACGTGGTTGCCCAGCGAAAGGCCTCTGTCGCATCCAAGGGAACCGGCCGGATCGTCTACCTCGCGGTCCAGGAAGGTAGCCGCGTAAAGGAAGGCGACGTGATCGCGATGCTCGACAGTGACGATCTCAAAGCGGAAAAAGCGCAGTTTGAAGCGCAGCTCGTGGTGGCCAAGTTCGACCTGGCGCGCGCTGAGACCGAACTTTTGACCGCTGAAGCCAATTTCAAGCGGCTCAAAGAACTCTTGGGACAAAGGGCCGCTTCACAGGCCGGGTGGGAAGACGCCCAGGACCGGTACCTGAAAGCCAAAGCAGCGATCGATTCGGCCAAGGCTAGCATCAAGGCTGCCGAAGCCTCGATCCGCCGGGAGAGCGTCCTGATAGAATATACGGTCATTCGCGCTCCCTTCGATGGTGTGATCCTGACAAAGGATGCCGACGTCGGCGAAGTCGTCGCTCCTTTTGGTTCCGCAACAAACGCCAAGGCAGCCGTAGTCTCGATGGCCGACCTTTCTTCTCTCATGGTGCAGGCGGACGTCAGCGAATCATTTTTGAGCAAGGTCCAGATTGACCAACCGTGCGAAATTCAGTTGGACGCCATTCCGAATACCCGTTTTGCCGGCCGGGTGCACATGATCGTGCCGACAGCCGACCGGATGCGCGGAACCGTGATGGTCAAAGTACGCTTCGAAGAACTTGACCCGCGTGTTCTTCCTGAGATGAGCGCCAAAGCCGCTTTTCTCTCGCGCCCTCTTGGCGAGCACGAAAACAGCCCCGTGTTGGGCGTGCACCGGGATGCCCTCGTATCAAAGGGAGGCGGACAGGGACTTTTCAGGGTTGAAAAAGGAAAGGCCGAATGGGTGCCCGTAAGTGATCCAAAATTTCTCGGCGACTATCTCATGGTCGAGTCTCTGGTAGAAAACGGTGATCGAATAATCATCAAGCCGCCTCCGGGCATCAAGTCCGGCGACAGGGTGGAGATTTCAGAATAGAGTTGGCAAGGCTCCGTCGAAAGTGAAGAATAACCCGGATCAGTTCATAGTTATAGCACAAGGGATCTACAAGAGCTATTCACGGGGAGCCCAGAAGGTGCCGGTCCTCCACGGAATAGACCTGCTGGTCCGCGAAGGGGAGTTCCTCGCCCTCATGGGACCATCCGGTTCGGGTAAGACGACTCTTCTAAACCTCGTTGCCGGATTGGACCGTCCTGACTCGGGCAGACTGGTCGTCGCCGGCGTCCCGATCTCCGAACTCGGAGAAACCGATCTTGCGCGTTGGAGGGCTATTCACGTCGGATTCGTATTCCAATTCTACAATCTTTTGCCCGTCCTGAACGCCCTGGAAAATGTCGAACTGCCGCTCCAACTACGTTCCCTCTCGAGAAAAGAGCGCAGGGAACACGCGGTGACCGCCCTTGAGCTTGTCGGCCTTGCCGGCCGACTTCGCCATCACCCCGGGCAGTTGTCGGGAGGCGAGCAGCAGCGGGTCGCAATAGCCCGCGCCATAGTCACCGATCCCTCCCTCATAGTTGCCGACGAGCCGACCGGGGACCTGGACAAAAGTTCCGCCAGGGAAATCCTCGCCATGCTCGAGCAGTTGAACACTGAGTCCGGAAAAACCATTATCATGGTAACACACGACCCCAAAGCGGCGGAGAGCGCGGGGCGAATGTGCCATCTGGACAAGGGTGTACTCAACACAAACGCCTGCTGAGCAGGACTGCGCCCTGAGCCTTCTGGCCGTTCACCTGGGCCTGCCGGATGCAAATCACCTTGCAGGGCGATGAGATCGGCCTGCCCCACGGATTTTCACATTAAAGTCATCTTACTGTAACATGATCGTAACAATTGCTCACTATACAAAGAAGGTTAGCAATAAGTAGATCCATAGGGTATTCAACCGGATATTCACTCAATTTGCCAAGGAGAGAAAATGAAGCTGACCGGGGTTTTGGGGTGCACTTTGCTTATCCTTCTTTCGTCTGTGAGCCTGGTTCTCGCGGGCAACGTCCGGATCGATGGTTCGACAACGGTACTGCCGATCGCCCAGAAAGTAGCCGAAGCCTACATGAAAGAGCACCCTGACGTTAACATCTCCGTTTCGGGCGGTGGGTCCGGAAACGGGATCAAGGGCATAATTGACGGTACAGTTGACATAGGCGACAGTTCGCGGTTCATCACCCTGGACGAAGTGAAACTGGCCGTCGAAAAAGGCGGCTATCCGGTACCCTTTGCCATCGCTTACGACTGCATAGTGCCCATTGTTCATCCCAGCAATACTGTATCTAATCTTACCGTGGAACAACTGAAGGCGATCTACAAGGGAGAAGTGACCAACTGGAAAGAGCTTGGCGGCCCGGACCTGAAGATAGTAGTGATCTCGCGGGACACATCCTCCGGAACATATGAAGTTTGGGAGGAAAAGGTAATGAAAAAGGAGAGGGTATCGGCCGGCGCCATGCTTCAGGCTTCCAACGGAGCAATCGTGCAGGTCGTTTCATCCAACAAGTTCGCAATCGGCTATATCGGCCTGGGGTACGTAAACCAGACCGTCAAGCCTATACCGGTTAACGGTATCATCGGAAATGAGGAAACCACCCTGAACGGCAGATACCCGATCTCGCGGCCGCTTTTCATGTTTACCAGAGGCTGGCCTTCCGGTGACATTCTGAACTTCATCAATTACGTGCTTCTTCCGCAAAAGGGCCAGAAAATGGTGAAGGAGGCGGGATTTGTTCCGCTCCATTAGCAAAACTGATTCGCATCCGGGGTTGGGAGAGCATATCGCTTCTCTCACCCCCTCAAGCCACGGCGGCCTGCTCCGGAGCTTAAAAAACGATGTAATCATCCGGTTCATCCTGTTTATCGCCGCCCTGGTTTCCGTTCTTGTCCTCGCCGCAATCCTGGTCTTTCTATTCATGGAGGGAATCCCGATACTGGGGAAAGTATCTCTCTGGCGATTTCTCTTCGGCCACGAATGGTATCCCACTTCCGATCCGCCGTCTTTCGGGGTATTTCCTCTTTTAATGGCTTCGGTGGCGGTGACGGTGGTCTCGACGTTCTTTTCCGCACCGCTGGGTATTATGACCGCCATTTACATGGCTGAACTTGCCTCTCCCAAAGTCCGCAACATTATAAAGCCTGTAGTGGAACTCCTGGCCGCCCTGCCGTCGGTGGTGATCGGTTTTTTCGGAATGGTAGTTGTGGCGCCTTTTCTGCAGAATGTTTTCGATTTACCTACAGGGCTCAATCTCCTGAACGCCTCCATAATGCTCGCATTCATGTCGGTTCCGACCATCTGCACTATCTCCGAGGATGCGATTCAAAGCGTTCCAAAAGACCTCAAAGAAGGCTCCCTTGCGCTGGGGGCAACTCATTTGGATACAATCCTCAGGGTGATCCTGCCAGCCTCCCTGTCCGGAATCAGTACGGCAACCATCCTTGGCATCTCGAGGTCAATCGGGGAGACAATGGTGGTGCTTATGGTTGCCGGAGGCGCGGCGATGGTCCCGACATCACTTTTCGATCCGGTGCGTCCGATTCCGGCAAGCATCGCGGCCGAGATGGCCGAAGCGCCCTTCGGGGGCGATCACTATCACGCCCTATTCGCTCTCGGAGTTATTCTATTCCTGTTCACCATGGGTTTTAACCTGGTTGCGGCTTACATCTCAGGCAAACATAAACAGATTGGGGCCGCTACTCTTTAAGCGGGCGGCCCGCGAGGAAGGCTTTTGCAGTTGGAACAGACGGTTTCGGAAAAAGAGGTAAAAATCGCGGGTGACACTTCAGGCCTGAAGCTCGGGGGCAGGCGTTCGCCCTGGCGTACCTGGCGTCAGCGGATCGTATTCACCATGCTTCGCTTCGCTACACTGGTCAATGGCCTGGCCCTCGCCGTAATCGTTTCCTTTCTGGTTTTTAACGGATGGCGGGCTATCGGCTGGAGCTTTCTCACTGAACCACCTATTAATTCCATGACCGCGGGAGGCATCCTCCCGTGCATAGTCGGGACCTTGATCCTGAGCCTGGGCGCAATGGCGGTCGCGCTTCCCCTCGGGACAGCATCGGCCGTCTACCTTCACGAATATGCAAAACCAGGACTGACGGTGCGGATAATCAAATTCGGCGTTAGCAACCTGGCCGGGGTCCCTTCCATAGTATTCGGGCTTTTCGGACTGGCTTTTTTCGTAACCTGGCTCAAATTCGGAGTGAGCATCCTCTCGGGTGTCCTGACACTCGGCGTGCTGATTCTTCCAATTCTGATCGGGACAGCCGAAGAAGCCCTGGCCTCTGTTCCGGCAAGCTACCGGGAAGCGTCGCTGGCCCTGGGGGCAAGCAGTTGGCAGACGGTTTCAAGAGTCGTCCTGCCTGCCGCGCTCCCGGGCATTCTGACTGGCGCGATTCTCGGGGTCAGCCGGGCGGCCGGGGAGACCGCCGCGATCATGTTCACCGCCGCTGTCTATTTTATACCGCATCTTCCGAAATCGCTTCTCGATCCGGTAATGGCTCTGCCATACCATATTTATGTCCTGGCCACGGCGGGGACTCAAATCGACCTGACACGTCCCATTCAATACGGAACATCCCTGGTATTGATCTGTCTGGTGCTGGGGACGAATCTGGCTGCAATTTTGTACCGGGCGAAGATCAGGCGCTCGTAGTCCAACACAAAACGTTTTCCCGGCAAGTCGAAACAACTTATCCGAACCTGCCCGTAATGTAGTCTTCGGTCTGCTTTTTCAGAGGCCTTGTGAAGATGATCTCGGTTGCGTCCATCTCAATGAGAGAACCCATATAGAAAAAGGCTGTGTAGTCAGATACCCTTGCGGCCTGCTGCATGTTGTGGGTCACTATTACGATTGTGTATTCTTTCTTCAGCTCGCCGATGAGTTCCTCAATCTTCTGGGCTGCAATGGGATCGAGTGCCGATGCAGGCTCGTCCATCAGCACCACGGCCGGCTCCACGGCCAGCGCCCTCGCTATGCAAAGCCGCTGCTGTTGTCCTCCGGAAAGGTCGAGCGCCGAATCGAAGAGCCGGTCGCGCACTTCGCCCCATAGGGCTGCCTGCTTAAGACTCTCTTCCACACGCTCCGCAATGAAATCCCTGTCCCTGACGCCGTTTACGCGCAACCCATAGGCGACATTGTCGAAAATGCTTTTCGGGAAGGGATTCGGCTTCTGGAAAACCATCCCGACCTTCCTCCTGAGCAATACGACATCAACATCGGGAGCGTATATGTTCTGATTGTCCAGGTAGATTTCCCCCTCCAGCCGGCCTTTCTGAATGAGGTCATTCATGCGGTTGAAGCATCTGAGAAAGGTGCTCTTTCCACAGCCGGATGGACCTATGAGGGCTGTCACGTGGTTCTTGTAAATGTCGAGAGTTATATCCTGCAATGCATGGAAATCCCCATAATAGAAATCAACTCGCTTTGCAGATATTTTGGTTTCCTTGGTCATTGCATGCTCTCTTGAGTTCGGACAGGACACGGAACAGCCCCATCGGATCATCTACATATGAAATCCACATCAACGCTGGAGCCGCACTGCATTCTTGTCCAACGGCATCAACTCGTAATAATTTCCTTTTCCTCGACAGCGGGGAGGGTGAACAAAAAGGTCGACCCGGAAGACATGCCGTCTCTGGGGCTTTCAACCCAGATCGTACCTCCATGATTCCTTACTATATGCCGGCAAATCGCCAGCCCCAGCCCGGTGCTTCCCGCCTCTTTGCCCCTGTATCTTTCAACGCGGAAGAATCGTTCGAATATCCTATGCTGGTCTTGCCTCGGGATTCCAGGGCCGCTGTCGCTCACTCCTATTGTTACTTTGCCGCCTTGCGCACTGGAAAAAACTTCTATTTTTCCCCCCTGCGGACTGTACTTCAGTGCGTTTTCCAGCAAATTGCGAAAGACCTGAATGAGCTGATCGAAATCGGTCTTCACCATTGGTCCATCCGGTGGAAGGCCGTTTAGAAGAGATACGCTCCTTTGCTCCGCAGAGGGCGTGCAGGCCTTCCACGCCTCGATCAGCGCGTCCTCGGCCCTGACCGGCCTGATATCCGTATTGGTTTCATAGTCTTCCACTTTGGCAAGCTGGAGAAGGTCGTTCACTATTTTGATTATATGATTTGTGTTCTTGAAAATGACTTCGAGGCATGAATTGCGCACATCCGGATCGCTTTCATCCGACATGAGAACTTCTGTATAACCTTTGATGGAAGTCAGCGGCGTGCGCAGCTCATGGGAAGCGTTGGCGACGAAATCGCGCCGCACTTTTTCCAGTCTTTTCAGCTCGGAAATATCGTGCAGGGCGATGATGGCACCATATTCTTCTTTAGATTGCTCTAAACGGACGATGTGGACATGATAGAAACGATCAGCGCCTATTGCCACTTCACTGTGATAGGAATGGATTTCATTTGCCAGGACCCGGTTACAGGCCGTCTGGAGTTCGGGACTTCGGATCACCTCGAGCGGCCTTCTCCCTTTGAGCTCGGGGATCCAGGAAAGCATACTCCTTGCCGCACGGTTCGCCGAATCGATCCTTCCAGCGGCATTGAGCAGCAGGATACCTTCCTCGATACCCTCAAGGATGCTCTCCAGTTGGAGTTTTTGCTGAGTGATCGTTTGTATGTAGGACTCCACGCGCTCGGCGTTTTCTCTGATCGATTTTGCGAGTGGATAAAAGTAGTGGTCCGGGTGAAGCTGGGGCGCGATCTTCACCTGACCCTGGCCGATTGAGTCGGCAGCGCTCGAAAGCAGGCTGACCGAACGGCTTGTGCTCACCATAAGGCCAAGGCTAATCAGTGCAAAGGCTACGAAACCGATAAGTATTATGAGGTGTTGGATAGTAGCAGACTGGTCCAGTCCGTAAAATATGCCGGAAAGAGGAATGGCGACGCGCAGGACACCGGCGGGAATTTTCCCCCGGCCCTCAACTCTTTGCGCAACATAGAGCAGGTCGGTGTTCAGTGTCCCGCTGTACCTCAGGCTTGTTCCTGTGGACTGGTTGTATGCCTCGACGATTTCCGGGCGCCTGGCGTGGTTATCCAAGTTCGATGTCTGTTCGAAAGGCACGTCCGTATCCGCGATAACCTGGCCTCCTTCGGCCACATAAGTCAACCGCACCTTCAAGGGGCCGGCCAATCTGCACAGCCAGGTATACAACTGCTCGGGATCTTTAAACTCTTTTTCCCGCGCCAGCAGATCTCTTATCAGGGCCAGTTCCCTCGATGCCTTGGCCTGGGTTTCCAACATAATTTCATTTTTGAGGTAGCTGTTGTAATAGAGCGACGGCACGAGAAGTGCCAGGAAAAAAATCCCCCAGAGCAGCAACAGGAGGCGAATTCTAAGTCTGAATTTCAGGCGCATGTCAACCTCTAAACCGATATCCTACGCCCCGCACCGTCTCAATCCAGTCCGCGCAGGTAAGCAGCTTTTGTCTGAGCCGGCGTATATGAGTGTCCACTGTGCGGGCATACCCTTCAAAATGATATCCCCACACTCTGTCGAGAAGTTGCTCGCGGTTCAGCACCTTGCCCTGGCTGTTTGCCAGTTCCGACAACAATTTGAACTCCGTGGCCGTAAGAACGATCTCCTGACCATTCAGGCGGACCCGATGCCCTTCGGAGTCGATTTCGAGCCCCTCCTGCTTGAAGACCGCAGCGGGGTGATATTCCTGACCGGCTCGGCGCAGAATTGCCCGCACCCGCAGAAGGAGTTCCCTGGGGCTGAAGGGTTTTACTACATAATCATCAGCCCCCAACTCAAGACCGATGATCCGGTCGATTTCCTCTCCACGCGCTGTCACGATCAGCACCGGAACGGCGCCGGTCTTGGGATCTCGCTTCATTTCCTTGCAGACCTCGAAACCGTCGATCCCGGGAATCATCAGATCCAGAATAACCAGGTCGGGCGGATGCCTGCGAATCGAGTTGAGCGCTTCATACCCGTTTTCCGTGACCGCAACTTCATATCCGGCCTTCTTCATTGTAATGGCCAGGAGCTGAGCTATGTCATGATCATCTTCCACAACCAGAATTTTTGACTGGTTCATGTCGCCCCCGTTCCGGCTGCCCGGATAGGTTAGGAATATAACAAGATTTAGACCATTTTAACAATCCGTAATAACAGGTACAAAACTCTTTGAATACGTTGCCCTCAGGTCTAACCGGTGAGCACATCTGGAAGCTTTTCCACAAATGATCTGATCTCGTCCCGCACGCGCCTGTAATGCTTCAGGGCCTCTTCTTCCTCTCGCTCCATCGATGCGAGCCGTGGCGGGTCATCAAAGGCAAAGTGTACGTGCTTTACCCGTGCAGGGAAAAAGGGGCACGTCTCCCGGGCATTTTCGCACAGGGTTATCACATAATCGAATTTGATTCCGGCAAAAGAATCTATATGTTTGGATTTATAACCGAAGATGTCCACCCCTTTTTCAGCCATTACCTTTACGGCCCTGGGATCGACCTCACGAGGATCAATCCCTGCGGAAAAAGCCTCTATTAGATTCCCTTTCAAGTGCTTTGTCCACGCCTCTGCCATCTGGCTCCGGCAGGAATTTCCCGTGCAAAGATAAAGTATTTCCACAGCAGCGTCCTTAATTTTACCAGCCCCCCCAGGTAAAACCTGCCTGCGCCCTCCGGCCCGGTATCCGGGCGCACGACTTCAAACCGTTTAATATTACAAGCACTTATTGTACCTGTTGTTACGATAATGTTACAGTTGCGTTACGGTTAATTATTTCAAAGCTCCAAAACCGCACACAGAATTTGCAGGGATACTATTTTTTTCCGTCTGGCTGGAGTAGCGGGCGAGCCGCTAGAGATGCGGGGATCAATCTTTCCAGGATATGCACTCTGCCGGGCAGATCGATATGGCTTCTTCGATGCAATTTTTATCTGTGACTTCGAATATGATTACGCCGGCTTTATCGGTCCTGTCATCCATTTCGAAGACATCAGGGCAAAGCTCAGCGCAGGCGCCGCATCCGATACAGCATTCGTAATCGACATCTACCATCATTACCGATTTCTCCTGATGCGCTGCCGTGGAAGGCGGCTATCGTTGTTTGGGTCATCGTTGTATATCTTGGGTGCTTCTGGCTGGAGATCCCGTTTGTTCATGCCAAACTGCAAGCCTGAACATCCCGGTATGATAACAAATTTCAGAATCAAAGGGGAAAAATCCCGACAAATCCGGCAAGTCTTCAGATGTCCCCGGACTTTCCGAATTGGTTTTATCTTGAGTAGTATTCGATCACCATCGGCATTTCACAGAGTACGGGAACCTCCGAGAGCCTGGGAACATATAGAAGTTTTGCCGACATCTGTTCCCTGGAACGATCGAGATAGGGGACCGCAACTCGGGCGATCATCTCTGCGGCTGCTTCTACAAAGGCGACAACTTTGAGGCTATCTTCCTTTACCGCGACGATGTCGTTGGCTACCAGCCGCTGCGACGATATGTTCACTCGTTTTCCGTTGACCAGAATATGACCGTGGGAAATGACCTGTTGAGCTGCATAGATTGTGCGGGCAAGTCCGGCGCGATAGACAAGAGCGTCCAGGCGCGTCTCGAGCAATTGAATCAAAGAGTCCACAGGGTTTCCACGCCTTTGCATTGCCACCTTCACATAGTTGCGCATCTGCTTTTCTTCGATATTGTACTGTGCGCGAAGACGTTGTTTTTCTATGAGGTGTCGCTTGTAGTCCGATCCTTTTAGCCTGTCTTTTGTCCCCCCGTGCTGTCCGGGCGGATTTTTCCTGCGCTCAAGCGCCCTGGCTGCCTTTGGCGCAAGCGCGATGCCTAGCTGGCGGGACAATCTGATCTTGGGTCCTCTCATGTTCATGAAGCTCTTCGCCTCCTAAATCTTCAATTTATTGAGCAGTCCGGAAACATCCCCGGTTGCCCAAAGGCAGGGCTGACTTCCCCGCTTTTCTCCCCATTTTTCTAAATGAGGGGGATTGTAAGAGAGCATGGGGTTTTTATGCTCATAATAAAGCCGTAAAACGATCCCCCTGGTTCCCCCTTAGCAACAGCGTTGCGCAGGCGGGCTGGACCTTGCATGTGCGGTGGCCGCCGGAATCTTGACGCTCCGCAAGGCGTGCTGCCCCGCCGCTTGCACAGGAGCTGTACAGGGTTACCGGACGAAAAGAAGTTAATAGTAACCAATCTCGCCGGACTTTGTAAGTCAACATACTGAAATATCGGCCGATTCAGGCCACCCTCTTCCAGCCGGCGTGCTCCGATAGACGAACCGGGTACACCGTTCGATTCAGCTCTCAGAGGACTGTAAAGAAATGTTATTTTGACTGCGAAAGGGGGAGGTCACGATGGGTGGGTAAGTGCAGTTTCTAATACTTTTTTACTAGTTTTGATGTTTTTCAATGATCCGTTAGAGACTGACCGACAGGAACTTTCCTTCGCTCTCACTGTAAAGGGCGCTGGATAATAGTTCGTATCTGATTTTCTTCCGGCAGATTCCGTATATTTTTCAGGAGCAAATTTTAGCTCCAGATCTTTTGGGTAATCTTATCCGGATTTATGTACATCATTATGATTGGTACACAGAACGATCTATACGTACCTACCTCTCCTGGTTATTGGTTCGACATTTATTTTAATAGATTCTTATTGACTTGATGTTTTATTTTTCTTATTAGGTTACAACGAAGGCGGGATTGGCCCTCGTACCTTTAACACCAAATAATTTTATTGTTTTTCGGGAGGGAAAAATGAAGAAACTGCTGGATATTGCTGCCGAGATTGTTCAGGCGCAGGCATCAGTTGGTCAGATGTCCGCAGAGCAGATCGAGCAATCACTTATTAAGACTTTCTCTACTCTGCAAAGAATGCAAAGGGCTGAAGAGAAAGGAATCTTCCTGGACAGGGGCACTGCCGAGGAGATCGGGGCCGAGGAGGCCCAGGCGAAAAAAGAGCCGCGTGAATCGATTCAGGACGACAAGATTGTTTGCCTGGAGTGCGGAACCGAGATGCGACAACTCACGACAAAACATCTCAGTTCTCACAGCCTCACGCCGCGGGATTACAAGAAAAAATGGGGATTCTCCCTTAAGCAGCCGCTTTCCGCCAAGTCTTTGACCAAGGCCAGAAGCAAAGCCGCAAAGAAAAGAGGGCTTCCGGAGAACCTTGTCAAGTTTCTGGCGGAGCGCAAGCAGAAAAAGACGGAAGCAGCGGCTGAAACCGGCAATGTAGCTGAACAGAGAGAAGGCAGACCAACGGTGAAAAGACGGCCAAAAGGGCGTAAGACGGCTTAGATTCACCCGTTGCCGTGATTGCGTCGTGAGGCAGGCTGAAAGAGCCTGCCCTCGCCTCCGTGCATTATCGTATGAATTGAAATTTGAATCAGCGGTTTGCGAGAACAGCCTGATTTCGTAGATTCCCGCAATTCCAGTGTTTTATTTATGTCTGTAGCGTTCTGAACCGGGGTCTCACTCGTAATTTGCCCTCTTATAATCAGGTCTTGCACTATAAACAGGTTGCGGACTCCGCTGGAGCCGTTGAGAAATTCTTTGAGCAGGCATCAAGGCTGGGGAAAAAAAACGGTCCCGGGTTGGTTCCACCATGAAATTTATTCTCCGCTCCCTGAATTTAGGAGCGGTGTTTGCATATATGAATCCAGTGAGTTTACTTCTTCCCTGTAGATAACAATGGATTTTGTTTACATGCGGTTTGGTCCCGGTGGAAAATAGCAGGGCCGTTATTCAACACGCCAACTGCAGAGGCGGCATGAAGGATTTGAGCGGTGGGCGCGCGAGTCCGGGAATGTTTTCTGCTGCGAAAAGAGAGCCTTTCTCGCGAAGACGCGCTTTTTGACGTCGAAGAACGCGAAGAAGTCCCAATGGGACATGAAAAGCTGCTTCGAAAAGTTTCGGTGGGCTGCGCTGCCACTCCACCCATCCTGCGGGTTTACGGGTCTTTTGGTGGTTTCAGGGGTGCCCATGAGGGGCATGGATAACTGTTTCGATATTGATGAGAGGGGCTTTGCGGTCGTGAACGCCCTGGAGTTGCAAAAGCCTGTTGATGGCGTCGGGTCGTAATTGGTTCCGTGTGGGGCGGGATCAATTTGAGTTGACAAAAATTTCTCGTGTGGAACGGGAAAATGCTGTTCGCATACAGTCTTTCCCTGATATAATCAAGTTCTCTCCTGGGAGGGATTTTTGCTTTACAGGAAAACCGAATCAAATCGGGGTGAATCGCCTTCTTGACAATGAGCCTTTGGTTATTTACCGTTTGCTGAAAACCTTCAGACGGCAATTTCCATCCGGAAATGGACTGGCTAAATCCTGGCGGACAGTTCTCAGAATGGGTTTTATCAGTGCTCTCGATTGTCCGGCGAAAGGGAGTGAATTTCGTCTGCCGGTGCGGGGAATTTCTAGAATCTCAAATCTTTAGATGTGTGCGGAAAAGGAAAAGTATGCAGATCGAGTACAAGAACATTGATGCAAAACTTGTGGTAAACGAAATCCGAAACGGCAGGTCTCTGGAATCGGTACAGAAAGTATTCGGACTGAAGTATAAAAGCGAAGTTCAGGACCTGTATCTCAAAGGGCTCATGGAGATGGGAGAAATTCCGCAGGTCGAATTCAACAAGTCGGCGGCCCCCAAGATCCAAAGCCCAGACATCCAGGACAGGACTCCATTTCGCAAGCGGGAACGGACGAAACCCCCCGTGTCCAATCCTACCGTGGTAATCAAAACCGGTAATTTCCGTACGATCGGCCAAAGCGGAAGCGTAACTCTCAACAGAGCGCTTTTGATCGAGATGCTCGGCTTCGCGGTTGGGGATGCCTTTGAAATTTACAGAGAAGACGATATGGTAGTTCTAAAGAAGGCCCCAAACCCTGTCTGAGCCGCAGGAAAACCTGTCTGAAAACCTGAAAGCGCGGGCCTTCCGGTTTTTTTAAAAAGCCCCGTTGGGATGTGGACTAGATTTTTTGTCTGAGATTGTTCAAAACATGCAGGAACCGCCACATAGCGGTCAGGTTGGTCCCGACGGCAAGAACGACAAGCACGAATTTAAGAGCCAAATCCTTTGCCCAGAAAATTCCAAAAGCAACACCGAAAAAACTTATGAACGGGTTGAGGATGCCGGCGACTCCCAGCAGTATTATTCTCTCGCCTCTCTGGAATACTCCAACAAGGCATCTTTCTCCCAGCCCTTCGGCGCGAGCCCGCGTGTAGCTGACCATCAGAGAGCCGAAGAGGATCAGCAGGATCAGCAGAATATAGAGTGTTGAGGCATGATTGCGATAGAAGTAGAACCAGATACCCAAATAGATCAAGAGTTCCGTGTACCGGTCCAGGACCGAATCCAGGAAGGCCCCGAATTTTTTGCTCTGACCTGTCGCCCTCGCCAGGGAACCGTCCAGGGTATCGAGAAGACCCGTCAAAAGCGTAAGCACTCCTCCCAGCAACGGGGAATAAACGAAGGAGAGCCCTGCCAGCATACTGATCAAAAGCCCTCCATAGGTCAGGTGATTAGGCGTGAGCCTCCAGTCTATGAGCTTGGGAACAATTCGGCTCTCGAGGATCTTGTAATAACCCGTTTCGATAGGCGTTCCCTTGAGCATAAGACCCTTCAATCGATGGAATCGGCGGAAGAGAAAGCAGACAAAAACTCATACTTGAAATAACTGCTACTGGATACCAAATTTCGACGTTTAGATCAAAGTAATACGCAAGCCTGCATTCCGCCAGAAAGAAAGACCCCTACGAATTTAAGATCGCCCAGGTAATCAGGGGAAAATCGGGGACCTTTACCTGCACCGTCTTCCCCTTGATTATTTCAGTATCGTTCGGCTCCAGGAGCGCATACGCCAAGCCGCTTCGCAGTAAGGAAATCTTGTTTCGGCTCTCGCCCCCGGCACGGTTCGGGGTGAAGGCGCAAAATCGGCCTCTTATTTCCAGAACACCTTCAAATGCCCGGTAAAAGCCTTCTTTTTTTGTCATCCGACCAAGATTTCGGGCATCCAGGGTGAAATCTCCACGTGCTTTCAGGCCCAAAAAACACCGGATTACCGGCGCCGCAATCTCTTCATAGACTATTCTGCCCGCCCGTGGATTTCCCGGAAATCCGAGAAAAATTTGACCATTTCCGGTTGCCATAGCGCTTCCTTTGCCCGGGACCAGGTTTAGACTGTCGAAATGAGTCCTGAGGCCCAGCTTTTTCCACACTTCGGGAATGAAATCCCTGCTCCCTTTGCCCATGCCGCCGGTGGTAATCACCAAGTCCGCCTCGGCCTTTTCAAGACGGGAGAGGATTTCGCCCGGGTTGTCGGGGGCCACCCCGAGTTCGACGGGTTCTCCCCCGCCCGCCCGCACAAGATTGGCGAAAAGATGGGTGTTGTTGCAAAATGTGGTGGCGGGTTCATCACAGCGGCCCGTCTCCCTGAGTTCGTCCCCCGTGGCGAGGATCGCCACCCTGGGACGGCGGATTACGCGCAGAACCTCCCTGCCGGTTGCCGCTGCAAGCGCGAGCCGGGTAGGTGTGAGCACGTCGCCTTTCTCCAGCAGAATTTCGTCCCGGCGCGCCTCGCTCCCGGGAGCGATCACCCCCGATCCAGGGGCAACCCGTCTCGTGAAAATGAGGCCCTCATCACGGAGTGCCGCATCTTCAACGGGGATCACCGCATTGGTTCCGGCCGGAAGGACACCTCCGGTCGTTATTCGAAAGCACCAGCCCACGCTCGCCTTGCCGGGTTTTTGCCCGGCCGTCGTTTCCCCTCGAGCGATCTTCAGCACAACCGGCTTCGCGGGCTCGGCTGATTCGCAATCCCCGCTCATCAGGGCAAAACCGTCCCATCTTGAACGGGCATTGCCCGGAATGTCCCGGCTCGCCGATATCGGCGCGGCAACCACCCTGCCCAGGGCAAGCCCTATTGCGACCGGCTCCCGATCCAACTCCCTGGCCAGGCCTACGGCAATTGCTCTAGCTTCTTTCAAGTCCATCGATTTCAGCCAGGTCGGAAGGGGTGTTCACGTTTTTGAAGCTGAGCGCATCCGGGTCTACTTTTCGCCATTCACCATCGGCAAGGGGCCGGACCCTGACTTTCCGGTAGAAGCCGAATACCTGTCGATTGTCGGGTTGTTCGAGTTGGCGTGCGATTGCAGGGAGGCATCTTCGATTGTACATCGCGAGCAAAGGCTCGTAATAGTCGTTCAATTTGGGCACTACGACGTCGTACCCCTCTTTGGAGTCGATGAGCAGAGAGACCATTTCGGGAACGAGAAAAGGCATATCGGTCGCCTTCACCAGTATCCATTCGGCAGGGCTGAAGAGTAGCGCGGTATAAATCCCTCCGAGCGGCCCCTGGTGGGCAACTATGTCCACCGCCAGAGACACCGCCGTATCCAGGTAGGGTCCTATCTCATTTGTCACCACCACGATGGGATCGCAAAAGGGGCGCAAAGATTCAATCGCGCGCTCAATGAGCCGCTTGCCCCCGACCTGTTGAAGCGCTTTATTTTTGCCGAACCGCAGGCTTTTTCCTCCGGCCAGGATAGCTCCCGTTATCAATCATCCTCCCCCAGCCGGATTTGGATGGAAATCGTTCGAGGCTTCTCCCACCCTCGAAGGCTCGACAGCATTCCTTTTATCCCGCCGGCGACAAAATCTTCCACAAAATCTTTCATCGGCAGTTGTTTCCCATCGAGTTGAACGAGCATTTTGCGCTTCTTCCTGCCTGAGAGATACCGATTTTCGATGAAATCGGCGACCCCGCGCCAGTCGGCAAACGAGAACCTCGGGGTCTGCGTATCTACTTCGTCGTCGGAGACAACCGCAACGAGATTATCCTCCGGTCCGCAGATCGGTTTTGGCTCCACTTCGGAACGGAATACCTCAATTTTGGGGAAACGCGCTTTTTTAAACCCCTCGGTAATGAGAATGTCTTCGGTCCAGAAAAAGCGCGCCGCAATTTCTTCCAGGCTCATTTCCCCACCCGTCCGGCGGATGGAGGCAAACCGGCCCGGCGATGAAATGGCTATGACCTCGGCGCCCGCGCGGCTTAACCTCCAGGTGTCCTTGCCCTTCCGGTCCATCTCGAACTCGTGGGCATCATGCTTTATCGCCCCAACCCGGTACCCTCTTGCACCAAGCTCCGGGATCAACTTCTCGAGAAATGTCGTCTTACCCGAATTGGAAGCACCTACAATGGAAATGATCGGCAGCATTATGTACCTTTCGTATGCATTCACTCATGAGCCGGACGGCACTGAAGCTGCAGGTTGGGCAAGATAAAGCAGCTTAATCCCAATAGATTTGATTTTAGAGATCTTGCTTGAAAATATCTCACAACATCGACAGGGTGTCAATCAGGCCGGTCCGCGGCGTCTATGATGTGGATGATTTTCTTGAATCTTTCATTCTGCTCCGCACTTTCGGAAGCGATTTCTTCGAGAATCTCACCCGGTTCGTCGTGCCCCGCCTCCCTGGCCCGGGTCGCCCAAAGCCGGTACGAACGGGCGTGCTCCTCATTGTGGCTTATCCAGTGTTCCACCATCTTTCTGAGTTTCACGGTTTCCGAAACGGCCGCCTCGCCTTTGTCCGGCCCATGCCCGTGTGTGTGCGCCTCGCTGTGTTTGTGTTTGTCATGCATCGGTTCACTCCCCGGCTTGTTCATCAAAATTGCCCCGCCGTCCTGGATTACAAAGCGGCGCCCGGTAAATACCCGTAGGCCCCGGTAATTGCCCATTACCACTATGTCCCATCCGTCCGCAATTGACCGCAGCAACTCGGTATGATAGCCTTTTACCCGAGGAGAAACCAAATGATTCCATATCCCAACATAAACCCCGACCTTTTTTCCATCGGTCCGGTCCACGTGAGGTGGTACGGGGTGATGTACGTCCTGGGCTTTATAGCCGCCTATTTTCTGATTCAGAAGCAGGAACGGTCCAAGCAGATCGGACTGGTCGGCACGACGGCCCAGGACCTGATTTTCTACATGGCCATAGGAGTTATCGTTGGTGGACGGCTCGGCTACATCTTCTTTTATGAATATAATGACTATATGCAATACATCAAAAATCCCCTGGAAATCATAGCCACATGGCATGGGGGGATGTCTTTCCACGGCGGTCTTATCGGGGCCATTCTCGCTGCATGGATTTTTTCCAGGCGAAAGGGGGTTCCTTTCCCTGCCGTTGCAGACAGTGCGGTCGTGACCTGCCCGATCGGCCTGGGGCTGGGCCGGCTCGGTAATTTCATAAACGGCGAACTGGTTGGCCGCCCCACGGATGTCCCTTGGGCGATGATCTTCCCCGCCGGAGGCCCGATCCCGCGTCATCCGACCCAGCTCTACGAATCGCTTGGCGAAGGACTTCTGCTTTTCGCCATATTGTGGTATTTACGCAAGAAGCCTTTCAAAGACGGCATGATGGTGGCCTTTTTCCTCCTCTTTTACGGTATAATCCGGTTCATAATCGAATTCTTCAGGTCGCCCGATCCTCAAGTGGGCTTTTTGCTCGGCTACTTTACCATGGGGCAGATTCTTTGTAGCGCGATGATCGTGGTCGCTGTATTATTGATGCTCTATTTGAACCGCAAAACGGCTGCCCGGGCGGCATAGAAACCCGCATCGCGCAGCCTGCCGGATCGCCGGACGAGGAATAAAATGGCACCTGATAAACTTGCGATTTTGCGGCAGGGCTCCTCACAGGTTGTGCGCGACTGGCGATCCCTCTATGAGCAAAGAACGAAAAGCGTCAAAAAAGCGATTGAGGTGATTCAAAGCGGACACCGGGTTTTCATGGGTTCGGGGTGCGGGGAACCGCAGTATCTTGCTCAAGGTCTCGAGGAGAGGCTGTACTTGCTTTCGGACCTGGAAATCCTGCACATCCTGAGTGTAGGAAAGCCCCGGTTCACCTGCGGGGGCAACGATCAGTGCCGCTTGAAGTCGTTCTTTGTCGCCGCCGCAAGCCGTGAAGCCGTGGCCGAAGGGCGTGCGGACTACACGCCGATAAACCTTGTCGATATCCCCGGGCTGTTTCGTACGGGCGCCATGACCATAGACGTCGCTCTGATCCAGGTATCTACCCCCGACGACCACGGGTTCTGCTCCTACGGGGTAGCCGTGGACATAGTAAAGTCAGCGGCGGAGAGCGCCCGGCACATAATTGCTCAGGTAAATCCACGGATGCCGCGAACCCTGGGAGACTCCTTCATTCACGTAAGCCATATCGACGCCTTCGTCGAACATGAAGAGCCACTGCTCGAATTCGCGCTTCCCATGAGGAACCAGATCGCCGTAGATATAGGCAGGCACGTGGCAGGGCTCGTAGAAGACGGCTCGACCCTCCGCGTGGGGGTGGGCAGCATTTCCACCGCCGCGCTCTATGCGCTGGAAGGAAAAAAGGACTTGGGAGTTCACGCGGACATGCTTACCGACGCCTACCTGCACCTGGTGAAAAAGGGCGTCATCACCAACGCGCGAAAGACTCTCCACCCGGGCAAGATCGTGGCCAGTTTTTGTCTTGGATCGCAGGAACTCTACGAATTCGTCGATAATAACCCCATGGTGGCCCTCTACCCCATTGATTATACTAATAATTACCTGGTGATCTCCGAAAATGACAAAATGGTGACCATCAACTCGGGCCTTGAGGTGGACCTTTCCGGACAGGTCTGCTCGGACTCGCTCGGCTATGAAATATACAGCGGCGTAGGCGGGGCGACCGACTTTCTGCGAGGCGCAAGAGGTTCGCGCGGCGGCAAAACCATTATGGTGCTGCCATCGGCAACCCTGGACGGATCGAAATCCAGGATCGTTCCGGCCCTCACCGAAGGCGCCGGAGTTGTCACCACGCGCGCGGGCGTGCAATACGTGGTTACCGAGTACGGTGTTGCCGGCCTGCAGGGGAAGAGCCTCCGGGAAAGGGCGCTTTCGCTTATTTCGATAGCCCATCCGAACTTCAGAGGCGAGCTCATGGAGGCCGCCCACAAGATTCATTACCTGGAAAAGGATACCAGGCGCGCGGCAACAAGCCGGGCCATTTATCCGCACGACTGGGAATATTCTGATATATCCCCGGTAGTTGGCCGCGTATTCTTCCGGCCGGCGAAGACCACCGATGAACGGGCGCTAAAGGAGTTTTTCTACTCACTGCCCAGAGATGAAGCCTATTTCCGATTTCTGTCGCTCATGAAGGTCTTCCCTTTTTATGACGTCAAGGCGATGGTAAACATCGATTATAACAGAGAAATGTGTCTCCTGGGAATCGCCGGCGAAATGGGTTCCGAGAGAATCATTTCCATAGCTTACTATCGCCTGGATGATGAAACGATGGCGGCCGAAGTCGATTTTGCAGTACACCCTGACTGGGCGCGAGGGGGTATAGCGGCATCCATGGTTCGCCATATTGCCGAAAAGGGCAAAGAAAGAGGCATAAGAACCATCGTTTCCTATGTATCACCCGGAAACGAGCGGGTATTTGGAGTTTTCCGGAAACTCGGCTACGAGGTGGAGACCTCGCTGTCGGCAGGCGTTTATGAGATAAAGGTCGGGCTGGACAGGCCGACTCAGGAATTGCAGGTGCTTTAAGGGCATGGGAGCCTCGCGGGGCGTGGAGAATTGTAAGCGTTCACCGCAGTAACTCGCACCAATAATCCGCTGATGACGCAGACGAACGCAGATCTTTCAAAAAGAAATGAACAAACTCATCTGCGCATATCTGTGAAATCTGCGGATAAAGTCATGAAAGTCTGGGGTTAATTCAAGTCTCGGTGAATCGGTATAAAGAATTAAGCTGAGCGCAACGCGCCCCGGCGGGGTGGCAAATTTGCGGCCGGCGGCGCAGAAATTGCTGAAGCGGAGGAAATGGACCGGCTGGAGCTTCTAGAAAGACAAATCGCCGAATTGAAGGAAAGGATGGCCGCCGTTGAGAGCGAGGTCGAAAATCTTTCCTCGCAGACGAAACACCCGGTTGAAAAACTCCTCCGGCAGCTCGGATTTCCGGTTTTAGCCCAGGGCGGCCAAACACAGCTTATCTTCCCGCCCGATATTTCCATGTCCTCGCTCGGACATTTCTATCGAATCATGAGGCGTTACTCGTTCAGGCTCTTTATCCGGGACCTTATCCAAATGCCTGAGGGAGACGGTCTTGCCCCGCTTACCCGCTACTGCTCGCTTCGGACTGTTAAATCCTATCTCGGAATTCTTGCGGAAATTGGGATAGTGTCCTTCACCGGCAAGGGATACAGGCTCGCCAGGAAGGTCCCGAGCTTCGGCCCGACACTCGAATGGTGGGTGTGCGAGATTCTCCGGCGCGAGTTCCTGGCGCCCGCCCTCTTCAACGTGAAGCTGAAAAATACGAAGTTCGGCGGCGACTATGACGTCATATCGATGATGGCCGGACATCTCGTCTACGTTGAAGTCAAGTCCTCACCGCCCCGGGGGGTGGAACACCAGGAGGTCGATGCCTTCCTCGGCAGGGTTCGCGACCTGGGGCCTTCCCTGGCGATTCTATTCGTGGATACCGAACTGCGCATGCGCGACAAGCTCGTCCCGCTTCTTGCCGAGGGACTCGAGCGCGAAGAAAAAACCGGGCCGGATTGGGCGGTCCTGAGGCTGATAAACGAAATATTCCACGTACGCCACTCGATTTATGTGATAAACAGCCGAAAAGGGGTCTATAGCAACCTGCGGACCTGTTTTCGTGATTTTATGCTCCGGGAAGGAAAGCGGATCAAAGTTAACGGCTGAGGGCCTGCCCCCGGGCTCGCGGGAAAGCGCTGCGAGAGGTCTGGGGGTGTTTTCGATAATCTTGATCAATCGTGGCAGCCGGGGCGGGATAATCACACCCATTCACACCGAGCGGACAATCTATGCTTCAGGAATCCGAGATAGAGGAGCGGGCCAGATATTGCTATTGCGTATTTCTCCAGTTGAGCTGGCTCTACAGCAATGATTTCGTCGAACCTTGCCGGTATCCGGATTACCTGGCCAAATCGTCGCTCGGTCTCGGCACCGATCAGTTCATAACCCAAACAATCGGCGAAGCCCTGATGGAAAACCGGCCCGACGGGGGCCTGCTGCAGCTCATCTCGCTCTACGAAGGCTTTACCCACGCGTTCTGCCAGGTGCTCGAAAAGGATATGGACGAAATCAAGGCGCAGATCCCCCCCGATTTTATGGAAAAACTGGCAGGAGAAATGGGGGTGGGGGACTGGGCCGGCAGGCGGTAGTTCCGGCTACAGGGTATTGGATACCGGATAAAAACGCTGCGCCCCGCGGCAAGTGTGGGGGCCGGGCGCAAAATATCAAACTCCGGCCTTCCTTGACTTTGAAGTGGAAAGATATACAATAAGAAAGCTCGATTGTATCGAGATTAAGTTTTCCATCACTCATACCGATACTACATTTAAGGGGGCGAAACGGGTTCGACGGAGGTAGAGAAGCTTAAGTTGCATGCCGAGGTCCTGGCTGCTCGTTAAACAGTTGGGAAAAAAATAAACGCAGACGATTACGCGTACGCTGTAGCCGCTTAACCGCGGCTGCCGTCTCCAGGTCCTGATCCCGCGGGGACCATGGAGGCGTCGACTAAGTGGGATAGGCTTCCGGCATGGTGCTCGTAGTGGCGGAAGCGACATTTAGCGAGCTTGCTTTGGCGACATCCCGTCCGCAGGAGGTTCCCAGAGCGAGATTCAAAGTGTGGAATATGCATGTAGACGCTTAGGCGGAATGCTTTCGGACGCGGGTTCAACTCCCGCCGCCTCCACCACTTTTGTGAAATAGAGTCAGAGATTTGGGAACACCGAGCCTTCAACTTTCGCCGGTCATGATAGCGGGAGTGGAGGCTTTCTTTTTTTACAAGCCTCTGAAGTCATTTCCAAAATACTCCAAAATCTTGCACGCGTCCTTTTCAAGTCCCTCGACGTAGTTGCCGTAATTCATAGGCCATTTTCTTCGAACCATGCCTCATGCCTTTAAATCGGATACTGTTGTCGCCGTTAAAGTGGCCATTTCGTGAAAAAGCACGTCCTAAGGCTCCCAAATAGCCAATTTGGACCACTCTTTCCTTGTGCAGCCACGCTTTAGCGAGGTCCGACCTCGAACGAAATCGGCTCCAGGACTACTCGAACCTTCATCTTGTTTCACCTCGCATCGTTTCGGATTCCCATCGCTGGCAGCAGCATTGTACTAAGTAGACCCTCAGTTAGAACTAAATTCTTATTAAACTTATTTCGCACATGAATGCGAGTGCGTAGTATGGAACGCCGGACTGACATACCTATGCAGTAGCTGCTACATGTTGAATGCGATGATCGCGTGTTCGTGTGATTGGATTGTGAGGTCGAAAGAGGAGTTGATCGAAATGATTTCTCAACTCTTCTAAATCGCCGGCTGCAAGAGAGGATTGGTCCTTATTTCCTCAATGCATTCATCCAATGTAAGATCCTGAAAGATTTCCCACCACTGGCCGGTATGCCGCATGTATGCCATGTTGAATTTCTCGACTCCGGCATAATCCAGCCTTGCAAATCTTACCTCGAAATACTCTGAAATCGCATCTGGCCTTGGACAACGCCATGTTGAGCAAAAATAGAAGTACCGCTGATACCATTTCGTGAAGATATCGACCGGGTAGTTCCATTGGTGGTCTTTCGGTGGTTCTTTGATGAAATTGGGTTTGAGAAAAGATTCCACGAACTCGTCGGCCCTGCTTTTTACAACTGGTTTCAAGTAATCGGGCAGCTTGGGTTTGAGCGGCTTGGGCGGTGCGTACATCCAACTCTTTTTTTTCGCCATTTCGATCCTTCCGCTATTTTTCTTGCCACGCTTTGTTAATGGCATCATCGACTTTTTTGTCCTGAAGCTCTTTTTGCTTTTCGACGATATGGGCTTTGGTGAGAGTCATTGATTGCTCCGGAAAAGTTGATAACGGACAGTTTGTGGGAGGAAGGATACCTCAGTGGCTGTCCGGACGGAAGGACAGAGCAGGCGGTTGGTAAACTCCTGGATTTAAAGGAGTGCGCAGAATCAAGGGAACCAGTGGCCACGAGTCAACCCGAGTATTCCTATTATTATGAGGTAGAAAGCGATCACGTAATTCAAGAGCTTTGGGGCAATCAGGATCAAAATGCCCGCAATCAAAGCCACCAGAGGTTCGTTTGGCAGGTAAGAAAAGTTCATCGCGCCTCTCCTTTCCAAAGTAGCGTATATCCTTATACATTAAACCTGTACATTGAAAAGTGAACCGGAAATGGCGAAGGATTCGGGGATTGGGAACTTCCCGTATGCAGCCAAACATCCCGTTTCAATGACTCCCTAATCCAGCGGCTTGATCTGCTCCGGGTCATATACCGGTTCTTTCCTGTCGATGACGATTCCAAAATTTATCAGCTTCTTCTTTCGCTGGTCTTCGTCGTGCCAGCGGGCAAGAAACTCGTCCACCGGAATATACGTGTAATTGCCTATCGTTGCGGGGTCCATGAAGTAGAAGTTGTCGCTGTCGTAGCCGATTGCCACCACGTAGTGGCCGTCCTTCCAGTCCCGTGACCAGTCGACGGGCTTTTCCGGCCATGCCTGGATGGTCAAAAGGACCGGCGTCCGCGCATCGATGTAAGCTTTCAACTGATCGATGGTCATTGGGTTATACGTCTGCACATTGTAGCGGTTACGTGTTGCGACACGCACGATATTCCGGTAGTCCGTACCGTTTTCGGGTGTCGTTTTGAGTGCCCTCGCGAGCTTGTCTGCACGAAAATCCTGCCCATAATAGGCAAAAATGGATTCGAGCGCTGAAACTCCGCAGGTAGATCCGGTGTTCTGCCGGATGAGCGGGACAGGTATCAGATTGGCGACCCCACTCACCGTTGGAGCCGCAAGCGGTGAAGAGTAAGTGGCCATGTAAGGCAAATCCGCAGCCCAAAGAGATCCGGGCGCCAGGAAAAAAGAGGAGATGACGATCAGCAGGATAGCGGACAGGAGCCTTCCACAACGAAAACTCATTGCAATGCCTCCTCATGCGAATGTTCTATGCATCCGAGCCGCATTTTGGTGTCGAATTCAGCAGGAAAAAACTCCTGGAACGGCCCCTAAGCCCGTAAAACCATACGATTTCCCAGTCGAACCTGCAAGCGATATTTCAAACAGGCCAGCTTTTGCAATTTCAAGACACAGCGCCGGCTCCGCAGTTAACAGCGTTGCTTTCCGCCTGCCTGCCGGCCTCAGGCGAACAGGATGCTATTTCCGCCGAGCAGCAGAGAGTGAAGGCGCCGCAGTTAATGCCGTGATCGTCTTGACCGGGGATCAAAACCCGGACTTACAATTGCCGGCCTTGAAGCGGGCAGGGCGCAACGAGAATATTTGCCGGCAAGGCCACAGGAGCGAGCGTCAAACGGCCAGAGAATTTCCCTGTAACATTTCCGATCAAAAAAAAGTTCCCCTGTAATATCTACCGATATATAAGATACATTAGTTTGTTCTGGAATGTTCTGGTGGGCTGCGCTCCGCTTAGCCCGCCCTACGGGACTTTTCACGGTTTCAGGGTGTCCCGGAGGGACGCGAACAACTTCTGCTGCTTTGAATATGGAATACGATGCCGGGTGAAGGGACCTATGCGACTTCTGGTTGTGGAAGATGAAAAAAAGGTGTCCAGCTTTATCAAGAAGGGGCTGGAGGAAGAAGGCTATGCGGTAGATGTGGCCTTCGACGGGAAAACCGGCCTTGAAATGGCCATGGATGCGGTTCACGATCTGATCGTGCTCGATATTCATCTGCCTGGAATGGATGGTCTGAGCGTTCTGCACGAGCTGCGGTTGAAAAAAGTGTCAACCCCGGTGCTGCTGCTCACTGTAAGAGCAAACATTGAAGACAAGGTCCTGGGTCTGGATGCAGGCGCTGATGACTATCTGACCAAACCATTCGCATTCCAGGAGCTTGTCGCCAGGATTCGGGCGCTGCTAAGACGGCAAACAGATGCAAAACTTCCGGTGCTCCGGTTTGCCGATCTGACCCTGGACCCCGCCAGCCGCACAGTTTTGCGAGGCGGCAGGAAAATTGACCTGACCGCCAAGGAGTATTCTCTAATCGATTATTTCATCCGCAATCCCGGGCGAGTACTCACCAGGGCCATGATCGCCGACCATGTCTGGGACTACAACTTCGACTCGATGACCAACATCATCGACGTATACGTGAACTACCTTCGCAGGAAAATCGACTCAGATCGCGAGCCTAAACTCATTCACACGGTTCGTGGAGTCGGCTATGTCTTAAAAGAGGAGTAATACTTGCACATCAGGTCCATCCGGACACGTCTCACAATCTGGTACACGTGCTTTTTGACCGTTATGCTGCTCATTGTGGGAGGGGCGGCGTTCGAACTTTTAGCGTACAGCCTTACTAACGAAATGGACAAGGCGCTCGACAAGGTCGCCAAAGTATTGATCCAACGCGATCAAAGCCTATCCGCGACTTTTGTCTTCTCCGATACCGATCAGGCTTCTGAAATAGATCAGGCTTTCCACCGTTTTCCGGTTTTTCGCCATGAGGAGCATTATTTTCTTCTGCGCGATTCATTGGGCAACATTGACGAACACCGATCTTTGCCATCCGCCGAGAAGTTGCCCCTGAGCAAGAATGCCTACGACAATGCAATGCGTGGCCGATCTTCTTTTGAGACGGTGCAAGGTCTCGGAGAGTACCCGGTGCGGATACTGACCATGCCGATAATGGAATCCAAACGGTTGATCAACCTGGCCCAGGTTGGAATGTCCCTCAGGAGGATTGAAGAAACGAGTGTCCGGTTTCTTCTGATCATGGCAGGGGTGCTCCCTCTCGGCCTGGTGCTTGCGGCATCCGGCGGATGGCTTCTGGCTCATCGGGCGTTGAAGCCCGTGGACCGGATGACAGCCACTGCCCGCCGGATAAGCGCCGAACACCTTAGCCAACGTGTGGATGAGACGGGAACCGGCGATGAACTGGACAATCTGGCCAAAACATTGAACCAGATGCTCACACATCTGGATGCTGCATTCAGCCAAATCCGCCGGTTCAGTGCCGACGCCTCCCATGAACTTCAGACTCCCCTCACCATTTTAAAAGGCGAACTGGAGGTTGTTCTGCGTTCGGCAAGAAGCCCGGAGGAATACCGCGCAACCATCGAGAGCGCCCTGGAAGAAGTCGACAGGATCGCGCACCTGGTGGAAGGACTCCTGCTCCTGGCCCGCGCCGAAGCCGGCGTACTGAGAATGGACCGGCAGGAGGTAGACCTGGCACAGGTGCTCGAAGAGGTTTACCTCCGATTGAAGCCGCTGGCGGACTCCCATAGGATAGAACTTCTGTTCGGCGCGATAGAGCCGCTCCACGTTCAAGGAGATCGCGAATGCCTGCAACGCATGATATACAACCTTGTGGACAACGCCATAAAATACACCGGGGCGGAAGGCCGTGTGACCATCAGTCTGCAGCAGGACGGCGGATCGGCGTCCATTCTCGTTTCGGATACCGGAAGCGGGATTCCCATTGAAGAACAGAAGCATATTTTCCAAGCCTTTTACCGCACTTCGGAAGCCGGCGCCCAGGCGGAACGTGGAACCGGTCTCGGGCTGTCTATCGCCCAATCAATTACCTGCGCTCACGGCGGAACTATCCAGGTAGAAAGCGCCCCAGGCCGGGGGAGCCTTTTCAGAGCTTCAATCCCGATCGTCTCTTAGGTCACAAACCCCAGGACGGCAGCAAAGACAAAGAAGCCGTCAACTCTCCGCCTCCGGCTGCTTGCTGCCGCCTCCCAGGCCGGCGACTCGCAGCCTCCCATTAGAATCTTCTAATTTATCTTTAATCTTCCCTTAACGTTGCCTGTTTATATTCATTCTCGAGTCCGGAGGAGAAGGCATTCCCTTGCGGGAGCGAGGTCATAGAAAAGTCCGGGGCCGGGGATTTGAACTTCTCAAAGCCGCCGAGCGTTACATTCAACAGGGGCGAGTCGATGCTGGCAATCTGAAGGGCCATATGGACAGCGACCTTCCGGGATTAACGCATTTGGGAGATTAAGGAGAGCGTAAAATGAACAAGAAACTTTTCAGTCTGTCCATATTCACCATCGCTCTTGCCGCGGCATTCGTGTTTTTAGCGCCCAACGGAACAATGGCGGCAGACGGTACCAATGCAGGCAGCAGCTATAATCAGGGATACAATTACAATCATAGGGGATACATCGAGAATCGCTCGGCCAATTCATTCGGAGAGGACTGGGCCACCAATGGGGTCCGGGAAGATCGCGACACGGACAGAGACAGGCACATGCAAAGGCAGATTCCTGACTTTCAAATTTACGGCCTGCAGGGGAACTGGAAGGGTGCGTATTAAGAAGGCTATTTCAAGTTCGTCTCGAAAAATGCAATCCGCCGGCAGTTTCAGGATGAACTGACGGCTTATGGTCACACGCATTAGCTGAAAACGTGGCCTTTTGTATCACACCCAAGAACTTTGACATATGGAGGTAACGATGAAATTGAGAGCAAAATTCGGTGTTACCATGCTTGCCCTTATGTTCGTGCTTGCTTCGGCTTTCATCGCCCTTGCAGGCGACGGTACGGACCAGCAAACGGGACGAGGCGCGGGCAAAGCAGTCTCGAGCAACAACCAGAATATCCAGGCCCCCAGTGGTCCGGCAGCCCCTGGCCCGTACAAGTACAACTACAATCAGAGACATGGCAAGACAAATGATTTCGGGCAAGACAAGGCAGGCAACCAACTCTAGCCAATCGTGGCTATTTAAAAGAACGACTTTTTGGATAATCGGAAAGGAGATAAAAATGAGCAAAAAACTGATTGTCGCAATGGCGCTTTCGCTGGTCCTTGTGAGCGGCGGCCTTTTCAGCGCGCGGGCAGATTGTGGCCCCTGCGGCTGGCGCTTGCCCTCTTGCTGGACTCACGGCGCAAATGACATGGACAAGTCTAATCCCAATAGTCCTTACAACAGCGTTGGGCCGAACATGGGGAACGGTTCCCCTGGTTATCCCTGGTTCCGTGGGAAATAAGGAATTAATGGACAACCCCGTGCGCGAACCGACTCACGATGCCGCTGTGGGGACCCCCTGGCCTCACGGCGGACTGATTCGAACATTGAAGGGTTTAATCGATTCAACTACAACTCCCGGCGCTCGTGTTTTGCCGGGGGGCTTTGTAAACTTTATGCCTGCACTCTTCGTCTGATACGGGGTTGCGCTTAAATAGTCTAACCTTTGCGGGAGTCTTGTGAGAACTGATTGCCCCTGTGTCTCACATGTTCCCGCTTAAGCGCAAATGGGCGTTTGCGCTCTCTATATAGAGATAGAGATCTTCCGAATTAGCCCCTCAGAAGATCCAGCCCACTCTCCTCCAATGGGGTCGGCCCCAAGGTTCTTGGGGCCGCCCCTCCTCCTTCGGACCAGAAACATGACTAAAGAAGAAGGGGGTGGAGTTATACCTAAGAGCCCTGTTGGCGACCATCAGGAACATACCAGGCTCTTATAATCGGGGGAACTGAAGGAAGCCGGATACGAGGTCACGGAGAGCGGTTAGAGGCTTTCGGGGGAAAGCGTGAAAAGGCAAAGATCATCGGAATCGGGGTCTGTCTTCGACATGCGGGGGGAGTGAAAAATGAGGAAAAGGGGCGTAGATCGCACTCTTCTCAGTTGATAGCAGGGTCTGCTCAGGCATGAGCACCCCCTCTAGTAGAGGAGCCCATTCAATATCAGTTTCATCTTTAACGCAACTGCGTATTATACACCTCATTACATCCAAAAACCTATGCCCCTCTTGTACGCTCATTTGCTTCCTGCCTGCGCTTGCACTCGATGCACAAAGTCGTCACGGGCCTGGCGTTCAGGCGTTCTGTTCCGATATCGTCTCCACATTGTTCGCACTGCCCGAAATTACCTTCCTCAATCCTTTGCAGCGCCTCGCGAATCTTGGGGATCAGCTTTCGCTCCCGGTCCCGTATGCTGAGCATCAAATTCCTGTCGGATTCAAGGGTCGCCCGATCCGTGGGATCTGGGGAGCTTTCCACCTTATCGGTCATGAGAGCCACTGTTTTCTCCGCTTCTAAATAGAGCTCATCGAGTCTCCTAAGAAGCAGATCCTTGAAATATGCTTGAGTTTCCTCATCCATTATTAACGCTCCGCTGCCAAGTTTAATGCACTTCTAAATATCATTGGCGCCGGCGAGAGTAAAGGGAAGTCACACCGATTCCAATCGGCTTTACTGCGCTCAAACAGGCAGATCTTCCATCCAGTTTTGAAAGTCAGCCGTGCATCGCAATAATGGCTTTATAAGCGAGCATCGGACAGTTATCACGGCAAACGATGCGCGAGAGTTCTTGGTCTCTTCACACTATCTGGACAAAATGCTCCAATATCTTTCCCTTATGAACAATATTCTACACATTAGAAACAATGTCTTGAATTACCTGGTTTTCCCAAAACAACCCGAGCATCCCGGTGACCGATAACCTGCAACGATGTAGAATATTGTCCAAACAGGGCCGGTCTCCGATAAAAGGATCCCACCTCCAGGCGCGCTCCAGGCCGCTATCTTGATGATCCTGCTATCGTGGCATGCTACTTGCTCAATAGGGATACCGTGGAGGCGAACGTGCGTGTTGAAAATCTTGTGCTCCTTGTAGAAGATGACGCTTCGTTGAGACGCTCTTTGGAAAAATTCCTGGACCGGGCGGGATATGCCTTTGACAGTTGTTCAACAGCCAGTCAAGCTCTTAATCTTGCTCAAAAAGTTCCTCCTCATGTTGTGATTCTTGAATATCATCTTCCGGATGCGAATGGTCACTCTCTTATTGAAAAGCTCAAGCTCATTGCTCCCGCTGCCGTTGCGATTGTTCTTTCTGAATACGATTTCCAAGCTGTAGCTGAAGATCTGAATCGGGTGCAAATTGAAACATTCCTGAAGAAGCCCTTTGACCTCGTTGATTTTGAAGCTGCTTTACACTCTGCCTATATAAGGTCGGCGAATTCCAGGAAGGGTGAATGGCTGCCGCAAACCGAACTCGAAGGCATGCCCGTCTCCACATTCGTACAGGGAACTCTCGGAAACCGAACTCGACAGTAACATGTGAATCGCGTTGAAGCTCAAATTTCCCGAGGAAGGTGGACGCTGAAAAGTGAAATAAAGTTGATCTTATCAAGCTCAGTTCATGCTCACGCTCTGAAGTTAACTCAATGCTCAACTCGAACGGATGCTGAAACTCCTGTGACCAAGTTGTTGCGAATGCTCGATCTGCGACCCCGTTAGTGGTAGAAAGTCTGTCTCTGTCTTAATCGGTTCTGTGAGTCTCCTTTGTTTCATGAGGCCATAAGGAAACCCCTTATGGCCTCTCGCTTTTTGTACTCAACGACAGAAGTAAGCGCCAATTTGAGTTCCAAACCGGATTTGCATTTCTAGTACGATTGCCAACTGAAGAGAGGGTCCGACCTTGCAAAAACTGCATTGCATCGTCTCTTCGGCACAGTACCTTCAAAAGGCAGAATCGGCTGGAGTTGTCATTGAATTTACTCAACCGGCCGCAGAAGGAAATAGCCGCAACGCAGCTCACGGGTAAAAACTCCATACAAAACGATAAAGTAATCTGTCTCAAATGCCGAGAAGAAATGCGGGCGAGATAGATCACACCATCTCGTTTCCCACGGTATAAACCTGAAGGAGTACAGGAAGAAATACGTGTTTTCGATGAAAACACCACTGTCTGCAAAGTCATTGACCAAAGGTCGAAGCAAAGCGGAGAAAAAAAAGGGATTGCCCGAGGGAGAGCGCATATGACGAAAAAGGATATCCTTTTGATACCGGCTTTCGTGTTGACTTTTCTATTCTGCTGCGCCGCAGGAGCCGCTGCATTTCAGTGTAGTAACAATTTCATTTCGGTAGGCAGTTTCAGAGATGAAGTTCTGGAATTGTGCGGTCCTCCATCAATGAGCGACTCGTGGCAGGAAGAAAGGTTTGTTGACATCCCGTATCTTCGCGACTACGGGCAATGGATCGGACCCCGAAGGGTCCTTGTTACCATTGACAGGTGGACATACAATTTAGGGCCCACTAGATTTATGCAAACGCTGACATTCGAGAATGCAAGGCTGACCAGAATCAAATCGGGCAGGAGAGGATATTAAATCATCCCTGTTAACTCAACTGGCCTGCGGCGATAACCATCCTCATCATATCCGAGGTCCCATTGTAGGTAGATGTAATCATGGCATCCCTGTACAGACGCTCGACTTTAGATCCCTTGGAGTACCCGATACCCCCGTGGATCTGCACTGCGCGGTTCGTTTGACGGGAAGCCGTTTCGGCGGCAAATAACTTTGCCATGGCAGCCTGACTGCTGTAAGGCAGTCCCTGATCGTAACACCAGGCAGCCTGATAGGTCAAAAGCCTTGATGCCTGCACTTCGGTCGCCATGTTGGCAATCATCATCTGGACCGCATCGAACGCGCCGATGGGTTTTCCGAACTGGATTCTTTGTTGGGAGTATTTTATCGATTCGTCGAGCGCAGCCTGAGCAATGCCCACGGCCTGCGCGGCAATGCCCATCCGAGCGCCGTCAAGCGTCAACATGAAGATCTCGAACCCCTGCCCCTGGTCACCCAGCAGATTTTCTTGAGAAATCCGGCAGTTTTGAAGGGATACTTCAGTCGTAACCGATCCTCTTGTTCCCAGCTTTTTCAGGTGTCTTCCGATCTGGAAACCGGGAGTTGCAGCCGGAACGATAAACGCGCTTATACCATTTGTCCCCTTGGATCTATCCGTCACGGCAAAAGCAATGATCACACCGGCGGCGGTAGCGTTTGAGATGAACAAGCTGCTTGCGTTCAGCACCCATTCATTCCCATCCAGGGCCGCAGTCGTGGTCCCGGCCGCATCGGTTTCAGCCCCTGGATCAGTAAAGGCAAGGGAGCCAAGTATCTCACCTTTGCACAGCGGGGTAAGGTATTTTTTCTTTTGCTCTTCCGTGCCAAACTTAAACAGCGGGAACCCTGCCAGAGAGGTGTGACTCTCTACGATAAAACCGGTCGTTGTGCATGCCCGCGAAAGCTCTTCGATCACTATAATATAGCTCAGATAATCGGACCCTGCTCCGCCGTATTCCACGGGATACGGGATACCCATCAAGTCCTGTTCGGCGAGTTTTTTAATTGTCTCGGCCGGGAAGCTCGGTTCACTGTCAACTCCGTCCGCAATCGGACAAACGTACCTGTCACAAAATTCAATCACACTTTGTCGAATCAATTGATGCTCTTCAGTTAGATTAAAATCCATCTCTGGGGTTCCTTCCCGTTCTACAGTATTTGCCCGCAACCAATCGACCGAATATGTGCTTCATGAGCCGGCGGGACGGCTGAAGCTCCCGAAAAAATCCGCCCGCCCCGGTCGCGTGGCTTAGGAGGTTACTTTTTATTCTTTTCCCGCTCGGGAATCTACTATTTTATACCTTCGATTTCCAAACATAATCTGCGATCTGATCGACCGGCGTCAAAGCAAGGCGAACTTATCCTTATCGGTTCAAAGCCATTTCCCGATTGGCCGTCTGCCGTGAAATATCTTTGTGAAAGAGCAACCTGCTCGGGTAGCCTGAGAACTTTCTCCCGCTGCAAATCTCATCTCGATGATGCCTCTATTGTGATTGCGCTGGTCGATGGGACACAAGTCGATGATGGCGCAACAATGGGAATTAGACTACTTTTTCGATAAAAAAACACCCGAACGGAAAATTATCGTGACCGGAAACGATTACTCGCCTTTTCTGATTTATGCTCCAGGAGGGAATTCCCTTTAATTTCCTCAAATATTGGTTCAAAATCATTCCTGAACGATCTCCCGTCGCTCTTTGTGTTCCGTGTTCACGATGGCTCGTTACTCAATTTTAAGGCGTTCTTCTTTCTTGATTTGTTTTGTGAAAATTAGTACTATTGCATTCTCGAGCGTGTGGGATTTGGGGTGCCATTCCCGTTTCTGTGCACCGAATCGTTGCGATACTGGATCATCTCGGTTCGAGCCAATGTTCCGCGCTGAAGAGGAGGAGCTCCGTGAGCCCTAGACAACAGATCGATGCAAAAGAATGGGTAAAAAAAGCAATCGCCTTCTATAAATCCTCGGGTAAAAGGATCTCTTTGGCGGCGTTCACAGTCCCCCGTGGCATGTTTGTTCAAGATGAGCTGTATATCTACGTTCTTAATTCCAAGGGGACAATGCTGGCCCACGGGGAAAATGAAAAATTTGTGGGCGCTGATTTTATAGAAATCGTTGACTCCGACGGGAAGAAATTTATCCGGGAGATCGTTGAAGCCGCAAATGCCAAGGGCAGTGGCTGGGTAGACTACAAATGGTATCATCCGGAAAGCAGGGAATGGGTTCCCAAGACCGCCTATTTTGAGAAAGTAGATGACTTGATTATTGTCAGCGCTGTCTACAAGCAATAGGCCGCAAGCCAAATAAGTGTCCCTCGTTCAAGTATCCGCGTACAACACTGACTGCGAATGGCAGGCGTCTACAAGCAGTCAACCCCCCTGAGGTCCTGAGTCCTCGGGAGGGTTGGCCAAGTTTGAGGCTTGAAGAGGTAGTGTTAGTTTCCAAATGCCCACAGTGTCCGGCAACTCAGAGCCATCAGTTCCGCGATGCCGGGGTTGCCGGTAAAATTAGTAAGCGCCCACCGCGCCAAATGCACTCGGTACGGTCGGACCATAGTTATATGCGCCCTGGCAAGTAGCCTCTGACCTGTCCAAATCTTTCCTCTCTGCCACTTGTCCACAGGTTCCAAACCAGCACGACGGCAGGCTGAAGTGAGGCAGACAGCCGCAATCCGCTTGTGCGCTTACGCTTAAAAGAGGGCCGCTGAATAAAACGACTGCCAAGGCCAAACCAAGAATCAGTTTTTTGCTCATTTTTTATCTCCTGAAAACTCTAATAGTCATTCGTTTAAATCTTACAACTACCTAACAATGCACTGTAAATCTTGTCAAACACAATATAAGCGGATCTAGTGCCCTGTCAACTGCACTAAGGTTGCGACTAAGCAAGAGCAGGAGATCATATTTGGTATATTTATTCAACGATATTAAATGATTAGACTGTATTATAAAAGTACTGCGGAAAGGGAATAATTATTTGAAGGCAACAAAATTCCAAAAATTCAAACTTCTTCCAGCATACAGGTTATCGGACACTGGATACTGGTGTGCGGATGTGAATGTAATGAGTCTCGAAGTCGAAGGCCGGAGTGCAATTAAAGCGTCTGAGCCGGCCATCGAAATTCAGACCGGCACGGAGCTGTCAGGGATGAGTGCAGCTTCCATGCGAGTCTCCCGGGAAGAGTGGCCGATGAGTGTGACAGGGGGAAAAAAGTGCTTGACGAACAAGGTCAAGCACTTTATCCTTTCGATGGTTGTCGAAACGTAAAAGGATTGATATGGACATCAAGCTGGCGGCTAAAGTTCTCAAGGCTCTCTCTCACCCCAATCGATTGGAGATATACCTGGGTATTGTCAATGGGGAGCAAAAAAGCTTCGCTGCCAATGAATGTTGTATTGTTTCCACTATTATTGACAATCTCAAGATCGGGGCGCCCACGGTCTCCCACCACCTGAAGGAATTGGTCAACGCCGGCCTGATTGTAACCGAGCGCCAAGGGAAGTTTCTGATCGCCCGGCCGGTATCCGAAACGTGGGAAGAGGTGAGTAAACTCCTGCTTGGCCAGGTGGGGCAATAAGGGGAAGGGTAGATCCTGTGCGAGGGTATTTTATTTTGAGTATCAGTTCGATAGTTGTAGAATTTTACAAACTTCAAATCGCAGAGAGGTTCGCATGAGCAAAACTTAGAGGGTTGTACTGATTACAGGTGGTTCGTCGGGTATCGGCAAGGCCACGGCTTCGATTCTCGCCAGGAAGGATTGGAGGGTGTATGCGACGGCCCGCCGCCTTGAGGCAATGCAGGACTTGTCGGATATCGGAGTGCTCCCCATGAAGCTCGATCTTACCGATGAGCATCAGTGCCGTGCCTGCGTCGAAGAAATCCTGCGCAATGAAAAACACATTGACGCTCTTGTTAACAATGCCGGCTACGGTTCCTACGGCGCATTAAATAATCACGAGCAAAACGCGTAGTTCCGAAGCTTTCTGATTTCCTGACCTCAGGCGGAGGAGGATTTTGATGAATAGTCAGGTTTATATTGTGAGTTGCCCTGATTACGATCAGGTCGACGAAAAAATGGACAAATTGATTTCCATGATGGGTGGTATGAACCAATTCGTTGAGCCGAACGAGAAAATTGTGCTTAAAGCCAATTTACTCCAACCTGCTAAACCGGAACAGGCGGTGACCACCCATCCCGGGATTGTAGCTGCGGTCGCACGAAAGGTAAAAAAGGAGGGCGCGTTTCCTGTTATAGCGGACAGTCCCGGCACTGGATACCGGTACAACGAAAAAACGTTGGATACTCTCTATCGGGCGTGTGGAATGTACGAAGCGGCCGAAGCGGCTGGAGCCGAACTCAATTTCGACACTACCTATAAGCCTGTTTCTTTCCTGCAGGGAAAGTTGATTAAGCATTTTGATGTGATCACTCCGGTAATTGCGGCAAATGGCGTGCTCAACCTGTGCAAGTTAAAGACTCACACATTTATGAGTATGACAGGCGCGGTCAAAAACAATTTTGGGGTCATACCCGGACTGGCAAAACCAGGCTATCACGCCAAACTGCACGACAAACATCATTTTGCCGACATGATGCTCGATCTGGCCGAATTTGTTTCACCTCGAGTCTCCATAATGGACGCTGTTATGGGGATGGAGGGGGACGGCCCGGGCGCTGCCGGCACCCCCCGCCCAATAGGGTTGCTGCTAGGGTCCAGAAACCCTTTGGCCCTGGATGTTATCGCAAGTGAGATCATTGGTCTTCGGCCGGGGCAAAACCCGCTGCTGATTGCGGCTGCCACACGCGGGCTAGGGCCGGTCAGTATTGGCGAAATTGAAGTCATAGGCGCTGAGATATCGGAAATACGGATATCTGATTATAAATTTCCTGCAACAATTGATGAAGGGACGGGTTTTTCTGGGCATCTCGCCTGGTGGCAAAAGCCGATGGAGCCGTTTATCAAGGATTGGCTTTCACTGGCGCCTCA
Source organism: uncultured delta proteobacterium (assembly GCA_963741035.1). Classification (GTDB taxonomy): domain Bacteria; phylum Desulfobacterota; class Syntrophobacteria; order Syntrophobacterales; family Syntrophobacteraceae; genus SbD1. The sequence continues at coordinate 130,095 of CAVUGX010000032.1, forward strand.
GATAGTCAGGAAAAAATGCGTCGCCTGTGGGATTTGTCTCGAATCATGCCCGATGAACACAATTAGGATTATTGAGAGCAAACGCAAGTATGCTCATATCGATGACAAACAATGCATTCGATGTTATTGCTGTCATGAACTCTGCCCCGAGGGGGCCATTGAACTTCGGCAAAGCTTTGTACACCGGTTGCTGGGAATTGGCGCAAGCTAACACTGGGCTAATTGTCCACTCTATGCTGGGTTCGGTCTTTAGCACGGCTCCAAGGGATTTTGAAGCGGATCGCTTCCCTGGCCGCCCAGGGAAAAATTGTTGTATTATGTTTTGTTCAAAGAGAGATTCGGCCGGGAGGGCCTAACTACGAGTGTTCTCATTTACAAAGATTGGAGACTGAAATGAAAGTTGTCAGTTTGCTTGGAAGCCCGAGAGCGAGGGCAAACAGTTCCATGATTGCCGAACGTTTCTGCGCCACGGCACAGAAACTCGGAGCAGAAGTGCGAGCCTTCGCCTTAAATGATTTGAATTTTCGCGGTTGCCAAGGATGTATGGCCTGCAAGACAAAGCTAGATAGATGCGTGCTTGAAGACGATTTGACCGAGGTTCTGGAGGCGGTTCGTGAAACGGACGTTCTCGTGCTGGCAACTCCTGTCTACTTTTGGGACGTAACGAGCCAGTTGAAAGCTTTTCTGGACCGGACTTATTCCTATCTCGTGCCTGATTTCATGACCAACCCCAATAGATCCCGCCTTCCATCGGGGAAGAAACTGGTTTTCATTCAGGTGCAGGGACACCCCGATGAGAGCATGTTTAACAATGTCTTTCCGAAATTTGACTACTTCTTCAAAGGCTATGGCTTCAGTGCGACTCATCTCATTCGAGCGTGCGGGGTTCGGGAGCCGGGAGAAGCCGCAGCCCATGAGGACGTGATGAAGCTGGCCGAAGAAACGGCTGAGAAGACATGCAACGGGCTTTGAGATAATCGAAAGATTTCCTGAACAATTCCAGATTCTCGGCGGCTGCCGGTTTATTACAGGACGAAGGGGGACCGAAAATCTTTGGTTCCCCCTCATTTTTGTTGATTCAAACCTGACGTAAAGATCAACGCACACCGGCAAGGCGATCTAATGATTTGGCGTCCGTCCCGTGACGGTGGTGGAGAGGCTGGCGGATCGGAACTGTGCGCTTGCAGCCCCTCCGTTTCTCTCAGCGAACAGAGCGCTGGGAGGATATTTTGTAGATTCCTTTGATCGCCGTGGATCGCTTGCCAATGATATTCACCTGACGACTTGCCGGTCCGTTCCAACCTTCAACCTCCTTAAAGCTTACAGTGTGAGTCCCTGCCACAAGCGATAGCCTGGTCCCGCTATTTATCCACCCTCCTGAGTCTACCTGCCACTGAACACCCGCGTCGATGGCGGTTTTAGGACTCAGGGTGACGGTGAGAGTACCGGCATTCTGTACGTAGTCGCCAATACTTGCTGTAGCCTGGTTTTTCGAGATGGTGACCTTCTGCCTGGCTGGACTGGTCCAACCAGCAACGTTATTAAAAGACACCGTGTGAGAACCGGCTGGAAGATTGGTAATGATCGCTCCGCTGGGCTGCCAGGCACCGGAGTCCAGCTTCCACTGGGCGCCTTCGTCTATGGCGGCTTGGGGACTAATGGTTACCATGAGAGAACCGACTTGCTGGACATACGTTCCGGCAACGGTTGAGGTCCGGCCGTTCGAGACGGTGACCGTCTGGTTTGCCGGCGCGGTCAAGCCCGCAACATTTTGGAAAGTGACCGTATGGGAGCCGGTTCCGATATTTGAGAGCGTGGTCCCACTCGCCTGCCAACTTCCGTTATCCATCTTCCACTGAGCCCCTGCGGCGACGGCGGCTTGAGGAGAGAGTGTAACGGTCAGAATCCCACTCTGCCCAATTGTGGTTCCAATGGTGACGCTATTGTTGTTTGGAGCAGGGTCTGACTCGTCAGCACTGATGGTTGCTGTATTGGTGATGTTACCCGGCTGCAGCGCAGTTGTCTGAATAGATACTGTAGCACTTGCACCCATGGCCAGGTTTCCCATATTACAGACGATCATGCCTGAAGACTGGGAGCATGCTCCCTGCGAGGATACGGCTGAGACCAGGCTCAAGCCGGCGGGCAGAAGATCGGATACCTTGACCCCGCTTGCATTCCCGGGTCCGGCATTTGAGACGCCGATCCCGTAAGAAAGAGTGCCCCCGACCATGACTGGATTAGGGTTGGCTGACATTGTGATCGACAGATCCGCATCCGGAGAGACCCTCATGATGAAGCCGGCCTGGTGGGTAATACCGCTTTGATCGGCTCCGTGAGTAGGATAGGTGGCATTTGGCGTGATGGGGAAAAAGGACGAATATGTATACCCGGCCACATACATGTTACCGGATACATCAGCCGCCATAGCAGTGATCATATCATTATCATTATCGGTCCATCCAAGACAGGTAGAGTAGAGAAGGGCCGACCCCGACGCGTTCATCTTCGTAATGAACCCCGCCCAAAAACTGCCGGGATTTGTGGGGATGGCGTCGGGTGTGGTGGGAAAATCGGACGGAGAGGTGTTTCCGGCCACATAGACGTTTCCGGATGCATCCACTGCCATTCCGCTGATTCCGGTTCCGTTGCCTCCCAGGCAAGTCGAGTAGGTGAGGGAGGACCCCGATGCATTTATCCTGGAAATGAAACCGACACTATTGCCACCGGGGTTTGCGGAAAAGGCGCCCGAAGTGGTGGGAAAGTCGGGCGATCCTGTATTGCCGGCTGCATAGACGTTTCCGGAGGCATCCACTGCCACCGAGACCACCTCATCCTCGCCATTGCCGCCAAGATAGGTGGAGTAGACCAGAGCGCCTGACGGGTTTATCTTTGCAACGAAGCCGTCATCGCAGGCACGAGACCCGCAATTGCCCTGATGCACGCTTCCCTGCCCCGTGATGGGATTTTTGATGGGAAAATCGGGTGAATTGGTGAGCCCTCCCACGTAGATGTTCCCTGATGTGTCCACCGCTATTGAAGAGATTTCATCATCACCGCTCCCGCCAAAATAGGTGGAATAGGCCAAGGCTCCCGACTGGTCCAACTTTGCAACGAAGCCGTCCATACAGTCGTTGTACGTGGCGCAACCACCGAGGTGCAAGCTTTCCTGTCCCGCCATGGGATTTTTGACTGGAAAATCGGTTGAAAGGGTGACCCCTGCCACATAGGCGTTTCCTGATGCATCCACGGCTACGGCATGGATTTCGTCTCCACCACTGCCTCCAAGACAGGTCGAATAGACGAGCGCGCCTGATCCGTCGATCTTTGCAATAAAGCCGTCCCCACCCGGAGCACTGTTTTTGGGGGTGCCGTTTTGCGTAACGGGGAAATCGATTGAACCCGTTGTTCCGCCCAGATAAATGTTGCCGGACGAATCTACCGCCATTGCAAAGACCGTATCGTAATCGCTCCCCCCAAGATAGGTGGAGTAAGTCAGAGCACCCGACGGGTCTATTTTTGTGACGAAACAATCATGGTCACCGGCGATCGATCTTGCGACGGAATTCGGGGTCGTCGGATAGTCGGCCGAAAGAGTAAATCCTGCCACATAAACGTTTCCGGATGCATCTGCAGCCATCGTGTAGATCAATTCTCCGTCAGTCCCTCCAAGATAGCTCGAGTAGGTGATCGCTGGATCGATTACCAGGGTCTTGCCTGGATCATAGGAGGCCAGGCGAAATCCGTAGGAGAACCGGTCACCGCTATGCTGCAGGACTTCGAAGCTCCCTTCCCGAGGGACCCTCTCTCCATTCACTTCCTGATATACGACAGGCCTTTTCTGGGTAATCGTATCCCGGCCTGCCAGCTTAACCAGCAGATCTCCCTTCTCCGTTACAGAGATGTTCTCTACTCCCGCATACTCAAGAGTCACCTGCCTGGGATCAGCCCCCGGCCTTAAAATGATGTCGTACTCCATCTGACTGTTGTTCCCATAGAAGCGCAGATCCACTCCCTGATATATATCCTTGTATGTCAAAGACCCGAAGGTCGGCACATCCTGGACCCATCTCCCGGGATCATCCCCCACGAAGTGGTTCACTCTGCCCTTCAGCGGCTCTGATGCAACGATGTCAACCCCTTTCCTCATTCCCGCTGCGGTAAGTGTGGCCTGAACGCCCTTATCCCCCAATGCGAAACTGATCCCCTCCGGGGTAAAATAGGCCGTATGACCGCCTCCTCTCTGATAGTATTTTACCCTCTCGCCCGCTTGTCCTCTGTTTTCCACGAAATAGAGAGGAAGCCGCCTGTATGCATCCTGCATGCTCGATCTTTCCTGCGGGCTTAGATTTTTTGCAGCTATGTGGGTGCTTTTGCCGGGCTGCTCAAGAGGCGTGCCGGTCCGCGCCGCGGCGGAAATGAACATCAGCAGCAGGGAAGCAAGAATGAGCGCGAACACGTTAATGGGCCTGCTCGCATGTATGAACCGTTCATTCTTCATAACATCCTCCCGAACTATCTATGAGTATAGGCTCTCATTAAAGCTCATTCGTTAAACCGGCATGCAGTATCGCCCCCAAACGGGTACTCGATTTACGCGGCAAAGTCCCGGCTCTCGATGCGGTGACAGGTGTTTGGCGTTAGGTGGGAATGAAGCAGGATTAATGCCATGCTTTCTGGCGTTGACGAGCAGGATGTGATACGTGAATCAGGCAAAGAAGCAAGATGGCGGCTCGGGCAACCCTGGATTGAATCTTTCCGAGCCGGAGGGGCCTGTTAAGGAGTTCGTGTCTGTCCATGGTAGTAACCGAAAATTGTCAAACAGTAACAAAAATTGTCTCTGACAGGGACAACCAACGGATAGCCGCCGGCGATTCCTTACGGTGCAGATCTCGTCGGGCCGGAGTCCCGAGGGGACATTAATACCGCTATGAAGAAGATCTTTGACAGGAGTTACAGGATTAACAGGAACCCGACAGGCCAAAGGCAGAACAGGAGCTGATCGTCTGAGGTGCTTCGAAAAGTTTCGGTGGGCTGCGCTCCCGCTTGGCCCACCCTACGGGTCTTTTGAAGGTTTTTCGGGTGTCCCTGAGGGGCATGAATTACCGGGGTAAACGCTTATGGACTATTCACCGTACATAACGAAAGCCGACCAGAAAAACGGGTCACCGTACTGCGTTTTCAGCATCTCCTTTTTTGCCAGGCGCAGGGATTCGGCAGTTCCGATCCCTTTTCGGATCATGTTTTCATAGAACCGGACCATGAGGTCTCTGGTCCCCTCATCATCGACGTTCCAAAGACTCACGACGGCTGACGGGCTCCCGGCATACATAACGGCGCGGGTGAGCCCGGTTATTCCTTCTCCCCGCTCGGCCCAGCCCAAACCGGTCTCGCAGGCTGAAAGCACCACCACCCTTGCGTTGTATCTCAGATTCATTATTTCCCCTAGCCCAACTTCCGCAGTTGTGACTTTCTTTGATGAATTTTGCCCCGCTTTTGTGGACTGACTTTCTGTAAGTTCCCGATATTCCGGGAGCGATTTCTTTATCAATGCCGAGAACCAGTTGTAGTGACGACCAACCCCATTGACTTGATTTGCCGATTATCGATAATTTCCGCGTGTATATACGAAAATTGACACGCGTAAAAGACGGCAAACCGCACCATTACTGGGCGTTGGTCGAGTCATACCGGACCGAACGAGGACCGCGTCAACGAGTCGTATCCTGGCTTGGTGAAATGGATGAGTCCGGTCGCCTGGGTGTTGAGAATGCTGCCGAAGGGGGTGCTGGCGTCCAGCACAGATTGTTCAATGATGTTAAACCTGAATGGGTAGAAATCAATATCACTGGGGTGCGGGTTGAAAATATCAAGGACTTTGGTGGCCCGTGGCTTGGCTTGGAGTTGATGCGCCGGTTGGAGATCGATCGATTTTTCCAGGAGCATATGCCACGAGGTAATGAAGGGATTGGGTGGGCGGAAATAGCTAAGGTACTGGTACTTTGTAGATTCTGCCGCCCGTCGAGTGAACTGCACATTGCCGAACATTTTTATGAAAAGACCGCGCTGTCTGACTTACTCGGCATCCCCTCCGACAGGGTCAACGATGATCGGTTATACCGCGCCCTTGACAAGCTTTTGCCGCATAAAGGCGATCTGGAAAAGCATCTCAAAGAGAAGATCGGTTCATTATTCAAAGTGGATTATGACCTGTACCTCTATGACGTTACGAGCACCTATTTTGAAGGGCAAGCCAAAAGCAATCCTTCGGCTAAGCGGGGCTACTCGCGAGACCAGAGGGGAGATTGTAAGCAAGTCTGCATCGGCCTGGTCGTGACAAGGGATGGTTTTCCCTTGGGCTATGAAATATTTGCAGGGAATCGTACAGATGTGACGACCGTAAAAGAGATTATTGAGACCATGGAAAACCGATACGGGAAAGCCAACCGCATTTGGGTCATGGACCGAGGAATGGCCAGCGAGGCAAATTTTGATTTTTTGAACAAGGAAGGCCGCCAGTATATTCTCGGCGCCAACCGTGGGCAATTGAAACAGTACGAGTCCGAACTGTTGAAAACGGACTGGCGTGTGGTGCATTCCGGATTGGAGGTAAAGCTGGTTGACGGGCCTGATGGCAAGGAGGTCTTCATCCTTTGTAGGAGTAAGGATCGCGCCGAGAAAGAAAAGGCGATGCATGATCGTTTTGAGAAACAAATTGAAGATGGTTTGAGGCAAATGGCCAAAGGCTGTGAAAAGCTAAAATATAAGGTGAAGGTAATTGAACGTCGTATAGGGAAGTTGCTTGGGAAAAATAGCCGTGGCGCGGGGTTGTTTGATGTTGAAGTATCAGAGAGTCCGAGCGGGGGGGCGCAGATCACCTGGACCAAGAAAGAGAAATGGCGTGAATGGTCCCAGTTGAGCGAAGGTTGCTATATGTTGCGAAGCAATATACGAGACTGGTCCCCGGAAGAATTATGGAAAGCATACATTCAACTGACCGAGGCAGAGGATGCTTTCCGTATCCACAAAAGTGATCTGAGTATTCGTCCGGTATGGCATCAAAAGGAAGGACGAGTTCAAGCGCATATTTTGATCTGTTTCCTGGCCTATGTCCTTTGGAAGACCTTGGGTAGACTTTGCAAAAATGCAGGCCTCGGGGACGAGCCGCGCAAAGTTCAGTGGGAACTTGCACAGATCAAACTCACTGATGTGATTTTGCCGACTCGCAACGGCACAGAGATCAGGCTGCGACGCGTGGAAACGCTGGATGCTCATCAGAGGATCCTTTTGCAAAGGCTAAAACTGAGCTTGCCCCGAAGATTTGAAAAACATACTTTGTAGTGACGACTTTTGACCTCAGATTATGGAATATCAACAACTTAACCCTCCTAACTGCGGAAGTTGGGCTAAGCGGGGCTACTCGCGAGACCAGAGGGGAGATTGTAAGCAAGTCTGCATCGGCCTGGTCGTGACAAGGGATGGTTTTCCCTTGGGCTATGAAATATTTGCAGGGAATCGTACAGATGTGACGACCGTAAAAGAGATTATTGAGACCATGGAAAACCGATACGGGAAAGCCAACCGCATTTGGGTCATGGACCGAGGAATGGCCAGCGAGGCAAATTTTGATTTTTTGAACAAGGAAGGCCGCCAGTATATTCTCGGCGCCAACCGTGGGCAATTGAAACAGTACGAGTCCGAACTGTTGAAAACGGACTGGCGTGTGGTGCATTCCGGATTGGAGGTAAAGCTGGTTGACGGGCCTGATGGCAAGGAGGTCTTCATCCTTTGTAGGAGTAAGGATCGCGCCGAGAAAGAAAAGGCGATGCATGATCGTTTTGAGAAACAAATTGAAGATGGTTTGAGGCAAATGGCCAAAGGCTGTGAAAAGCTAAAATATAAGGTGAAGGTAATTGAACGTCGTATAGGGAAGTTGCTTGGGAAAAATAGCCGTGGCGCGGGGTTGTTTGATGTTGAAGTATCAGAGAGTCCGAGCGGGGGGGCGCAGATCACCTGGACCAAGAAAGAGAAATGGCGTGAATGGTCCCAGTTGAGCGAAGGTTGCTATATGTTGCGAAGCAATATACGAGACTGGTCCCCGGAAGAATTATGGAAAGCATACATTCAACTGACCGAGGCAGAGGATGCTTTCCGTATCCACAAAAGTGATCTGAGTATTCGTCCGGTATGGCATCAAAAGGAAGGACGAGTTCAAGCGCATATTTTGATCTGTTTCCTGGCCTATGTCCTTTGGAAGACCTTGGGTAGACTTTGCAAAAATGCAGGCCTCGGGGACGAGCCGCGCAAAGTTCAGTGGGAACTTGCACAGATCAAACTCACTGATGTGATTTTGCCGACTCGCAACGGCACAGAGATCAGGCTGCGACGCGTGGAAACGCTGGATGCTCATCAGAGGGATCCTTTTGCAAAGGCTAAAACTGAGCTTGCCCCGAAGATTTGAAAAACATACTTTGTAGTGACGACTTTTGACCTCAGATTATGGAATATCAACAACTTAACCCTCCTAACTGCGGAAGTTGGG
>CAVUGX010000033.1:0-164766 GCA_963741035.1 uncultured delta proteobacterium
AAGTTCTAAACACTAATAAGGCGCGATTTTTTGACGTTTACCCATAGATATCGGGTTATTCGCTTGGCCCGACCCAAAACCAACCAAAGTCGGAGATGTCCATGCCGTTCCAACACAGCAACCAATTCTTCAAGAAAAGGCGCCAGGAGCTTGGAACCAATGTAATTGGAAGCAGCCCAAGCTACCCGTAGTGCATACTGAGCTTCGGTCCCATAGACGGGCTTCCTGGGTCTGCTGATAGGTGCAATCCTTGGAACGACCGGCAACGTAAGCACCCGGATGGCATATTTTCTGGCATAGCCGGTAGATGCGATAAACTCGTCGAGAATAACTGATTTCTGTTCTCGGCCGGCTTCTCGATAGCGTGGCGCTACCCGCGCCAGCAACTCTCGCTTTGCTTGAAAACTCATCAAAAGCCTCACTTTCTTCCCTTTCCACTCTCAACAATAAAGTCCGTGTAGGGAATTATCGGGTTACTTTACTCGTGAGGCAACCTGTCCAGCAAAGTAAGATTTAACGCGAGTCAATGCGCTATCACGTTCAGACCCCGATCTATTTTTCGGGAAACCCGCAAACAGTCACGGCCCAAGGCTGCCGAGACTTGTCGTTTGGTAACTCGTTCGATTGGGTTATGCGTTTCTACCTATGTCTCGGCCACAGAGGTGGAAACGTGACGTGGCCAGTGCACTTGGTAAATGGTCTGTCTATATTGGAATGCTTCTCTTCCGCCTTCCATGACCTCTGTCAGGTGATGCACGACGTCGCCGGCATCCAGGTCACCGACAGCCCTGACCTGACATTCACGTTCTCCAATTCCCTGAAGAATTATTGCTTGTTCGGCGTCACCAAGCACCGGGAGATTGGGGTTATGCGTTGCAAGGACCACTTGGCGACGGAGCTTTATGCTGGACAGAATGTTGACTATTACTTGACGGATGAGGCGATTATCCATGTTGTCTTCGGGTTGATCAATTAGAAGAGGACTTGTGCCTGTGAGCAGCAGTATTGGGAGTATCGCACTGCACCGCTGTCCAGGGGACAACTCCTCGACGGGTCGGGTCTTGCTCTTCTCATCTTTAGGCCGGTCATTTAGCCGGATTACTGGGATATCGTCAAAAAGGATTTCATCGAGTTTCAGTATGTCATCGATTCGCGGCACCCTTTGTTTTTTGTCGTTGAGAGGGAAGGTAAGCAGCCCGTTGCGAATCTCAAATGGCAGGTTCTCCCATAACTCCGGTTTTAGATCTCCTTCATTAGCTTCACACTCTAGCCTACAACGGCCCAGACATTTGTTGACGAGGTTTCTTGCTGCACTCTGCCCTATTGAACCAAGCTCGGCGGACACTTCATCGACTTGCAGAAGCTCCTCGCCCACTCCGCCTTCATCCAAGAAAAGATTCCTTAATTTATCCGGTGTCAAGCCACGCTCCAATAACCTATCGATGCGTACTTTTCTGTGCTTGAACTCCTGGAACGCGAAGTGCGTGTCGAGCCAGTTCCAGAAATCACTCTTGTCCATTTGGGCTTGCGCATCCACCTCAATCACCAGCACCGAAGGATCAAGATCGCGCTTAAGCTGGGCGGTGATCCGGATCGCTGTATCTCGACGAAGCTCAGTCCTCTTATTGCACCCTCTTTGGATCTCCTTTACCAGGGCTTTTCGGGCAGCATTAAGAACCTCCCACTGAGCCGAGATCTCGCGGTAGGTGGCAAGCGCCTTTTCAGCCTCTTCAAACGCCGTTTTCTTTGCTTCCCGATCCATGCTCCCGATTGGAAGTCCTCTCGCTACAAGGGCGTCTCGCGCTTTCTTGGCGAGAGTCGAGATGACCTCTTTTGCGTCTCCCGCAGTTCCTGCGACGCCGGTGAGCTCATTGTCAAGCAAGTGTATGGCATCAGTGACTCGTTTTCGTGGGGGTGCAGATTCTTCAGATCCTGATATGTTGCGAGAAAGGTCGGCTAGCTTTTCAAGGTATGGTTTTGGACAATTCTGGTCATCAGTGCATACTTCACTTAAGCCGTCGAAGTATTTATTGGTCTGTTCGGCGAACGTATTTAGAGGAAATTCGTCACGAACGGAATTCCAGCCGTCGACAGCCTCTTGAGCGAGATTTTCGGCTTCAGTAGAGAGATCGACCTCTTCATATGCGGCCTTTATTTCTTCTGTGTTGACTTCGTCAAATAGGCGTTTCCGCCGAACATAATCGCGAAGTGGTGAGCCGTCTTGTGTTAGCTGATTGATGCCCTTGCTAACTTGCACCATTTCGGCTCGCTGAACTTGGAGTTGACTGGTGAGTTGAGTTATTTGACGTTCATGGTCTTGAATAAGTTTTCCGCAAATCTGGTCGAAAAGATCTCTGAGGTGGGTGGCTCCCGCCTGTTTCTCGATTTGGCCTAAACGGTAGTATTGGATGTCGCATTCAGGTATCTGGTCATAAAGTAGCTCAGTATCATCGACAGAAAAGTAGGTGGCCGGCAGATGACGATCTCCAGGGTCGAAATACCGAGAAGCAAATACAGCTCTCTTGGGCAGGGTGGTAGCTAGACCGTGTTTCACAAACTGCCAACACAGCTTCAGATTGCATCCGCCGAAATTGGCTTTTGCCCGGCCGTAGTAGTCTAGGGTGCCCTCATCTCGGGTACGCTCCAATTCATTGAAGTCAGCTTGCTTAGCGACAAAGGCCAACGCTTCAAGAGCTGCACTCTTCCCAGAACCACGTCCGCCGATAATGCAGTTCAAGTTGCGCGAAAGTGGTAGCACAAATGACATAGATTCTCCACTGCCGCTCGCGGCAAATGGCCAGAATCTTGCCGCATCAGTTGCGTCTGGAGTTATCTCAAGGCCACTAATCCAGTATTGTGGAACTTCAGGGAAAATGTAAGTAAAACGAGTTTCACCAAGTCTCAGTGCTTGCCTTACCGAGCTAAATAACTCTTTGGGGTCCATTCTCGCTGAAAGCCCCGCCAGTTTGATATGTGGGACCCCGACTTCACTGCTGAATACGTCTTCCTGGCGATGGGCATCGGAACACACGATTGGCACTGCGCGTCCCATTTGCTCCCGAAATCGGTGAAGACGTTTATAGTGGATCTCATCTGCCCTTCCTCGAACTTGAAGAGCATCAAAGCCACACCTTCCAATCAGGTCCAGTACCTCGATTGCGATTTGATCAGCAGGGGCGCGCTCGTGTTCGAGTTGTTTCGAGCGCTCGCGCAGAGTGTCTGCGTCAGGGTCGTCCCCAACCTGCAATTCTCCTCTGATCCTACTAATTGCCGCGTCTCTTCGCGAGAGTATTGCTTTTCTCGTTTCGTTTTGGACGCCCTCGCTGGAGCCCACATGCGCGGCAATGCAAATAGCCGGGTACACAGAATGATGGCGCACTTTGTTGACGAAATCGGGCAATGACTGAAGGATGGCGGTCTCGCCGAACTCCCAATTGATTCCTGCGGCTGCGACAATAGCGATTCGGATGTCTGAGTTGGTAACGTTTGGACTGAAGATGCAAAGCAGGTGGGCGCTGGCCAGAGTATTGCCAGGGGGTACTGGGTAGCTAACAGTCAGTTCGATACCAGGAAGAACAATCAGCCGATGCCTGTGCAATTGCGCCCACGCATGTGTCGCAACATCGCATGCATATTTGCAGACGTTGTGATCGGTAACAGCTATTATCGCCCAATCTTCGCCGTCTTCGGCTTCGGTTGCAATCAGCATTGCGTCGCGTCTCTCAAGAAGCGTGTCGAAGAAAGACGAAGGAGGAAGTGCATCGATAACCCGAGACTCATATTCAAGCGGGTTGTTGGCCGTTTGCGGCGGAATGCCTGCAAGACGGGTCTGGGTTTCTGCTGAGAGGTTCTCGAAGCGGGGTGGTAGCCGTAGATCTGCAGAGGCTGGGCTATGAACATGAAAATCCGCAGGGTAGAATCGCGCTCGCCCGGAGCGGAGTTGTTTATAGAGCTCGCGGTTTCGATTCATTGATCCCTCCTGCGTGTTGCCTACCGGCAATTGGTGTGCTTCAGGGTCTGATGCTGGGCTACCCCCATCGGACTGCCCATCAAAAGGCGAGTAAACCTGCGCGCCGGGGCACGAGTGAAGAATGAAATGTCATTACTAATCTTCTGCTTCCGTTCCGTCCGTCACTGGCGGGAGCAGGCCGATATCGTCTAACTGCGGGAGGGATTCTTGGGCGATAGCTTGGAGTTCCCCGCAGATTCCCATCATGTTCAAAGTGACCCGGTCAATAAGTTTCTCGCGCTTCTTCCAGAGCCTTTCCATGGCCGAGCGTTCAGATTCCAGATCCTTTTTCATGGAACTGTAGGAGTCTACAACTGACCTAATGCGGTGCGCAAACTGTGGACTGCACATGTAGTCATAAAGAGCTTCCATTTTCTCGTTCCTGCCAATGCTCACCACTTTGGATTTATGCTGTTCAAGCAAGATCACACGTAACGTTTCCGCTACGGGACGCAGGGCAGGAACATTCACGACCCATACGCCATCCATAATCAAGAAAGGCTCAGATGTCTGTTTGGGCATTGTGGTCGTGACGAGCACACCCAATTCGGCATTTGCCGCTTGCTGGTCTTCTTTCAGCTTAGGTATCCAGTTGTTTGACCAGTTCTCAGCGCGTTTAGCCTCCCAGATGATCTTGCCGCATACCTGTCCGCTTCTGGTCATGACCGTATGGATAACATCGGCCCCTCGCACGCCTTTTCGGACCGGTTCAATCAGGTCCAAAGGGAAGGTACTGACGAGTAAATTTTCTAGCTCCAGCTCTAATACTTCTCCCCGCAACTGCTGCGATCCCTGCTCGAGTTTCCGCTTAAGTTCCTCGTTTGCGCGTTGGGCGTCTTCAATTTTTTTCCGATATTCTGACTCAATCAGCTTGAAGCGCTCTGTTTCAACCTGCCGGACACTCTCTTCTATCTTCTTTTTTTCTTCATCAACCTTTCGGATTAATTCCAACTCCAGATCACGTTTGGCGTCCTCAACTCTTTGTTTTTCCTGCCGTAATTGAAGTTCCTGCTCACGAAAGCACTTGAGTTTTTCCTCCTTATCACAAAGGTCCTGCTCCAGCGCTTTCTTTTCCATCTCGAAATCGACAAGAGCTTTGTTTCTTGCTTCTTGGCGAGCAGCTTCAACTTTGACTTGGAGTTCCTTGTTTGCTGATTTGGAATCTTCGAGCTGTTCCTTGAGAGCAGAAATCTGAGCAACATGACTTCTTTCAAGGCGTCGCTCAATTTCGGTTTGAAGGTCGATTCTTAGTTCAGCCTCTCTGAGTTTCATCGATTCGGCATAATCTTTCTCATAGCCTTCAATTGTCTGTCGCGTTATCCCTTCGTTGAGCTGAAAGCGATTGGAACAATTGGGACAGGCGATGATCTCTTCAGATCCAATGATGATCTTGGGCATTATTATTCTCGTTCGTCAGGTGGATATTTGACACAAGGGTAATTGCCTAAAGTTCGCAATAAATTCTTGTCATTCCTTTATCGCCACGCCGGTACCCAGGACGGGGGCCGAAAAAACTTTCGTCCAAGGTTGTTAAGCCAATGATGTCTTTCGTGGTCATCAGCTTCCAATCAACTGGCTTGCCCGATTCACTACCGCCTTTGATCTGATAGCATCTTAAGACGTCATTCCCGGCAAGACTCGTTCCGTAGGCATGGGGCTCTACCACCCGAGGGTATCCGTCATAGGTGAAGGATAAAAGCCGCATTTCGGCAATTGCTTGGCTGATTATAGCTCTCATTCTCATTCTCCTAAACTTGAAGGTTTCCAAAATATTTCTGTCTTAAACTACGATTTGCGTTCTATCATATTGGGTATCGTCGACCGTGGAACATCCTGGACCGGTCGAATAGTGGCTGGCGCCTGCTAGTTTGGTGAGCAGATGCTAGGAGGGGGAATGGCAAGAAAATAATAACCAGGCGTTTTCCGGACATAGCACTATCCGACATAAAAAAACCAGGGCGAACGAAAAGTGATGCCGATAGGCTACCACCAGAAGTACATGCTCTGCAAGTAAATATATAGGTGTCTCTCTGTCAGAGCCAAGCAACACTTCCTAGCGCACAGCCCACGGGTGCCATAAGCAAGAATTTCTGCTCAAATTTGTGAGAGACCACAGAAAGATCATGGATGGGCAGGGTCTTTGAAGCAAAAAAGCCCTACTGCAGCGTTCCTCAACTATAATGCCACTTCGAAGAACACCCGTTCGCTCGCGCTGGACGGCCGGGGCCCGCCTTTGCCCCCTGCCCCGCTTCCTTCAAAATCCTGAACGCCTTCGCCAGGTCCAGGGGGAGGCATCCGCTATCTTCTCAGGGGTTATTGCTTCCAGCAATCGGACTTGCGGCTCCGTGATATGGGAGGTTTGGATCGAGCGGTACTTTAAGCGATACCTTGATAAGATGCCATCCTTGGCCTGAATATCAGCCATAATTTTTCCAAAAATAATTTTTACTCTTACCTGACCTTTCGTGCCTTAAGATTTCACACTATATTTGCCGCAGCCTGGAGAAGCCTGTTGCGGGCTTTCGGGTTGTTCCCGAAGTCTTTTGGGGCTAAGTCCGGCAACAAACGAATGCCGAATGGATGGAGGAGTCTATGAACCTGATCGAGAAAGCCCTGGCAGAAGGACGGACTGCTCTCAGCGAGCACGAATCCAAACAACTGCTGTCGAGCTTTGGCATCCCGGTAACCCATGAGGTTATTGCCCGGGATGCCGCTGAAGCCGCTACACTGGCTTCAGGAATTGGATTTCCCGTTGTCTTGAAGGCTTCGGGAGCGGGCCTGTCCCACAAAACCGAAGTGGGAGGCGTGGCCCTTAACCTCGGCAGTGAGCACGAAGTGAGAAAAGAGGGTGAGCGCCTCTTGAAGATTAAGGGGTGTGAAGGTTTGCTGGTTCAGGAAATGGTCAAAGGCGGCAGGGAAATCGTCTGCGGACTGTTGAGAGACCCTCAATTCGGCGTGTGCGTAATGTTCGGAATCGGTGGAATCCTGACAGAGGTCCTCGAAGACATCGTCTTTCGTATTGCGCCGCTAACCCCTGCGGATTCCCGGGACATGATCGCGAGAGATTCGCGGGAGAAAGATCGTTGAACCCTTCAGGGGAGAAGCTGCCGCGGACCTGGATGTTTTATGCCGCACCCTTGTGGCGCTCGGCGAGATAGGGCTCCGGCATGAGGAGGTGATCGGGGTCGATATAAACCCCCTTAAGATTCGCCCCGACGGAAAACCCGTGGCAGTAGACGCTCTCGTGGTTCTAGGCGCGAGGTCTCCTCTTCGGGCAGCATGACCGGATCGAGCCGGGCACTGCTTTTTAGCCACGCACACAAATACTCTGGAGAACGGACGATGAAAAAAGAACTCGGTCCCTTTTTCGAACCGGAAAGCGCAGCGATTATCGGGGCCTCTGCCACCGCCCACAAGCCCGGAAATGACGTGATAAAGAATATCCTGGCCAATGACTATGCGGGCAAACTCTTCCTGGTAAATCCAAAAGGAGGGGAAATTCTCGGCTTGCCCGTTTATGCATCCATCGACGGTTTGCCGGAGGGAATCGACCTGGCGGTAATCATCCTTCCGGCTAAAGATACGCCCGGGGCGCTCCGGGAATGCGCGAAGAAGGGAATCAAACACATCGTGCTGTCCGCCGGCGGTTTTGCCGAGGTCGACGAGTCAGGCGCCGGTATTCAGCATGAGATCGTCGATATTATCCAAAAGACCGGGGTCCACGTGCTGGGCCCGAATACATCGGGGCACACATCGACGCCGCATCGGTTCACTTCCACTTTTTTCCCCCTCGGCAGGATCAGGCCCGGCAAGGTATCCTATGTGGCGCAGACAGGCAATTTCGCCACCCATAGCATGAAGCGCATCCTGACGTCCGAGCATTTCGGCGTCAGTCGAGTGATCGGTCTTGGGAACAAGATCGATATAGACGAGAGCGATGCCCTCGAGTATCTGGCCGAAGATCCGCACACGAGCGCGATCGTCATGTACCTTGAAAGCATCAAGCGGCCGGGGCGTTTTCTGGAAGTGGCCAGGGAGGTTACGAGACTCAAGCCGGTCGTAGTGCTCAAGAGCGGCGCCACCGAGGCGGGGAGGCATGCCGCCGTCGCCCACACAGCGGCCATGGGCGCCGAAGACCGCCTTGTTGACGGCTTGCTTCGCCAGGCGGGTATTGTCCGAATACGGGATTACTCACAACTGATCCTTGCCGGAAAGGCCCTTTCGATGGCGCCTTTGCCGAGGGGACCGCGGATAAGTTTCCTCGCCCCGTCCGGAGCTATGCTGGTCAGTCTGACAGACCTTTGCGTCCGTCTGGGGCTCGAAGTGCCCGACTTCTCACCCGAAGCGCTCGAGAGGATTCAGCAAATCAGCCCTCCATTTATCAGGATGAGGAATCCCGTCGATATCTGGGCTTCGGCTTCGGTGCACGGGGTCGAGTTCGGTTACAGGGAGGGCATGGAAGCGGTCCTGAAGGACCCGAATATCGATGCCGTTGTCGCAGTGCTCATGCTGACGGAAGATACCGGCATACCGCCGTTTGACTTTATAGTGGATTTGGCGGAGAGGTATCCGGAAAAGCCGGTCCTCGTAACCTTTAGCGGCGACAAGCATTACGAAGATGAGTGCAAGGCGTTCATCGAACCTCTCGGGGTCGCTTCTTTCCCTGACATCGAACAGCCCTTCGAGGCGCTCTCAATAATGTCGCGATGCTCTATGGCCATGAAGAGGCCACGGTAATTGGCCGATGACGCAACCGGTAAGGGAGTTTCAAATGCACATATTCAAGGATTTTACGTTCAAGTGGTGGCAGGCGGGTATCTTCAAGATCGCTTTGCTTTCCCTCGGTGTAGTCATTGGATCGACCTGGCCGGAGCTTTTTAGGGGGATGGACTCGATGCTGTTAACTTAAGCATATTGGAGACCTCAGAGCTACATGGGCACAGTTCTACGACCACGAAGGACACGAAGAACACAGCGCAGCCTCAGGCCGCAACCAAACAGAAAAACGATCTATCCGCAGATTACGCAGATTACGCAGATATGTCACCTACGTGTGGTTGAAGCAGTAAAGATCAAATGCATTACCTGATTTTGCCGGATGATTTTCCCTCACTTAAAGCTTACTTTATGGTGAGATGAGTTTATGTACCGGGAATTCTAAATGAAAATGCCGTCTCGTTTTCTGTTATTCCTGATTGCTTTGATTTTCTGCGCCGCGGGATTGCAGATCTCCGCTGACAGCGCGGGCGCTGCGTTTGTTCCCGCGGAGGACCGACTCTCAATTGCCCAACCCAGCTACTCCGGACTGTGGAAAGGACCGGACCTTTCCGTAGAGTACAGATATTCTCGATATCAGGGCAAAATAGACCTGTCCGGCAAGGTCCGCTTTGCCTATTTCTGGATAGGCTATACCCTGCTGGAGAATTTTCAACTCAGAGCTGTATTTTTGGATGAAAACGGCAGGGTCCTCCAACAGAAGGGGCTGGTCACCGATCGCGACTCATTCGAGTCAATCCCTTTTCACGCCGCGCTGAAACTGCCGTCCAACGCGGTCTTTATGGCCTGGTCGTATGAGGGGGTAGCCGGCGGAGGCGGCAATGGACGCACTTCTTTCTGGTTCTACCCGATTTATTGAACTAATCCGCGCTCCCCGCTTCCGACCGGCTGCCGCCTTCCAGACCAATTGACTCGCAGCCTCTCATTAGAATTTTTTAATTGATCTTTAATCTTTCTTTAATTTTGCCTGTGTTACCTTCGTAAGATTTGTTGCCGATTCAACTGGCAGGGGCCAGGTCACCGAGAATGAGCGATAATTCCAATAATATCTGTGGCTTACGGTTGAAAAGGACCTTATTTTGCCGTTGGAATGTTGAACAGGGCCTAATCGAGAGTTAGAGTTACGTTTAGTTCATGGAAGGTCACGGTTTCACGGAAATTTTATTTCCGGTATGACCGGCCTCCGCAGGGCGCGCTGCGATCACCAAAAGCATGGGTGACTGCGGCCTTTGGGTCCATGGTCCCCCGCGTTCTTTCATCACTGGAGATTCGATGTCGGTTGTTACCTACGTTCTCAAGCGACCCCATACACTGGTCGCGGCATTGATTCTAATATGCCTGCTGGGCATCGGCGCCGCCTCGCGTATGCCGGTGGATATTTTTCCTGAAATCAACATTCCGGTCGTCAGCGTCGTTTGGACGTATAACGGCATGAACGCGAAGGATATTCAGAACCGCATCCTGACGCTCCACGAACGGCAGATGGCCTCGCTTGTAGATGATATTTCGCGCATAGAGGCGACCAGTTACAATGGGGTTGGCGTCGAGAAAGTCTTTTTGCATGAAGGCGCGGATGTAACCCGCGCGGTATCGCAAATAGCGAGCAGCGCGCTGGCGGTACTCAAGTATATGCCGCCCAATATCACGCCGCCGCTGGTGCTTCGCTATGGCGCAACGGATGTTCCGATCATTCAGTTGAGCCTGTCCAGCGATTCCCTGCCGGATACCAAGCTAAACGATATAGGCCAGAATATTATCCGTCCCGACCTGGCCGTCGTTCACGGGGCGGAGGTGCCTTATCCCTATGGAGGCAAACCACGCGTCATCATGGTCGACCTCGACATGCAGGCGCTGGAATCGCGACACATGTCACCTTCAGATGTCAGTAACGCATTGCAACATCAAAACGTGATTCTGCCGGCGGGTGACGTCAAGATAGGTTCCAGGGACTACACGCTGACGATGAACAGCAGCCCTGATATCATCAAGGAAATCGACGCATTCCCGGTTAAGGAACTGCATGGAAAAACAGTGTTCGTGCGCGATGTAGCGCACGTGCACGACGGATTTCAGGTGCAGACTAACTCGGTTTCCGTCAATGGAAAACCGGGCGCCCTCATGACTATCCGCAAGACGGGCGGCGTATCGACACTGGCTGTCATCGACGGCGTTCGGAAAGCACTGCCGGATATCGAGAAAGTCCTGCCAAAAGGCGTTTCCATCAAAGCGATCTTCGATCAATCGCTTTTCGTCAAAGCAGCGCTCAACAGTGTTCTTATGGGCGGCGCGATGGCGGCATGCCTGACGGCCATGATGATTCTCCTGTTTCTCGGCAACTGGCGGCTGACGCTCATTATTCTTGCATCCATTCCGATGTCTATCATCACAGCCGTCCTGGTGATGTATATCGGCGGACAGACGCTCAATACCATGACTCTTGGCGGTTTTGCGCTTGCGATCGGCATTCTGGTCGATAACGGCACGGTCGTAATCGAAAATATCGAACGCCATCTGCGTTCGGGCGGCCCCCTGGAAACGGCCATTATTGGCGGGGCCGGTGAAGTAGGCACTCCTACTTTCCTTTCGACCCTGTGTATATGTATTGTGTTTGTGCCGATTTTCCTGCTTCAAGGCACGGCGAAATACCTATTTTCCCCGCTTTCAATGTCGGTTTGTGTATCGCTGATAGCCAGCCTGGCACTGTCTTTCACGCTTGTGCCCGTACTGTTCAAGTACCTGATGCGCTCAACGGTTGCGGCTCATACTAAAGCGGATTGGCTTGCCACGCCGCCGGGCTTTAAGCGAAATCTTTTCAGCGCCATCCATCAACGATTTGAGTATGGCTTCGATGCATTCCGGGAAACCTATCGCCACAGCCTGAGATGGACGTTATCCCAGCCGACAAAAACGGTTGCCTTTTTCATTGTCCTGATGGCGTTTTCATTGTTTCTGTTCCCGCGTCTGGGGCGTGACTTTTTTCCTCAAGTCGATGCGGGCCAAATGCGCCTCCATGTCCGCACACCGCCCGGGACAAGGATCGAGCAAACACAGGAAGAATTTGCCAAGGTTGAAACCGCCATTCGTCAAATTGTCGGGGATAAGCAGATCGACGTCATTCTCGACAATATCGGACTGCCCTACAGCGGCATCAATATAGCATTGAGCGATTCAGCCACAGTCGGGCCCATGGACGGTGAAATCCTTATTTCCCTTAAACCAAAACATACACCCACAGCGGCCCTGATGGCTAAACTCCGTCGTGAATTGCCCAAGCTTTTTGCCGGAATGCAATTTTTCTTTCAGCCTGCCGATATTGTCGACCAGGTGCTCAACTTCGGTCAACCGTCACCCATCGATATCCGGGTCTCCGGACCCAATGACAAGGAAGCTTACGATCTGGCCGCAAAACTGGCGCGCGCTCTTCAGCTCGTGCCGGGAGTTGTGGATTCACATGTCTTCCAAGTCCCGAATGCGCCCTCGCTCTCTATCGACATCGACCGGACGCTTGCCACTCAATTTGGAATCGATCAGCAGGATGTCGCCAACAATGTTTTGGTAGCCACCAATTCCAGCGCTCAAACGTCGCCGAACTTCTGGGTAGACCCACGCAACGGCGTCAGCTATCCGCTTGTCGTGCAGACGCCTACCTACCGCATAAATTCAGCTCAAGATTTAGAGACGATGCCGATGACGGTCTCCGTCCAAAAAGGCAAAACGCATGCCCAGCTTTTGACAAATTTAGCCAAATTCGGCCGCAGCACCGTACCCATGGTCGTGTCGCAATATAACATCAGGCCGGTCTTCGATGTAGACGCCGATATACAGGGACGCGATCTCAATTCGGTGGCAACCGATATCGACAAAGTGATTGCCGCCAACCGGCCCGATCCGGCAAAAGCTATTTCCGTCGTTTTAGGTGGACAAGCCGAAACCATGCGCGAAAGCTATTCCGGGTTATTCGGCGGCATCGCTCTTGCCATTGTGCTGGTTTACCTGTTCCTGGTCATGAATTTCCAGAGCTGGATCGACCCTCTCATCGTTTTGACGGCCGTGCCGTTTGCTCTGGGCGGAGTCATGTGGATGCTCTATCTAACGCAGACTCATCTCAGTGTTCCAGCTCTTATGGGAACGCTGATGTGCATCGGCCTCACTACTGCCAACAGCATTCTTGTCGTGACTTTTGCCAATCAGCGTATGAAAGCAGGAGACGACGCCTGGATTGCCGCCGAGATAGCGGGATACACACGCCTGCGGCCCGTGTTGATGACGGCGGGCGCAATGATCCTGGGCATGGTTCCCATGGCGTTTGGCATCGGTGAAGGCGGCGAGCAAAATGCTCCGTTAGCCCGCGCCGTCATTGGCGGGCTGCTGTTCGCTACCTTTGCGACGCTTGTCTTCGTACCGACAATGTACTATCTTTTGCGTCGGGTTCCGGTTTCTCCTATTCAACCAGTAAACCCGGACTGAAAGAGGCAATCCTCATGGACACAGCACATCCTCATGACCAGCAGTCTCCCGCCGGTCAAGGTGTAACACCGGATAAATCGCATACTGAACGAAAACTGAAAAGGTTTGCAGCCGTAGTGGCTGTAGCGCTTGTTATCGGTTTTATGGTCATCCACCATGTAAAATCGGCCGACCAGGCGGCTCTGGCGGGCGCGACGCTTAAAGAAGCTTCCGCTCCGCCGCCGGTCGATGTGATTACGGTTAAAAATTGCCCATCATCCTATCCTTTGACGTTACCGGGTGAAACAGCCGCATGGTATGAGAGCACCATATATGCGCGGGTGGATGGCTATGTCGCCTCCTGGAACGTCGATATCGGGGACCAAGTAAAGAAGGGGCAGGTCCTTGCGACTATCGAAACTCCCGATCTGGACGCTAAACTTGCCGCCGCTCAGGCCAAAGTAAAAGCTTCCCTGGCGCTCGTCGTCGCACGGCAAGCCGATGCCGATTTTGCAAAGACGACTTACCAGCGATGGAAGGATTCGCCAAAGGGAGTTGTTTCCGAACAGGAACGTGATGCCAAGAGAACCGGTTATGACAGCGCGGTAGCCCAGTTAAACCAGGCGAAAGCGCAAGTCGGCCTCGATCAGGCGGTTGTCGACCGTTATACGGTACTGACCCAGTTCAAGCAGGTCGATGCGCCTTATGACGGCATAATCACCGAGCGCCATATCGATATCGGCAATCTGGTTACCGATGGCAGAACCGATACGACGCCGCTTTACCGGATGGTAAAAGACGATCCCATCCGCGTTTTCGTCAATGTGCCGCAGAGTGCGGCCAGTGATATCAAGGTGGGCGCTCCTGCTAAAATTATGGCCGACAACATCCCGGACCACGATTTCAACGGGAAAATAGCCCGCACCGCCAATTCCATCAATCCAAAGACGCGCACCTTGCGGGTTGAAGCCGATATTCCTAATCCCGACCATACGCTGGTGTCCGGAATGTATGTCACGGTCGATTTTCAGGTCCCGACCGAGGGATTGGTGCAAGTTCCCGCGGCCGCTCTGGTATTTCGTTCGGACGGCCCCCACGTTGGAGTGGTCGATAACGACAACCGCATAAATTTTCGCAAGGTGACGATAGTCCGCGATAACGGAAATACTGTTCAGCTTGGACCGGGTGTTGCAGCCGGCGACAGGGTTGCCCTGAATATCAGCAACCAGATTGTCGATGGCGATACTGTCAATGCGCATGAATTAGTAGCCGGCATTGCGCATGTTCAATAGCCCGGACGCTAACCGCAGAAAAGTTGGCGGACTCCTTACGCGCAACATTCTGGCGGGCGCGGTGGCCTGTATTTGCCTTGCCGCCTGTACGGTCGGCCCCGATTATCATCCCCCGGTCATGAATATGCCGAAAAGTTTCGTTGCAACATCGCCTGAAGGACAAAAGCCGACGGAAGATACCGGCAACAAGGCTGTCATAGATGCCGCCAAATGGTGGCAGGCGCTTGGCGATGAGGAACTGAATTCCCTGATCGAACGCGCCATCCGTGACAACCCCGATATGGAGATTGCCCTGGACCGGATGCAGGAAGCGCGGACTGCAGAAATCGTCGTCCTCGGACAAGCTCTGCCTGAAGCCAATGTTGGAGGCGGCGGGGGCCGCGGCAGCGGAAGCAACATTTCCCGGGGCCGCGCGGCCCCGCCACTGGTTGCTGCCACCAACACCGCGGGACTGAAGCAAGTTACGCATGCTTTTGGTTTCGATACCGGATGGGAACTCGATCTTTTCGGCAAATACCGCCGCGGGATGGAAGCTGCCTCATATGACACCGAAGCTGCTCTTGCCGCGCGCAACGCCGTGTTGATTACGGTGATTGCCGACGTTGCGCGCGCCTATATCGACATGCGCGCCCTGCAAATGCAATTGGCTGTTCTCGAAAAAAATACGCTTGTCGCACTGGATTACTTCAATTTAACTCAGGAGCGGTTTAATCGCGGCATTACCAATGAATTAGACTTAACCCTGGCTAAGCGTCAATTGGCGTCTGAAGAGGCCGAGAAAATGCCTCTGATTGCGCAAATCCATGCAGCTCAATACGTAATTGCCGTTTTACTTGGAAAATTTCCCGAAGATCTATCCAAAGAACTTGAAAAACCGGAAATGGTTCCACCATTGCCCGGAAGAATCGATACCGGCATACCGCTCGACCTGCTGCGCTGCCGCCCTGATATTAGACAAGCCGAACGCGAACTGGCTGCTGCGACTGCCCGCATCGGCGTGGCAACGGCGGATTTATTTCCGCATGTGGTGCTTTCCGGCGCTGCAGGGTATCAGGGACAGGGCCTTGGCGTTACTCCCGACGTGGAAAGTTCCATATGGTCGATCGGACCATCGATTAGCTGGAGTTTACTCGATTTTGGCACACTGGATGCCCTTGTTGATATCGCCGATCTGCGTACCCGCGAGCTATTGCTAAATTACAAGCAAACAGTGCTTAATGCCGTTCGTGAAGTCGATACGTTCATCGACTCTTATCTGGGCCAACAGGACCGGTTGCAGAACCTGAGCGAAGCTCTAACCGCAAGCCAGCAAGCAGTAAGTCTTGCAACCGAGCGCTATGACCGCGGACTGACGGACGCACTGAATGTCATCGATGCCGAGCGGCAGGAATATGTTCTGGAACAACAATATGTTTCTTCACATCAAACGGCGGCAGAGCAATATATCGGACTCTATAAGGCCCTTGGCGGGGGCTGGCAGCAATATCAGTCTTTCCCGCCCGCACGCAAACCTCAACCGGCGGTTATCGCTGCGTTCACACGCCTGCTAAATCCGGACGATTCGCAAAAAGACGCTTCCAAGCAAACGATGGGAACCCCTCCGGCTGCAAATCCTTGACGAGGGTTCGAAGTAAAGCCCATATTTGGCAGTAGAATCAGTCCGAACAGGTTTGGGTTATGGACAAACCGATTTGGATGGGGATTGGGCGCCGCGTCGATTGAACTCAGAAAAAAGACCCGGGATATTCGAATCCGAATATCCCGGGATGCATCATGTACCGTTATTTCAAGGAGCCTGGGAAGCGCGCTTATTTAGCGTATGTTCCCCCCTGCTTGCCATAGTCAGGGTACGGAATGTTCCCCACGTTAGAGTTATCACCGGGTTTTACCGAGTTCTTAGAGGGGTCGGCCATGCGGTCTGACCCGCCGGCATGCCAGGCTTCTGACCGAAGGAAGAGCTGGACGAATTGTCGATACCCTTCGGCTTCCCTGCCGAGTTCTTAGAGGGGTCGGCCGTGCTCTGCCCCGGCGGCATGCCAGGCTTCTGACCGAAGGAAGAATCGGGCTTAGCCATAGACTTCGGCGGCGTTGCCGTGTTCTTACCGGTGTCGCCGGACCCAGGAGTCTGACCGGAGGTCTGCGCAAAACTTAGAGTTGTGAAACCCAGAGCAAAGATACCGACAAACGCCAAGACCGAGATAAACTTCATTGCTCTCCAACTACACATGTGTTCTCCTCCCGTTAAATGTTAGCAGATCCTGAGGTTTCCAAAACTTCGAATCGAGCCATCCCCCTTTTATACATTCGCTGACAAGGGATGCGCTTTTATTCCGAATAGTGTCTCGATACTGCCGCTAACGGGCACTCCAATGCGTCCGGCACCCTAATTCCCCCCGGAAAAAGATCCTGGAGCAACCGAGACTGCTCAATTATTCTATACTCTTATCAAAAAGGCAAGCAGTGTGTCTGGAAATGTGCGTTTATGAACCAGACAAATACCACATGGCAACGCAGGTCACTTGGGTTATGAGTTTTCGGCCGTCGCAGTCTCTCATGCTTTCCTTGTACTGAAATTGAGTATCGCCTCTAATCCCGCTCGGGATGGTAATATGGCGGATAGTGGCTTTCTCTGTCACCGTTGGGAGCCATTTTTACTTCAGGAGAACTGAACGCCGGGGCCCTATCCTGAATACTCAGATGTCCGATCATACTACGGTCGGGGGGCTGGGGCGCAGAAGGTTGCGCATACACAACTCCAGCCGCTGCGGTAATCGCCGCGAAAACTATCGACAGAACAATTTTTTTTGATTTCATGCACATGTTCCTTTCGAGCCGTACAGCCATTTCTTGTGAAACCGACAACGATCATCAGACGATAATATGTCGGCATCTCAGTCATAATATAATGATGTTCTTGGATATTTCTATACTTCCCGGTGCCGGAAAACCCGCAAGTGCGAGGGCCGTACCTAGACAATTTGCACGCGAAGCCGCGAAGTCGCGAAGAAGGACAACAAATCGACGCAGTTGAAGAACGCGAAGAAGAGGAAGCACGTTAAATGCGTTACAGCGAAGTTGCGTAGGTAGTAGCGGGAGGTCGCCCGGCTCCAGATGTCAAGGGTGAGGTTAGAAAGGTAAAAATTTCACCGTTCGCTCTTCGCAGTTTAAACTTCGTTTACCCGCTACCCTGCTCGCTACCGTTCTATCCTCCATCTCCTTTCCGCGTTCTTCTACGTCAAAAGACGCGTCTTCGCGTGAATAATATTGGAGGTACTCGTTTGCCGGATGGACCAACTTTTTGGGGTGAAATCCGGGTTTAAAACTTGCTTCAGCATTTGTTGGTGATTAAGTAAGAATACCATGCAGCCTTTAAGGCTTAGCGCACGTGAGAATAAAAACCCGTATACCCATCTTGCCTGGATTCGGTTGTTGACATCACCGGTAACAGCTTAAATTGTTATTCTGATTTGCAGCGCCCTCTTACCCTCTAGACAAGAAAATTCTAAAGGCCGATAGGCAAACCCGGAACAGCGCGGATTGCAATTACGTTCAACTCAAAGGAAGAAAGAAGATGAAAAGGATTTTGGCGTTCGCGGCATTAGTTGTTTTTGTTTCTTGTGTGACGGTCTCTTTTAGCGGTCCGGCACTGGCAGGCCACGGCAAGACAGCGGTAGTTGTGGGCACTCTTCAAGAAGTCGACGGTCAATACGTTATCAAATCCAAAAAGGGCACCTTCGCAGTCACAGGCCGGGACTTCTCCGGGCTGGAAGGGAAAAAGGTCAAAGCGACAGGCAAAATGACGAGTGGGCCAAATGGCGACGAGTTGAATGTTTCATCAATCAGGAAAGTCGGGAAGGAAATGAAAAGGCAGTAAAATGAAAAGGCAGTAAGTAGAAAAAGAGTGAGACCGCAAAGGTTCTGCGTTTTGTCTGAAAACGGGGGACAAAACTGCGCTTTTCCCACACCAGGCTTCCTGCCCCCGCTCTACGTTTGTCAAGAGTGTACGGGCTGTCGGCTCGATATATTCCCCGGCCCCGTTTTTAAACATGAACAATGAGCGATAGCTATGTAATAATTCAACCTTATGGTAAATTGCTTTACAAAAGAGTCACCCCTACCCTGCTCGTGCATTTCGCGCACAATTTGCCATCTCCCTGCAGCAGTCCATATTCCCACCGAAAAACCTGTGAGGCTATCTCCCTGAGGACCTCCGCGGCCGCTTCGGGGAACTGCCTGAGTATCTTTTGAAAACCATCCGCCGAGAACACCAGGCAACAGAGGTCGGTTTGCGCCATCAGGGAAAACAGCCGTTCCATGTTGGAGAGCAGCGATAATCCGCCGACAAAATCTCCCTGTCCGAAGCCGCGTATCTTTTGTTCCCCCTGTTCGGTACGCAGGATCAGTTCCGCTTCGCCCTCCAGGATACAGTAGGCGTGGTCGTCGATTTCGCCCTGCTCAAAGACGACTTCTCCCGCCGCAAAATGCTCGGTCTGGCCCAGACAGGCGAGGACCTTCAAGGCTTCGATGGGTAATACGGAAAAAAGCGGTATGCGCATGAGCAGGTCGATAGCGGTCCTGTACTCAATGCACGTAAGATTTTGTCCCGTGGACGAGTTCATAGAGTATTCCTCCGTAGCTCATGAGTGCGTCATAGGTTCCGATTTCAACTATCTTACCTGCCCGCATAACGGCAATACGATCGTATTCCCGAACGGTATCAAGGCGATGCGCGACGGTGATTATAGTGCACTTTCCCTTCCACCTGGATTCAAGCAGGTCCTGAATCTGCTGCTGCGAAGTATTATCGAGGGCCGAGGTAGCTTCATCCAGGATCAGGATGCGGGGCGATTTGAGCAGCACCCTGGCGATTGCGATCTTTTGCTTCTGGCCACCGGAAAGTCTTTCGCCTTTTGAGCCCACGACGAAGTGCAGTCCAATTTCGACGATTCGCCCCAGCAGATCCTCCTCTTCGAGAAACTGTATCGTATTTTTCCTGATCCTCATGCGCTCCTGTGCCCGAGGGTGATTGCCGGTGGGCTTTCCGTAAATGATATTGTCCAGGATCGAAAGGGAATGAATGTATTGGGAGATATCATAAAAGCTCACCGCGTCGGGACGCTCGGCCACGATTTTTTCTCTGAAAGATTCTCTTGCGTCAAGGACAAGATCCTCCAGTGTCAGGGGCATGCCGATGATCTTATGCTTTCCGGGAATGTAGCGCAGGGCCAAATCGAGAAGTTTAAAAGCGTCTTCCGGGTCGATAGCGTTTAACCGCATTCCGTCGATCCTTGCCGATATCTCCTTGTACTCCTCAAGTCTTTCGGGAAGAAGGGGGGTTAGCCGAAAAAAGACTTCGTCCGGCGGCATTTTCCCGAGGATTTCAATCGAACTCAAGGTCAGGTTTCTTCCCAATTCAACCAGTGAGTCTCTTAGCTGCGATTCAGCGATGAACCGGGCGAAGAATGGACTTGCGGCCAGCCTGCCAGGGCTGAGTTCGGGGCTGTTGGGACATCCCATGAGGATGTTTGCGGCAATTGTGGAGAACTTCACGAATTTTTTCTGGTCGAAAAATTCGAAGTAGCCACTCAGCACCTCTCCGAAATGTTCCTGAAACTTACGCCGGACCTGGATAATCTTTTTGACGAATGATTCTTCTTCACCCAGTCGAAGGACCGTGTTCAAGCCGAAACTCACGATATCCGCAAAGAGTCCCACGCCTCGCAGCATCTCGATTATTACTTCCAGTGAGGGCGCATCGCCGGGGGGAGTATCGGGGTTTTTTGCGCGGACAGCCTCCCAGGAATAGAGAAGGTTCTCCCTGATGGTTCCGTGAAAAATGAACGGATTTTGTGACACTATACCCAGGTTTGCCGCAATATCCATTTTACTAAGTTGCGATACCTCGTGCTCGTCGAGCTTAAGACTGCCGGAAGTGTACCCGTAGAGCTGGCTTATGCACCGCGTAAGAGTGCTCTTGCCGCTCCCCGAATAACCAACGAGCGCAACGCGCTCTCCCGGTTTCACATCCAGGCTGATACTCTTCAGCAACTGGATGTCGCCGTCGACAGCAAGGGAGATCCGGCTCGCGTTGACGGCCCCCTGAAGACTCAATGGAGCGCGGCCTTCAGGTTCGATCCCGTATCCGGGCTCGGCGTCGAAGTAATCCATGACCCTTGTATACCTGACGCGAGCATCCTGATAGAGCTGGTAAAAAGCCATCAGTTCCTTCCACGGATCGAACAACTTTTCGTAAGCCGACAGGAAGGCCACAAGGGTGCCGAGGTCGAACCGGCCGTTTATGGCGAGATAGCCCCCGACCAGAAAGAGAATAAAAGGCCCGAGGTTCTGAAAGAAATTATTCAGCACCTTCGCGGCGCTTCTGTATGCGATCCACATGAACCGAATTTTGAACAAGCGATCCACAATATCGCCGAACTTGCGTTCCTCGACGCGATAGCTTGCATTTGCATGGACTTCGTGGATGCCTGAGACGGTCTCATCGATCAGGTTGCTCATCGTGCGGGTGCCGTCCACGCGCGCCTTGTTGGCTTCGTTTGATTTCTTCTGAACGATGGGAATGAGCAGAAGCGCGATAGGATATGTTGCAATGCTCAGGACGGCCAGAAGCGGGTTCAGGTAGACCATGTAGACGGCAAAAGCGAGCAGTGTGAGCACGTTGCTCAGGGGCACCGCTACCGCCTCGCCTACGAAATCGCCTGCTGTCGCAAGTTCGGTGACAAGCGAGGATACCACCATTCCGGGTGAGGATTTTTGAAAAAATTCGAGGGGCAGGGTGATGATGTGCAAATAGAGTTCTTTGCGCATCCTGGCCAGCGCCTCTTGTCCAATCCGGGTTTGAAGAAGGTTTATGAGAAACTTCAGCCCGGTGGCGGTCAGAACGGCAAAGATATAGGCGGCACAGTAGAGAAGCAGCAAGTCGATTCGCCGCAGCTGGATCGCTTCATCTACGATCCTTTTCTGCATCTCGAGCGGGAGTACTCTTGCCCCGACTGTAATCAGAATGATCAGGAGGAGCAGAATTTGAAGCTTCAGATTGCTCGATTTAACCCACCATAGCAGGGGGCGTCGCGTTACCATTCTTACCTCAGGGCTCATTAAATGAAAGATCCGTACGGCAGTCCGCAGGAAAGCCTAATCATAATGATATTATCGATACAAAGAAACAATGAATCCATGAAGACAATTCGGCCTTCGGCCGGGACAACCTCTGTTGTGGGGGCTCAATCTGTATTTGTGGATGCGGCCTGCGTGCGTTATTTGGAGGATTCCGAGGTGCGGCAGCATAGGGGAATCATCATGGACTCGGGCAGTGCGGCTTATTTTTATCCGGATGTCCGATCCGGACAGCTATCCTGGACCTTGTACGAAACACAGGAGGCACCCGGCCCGGCTTCCGAATCAGATAGCAGCCCCGTTTGACCGGGGATCTCGCCCTCGGCCCCCGGTTCCAGGCGCCTCCCGTGCAGGTTCAGGCTATAACTGCTAAACCGTCGTCATGCCATGATATCCTGCGCAGGAGGCGCCTTCCCGGATTTGGACCTACAGCGGATAAAACCGGAAAGATGTCATGAAGATATTCTCAGTAGCATGCTGGGAAAATCCAGCGGAGTTGCTGAAGGCCTCGCGGTTCGTGAACGAATATTGCGCGCCGATCTGCACCTTGCCAAAATTGCCTTCATAGATACGGTCCCATACACCGGCCGTAATCTGCCAAACTTGCGACGTCTGTTGCTGGCCGATCGGCAAGTCAAAATCACCGTAGCCAATGCTCGTAGTGCTGGCGACCGTGGTTGCGTAATTTGCGCGGTCAACGCCTTCATAGCCGGCATAGACGTAAGTGTCCCAACTCGGGCATGGATGAGCAACGGCGCCCACCAAAGCAGAATATCCAGTCAACGGCTTCACTTCCCCGGTGGGGGTGAAAGCTAAATCGGGCAACTGAACGGAACCATAACGGCCAATGCCCTGGCCCGCCATGACGTTACCCTGAAGATCCAGCCATTTCGGGATGACGGGCAGGATCATACCGGCGCCGCCGGAGAAGCCGACATTGTCGTTATTGCCAAGCGCTGCGTCCTTCGGGGCGCCGGCCGCCAGGACATAGTCATGGAAGAAGCGCGTGACTCCGAAGATTTCATAATGTCCAAAACCCGGGTCGAAGGCAGCCTTCGCAATAACGTCCGGAGCGACATCAGAGGTATAGTTGTTATTCTTGTCAAAAAGCGACCCCCCGGCATTGGTTCCGTTAATAAAACTAGGCGGCGTGCCGATACCGGTGAGGACCGCCTGCGGGCTTTCAGCAGATATGGCGAGCCAGATTTTCTGGTCACAGAAATCTTTGGCGAGCCGAATCTGAGGATTACGTGTCCAGTTAAACCCTGGTACGTACTGGGCATCGATTGTAAGAGGAATGTTCTCTTGCCGGGGAATAATGCCGATCTTATCGGTGGTCAACAAGCTCCATTCCTGACCGGCGAGGAAATGAAGGCCGCAAGCACTTTCATCTATCGTTCCATAGAAGACCCGCATCCTCGGATTGTAGCTGTTGCTCTCATTTGAATTGGCCGTCTGCCCCGCGCCCAGAAAATCGGCTTCGACATAGCCCGATATTAACGTATGTTCAGTGGCTTTGGCCTCCACGAGCGCAGTGATACGGCTCTGGCGGGCGGTCTCACGAAATTCCGATTGATGGGCAGCCGGATTGTCAGCCCCCTTCTTGCTGGCTCCGGTAAGGTCAAAGGGTATGCCTGTGTTGAAATTCGATCCAATATCGGCAACCTCGTTTTTCGAGCGGTATACACTCGCGGCTTCCACAAAGCCTCCGACGGTGACTTTGACCTTGTCGCCAACTTTCAGCGTGCCCCGCCCTTCGGGCTTAATCATTGCGGTTTTGCTCGGCGCAGTGGGTGCGGGTGCGGGTGCGGGTGCGGCCGCTGCGGCCTTGGCAGCCGCTTCGGCCTTGGCAGCCGATTCAGCTTGAGCTGCCTTCAGGTCTTCGAGTTGTTTCTGCAATGCATTGATTTGAGCCTGGAGAGCCTTGATCGAATCCGGAGAAACGTCCTGCGCGTAAGCAGGAAACGAACCGGTGATTAAGACCACAGCCAGCAGCGCCAGACCAAGCTTAGCCATTAGTGGTTTAAACATTTAGCCCCTCCTTTGAATAAGTTGTGCCGCACACCCTTTCCTCCCTTGAAAGGACTCGTTAAATAGTGGATGGGCGAGGTCAGAAAAATACAACCGAGCCCTCGCCGCTATCCTTGATCCCCAACGCAGGACGTGCCACGTTGAAGCCGAAACCCCATCTTATTACGACAACATGCCCGGGCCTCACCTATCTGACGAGGCTGGTGCAGGAAACCGAACTCCAGCTTCAAATTATCCGGATTCTCATGAGCTCGAAATTATTGCCAGTTAGCGTTCCAGAAGAACTGCCGTGTTGACGCTGAATGCTTCGATACTAAGGTAGCATTTCAGCAAATACATGGCATTTGGCTGTCATTTTCGTGTCATTCACGTGACAAAAAGCCTCGAAGGATTTCGGAATCGCCTGCGGGCAGCGCTGCCGCTAAGCCCACCCTAGGGGCCTACGGTTCATTCAGTCGTCTTTTCATGATTTCAGGGTGTCCCGGAGGAACATTAAGAACGGTTCCGAAAAGTTCCAGTGGGCCGCGTTTCGTTTAACCAACCCCACGGGCCTTGACGAAACGGTAAAAATAAACCGGCAAAGTTAAGGGAAAATTGAAGATTAAAGATAAATTAAAAAATTCTGATGAAAGGCTGCAAGTCACCGGCCTGGAAGGCGGCGGCAAGCAGACAGCCCGAGACCGGTGAACCCGGTTCATTCCCTGTCTATGACCATTGTGATTCCGGCCGCCATGCGGTATCATGGCCGTAAAAGCAAGCGAGATCGAAAGGAGGTGAGAGAAATGGACCCACACGAGGAGATTGTGCGTCAGAAGATGTTGCCGCAGGTCGGACAGACGGTTCGAAGCAAGAAACATGGAACATTATGGAAAGTTATCGAAAAACGCCAGGTGTACGCCCATTCTTCAGGTGATGCCGCCATGGGTGACTATAAACTTGTCCCGGCAATTTACCTGCTCTATTGGAAAATAGTAGAAGGAAAGATCCAGGGCATAGGCGAGTTGCTCGGGTACGCCTACACTCTGCACGACAACACGTTTGAATCGAATTGGGATATTGTAAGTTAGCTTGATCAACAATGTGGTGTGTTCACCAGAGACATATCCATAGCGCAAGTTGCGACCGGAAGCTTGTGCTGTTCAACGTTCGCTTCACAATCCGTTCTTCCGAAGACTAATTTCTCATCGCCTCATCCAAGGAAAAATGTACTAACCGGCGAATGCACCGCACTAAAAACCAAGCGTACTATCTTGTCTTTTGACTCATATTAGAGATCAAACTCTGCCGGATGAGGGCGTCCCCCGGGACGAGGGCTCGGGCATCGACTCCAACAGAAGGGTCGGCACAGGGCGGACATTCTTTAATATCCGGTGATACAAGTCTTCACCGTAACTGGTTCGCAACGGCTCGCCTTCGATTAATTTAAATGTACGCGTACCGTCGGGCATCCTGTTAGCGATCAGGAAAATCGCGTTTATCATTTTGTCATCGAACAGACCGTGCGCAAATTCGTATAAATGCGTAACTGAAAAGACCCTTATCCCCTTTTCCACCAAGGCGATGGTTATTTGTCTGGCAATTTCCGAGCCGTCGCTTTCATATGTTGACGCAAACGATTCATTAAACAGCAACATGGAATTTTGCGTGACGTTGTCCGCGATATCGCTCATTCTGCGAAGTTCTTCATCAAGCTTTCCGCTCTCCATGGAGCTGTCTTCTTCACGTCTAAAATGAGTGAAAATCCCGTTGCATACCGCGGCAGAGAAGGTCTGGGCAGGCACAAACATGCCGGCCTGCATCATCAACTGGGCCTGACCGATGCTTCGCAAAAAAGTTGATTTGCCGCCCTGGTTAGCGCCTGTGATTATCACAAGGTCTTTTTGGTCTGCATTAATATCGTTGCCCACGACTTTTCGTGTCATGCTCAAAGCGAGACAGACATCGTACAGGCCCTGGAAGGAACTCTTGCGTTGATTGGGCTCAGCGGGGACGGGAAAACACGCAGGCTCCCCCTTTTCGATGAGTTGCCCGTGCAAATTCAGACAACCTACGTAAAATGCCAGTTCCGTTCGCAGCATTTGAAAGAAGCTTAGAATGTGATCTGTGGACTGGGCCACCACATTGGCGACAATGTTCAGGCCTCTATCTCTCAGATCCGACAGGGCCCTGGAGCCGATTTCATCACGAGGAGAGAGCCGATAGGAATAGGCGTGAGATTGTCGCCCGAAAATCCGCCCCAGTAAACTCTGATTCTGGTCACGGGTTTTGTGAAGGACAAAATTGACAGCTTTGTTGCCCTTCCCTAACTCGGCGCTCATCAGGACGCCTTTGCGCAATTTGAGCTCTGTGAGGTATTCTTCGATTCTGGTGAAATACTCGTCGTCGAGTTCCGCAATGAGCATCGAGTAAAACCGGGCAAAACCCTCCGACTCGAATTTATCGGCGTGTTCGTCGGCCATAGCTCTGAGCTTTTTAAGTTGGCCTACAAACATTTTTAGCGCTTCTACCGCGCTATACATTATCGAGCTGGGATATCTGGTAGCCCACCATTGTTTTTGCCTGTTCTGAATTGATTCGACCACTAAGTTATAGATATCCCTGACAATGGAAGAATTTTTCAGACAGTCCTTAAGAATATCCTGTCGATATAGAATCGAATCCGGATCGCTCAAACTTGACAAAACAGCCTTCCTTGCCATTTCCAACAGGAATTGGTCGTCGAGCGCCATGGCTTCGAACAGAATGGACAATTCCAAGTCTTGTGTGAGCGCCTGCTCGTTTGGCGGCAGTTCTCGTTCCAGATCGAAATCTTGATCTTTATACAAGAGGAACGCTTTCATGACTGTATGCGCTCCTTTAGAGTTTCGTAAGTAAGCCGGTACTTTTCGGCAATTGATATTGCATATGAATGTCCGTGAGCGGGCCGTCTCAGGATTTTGAAAGTTCTCTGCGCCGGGTTTTCCGGAACTACAGTGCTGATCATGGACACGGTTTGCTCGTTAAAAAAAGCCAGCTCATCGATGAATGTCACCCAAACGCACAATGAATCGTATTCCGTTACTTTTTCCATCACTTTTCTGCTTAAAAAAATGGCGTCTTGCAGAGTCGTAGAAGTGAAGATTTCGTTCATTACAATGATACTGTTCGATGTGGCCTGCTCAAGGATACCGTTAATCCGGACCAGGTCATCCTCCAGCTTTCCGCGCTGGTTCTTGATGTCCTCTTCTCTCCCGAAATGGGTAAAGAGTCTGTCGAAAAGGAAGAGCCGTGCTTCTTTGCCGGGGATGGGACAACCCAGGGCAGCCAGATAATGCAACTGAGCGAAGGTGCGGGCAAAGGTCGTTTTGCCGCCCTGGTTCGGACCGGTTACAACGATTATGCGCTCGGCGTCTTTCAGGTGGAAATCATTGCAGACAATGGATGAGCCTTCACCGATGAGCTTATGAGCCAGGGCGAGATCGTATCCCTCGTAGTCATAAACCTCTTTGGAATCGTTTGCAACGCGGGGATAGCAGAATTTGAGTCCCGCGCGTTTGAGCGTTGCCGTGTGTTCGATGAACGCGATGTAAAACTGGATTTCCCGGTCGAAGGCCGATATCGCTTCATGCACGAAATTCTCTTTATCGGCGCGGAAGCTGTCCAGATGTGAAAAGGTCTCGGGATACAGCCGGGCCACAAAATCCAGTATCTTGAGTTCAATATGGTTCATCTGGGGCCACCAGGGGAATTCGATTCTATAATCTTTCACGGCCCCCCGTTTGAATTTTTCGAATGTTTCCTCAACATCGGCGCTGTAATCGGATTCGGATTCATATTTGCGAACTTTGAAGCTGTCGCCTTTCAGGAGCACGCAATATCTTGCGGCGGCGAGATCAGCCCTGATCTTTTTTGTTTCCGCAAGGAGGGAGGTAAAACCCTCAGACCGGACATAGTCAGCCAGGTATTTGTGAAACGCCAGGAACCCACGAGATTTGAGGGCTTCCTGAGACAGATCGTCCGCAAAGCAATTCATCGCATCGCAATAAATCTCCACTGCGTCCAAAAACCAGGCTTCTTTCTGATATCTGTGGACGAGGTCGTCCGCCTGGACCAACTGTTCGCGCATTATGCGCATTTTTTGTGTGAACGATTTTACCCGCTCGAACAGTGTCGCGCTTTCAAGGTCCTGCATCACTTCATGACGATATTCGATTTCATCGGTACGGTTGAGCGGAAAGTAAAAGAAGGGCTTCAGGTTATATTCATCCCTGCCGGCCGTGACGGCGGCTACGATTTGATCGAGATTTAAATCGGTAAAAAAATCGGCTTCGTCGAGTTGCCGATCGTTTACGAAATCCTCCGGTCTCGCAAACAGTATGCTCGGGAAACTCATCGTCAAACATCCTTCTTTCGATGGAAAAACACTGCATCGCGCCGAAAAAAAAACCTCTACGGTGCCCGGACAGCGCAGCAGAGGCTATCAGCCAGGGAACGGCATTTTATGCGAAGCGGGCCTCATCGCTCGGACTTTGCTTTATAAATTTATCAGGTGGATGTGTCAAGCTCAACACCGAACGGGTTTTTGCGCGCGGCCTCCGGAAATCCTGCGTCGTGGCCCACCCCTAAACCTCTGCATTCATTTCCTATGGGAAACAGACTCTCTTCGCGCCGCCAGTGTGAATAAGTGCCCGCAGATAAGCATCCTTCTCGTCCTGCTCGGCTTCATCGGTGTGCCGAAAGGTGATAGATCAATGTCAACTCCCAGCGCCTGCCAATCACAGAAGCAATGTTTTCCAAAGCACCATCTGGGTCAGATGCATCCATTGCGCATGTGGCCGGTTAAGGGGCGGGGGAATTGCCGCCATGAAATTTTCCAAAATGGCGCGCGCTGAAAAGGGCAATAAGGAAGGCACCCATCCCCATAGAAAAAACGTCCGAGGTTGAACGTAGGTCGAAAGTCCCAACGTGGAAAATAAGAAGATACGACACCATCACGTTAAAGGAGCCCCAAATGACATTAACAGTAGATGACGAAAGACCTTCACCGGACGGCTTTGCGAAAGGGCTTTGAAAAGGACGCCCCATCATTCCGCTGACAATATGCGGAATGGCGTTGGCGAGAAAAACGCCGCCGAAAAAATAAGAGATATACTTTGCCAGGTTCATGTTGAGTTCCTCCTAAATTGGTAATTCCTGTTCAGAGATAAACGCGTCCGTAGTGGTAACCGCTCCGCGTTTTGGAAATATCTTTTCCATCAGAATGCGATGAACTTCGGCATCTGGATCGAAGCAGGCATCGTGAATTATGGTTAGTCTGAAATCCAGATCGAACGCTCTGGTGACAGTCGCAAGGACGATGCCGCTGGTGGAAATGCCGCAAAGAACCAGATTTTCAATGCCGTGCGCGCGAAGCGTCAGGTTTAGGTGGTTCTCGGAGAACGCGCCGATGCGTTGTTTATAGATAATCAGGTCACCGGGGTGAACAATCGCGCCATGAAATTCGGCGGAAGGACTCCCTTTGACAAAGAGATTGTTTTGTTTTGCTTTTAGAAAGGGGGTATCCAAATCGGCGACTTCCGGGTGGCCTTCGGAAAATCCCAGCCCTACATGGATAAGCTGATAATTTTTCTTTCGAGCTAAACCCACTATTTTGGATGCGTTGGGGATAATACTCTCGTAGCCGTCCCCCATCGCCAATATCCCTTTTTGCAGGTCAAGCGTTAGTACGGCGGTTTTGAACGGTTCAAGCTTCATATCATTGTTCCTTGTTTGCGTTATTTGGGCAAAAGCCCCATTTCCTGATAGATCGGGCGCATGACCGTTCTGATTTTGGGCATTTGCAACGAGAACCATAGCGAGCCCAAAAGACAAAATGTCCCGGTGATGATAATCGTGTTGGAAGCGCCAATCTTCTGGGCCAAGGCACCTGCCAGCAGGCTGCCGATCGGGGCTGAACCAAAATATGCCATTGCGTAATAGCTGATGACACGGGCACGCTTATCCTCAGGCACAAGGGTTTGCATGACCGTATTGCTCGCGGAAGCGCTCTGCATCATGCCGAAACCTGCAAATCCCATGAGCAAGAGCGATAGAATGAACTGGTGCGAAAAACCGAACAGGATCAGCGCAAGTCCGAGGGTAGCCGAACTCATTTGGATCATGCGTGTTAAGCCGACGACCGATTTTCGGAATGCAAGAGAAAGCGCGGAAATGAGCGCCCCCAGCCCGGAAGCAGCCGTAAGCCAACCCAATGTATAGGGGCCTCCATGGAAAACCCGACCTGCAAAGATAGGCAGCAAAACCATATATGGGTAACCCATCAGCGAGACGATGGAGAAAAGCACAAGGATCGTTCTGATAGGGGAAAAACTGCGGACATAATCCCAGCCCTCACGCATTTGCCTGAATAAGTTGTCTGCCGTATGCGCTATTTCCACCAGCTTGATCTTCATCATGAGAAGCGATGCGACGACGGCTACATAGCTTATGCCGTCGATCAGAAAACATCCGCCTTCTCCTACGAGCCCGATTGTGACCCCGGCAAGGGCAGGCCCCAGCAGGCGCGCGCCATTGACCATTGTCGAGTTCAGGGCAATGGCGTTTCCAAGATCGTTCCGATCCTCGATCATTTGAATAAAGAAAGAATGACGTCCCGGCGCATCAAACGCATTGACCAGCCCCTGCAGGGCGCTGAGCGCGATGACCTCCCAGATTGTAACGATGTGGCCGAGGGTAAGGGCTGCAAGCATGAAAGATTGGATGGCCGCTGCGGCTTGCGTCCAGATTAAGAGTTTCCGGCGATCCATTCTTTCAACCCACGCTCCCGCCAAGGGCTGTAGAAGGAAGGGAACAATCTGGCTTGCAAAGCCGACAATACCGAGAAGGAGCGCCGAGCCGGTCAGCCGGTAAACTAACCAACTGGTCGCCATTCGCGTCATCCATGTCCCGATGAGCGAAATGCCTTGCCCAACAAAAAAAAGCCTGAAATTTCGGTTCTTTAATGCGCGCCACGCATGAGAAAAAGAGACTTTCATAGATCGACAAGCTTTTTTATGACTTCACCCGCCGCAAACAGCTTGTCCTGCTCTTTCTTGTCAAGTTTTTCTATAGCGTGAGCCAACCAAGTATGCTTGGCTTCTCGCGTATTTTTGCGCATCGTCTTTCCTTTGGTTGTCAAAACGATATTCATCTGGCGACCGTCAGTGGGGTGTGCTTTGCGTTCGACCAGCCCCATTTTCTCAAGCGTTGCGATAGCCGTTCCCATGGACTGCGACTTTACTCCCTCGGCACGCGCAAGGTCTGCGGCAGTTGCCGGGCCGTCTTTATCAAGGCGAAGGATGACGGATTTTTGTGTCCATGACAGTTCATTAACTTCCGAAGGCGCTGCCGCCCGAATGCGCCTGATAAGCGAACCCAAGGCAAGCGTCAGTTCGGCAACAGCCGTTTCGATGTGTTTGGGCGATGACATAAATACACTATGCCATATTAACAGTTAAACTGTCAAGTTTAACTTATGATTTCGTCCAGCTTATTTGTGGTGGGAATAATTCCAAATAGGGATTCTAACCGAGATCTGGCGGCAGAATCTTATGGAGATTCAATATATGATCTCTAAAATGTGTTCCAACTGCATCCAGATCGTCCCGAATCTCACCAAGAACCGCTCTGATCTTTTGCACCTGGATCAGAATCTTTTCCCGCTGATCTTCGGAGAGGGTATTGAGTTCCCGGTACAACACCGACCTGTTTTCTCGGCCATGCGCCCACGCCTCGAATTCGAGGAGGGTTTCGTCAAGAAGTCCGAGTGTGGTTTCAATGCCGTTCTTATGAGATTTTAGTTGAAATTTTGGTATCACCTGCATGTCACCGGTATCCTCTTTCAGCTAAGATCAACACCTTCTCTCTTGAAATCGTGAATTGAAGATATTGTGCCGTGAACTAAAAAAAGCCCCGGCACGAATTCTGCTGGAGCCAAATCGGTCAATTTTGCGCATAGGACCCTCACTTGAAAAAAATCAAGTAAGAGTCATTAACCATAGCGGTGGTTCAGGTGGACTCTATCACCCCAATATTATTCAATAACTAAAGGTAACGCAGGATCAACTCGCCTGCAACCAAATCTCTTACCGGCTCACCGCATCAAACCTTGAATTATCAGGACAATGAAGAGGCTGATCAGGACGTAGGCTGCGTAGACATTGACACTGCCGGTATGCATACGCCCCAGGAGCGAAGCCGACCACTGAATTCCCCTGAAGACGGGTAGAAGGAACCGATCCACAATGTGGACCTCCTTGCGGCCGTTTTCGATCGCCATTCGGAAATGTTCGGCAACCGTTTCTTTGCGGTCGTCGAATGTCGAAGGACGAAAAATGGCCTCGAATATCACCCGAACGGGATTTGAAAAACCCGTTGCCGTGTAAGTCATTTCAGGCATTAACCGCCGCAACCCGCCGTCCCAGGCAGGGCGTTTTAGGACGGTCCTGGCTTTCGTCAATCTCCGGATAACAACAAAAGCGCCGCCCAGGAGCAGCAGGAGGACGATAAAGGTGTATGATGTGGACATGGCAAAAACAACCGGGTTTTCTCGTCCGCCCTGGTGCAGGACTACCAACCCTCGACCGGGTAGGAAACCACGGCCGGTTTGGGCGCCGAGATCGTGAAATTCGTCAATAAAAGCGCTGCTAAACTTTGCATCGCCCCCGGCAATGGTAAAAAATGGGGGCACCAGAGCGTTCGAGACGCTTTCATGAGTCAAGGGTTCGATTACCTTATCCAAAACAGGGATCACGTAGGTTGGCAAGATGCCCAGCAAGAGACAACCGAGGGCCAATATCCCCATCGGAACACGCATGGAGCGTTTCACTTCAATAGCTGCTTTGGTCGCTTCAGATCGCGCAATACCCAGGAAACTCATCGCAAAAGCCTTCACAAAACACGTCACCGCCAAGGCAGCCGTCAGCGCCAGAACTGCGCCGCAAAGAGCGAAGACGATCTTCACCGCCCTCGATGAAAAAACGGCGCTCCTCAACATCGTCTGCAACGTCAACCATTCGCTGACAAAACCGTTGAAGGGCGGCAGGGCCGCGATGGACAAGGCTCCGACAAGAAAAAAGAGCGCCGTCCAAGGCATGATCTTGATCAAACCGCCGAGGCGGTCCATGTCGCGATGGCCTAAGCTCGTATCCACAGCGCCGACGCCGAGGAACAGAAGTGCCTTATAAATGGCGTGATTGGTCATGTGGTAGAGAGCCGCCGTGAAAGCGATGCCGGCCAATACGGGATATCCCGATGCCCCAAATACGAACCCCGCCCCGAGACCGACGGTCATAATGCCCATATTTTCGATGGAACTGTGGGCCAGCATCTTCTTCATATCATTCTCAGTTGTTGCGTAGAGGATGCCGACAAGAGCGGAAATGGTCCCGACGATCACAACGATGATACCGGGAGCGACCTGACTCAAAGGAAGCATGTCCGCGTTGACCCGCAGGATGCCGTACAAGCCAAGATTTAAAATCACACCGGATAAGATGGCCGATACATTCCCCGTCGCTGCCGGATGGGCGCGGGGAAGCCAGACGTTGCTGGGCACCAGACCGACTTTGACGCCAAAGCCGAAAAAGGAGAGGAGAAATACGGCCCAGCGCGCAGTCTCGCTCATACCGGTGGCTGCCGCTTTCAAAGATGCGAAATCGAGTTTCCCGGTGGTCCCTGCCATGAGAAGTAAAGCCAGGGCGACGGCGAGCGTTCCGGCTTCGCTCATGACCAGCATGAGATAACCAGCACGGGTGTTGTATTCATCTTGGTGCTTATAATTCACGAGCAGGTAAGACAAAATCGACATGAGTTCCCACGAAAACAGGAACGTCACGACATCGGCGGCGACCAGGAGCAGCACAATGGAAGCAAAGAGGAGGTGATAGTAGACGCCGAAACTCCTCAGACTGTAACGGCCCAGATACTGACGCATGTAAGCCGCCGAATAGATGGACACTGGCAGATAAACCAAAGCCGTCACGAAAACGAACAGGGCGGAGAGACGATCCATCCTGAGAACCAGGGGGCCGAAGGAAGAAAGGTCCCAGAGGCGCAATTGAAATGCCTGTCCATAGAGCAGAGCATCCCCGGAGGCCAGAAGGACCACTAGAGCCGAAGCCGAGGAGATCGAGGCGAGAATAGCCGGGTTGCGCCGGCCGGGTGTCACAGCGGAGACGACCGCGCCGATGCCGCAAAGAATGAGAAACAGGATAAAAAGAGTGCTGGTTTCAAGCATCTTCGTTACCTCCCGGCGCCGGCGCGGTTGATGGCCATGACGCCGATGGCTTTCGGCCTACCGTCACCAAAAGGCCATGGATGATGGCCAACGGCGGGGGCGGACACCCGGGAATGGCCACGTCGACCGGGATGATGTCGGACGCTCCTCCACCGGAAATGAAACTCGGCCCGAACACACCGCCGCAAAGCGCGCATGCGCCCACGGCGACTACCCTTTTCGGGGTCGGCATCGCCTCATATACCCTTTTCAGGACCATCCGCATGGGGTCGGTGACGGGACCGGCGACGAGCAGGACATCGGCTTCCCGAGGGGTCGGAGTGAGGAAGAAGCCCAGGCGGTGCATATTATAGAAGGGTTTGTTGAGTTGTTCGATTTCGCTCAGGCAGGCCCCGCAAGCTCCCACATCAACTACCCGGATATGCAGGGACTTTCGAAAAACGTCTCCCGGTGAAAGGTCTCCAGAACGAGGATCGGTTACGCGCGCAGCCCACTCGTAACCATCCTGCCATTGGGCCGGCGAACCCTCCCGGCCTGAAACACATCGAAAGCAATGGACGCATCGCCGGTAATCCACCGAGACGCGTTGTCCGTCACGAATAAAAGCCTGTGTGGGACACTTTTCAATATCGACAGGAGGTTCTTTGTCAAAGGGCGGGCCGCCGCAGCACGGCAGTCCCGGCGAAACGCCCGGCGCCGCCTCATCACGGCCGGGATAGGCAGTTGTGACGATTCCCGTCCTCAGTCCTTTCAAAACCCACTTGGTCATTTCATTCCTCCTATCGATCCGACTCGGCATTCGAGAGTCCGAAAGTGGCCATGATGATCGGAAAATCTTGAAACGCAAAATTTTCAGCAGCCAGATGAAAGCCATGCCAGTTGGTAAAAGACGGTGTTGTGAGACGGTACCGGCTGACAGCTCCGCTCTCGGTGATCCGGACCCAGTGAAAGGCCGCGCCACGCGGGGCCTCTACCCACCCGAGGGCGGCGCCGGCTGCATATTCGAACGGCACGGCAATCTCACCGTCAGGCAAAGCTGCGGCCATATTCCGGATGATCGCTGCCGATTGTTCCGCTTCCCGGAACAGGATTCTGAACCGGGCGTAACCGTCGCCCTCAGTTTCAAGCGGTACGTCGAAAGCCACCCCTTCATAGCCACAGTAGGGCAAAGTCTTGCGCAAGTCGCGAACGAGCCCGGATGCTCGGGCGATGGGTCCAACCAATCCGTAAGCGACCGCCTGTTCTCGTGAGACGGCGCCTACCTCCTCGATCCGGTCAAGAAAACTGCTGGTGAAGCGCAACATGCCGTTCAGTTGACCGAGTCTGTCAAGAAGCTTTCCCGCATCATCGGCGAGCCCACGACAAGCGGAATCGTTGAAATCCCGCGTTAGTCCCCCTGGTTTGTTCAAGCCGAAAAGGTAACGGTGTCCGGCAAAGGAACCGGTAATGCGCAAGGCTTCTTCCTCCAGAATTCCGGCCTGGCTGGTGGCTACCGCAAGAGCTGTTGAACCGCATATGCCGGCAATGGCCGCAATATGGTGACGCAGGCGTTCCAATTCCGCAAAGATGATGCGAACGGCCTTCGCCCGCGGCGGCGGATCGACCCCGGCGATGTCCTCAACTGCCTGGCAGAACGCCAAAGAATGAGCAAAGGCGGATGTCCCTGAAAAGCGTTCCGAGAGAAGAATGACCTGGTCGACCGGGCAGCCTTCTGAAATCTTTTCGACTCCCCGATATTTATAAAAGAATCGACGGATGGTGCGAATTACATCTTCGCCCACCGTTTCCAGAAGAAAATGGGCCGATTCGGCGACGTCGGAGTAGACCGGGCCAATGGGCATCATAAACGCTCCG
This sequence comes from uncultured delta proteobacterium, assembly GCA_963741035.1. Taxonomy (GTDB): domain Bacteria; phylum Desulfobacterota; class Syntrophobacteria; order Syntrophobacterales; family Syntrophobacteraceae; genus SbD1. The sequence continues at coordinate 35,798 of CAVUGX010000033.1, forward strand.
GGAGCACGGACGATGCTCTGCGGCCGCCATTCGTGATCCAATTCCCTGCGCCGGAATGGAAGATGAGCGTCGAAGCCCGGGCGCATGGGATAGACGTCCTTCGGCCATTCCTCATGGAGGACAAAATCGCCCAGCCGAGGATGGCCCGTAAAGACGAGGCCGAACAGGTCTTCGGTTTCCCGTTCATGCCAGTCGGCGGCATGAACGATGCCGCTGATGCTGGGAATGTCAACCTCCTCTTTAGCCGTTCGCAGGAGGATATGGATCTGCCCTCTCCCCGATTGCCCGTAAAAAACGTATCGCAACAGCCATCCGGAGGGCTCTTCCACGACCACCAGGGTAGCAAACCTGTAGCCCAACGTCGAAAAAACCCACTCACAGATATCCGGCAGCAGACTGCTGCCGCATGTCAACAGGCAGATCGATCTCCGGACGTCGAGGTCGCAGTGTACCTTTCCAGGCCAGCGTTTAGCCACTGCATCGGGAAGAGATTCAAAGGCCGCCTCATCAATTGAATTTTCCATGGGATCTACCTCCCTATAGAATACGCCGCAAGGCGCAAAAGGTCATAAACAGGTCCCGGAATATAGACACCAAGGAGGATCACAGGTAACGCTACAATTACCACTGCGACCGCGCAGGTCGCCGGCAGGTTGGTTTTTAACGTCATTGTCGGTTTCCCGAAGACCATGTGATTTATTTTGAAAAGGACGCCGGAAAAGGCGATGACGATGAAAAGGGCAAGCAAGCCTGTGACCCAGTACCATCCGCTTGCCAGTCCTGCCCTGATGATGGAAAGTTCACTCAAAAATATGGCAAGGGGCGGAGCGCCGGCGATACCCAATCCTCCCACTATCAGGAAGAACCCGGCGATCGGTGAGGTACGGATCAAGCCTCGGATCGACCCGATGTCCCGATTGCCCGTTACCAGCAGGGTCATCCCGGCGGCGAAAAAGCAAAGGGCTTTGGCGAGACTATGACCTACAATCTGCAGCATCGCGCCGAAATGGGCTCCGTAGCTGCCGACCCCGACGGCGACAAGAATAATCCCCATATGCTCCACCGTGGAAAAAGCGAAGAGCCGCTTGTAGTCTTTGGCCTGGATCAGGAGAAGGGCGGCCGCGCCCGTGGAGATAAGGCCGAAGATCACCAGCCACATGCCCGTACTAGCGGCGGAGGGAAAAAGTGGAGATAATCTCATGATGGCGTAAAGAACCACGGTGGTTTCCACACCGGAAAGAAGCGCGCAAATCGGCGACGGGGCCTGGCTGTGGGCATCGGGGAGCCAGGTGTGCAACGGCACCAGTCCAACCTTGGCGCCAAAACCGATCAGGATAAAAAAGAATGCGGTATTAAGGAGAGCCGGCGACATCTTGGACGAGGCCATCGTTAACCCGGCCCAGGTAAAGGGCTCATGGCTACCGGCGCTCATCATCCCCCAGTAGAGCATAAGAATGCCCAGAAGCGCTATTGACGCACCCATGCAGGTCAGAACGACGTATTTCCACGCTGCCTCCAGCGCCTCGGGAGTCGATGCAAAACTGACCAGAAACACGGACAGAAGGGTGGTCAACTCGACGGCGATCCATACCAGAGCGACTTGAGAAAAGAGGGGCACCGCCAGCATGGAGGCAAGGAAGAGATTGAAAAGCGCATAATACGGACGAACTATTATACCTTCCCTGGTCTCCCTGATCTTATCGATATATCCCCAGGAGAATATGGCGGCTGCAAAGCCCACCAGGGCGACAAGCACGATGATCAAGGCCCCGAAGCTATCGCAGGAAATCCAGTCAGGTATTGCAACGACCTCTTTCATCGTTGTCGTTCTCAGAGCGGTTTGAAAAGACAAGATAAGTACTGACATGGAGCTGATCAGTGTGATTCCCGGCGCCAATATCCTTGTTCCGGGCAACAGCGAGACGGCGGCAGCCAGAAGGGGGACACAAAGAATGTACAAGAGCTCCATGAATGTCTACTCCTCTCTTAAAGACGTCATTTCGCCAACGGCCGTGGTGCCGATATATTTATAGATTTTCCTGGTCTGGAGACCCATGACCAGAGCGATGATCAAGACATCGAAGGCGGCGGCCAGTTCGGCGATAAGCGATAAGTCAGGAGCAATCGCTACACCGGCGAAAAAGGCGCCGTTTTCCATAGCCAAAATGCCCATGAGTTGGGGAATAGCCTCGCGCCGAACGGTAACGGTATAGGCCCCGAGGAAAAGTCCCGCTATTCCGATGGGCAGGTTGATGCTTGCGTTGGATCCCGTGGAAATAGCCAGAAGGGGGGTTGCCACGGCGTAGGCGACAAAGGCGATAGCCACCGCAATCAACAACGACATCGGGACATTCAGTGTCTGGGATATTTCGCGCCGGGCGTATATGTCCTGTCCGACTGTGCGGCGAAGGGTCCGGGGAATCAGGATGCACTTAACAGCCAAGGTGATAGCCGCCACAATAAATAGATGCACTGATCCGTACAAGATGCCTAAAAGTATAGCCGAAAACGCCAGCAGCAGGGCCTGAACGATATAAATCCGCAAACATGCGAAGACCTGTCGCGTTGCGACCAGCCCGAAAGCGGTAAGGAGAAACAGGCCGCCTGCCAATGCGTTCAACTTGACGAGCATTACGGTAATCGTCGCAGGATCAAACATGGATTTACCTCCTACATCAACAAGAGCTTCGTGATCATAGCCGCCACGGCGGTGGCGAAGGCCGCCCCCAGGAATTCCGTTATCCGGAAAAGCCGCAGCTTGGCCAGCGACGATTCAATGACCACCAGGGCCAGCAGGAAGAGAAATATCTTGAACAGGACAAGCGGAATCGACAAAAGCACGTCCCAGAGGTGTTGGGTCTGCGCCAACCCCCAGGGGGCGACCAGAACGTTGAGAAAGATGCAGCACAGGATAAAGAATTTCATCGAACCGCCCCACTTCATAAGGGCCGCCCCCCGGCCTGAATATTCGAGTCCCTTGGACTCATCTATCATCGCCAGTTCGAAGTGCCCGGTTGGATTGTCCACCGGGATTCTCCCCGTTTCAGCGATAATCAACATCAAAAAAGAGAGCATCAGCAATACATGGGGAGGTTCAAAAAAATTAGCCAACGGCGTGACCCAGTACTTGTGGACGATATAAGGGATGGTCGAACCCGCGACAAACGAAACGGTAAAGAAAACGATCATGAACACCGGCTCGGCGAGAAATCCGACCATCCGGGTTCGGCTGGCCCCCATGGGACCGTAAGGATTTCCCGTATCGATTGCGGCCAGACTGGCGAAGAAACCGCCCAGGGCCAGGATGAACCCGCCGCCGAGCATATCCCCCATGAAGGCAAAAAATAGAGGGTAGCCCGTGAGTACCGGGATCAGCAAGGCGACGAAGATCGGCGTGACGAAGACGATGTAAGGAGTGAAACGGAATATCCACGAACTCTCCACGGAAACCACTTCATCCTTGTGGAAAAGTTTCCAGATATCACGATAGGGCTGGAAAATGCTTGGTCCCTGCTTCGACTGGATTTTCTCCTTGAGGCAGGTGAGGGTCCCCTTGACCAGGGGGGCAAACGCCATAACGACCAGAACCTGGATCAAATTAAAAACGATTTTATTTACCATAAGCTAATCTCCGCGGGTCTATCAATGTTATGGCAGGGGCGCAGGGCGGACCTGAGCAAGCACAAAGAGCTGCGCATCTTTGCAAGGCCTTTTCGGGAATGCTTGACAGGGGTAGCCACCAGGATGGCGTTCCGGAGAAGAATGGCACGAGAGCTGGAGCGGGTAAAAAGAGCGTTGTTTCCGCCATAATGCAATCACCTCCTTTTCTGATTCCCTGCATCTGAGTTAACCAAATTTGCAGGAGTCATCGGCCCAGGAGGCAATCACGGCGGACTCCACCGCCTAATACACTGAAAGCTTTAGCAGGCAAGCTCAATGTGGTCAAGATTTTTTTGGATAAGTCACCGTATCTTATCCATGGGGGAATCAATCCGATCGAATTCAGCCATTATCCCAAAGTTGCCAAAAGCGGATATACGGATTACCTTTGCTGACAGAGACAGTTTTCCCGCGGGCAATCGTCCCGCACATGCGATCTTTTAACCTGGATGGACGAATTTCCGGCAACTATCTGCTTATCGGCCGACGAGGTAGACTTCTGAACCAGGAAGGACTCATGATGGGCGGCTTACCGGTAATAATCGTCGATGACGACCAGGCGGTATGCGAATTTACCGCCGAGCTTGTGAGGTCGTTTTACACGTGGGGCGAGGTATTCGTATTCACCGATCCGGACGAAGCGTCGCGCTTCTGCCAAAACCGCCAGACAGGCGTCGCCATATTTATACTGGACGTCTTCCTGGGTGAAAAGACCTGCTTCAACTTCTTAAAATCCGTCCAGGCCGCATTCCCCTTTGCTCCCCAGGACACGATCATCATGACCGGGAACGCCAGTAACGAGGTGGTAGATGTGTGCATCTCCTCGGACATCACCTATCTTCTGGAAAAGCCGGTCAGACCCTATGCCATGAAGCTCGCTGTCCGGGCGATAGTAGCCAAGTATGCGAAATTCGCCAAAAAGCTCCTGCTCGATCCGGTTCTGGCCGACTATGTTACCCGGATATGATCTTATGCCCGCACGCCGAAAAGCGATTCACCACAGAGACGTTCGACAATTCCAAAAACCCGGTGGCCCTCTTCGAAAGGCCAGGGTCGATCTTTAGAGAACGCAGAAAACATGCAATGCTTTTCTGCCCCCGGTTATCTTCTGGAAAAGGCATCCGCCAAGCCGTTATCAATGACGTAGATACACACCTCTTTTGCGCCCTGCTCGGTGTAGCCGTATTTGGTGTTGAGATTGCCCATGAGCTGGGTGACGTCTTCGCGAATGCGCTTATCGTACGATTTGAAGCCCTCCTTGTGGTAGTCCTTTATAGCGTTTCTGAAATTGTCGTTTTTCAGGAAGGGATCGAGCACGTTTTCCTTCAGATTGTGGATGTACCTGTTGTAGAGCGACTGGTAGAGCTGCGTCTCGCATATCTTTTTGCCGTCGACCATCATCTCCTGGGTCAGGGTGCTGGATGCATACTGGTTTTGGACTTCTTCGCGAAAATTGCGGCGCTGGACGGCCGTGGAGTCCTCCCCGAGAATGCGGCGCTCGACGGCTTCAAAGAATTCTTCCGTAATCTCGATCTCTTCCCCTGTGAAAATACATTTTTCCGTACGCCCGGATTCGAAATTTACGGCGAACAGGTAGTTTTGGATCTCCCTGGAGATATTGTCTTCGTTGTAATAATAGAGCGCTTCCTTTACCTCCTGGAGCACGGTGTAATTGTACTGACACACGAGAGAATCGAGGAAGCCGTCCGGTATGAGTCCCGCCGAGCCGTTGCGGAACTTGTTGAAAAAGCCGCATACCATGGCCATGGTGATAATCTTGTTCTTCTTGGCATACGCGGAGTAGAATTCGCTGAAGATCTTGATCGAGTCCCTTCCGGTAAAGCCTTTATCGCCTTCTGTCTCCGACTCCGCGATTATGCCCCTGCGCCTCTTCGCGGTGAAGCTTTTCCTGTCCTCGTCGGAGAGCCACGAGGGGATGAGGCCCGTGTAGATGTCCATCTTGAGCAGGAGCAGATTCCGGTCGCAGTAGAGCCGGTACTTGCCCGGATCTGATATCCACTCTTCCAGGCCCGCGGACCTGGGGTTGAGCCGGGAGGATATGATGACTTTTGCCAGATTGTCGAGGACCCTCGGGAGGAAATAGCGCTGGATATGGTCTCCGAAGATGTTCCTGTATATTTTCACCTCCGTGTTGTAGTCGAGCACGTAGGGGATCTTTATGTTCGTGATGCGGTCTGAAAAAGACTGAGTGTCCGAGATATTCTGCTTGTCTTCCGGGTTCATGAGAGCAAGGAAAAGCGAGTTGACGTCTTCCTCTATATCTTCGACTTTATGGACCCCCTCGCTGATGATCCCGTGCAGGTTCGCGAACCTTTCCGTATTGTTGGACTTGATGTCCATCAAAGCATATATGCCGTTATTGGTTTTTGCGTAGCGCGAGTAAATGTAGGGGACCCTGTTGCTGTCGCGCAGCAGGGCGTTCAACTGACTCTGAAGCAGTTGGTTGGACAGTACGTGGGTTTTCGATATCCTGTCGCCCGGGTTAAATACGCTGATTCCCTCTCCCAGCCTCCTGTCGAAGAGGTATCTGCGGGCAAAGACCATGTCGTAGACCTTCGAAGGCGAATCGAGCGTATCGAGAAGCGTCTGGTAGAGCGAGGTGCAGATGGTGCACGGATTGTCCTTGAAGACCCATTCGTATTGTTTTTCCTTGAAAAGTTTGCGCTTGAAATGCTCATCGGCTATCAACTCGTTGAAGAAGTCCCTGCGGCATGCCTTCGGAATCAACAGGAAAGGATTATCGTGGCTGGGGCATGGAACCTCGAGATACTCCTTACCCGTCTGTGCGAAGATGCTTTCCTTCACGTCAGGAAGTTCGCCCAGGCTGGAATTCTCCGCCAGGCTCCGGAGCTGGGAAAAGAGGTGGCCTGCGTCCGAAGCGCCGCCTCCCAGATCCTTTCGATTCAGGCGCCAGACGATCTCCCAGCTCGCTCCTTCGTCCGTTCTGGAGTATTGCTCGAACTTCATGAGCAGATTGTTCAGGAATGTACTCTTTCCGCACCCGTGCGGTCCCTCCAGGATGTATATCCTGTTTTGCCGGATTCCCCTGCGGAATGTGTTGACGTGGCTTATCAGCCGGTTTGCGAAGAGCCTGTCGGCAAAGAATGGGTGGTCCGTCCCCTCCACGAACAGGCGGCTCGTGTCGTAGTATACGAAGTCGATGGATTCGGGATCTTCGGGATATTCGTTTATACCCTCGCCCACATAGCTGTGCATCATGTCATAGAACATCTGGAAGATATTGCGAAAAACCAGCCTGGGCGACTTGCCCAAAAGGTCCGTGAATTCGTGGAAGGCGAGCGGCGAGCGCTGCTCGCGCTCCTTTATCTTGCAGCACAACTTCGTTAAGGAGGAGTCTCTATTTATCAAGGCCGCCACATCCATTACAGGGCCTCCTTTGAAATCTTTCTGTCCTTCATGGTGTAGAGGACCCTTCGTTCAGCAGGTTGTTCGCCGGTCTCGGCATAGGGCATGCTGTACCCGTTGGTCCTGGACTCCGCGCTGTCTTCGACAAGCTCTGTAGTCTCGAGCTTGACCTCCCCACCCCACAGGTATTCGATCCCCAGCATGGTATTGGGAACGAATTCCGGCACAAGCTGCTTACCCTCGAAATGGTGTTTGAGATAGATGCAGCTCTCGTCCGTCCGCACCTCGTCGACCTCGATAAAAGGAGGGTGATAGAGCGAATCGAGCAGCATCTGCCTGTATTTTTCAGCGCTCCTGCTCTCAACGAAGTATTCCCACACCCTCTTGGCACTGTTCAAGCGTTTGCCGACTACGAAAAGCTCGTGCCGGTCCACGAAATCCTGGTCGGTGAAGGTATTGATGAACAGGAAGTCGTTGAACTCCTGCCGGACTTTAAACACGTGGTCCGGGCCCGAGCCGGTTTTTGCATCGAAATCCTGCCTATGCCGCGCGTTTTGGATTCTTTGGAAGTCGTTGGAGAGCTTCCCCTTTTCGGCCATCTGCTCGATATGGTCAAATAGCCTCATGCCCAGTGCATACGGGTTGATCCCCACCCGCGGCAGCGCGGTTACCAGGGCGTTTATGCGCGCAAACCCCACCTCGTTGCCCTTTATCCTGTCGTCTTTGAGAAACAGCTTCTCATGCCAGTAACTTGCCCAGCCTTCGTTGAGAATCTTGGTCCTGATCTGGGGCTGGAAAAACAGGGAGGTCTTTCGCACGATCTGCATGACGGACTCCATCCAGCGGTTTTCGTCCCTGCGCAGGAATGCCGAGTTTTCCTGCACGTACTGCAGCAGGTCCCTCGCGCCACGGTTTCCCTGTTTTTTCCGCCCCGCGAAGAGCGCGTCGAACTCGGGATAGCGCTTGGCCACGTGCGAAAAAAAGACGGCTTCCGCCATGTCGCCGTATTGCCTTATCACCTCGTTGTAGCGGTCAACCTCTTTGAGGTATTCGGTGAGGCTCACGTTCCGGATGGTTTGCAGAAATACGTCGAAGTAGAAGTCGAGCCGCATGGAGGTCTTCATCTCACCTGGCCGGCTCGAATCGAACATCTCGCCGTAGAAACCCACCAGGTTATCGATGCTGCGGCTGAACTCGACCACGTAGTCCAGCCAGCGCCCCTTCTCCGAGCGGAGCATGGCGATGGTGGACTTGTCCGAGAGGGCCTGGCCGGCGAAATCCCGGTCCCAGGTGTGCTCGAAGAACATGTTGTTCTGAAAGAAATCGATATGGGCGAGCACGTGATAGAAGATCATGACGTTGAGCCAGTCAGGGTTGTTGTCGTTGTAAAACGAGATAGCCGGACTGGTGTTTATCACGGTCTCGTAAGGATTATTGGGATAGAGGTCGTATCTTCCCTTTTCCCTGAGGACTTGGACATCGTGGACCCAGTAGTCGTAGAGCGAGGGAATCATGTTTTTGGGGCTCAGTTCGAGCAGGTCCCTGTTGGTCACGATGTATTCGAGCGTCTCGTCGTGGAACCGCAGCCCGGCTTCCCGGGCCCGCTCCTTGCACCCTTCCATGATCCGTTTGGTATGTTGATCGATCAGTTCCATTGCCGTCCCCAAAAACCTGAAGGGCAGTGAGCAGTGAACAGTGAACAGTGAGCTGCAAAATACCGCGTCCGCCAGCTACAGACCCTGTCCACCGCATTTGCTCTTTTCTGTTCACTGCTCACTGTTCACTGCTCCTCGCGTGGCGATAGAACCAAGCGGACTAATTCAGGAGAGCAACTTTTTCATACCCTCTATGAGACGTACCTCAGTCGCGTCTTCGCCGACCGAATCCATGCGGATGTGCCTCGGGTATTCTTCGAGCAGGCGGGAGTTCGCCATGTATCTCTCCACAACCGTTTCTCCTGACTGCTCCGCAGCGATGGTGATTCCGACCCTGTTGGTGAACTCAAGGGTCTTTTGTATCTCCGGTATGGTCTGCCTTCCATCCGAGTCCCAGTCGTCGCCGTCCGTGCCCTGCAAGACGTATATGTTGTAGTCGCCGGCGAGACTTTCGGCCTCGACGATTTCATTGACCAGCCGGTAAGCGGATGCGACTCGCGTGCCGCCCGCGACATTTGAGCTGTAGTAGGTGTAGAAATCAGGGACTTCCTTTGCGTCCGTATCGTGCAGGATGAACCGCGTTTCGACCCGCTTCTCGTACTGGTAGAGGAGCCAGCTATAGATCAGGATATGTTGGGTGACGACCAATTCGGTGGGCTTGCCCGCCATGGAGCCGGAGTAATCCCGGAGGAAAAAAACCATGGCCTGTGAGTCGTAGTCCTTTTCCCTGGAGAGGATGCGGTAGACTTTGTCACGCGGGGCGACCATCAGCCCGGTTGGGTCGACATCTTCCCACGAACTTATTCTGTTGAGACCGATATTGGTTTCGATGATCTTTCGAAGCGTGGCTTTTTTGTCCAAAAACTGCCCCACCCCCTTGTGCATGTCGGTGAGGTCGTAGGTGTAGCGGGTCAACGACCGCTTTTTCCCCTTGTCTTTGAGTTCGGGCAGTTCGAATTTTTCGCTGAGTATGCGCCCGAGGTCGTAAGCGCTGGATTCTATTTCATGCTCGGTCCCGTCCCCCTGACCTGCGCCGGTCCCAGCGCTTTCAGTGCCGTGAACGGGTTCCTCTCCGATGACTTCGCCTTCCTGGCCTTCGCCCGTTCCGCCCGACGATCCCCCTTCACCTCCCGGTTCGCTGCGCCGCACGTCGTGAATGAATTTTTCCTCCACCGTGGTGGGCACCAGGATGATCTTACCCTTGCCGCCGCGGCCGGGCTTGACCAGCTTTCCAATGCGGATCTTACGCGGAAAGCCGTCTTTTTCCCGCAGCTTGTCCCGCTCCAGCAGGTCGTCGATCGCGCTGAGGCTATAGACGTAGTTGCTCCCCGGCATAGCCGCGCCCTGGAGAAAAACCATGTCGCCCCGGCCGTAGATGGACTCCCCGGCCATGCATGAAAGCGACTTGGCCCCGCTCTCTTCCCGCGGCGGATTTCCGTGGGCCTGACCTTCCGTCTCCCGGATGTCCTTTTCCATAGTCTCTCTTTAAGAGTTTTTAGTTTTTAGTTTTTAGTTATCAGTTTTTAGTAACCCGAAATCCGCGACTCAAAACTCTTCCTATTCACTATTCACTGCTCACTGCTCAGTTTTCGTCGTTTTTCGTACAGAAGTATTCCACAGTCTTTTGCGCACAGGTCAAGCAGTAGCCGAGCTTGTTCAGCATCGTGTTGAGTATCCGGTCGTAGAGCTTCTGGTTTTCCTCGTTGGTGCGGTTTGCCAGCGCCCCGATGAGGCTGCCCGCTCCCGCTATGTCCGATTTGAGTCTCACGTCCGTCACGGCTTTGACGAGTTCGAGATTGTCCATGAAGTCGTAGTCCCGGTCGGTCGACATCTTCTGCCCGTAGATTTTCCTTATAGTGGTACGGAACGACTCGCGCTGTTCCCTGCTTTTGAGGCCGAGTCTGTCTTCGACGCTTTGAATGTAGCGCTCATCGATCTTCAGTGCCTTGAGTTCGCCGGTCTGCGGGTTTTTGTATTTCCACATCTTGTCCGGCCCGAGGTTTTCCGCGTCGATGCCTATGATCATGTTCACGTAGTCCATCACGTCCTTGCGGATGGCGTGCGGCTCGTCCATATAGGCGTTGAACATCTCGGTCATGATTCTTTCGCGGTAGAGTCCCCTGGCAATCTTGAGGTCTTCGAGGTACTTGGCCCTTTCATTGGCCTCGGGCACATAGTCCAGGACGATTCGGCCCAACGACTTGAAGATGTCGTAGGCGAACATGCACTGTCCTTCGTTGGTCTCCGAGGTCTCCATCTGGAGCTGTATTGCCCGGCCCAGGTTTCTCTGGCCGAGCCCCTTCTGACCGAACCTCTTGGTGATGTCGGGTTCATGGTTGAGCGTGTCGATGACCTCCGCCAGAGTCTTGATGCCCTTTTCCCCTGCGACCTCCCCGGCCGACAGTTTCATCATTTCGATGGCGGTAAGCTTTTCGGACCTGGGAAGCCTGGTCAGCACCGCCGCCACGGACGCCGCGTAGTTGAGATTGGGGTCCTGGTGCAGCCGCTCCTTAGTCAGCGTGGTCTTGGCCTCGTTTCCGATGGCGTAGATGGTCAGTTGTTCCTGGAGCCGGTAGTCCGTATTATGAGCCACGTAGCAGATGCGGCAGCGATCCACGATTGGCGCTTCTTCCTTTTCGGCCAAAAACCGGTTGAACTCGGAGTTGTTGCTCGTGGCGATAATGAGCGTGTCGATGGGCCACCGGAACCCGTCGATTTCGATGTTGCGGTTCTGTATGACCCCAAGGTAGACCTGCACGAGATCCTTTTTGTTCTTGAATATTTCGTCGCTGAAATGGATTCCCCCGCCCGCCACACGCGCCAGCGCTCCTCGTCTGAGATCGAACCGTAAAGGATTGTTTGCGTCCGCTATGTGCAGGAGCCGCTGGATCGATTCTTCTCCCAGAAGGTCCACGGCCGAGGAGGTTATCTTGTCTTTGGCCGAGTACTTCCCGGTCACGGTCCCCATGCTCTCGCTAAGAGGCACAGGAACGACCTCGAAGAAGCTCAAAAGCTTTTCCCGGTCGCCCTGGCAGTAGTTCCTGATGTCGTTGACAATATAGTCGCTGCAGGCGCCAAGAGGCCTGTAGCTGCGGTAGAGCGAGTCTATCTGCTGATCCGAGAAATCCCCCAGCTCGGCTAGAAACTCTTTGCCCTCATCCCGCGACTCGAACAGGTTCATGGCCAGGATCACCGGATCTTCGAAGGTCTGCGACTGGATGGTCTCTATCTTGCCGTAACCTCCGAGTTTGTCCAGATGCACATAATTGAACGTATATTTTCGGTTTTCCGGGCTAGCCAGAAACTGCCTGTAGAGGGCGCACAGGTTGTCGACGAAGAAGGTTTTGCCGTTTCCCGGCTCTCCCACCAGCACGAAGGCCATCTCCCGCGACGATCCCCCCTCAGCCGCATCCTTTATAAAGGACACAAAACTATTCACCTCATCGTACATCCCGACGACGTGTTTGGCGCTGATCCTGAAGATCCGGAAATCAAACGTGGTCCTGCCGTTGACCAGCACCTTCTCGATGGCGGCCGGTTCGTTCAGGATCATCCGGGCCACCCCCTGGTATGCATTCTCGAAACGCCTTTTCCCATCCCTCACTTCTCGGAGATGGTGCCTTACGGATTTTGTACCGTTTGCTTCCATTTTCTTAACTCCAAACTGGGTGGTGAAGCCTATTGGCGGATACCGGATATAAGAAGAACAAGCCTTTGGCAGCAAGTGGTGCAAGCAGCGTACCACGGCGGCGGAACTGAATTGAAAAACAATTCCTGACAAGGAAAAATTCTCCGAATTGGCTTCCTTCCTGCCTGGAGGGACTCTGATACCCGTCAATGGGACAAAAGTGCAGGATTTCAAGCTTACGAGCCAGGCCAGGCAATGAACGATCTGCAGACCCGAGCTAATGCGACTGCTGGAACATGGCGCCGTCAGGAATTCCTGTCAATTTACCGGCGCTGAATGCACGTTTTCATATATATAGTTGCGAATCTTCACAGCGCCCCAGTAATTTACCGGCTCGGCCGGGCGGGTTGGGTGGATGCGGTTCGGCGACCCCGCCGTGCTCCCCCACCGTGCGTTAAGCGAATAAGTAACCGGAATTATTATCTATACCACTAAGTGACAAGCCCCTGACATTCGTTCTTCAGAGTCGTCAAGGTTTGAACGGTATAGGCAGCAATTTGCCGGGTGTTGCTTCGCTTAACTGCACCCGGCCTGCATTTCTTTTGTTAAGGAGGCTGATCTTCGTGGTAAAGTACGTGGAGGCAGCACGTTCCAGGTCGGGCACGTCGACCTGGTTCGCGTGCTGCTCATTTGGTCTCTCGGATCCAAACCCAACGCCAGCCGATGCGCCAGAGGCGCGCGGCCGGCGCCTGATGCGGTGTTTGCGGAAGAACACGATCCTGCCGTGTCAGGAGTTGCGAGATCAAGTCGATTGCGAAAAATTTTTTATATTGTCATAATCAGGAGTGTTTTGTGACGTACCCTCATGGCAGATGAGGAAGTTTCGCGCGCGCAAGAATTAACGAAAGACTGGAAGAAGCCTCATCAATGATTCTTTTGATAAACCCTCCCCTGGTTAAACCATCCGAACCGCCGCCCGGTATTGCGAGGCTTTACGGAACGTTGGAAGCTGCGGGGGTGAAATGCTCGATAATCGACGCCAACTTAGAGGGAATACTTCATCTGCTCGCAAGGAGTCCGGCTGATTCTGACAGTTGGACCAGGCGGGCCGTTCGAAACCGGGCGGCCAATCTCGAGTTTGTCCGCAGCGTACGGGGTTACTGCGATCTCCAGCGATACAAGCGCGCCGTCTCGGATTTAAACCGGTTGATCGAGAAGTCGACACAAAGCGGCGGCCCCGTGCGGCTCAGTCTTTGCAACTACCAAGATATCGAGCTTTCTGCGGCGCGCGCCACGGACCTGTTCAGGGCGGCGGAAGAATATGAAAAGAATCCTTTCCACGAATACTTTTCAAAGCGAATTTCCCTTGCCGTGGAACTTCACTCGCCGGATGTGGTCGGGGTCTCCCTGAACTTCCTGAGTCAGGCGCTGACGGCGTTTTCGATTATCGGTTTTATCAGGGCGCGATTCGCACATGTTCGTATCGTGCTCGGAGGCAGCCTGATTACCTCATGGGTTCGCAGGCCGGGCTGGGCGAACCCCTTCGCGGGACTTGTGGACCAGATTGTGGATGGGCCGGGGGAGAAGGCGCTCCTAGACCTTGCCGGAGTGCATAAAGGCAACCTGCGGCCGCGTTTTTCATATGATCCGTTTCCGATGTCCGATTACTTTGCGCCCGGCCCGATTCTCCCCTACAGCGCATCCAGCGGATGCTACTGGAACCGCTGCGCGTTCTGTCCCGAAAAAGCGGAAGGAGTGCGCTACGAGCCGGTATCGCCCGAAGCCGCCACCAGGGACGCAAGAGAATTGTGCTCCGGACATGACTCGGCGCTGATACATTTTCTCGATAGCGCGGTAAGTCCGGCTCTTTTAAGAAAACTCGCGGAAAGCCCCCCGGGTGTGCCCTGGTACGGGTTCGTTCGCGTGACAAAAATGCTTGCCGACGAAGATTTTTGCCGAGCGCTCAAACTGAGTGGGTGCGTTATGTTGAAGCTCGGTCTTGAGTCCGGCGATCAGGGCGTTATCGACTCCGAGGGCAAGGGGATCGACCTTGCCGTCGCGTCCGGAGCACTGGCCTCGCTCAAGAAGGCAGGAATAGGGACATACGTATACCTTCTTTTCGGGACCCCCTCCGAATCCGAAGACGAAGCCCGCAACACGCTCGATTTCACTCTCCGCCACAGCCCGTTTATCGATTTTCTGAATCTTGCGATTTTCAACATGCCTGTCAACAGCCCGGACGCAGTGAAGTTCGCAACTTCTCCGCACTACGAAGGAGACCTGTCCCTCTACACCGGCTTTTCTCACCCGAAGGGCTGGGACAGAGCGAAAGTCAGGCGGTTTCTGGACAGGGAATTCAAAAGGCAACCCGCAATCGCCCGGATTCTAGCAAAAGACCCGCCGTTTTTCACATCGAACCACGCGCCTTTTTTTGTGGGCTGATAAATTGCCAAAGATTGTTTTTCCGGGTTTTTCTTTGCAGGTTCTGTCTCGAAAAGGCTCCACCACAGAGACGATCGACAACTCCAAAAATCCGGCGGTCCGTTCGCAGGGCCGCGTTGATCTTGAGAGAGCACAGAGAGGTGCCAAAGGCGAAACGGATTGCTCTCAGAAAAGTTTCGGTGGGCTGCTTCAAAAAAGAACTTTAACAGGATTCACAGGAATACAACAGACTAAAGACAAAACTGGAGCTAATTCTCTGCAGGAAAGTTGCGGCGGGCTTCGCTGCCGCTTAGCCCCTCCTACACGCATCAAGGGACGGAAAATAGTGATTCTTGCAGCGTAGTGAATGGTGCTTGTTTTCCGGAGTGGCGGCGTTACTCAACTTCAAAGAACAGCGCTTGACGGAAAATCTATCTGTTTCTTTTTCATCTTTTCTATCAGTGTTGTCCTGTTCAGCCCCAGCAGCTTGGCGGCCTTGTTCTTTACTCCGCCAGCCCTTTGCAGCGCATCCAGGATCAGCCGGTTTTCCAGGTCGTCGAGCGTTTCCTTCAGATTTATCCCGTCCACACCCAGGTCTGTGTGTCTTGCCTCGATCGGCTGTGCAACCTGCATTCTTTTCGGCAGATCATGGAGCTGAATTTCATCAGTATCCGTTAGGATAACCAGGCGTTCGATGACATTTTGAAGCTCTCGAACGTTGCCGGGCCACTCGTATTGCTCGAGGCTCTCGATGGCCGCCGCCGACATCTGCTTCTGAGGGATAGTCTTCTTCAAGCAATGCTGCTTGAGAAAATGATGGATCAGAATCGCAATATCGCCCTCACGCTCTCTCAGCGGGGGGACATGGATAGGGATCACGTTCAGCCGGTAGAACAGATCCTCCCGAAATTCATTTTCTGCGACCGCACGTTCCAGATCCTTATTGGTTGCGGCCAGGATGCGGACGTCGACTTCAACGGTCCTTGATCCGCCTACCCTTTGGAATTTCATCTCCTGAATGAAGCGAAGAAGTTTGACCTGGAGCTTTGGGCTCATCTCCCCAATTTCATCCAAAAAGACTGTGCCCTTGTTGGCGAGTTCGAACCGGCCCCGCCTTTCTTTGAAAGCTCCCGTGAACGCGCCTTTCTCGTGGCCAAAAAGCTCGCTTTCCAGGAGTTCTTCCGGGATGGCGCCGCAGTTGATCGGCACGAAAGGCATGTCCCTGCGTGTACTCTGGTAATGGATGGCGTTTGCTATAAGTTCTTTGCCCGTCCCGCTCTCGCCCGTTACAAGCACAGTTGAGTCGGTTTTGGCGACACGCTTTATTATGCGATAGAGCTGGTGCATCGGCGCACTTTGGCCAATAAGTCGTTCGATGCGGTGTTGTTCCATGATCTGAGAGCGAAGGGCAACGTTTTCTTCTCTGAGGTCTTTATGCTCGATGGCCCTTTTCAACGTCAGGACGATCTCGTCCAGGTTTGCGGGCTTTGACAGGTAATCGTAGGCGCCGCGCCTCATAGCTTCGACCGCTGTCTCGATGGTTCCAAATCCGGTAAGAACGATCACCAGCGTTTCAGGGGAATGCTTGGCAAAGTGCTCCAAGACTTGCATCCCGCTCATGTCCGGCATCGAGAGGTCGGTAAGGACCACTGTGAAGCTGCTCTTCTTGGATGCCTCAATAGCGTCGCGGCCGCCTGATACGACCTCCACCTCGTATCCTTCGGCCTGGAGCCGCTCGACGATGAGTTCAAGCGTGAGAGGTTCGTCATCAGCTATAAGGATTCTTGGCTTAAGTCCCATTAATCTCCCGGCTTGTCTCAGGAATCGGAAATTGGATGTTTGGCTTCAAGATCATTTCGACAGCAGGTCGCATCTTGCTCCTCGCTCCCCGCCTCTCGCGTCTTGCTCCTAGTCCGCATGCTTCGCGGAGCGCTCCATTTCCAGCCGCTCAGCGCAGAGTTTCAAACATGCCTGGCAGTCCGATGTCCGCAGGCCGAGCTTACAGAACCGGGCGAAAGCGTCGTACCAGTCCGTGCCTGTCCTGGGGCAGAGTCTCATGAATTCGAGGAATCGCACAAGGCGCTCGACAGCCGTCGGATCAATGGCGTGCTCTATGCGGCATGCATTTGCCTCAGCGTCTTCCGGGCTGAGCTGAAGAGTATTAATAAAAAACTCTTTGAGCGCTCTGTGGCGGCGGATCACGTCCCGCGCTATGTCGCGTCCGGTAGTTGTAAGAGTGATATAGCTGTACGGACTATAATTTATAAGACCCCGTCCCGCCAGGGCTTTAAGAGCGCCTGTTACCGAGGCGCGCTGAACGTTCATCTGATCGGCGATATCCTTTGCCCTTGCAACCCGGTTGGACTGCTCCAGATGGAAGATGACTTCAAGATAGTCTTCCAGGCTGGCGGAAAGCCCCTCGGTGTTCTCGTAAGAGAATATTTTGTCCTCTCCGGTCAAGCCACAATCCTCCGGTCGCAATTCGTCCTGAATGAGATTATCCCATTTTTGTGTCTCACGTCAAGCAGAGGGGGCGCGAATGAACCGATTTTCATCAGAAACAATCGGGTCCTTTTGACTTATCGGGTATAAACTGTTAAGGATTACCGCGTCCATGCGGGCAGAATCACGAGCGCCAAATTGAAAGGTAACCATTTAATGGAAGAGAACCGACAAGGCCTGTTAAATCCCCTGCAACCTGTACACGAGCTGATCCAGGGAGGCGACCCCGACCAAATTTGCCTTAAATACGGTATCAGCAAAAAACAGCTCGAAAAAATGCTGAGCACCTACCAGACTTCCCGGCGTGAGGCCGTGCTGGCCGACGCCTTCAGCGCGTCCAAAACAGATCGAAACGCCCCCTGCCCCTGCGGCTCCGGCAAAAAATACAAGAAGTGCTGCCTGCCGGGGCATGAAGAGGCCCGCAAGCTGATACCCAAAGAACAGTTGCAGCAAATGGAGGAGCGGGCAAGAGCTCGTGAAAAACTTGAGAAGGACGTCCGCAAGGGCTTTGAACTCATATTTTCGCTCGAATACGCACGGGCGGGCCAGTATGCCGGAAAACATCTGGAGACCTACCCGGAAGACGATAGATTTCACGATATTCTATTAAATGCCAGCTTTGCCCTCGGTGACTATGACGCTGCATTCCGGATCGCTCGCAAAAGATGGCAGACCTCGGTAGAGGAAAAACTCTTTTTCCAGGAAAACGGCTACCACAAGCGAGAAGGGTCTGACCATGACAGGCACGTTCATTTCTACTCACCCTCCACTTGGCTGGAAAAATTCTGGGTGGCCCAACGCGCCCGCACATGGAAGGAACTCTACCCGGCTCAGCCCGGTTCGGAAACCGCCAAACTAGTTGAAAAGCTCAATGCGGCAAACGATCTGAAGCGTTTCCCGGCAAAGCAGGAAGAAGGATTCGAAGCAAGAAGACTGGCGTTTGCCCCTGTTCTCGAAAGGCTTCAATCGGAAGGTCCGGGGGCTATTCCATTGCTTCTGCCGATTACCTACAATTTCACCTGGGCCAGCCTGTTTGTTCCCGAGCTGCTCCATGCATGGAGCACGGATGACTGTCTCCGCCTGCTGGCGGAGCTTTCCATGTTCCGTTATCCCTATTTTTCGCAAAAATCGCTCGCCTGCCTGGAACAGACCGGCGAGCGGGCGATTCCGGTCATTTCGCTCGTCCTGGTGGAAAACCCGGCTTTCGATGAACTCAAAGTCGGACTTCTGAACGTCCTTGGAAATGTAGCATGCAAGGAATCATTCGACGTCCTGGCGAAATTTACAGAGCACGAAAACCGCTACGTAGTGGCCTGGGCCAGTGAGGCCCTGTCAAGGCACAAAAATCCCGAAGCCCTGCCCTTCCTGGAGAAGGCACGGGAACGAATTGGAGCTTTGAGCAAGATCGAGGGAGCCATAAAGGAAATCGCGGGGTTGACCAGGTAGGCTGATGCGCCGGATCGAAAGGCAGGTCATTCCCGGGGTGGTGCACCCGTTTCCTACACTTTTGCGGGAAACCTGCCGTTTCTCCTGTCTTCAGAGCAACTGAGGCAATATCTCTCCCGATTTGCCCGAAATCGAGATATTATAGAGATCAGAATAGGGGGTAGGCTCCAGGTTGATTTCAGCCACTGCAGCGCCGTTTCGTTTTGCCTGCACCCCCATTGACGCAGCGGGCTGGACGGTCCCGGAGGTCCCTATCACCATCATAAGGTCGCAATCGGCGATTGCCTCATACGCCGAGTCCAACACCAGGGAATCGAGCATCTCGCCAAACCAGACCACATGGGGCCGTAGAAGAGAACCGCAAGATACGCAGGCCGGCAGTTCGGGGAGAGGTATCCGTCGATCCTCGATGACCGTTTTGCAGCCTGTACACCTCACCTTCCACAAATTGCCGTGCAGTTCGACAATGTTGCGGCTCCCGGCCTTCTGATGCAGCCCATCGATATTTTGCGTTATAAGTGTAAAGCGCTGAATTCGGCTCTCTATTTCCATCAGGGCGAAATGTCCGGGATTTGGACTGAGCGGGGCGATCAGTTCCCTTCGCCAGTTATAGAATTCCCATACCAGTTTGGGGTCCCGCGAGAAAGCTTCCGGGGTGGCCAGGTCAACCGCACGAAACTGCTTCCAGAGACCGCCCTCTCCGCGAAAGGTGGGAACGCCCGATTCGGCTGAAATCCCCGCTCCGGTGAGGACGGCAACGTGTTTCGCTCGCCACAGCTTTTCTCTGAGGTCTCTGATACCGGTTTCGATTTTGATCATCCCTTGTCCAGCTTGATCCTTCGATCAAGCAGCACCGTTTGTGGCAAGAATCCCAGTCCCCTCCGTCCGGAGCAGGTCTTCAAAGTAGTCGATAGTTTTTTTCAACCCCTCCCTCAGCGGTATTTGAGGCTGCCAGCCGAGCTTTTCCTTCGCGATCGTAATGTCGGGTTTTCGCATGACGGGATCATCCTGCGGGAGAGGCTTTTTGATCAGTTCGGATTTTGAGCCGGTCATTTCGATCACCATATCCGCAAGCTCGAGGATGGTGAACTCGACGGGATTTCCGAGATTCACAGGGCCCGTAAAGCCTTTGGGAGTTTGCATCAGCCTGACGAAACCCTCTATGAGGTCGTCGACGTAGCAGAAAGAACGGGTCTGCTTGCCATCGCCGTAAATGGTTATCGGCTGTCCGGTGATGGCCTGCACAATGAAATTGGAGACCACCCGGCCGTCGTTAGGGTGCATTCTAGGGCCATAAGTGTTGAAAATCCGCGCAACCTTGATGTCCAGCTTATGCTGCCTGTAATAGTCGAAGAAAAGGGTCTCCGCGCACCGCTTGCCCTCATCGTAGCAGGATCGCGGTCCAATAGGGTTCACGTTCCCCCAGTAAGTCTCCTTTTGCGGATGTTCGAAGGGGTTGCCGTAAACCTCGGAGGTGGAGGCCTGCATGATCTTTATCTTCAGACGCTTAGCAAGCCCAAGCATATTGATTGATCCGTGCACGTTGACTTTCGTAGTCTGAACCGGATCGTTCTGATAGTGTATCGGGGAGGCCGGACAGGCAAGGTTGTAGATCTCGTCAACCTCGATATATACAGGATAGGTTATATCGTGCCTCATGAGTTCAAAATAAGGGTTGCCCAAAAGGTCCACGATGTTCGTTTTGCTGCCCGTGTAGAGATTGTCTATGCAGAGCACGTCCTGCTCGTCCTTGAGGAGCCGTTCGCACAGATGAGATCCCAAAAAACCGGCTCCGCCGGTAACTGCACATCTTTTTCGAAGATGCATGATTCAAGTCCTTCAATATTTTTTGAAAGAGAGTTTCTGGAAAAAGTAGTTATTCCAGGTCCGTCGCCCGTTCGGCCTGCGCCATTATATCTATTCGCTTTACATTGACAATCCTTTCCGACAGATTTTACCGCCAGCAGATACCGAAGGTCGGACGACGCATTCTCATGAGCTTCGAATTTCGCCTCTCAACGCTCTTTCGAACTTCTCCTTCTGCTTTAGAAAATAACTTTGCTGAGGCCCGTCCTCCGATATCGCTTCGTCGATCGTTGAGACCGCATCAGCGTACCGGCCGTTTATATAGTATGCCTCCGCCAAAGTATCCAGGACGACCGGCTCCGGGCTCAGGGCGGCCGCCTTCAGCGCCAGATCCAGAGCGTCTTTCGGGTTGCGGAAAGGAGAGGGGCCGGTTGCGTAAAGCCAGGCCAAGTTGTTCAGAACAGACGGGTTTTCGGGGTCATGCGCGAGGGCGGCCCTCAGGACTGATTCGGCCTCAGACAGTCTGCCTTTCTCGTAAAGAAGCCCTCCGTATGCGGCAAGGTATTCCGTATTGCCGGGTTCCTGCGAAATGCCCTGCTCAAGAATTCGAAGTCGGACTTCAGATCGCAGGTCACTGGCCAGCCCCCCTTCGTTCGCTCTCCAATTAAGGAAGAGAAGACCCGATATCGCCGCTACAAAGACGAGAACAGAGCCATAGAGCTTCAGATTGTGTCTGCGGATGAGTCCCCGGTTTTGGGACGCCTCGGTTAGGCACTGCACTCTTTGCCTGATGCTGTAGTGATGCCAGCTAGGAAGGTCTTCTATTCTGCCGCTCCGGAATGCGATTTTTTCAAGCGATGAAATCAGAGGCTGAGGGTCCCCGATCAGCTCCATGGCATAAAGGTCTGCCTGCCGCTCGCTGTTTCGGAGAAAATATCCGAAAATGAACCGAAAGAAGAGGACCATCAGCACGATCACCGGCAAGACGGTAAGCAGGGAGACCATCGATGCGGCAAAGTCTCCGGGAGTAACATACCATTTGAATATGGTCCTGTTTGACAAGGCGAGCAAAGTCAGGGTATCGCTCAAGTCAGAGGCGAATTTAATAAACATGATGAACAGGAGCACAAAAAGGAGCAGATGTTTCTTGCGTACGTGTCCCATCTCATGGGCTACTACGGCTTTGAGTTCGGATATATCAAGAGCTCCCAGCAATCCGGAGGTAATGAGAATATAGCGAAGCCCCGGGAGGATGCCGACCACCCCGGCGGTAAGCATCTCCAATCCGAAAACAGGCCAGAGCAGAAGACCGCCCGTCCTGAAGTTGTGATAACTGCAAAATCTCTCCAGCTCGGCCCTTACATAATCCTGCGGCAACGGCTCACAGCCCCACATTCTAACGATCAGCCACGGCCCGAACAGGACGAACCCCACAAACGTCAGTGCAACGAGCAGAATCTGAAAATCCGAAGCCATGAAGGAAGGCGTTTTTATGAACTGGAGCAGGTCCATTGCGGTGGAAATGAGAAACCAGGGAACCAGTATGACGGAAGTGAAAGAGACGTGCCCCTTTATGAAATCAGTCCGGGAAACTCTTACACCAAAAATGGCCTGGTCGACCGGATAGCTCCAAAACCATATAACCGCAAGGTGGACCAGGTAGATTAGCAGGCCGGCAATTCCCGATATGGTCATGAACTTGTCGAACCCGGGAATTACTCGCAAGTAGGCGCAGAGGTTGAAAGCATAGAGATATACGACGAGGAACCCAAGCGCCACAACAGACAAAAGCGCCTGCGCGCGGGAATGGGCTCGTGTAAGAGCGGCCGGTCGAACACCTCGCTCGGCTGCCCTTCTGAGTCTTTCAAAAGTCATTCGGCAGTAGAAGATAAAAAAGACGAACAGAGCGACAATGTAGAGAGCGTCCTGCCAGGAAACGGCAGAAGGCTTGGCAGTCTGGGGCTGAGTGCCGAAAAGCAGCAATACGACGATGAAGTAGATGAGTTGATTATACATTCTGAAATATTAAAGCCACCGGCACCGAAGAGCAATCAGAATCGTTTCCGCATTTCCTCGAAACAGTCTTTTCGGACCTCATCGCAGAACGTTACAGGGTAGTTGCCGTCAAAGCACGCGAGGCAGAACGGGTGATTGTCCACTGTGGCCCCGGCCGCCTCCAGCAGCCCTTCAATGCTCAGGTAATTAAGCGAATCCAGGCCGATAAAGTCCCGTATCTCATCAATTGAGTGAGAGGCGGCGATCAGTTCGCCCTTGGTGGAAAAGTCGATCCCGTAAGGACAGGGAAAACGATGCGGGGGACAACTGACCAGCATGTGCACCTCTTTGGCGCCTGCCTGGCGCAAAGAATCGATCCTGGTCCTCGTCGTAGTCCCACGGATTATCGAATCCTCAACCAGCAGTACGGTCTTGCCTTTCAGCAGCTCCCGTACGGGATTCAATTTGACCCTGACCCCGAAATCGCGCATGGCCTGGCTGGGTTGTATGAAGGTGCGTCCCACATAATGGTTTCTTATGACACCCATTTCCAGAGGGATATTTTTGGCCTGCGCCAGTCCAAGGGCGGCGTAGTTCCCCGAATCAGGAAAGGGCATGAGCAGGTCGGTATTAAGCGAGGGATTCTCTTTGGCCATCAGGCTCCCCAGCCTTTTTCGAAACATGTAAACGTTCTGGTTGAAAATATTGCTGTCCGGCCTGGCGAAATAGATGAACTCGAATATGCAATGAGAGGAACGACGTTTAGGAAAAGGAAAAAGCGAACGCAGCCCGTCGTCGTCGATAATGACGATCTCACCGGGTTCGACGTCGCGAATGTAGGTAGCTTCAATGAGGTCGAAAGCACAGGTTTCCGAAGCCAGAACATAGCTGCCGTTCAGTTCACCCAGACAAAGAGGCCTGAAACCATTGGGGTCGCGCGCTCCGATCAGCGTGTCTTTTGTGCACATGACCAGCGAATAGGCGCCTTTTACCTTGTTTAACGCCTCGACCAGGGCATCCTCGAGACCACGCCCCAGGTTTTTGGCCAGCAGGTGCATGAATATTTCCGTATCCATGGTGGAACGGAAAATTGCCCCCTTCGTCTCGAGTTCCTGGCGCAGTTCGACAGCGTTTACCAGATTCCCGTTGTGTCCGATAGCATAATGGTTGTTGCCGTGAAAAACTACGAAGGGCTGCGCATTTGCCAGAAGGGACGATCCTGTGGTGGAGTAGCGAACATGCCCGATGGCAACGTAGCCCCTGAGTGTCTTAAGTATCTGCTCACTGAATATATCGTGTACCAGACCCATGTTCTTATGGGATGCGATCTGGTGACCGTCCCCGACGGCAATTCCGGCGCTTTCCTGCCCCCTGTGCTGAAGAGCGTAGAGGCCGAAATAAGCTAACTTAGCGCAATCCTCGTGGCCGAAAATTCCAAAGATCCCGCATTCTTCCTTTTTATTCGGGGTAAAAGGGGCCAAGATCTCCGGGTTTGCGGGAATAATGATTTTACGATCAGGCACAAGCCCAGTATCCATCACAGTTTTATCTCCCGGTGGTATTCCTGAAGTGTTTTTACGTTCCAGTCGCCTTTTTGCAAAGCCTGTACGGCTTCGGCCATGGCTTGCGCCCCGGCAATGGTAGTGGCGTAAGGAATATTGTACATCAGCGTGGTGCGTCTGATTTCATAGGAGTCGGAAGTGGTCTTCTTGCCGAGGTTGGTGTTTACAACCAATTGTATCTCGCCGCTTTTGATCCTGTCCACAACGTGAGGACGGCCTTCTTTGAGTTTGTGCACGTGATCGGCGGGTATACCGCTCTCTTCGAGAAACCTGACGGTACCGGCGGTCGCGATCAGTTTGAAGCCCAACTGGAGGAATTTTCTCGCCACGGGCAACGCTTTGACTTTGTCTCCATTGTGAACGCTTATGAAAACCGTTCCACTTATCGGAAGGTCGTATCCGGCTGCGGCCTGGGCTTTTGCGAAGGCAATCCCGAAGTTTTCGCCAATTCCCATGACCTCGCCTGTTGACTTCATTTCGGGTCCGAGCAAGGTATCCACCTTCGGAAAACGCGAAAACGGAAAAACCGCCTCTTTCACCGATATGTGCCGCGGCTCGATCTCCCGTTCAAACCCCAGTTGCTTCAGACTCTTGCCCAGCATGACCTTGGTGGCGAGCTTGGCCAGCGGACGTCCGATTGCCTTGCTGACAAAGGGGACAGTCCGGGAGGCCCTTGGATTCACCTCAAGAATGAAAACCTCCCCGTTCTGGATTGCAAACTGAATGTTCATAAGGCCTATAACGCCAAGCTCTTCGGACAGGAGTCCCGTTTGCCTTCTGATCTCTTCCTGCAGATCCTTCGAGACACTTATGGGCGGAAGAACGCACGCGGAGTCTCCGGAATGAACCCCCGCCTGCTCGATATGCTCCATTATGCCGCCGATAACCGTGATCCGGCCGTCGCCGATGGCATCTACATCGAGTTCGATTGCGTCCTCGAGAAATTTGTCAATCAGTATCGGGTGGCCCGGTGAGACGTGCACGGCGGTTTTCATGAATTCTTCGAGCCGGGCGTTGTCGTAGACTATCTCCATGGCCCGTCCTCCCAGAACGTAGGAGGGGCGGACAACCACCGGAAAACCTATGACCCGGGCCGCATCGACAGCTTCTTCGATAGTAAACGCCGTCGCGTTTTCAGGCTGTTTGAGATCGAGCTTGTGAAGCAGTTCCTGGAACCGCTTGCGATTCTCGGCCCTGTCGATCGCATCGGGAGATGTGCCAAGAATCCGAGCGCCGGCCTTTTCGAGCGGGACCGCCAGATTCAGCGGAGTCTGGCCCCCGAACTGCACGATAAGGCCCTTGGGGTCTTCAGACTCCAGAATGTGGAGAACGTCTTCGAGAGTCAACGGTTCGAAATAGAGCTTGTCGGATGTATCGTAGTCGGTCGATACCGTCTCCGGGTTGGAGTTAACCATAATGGATTCGTGGTCTTCTTCCCGCAGAGAAAAAGAGGCATGAACGCAGCAATAATCGAACTCGATACCTTGGCCGATCCTATTGGGACCACCCCCGAGGATCACAACTTTGGACCTGTTCGATGGCCTTGCCTCGTCTTCGGTCTCATAGGTCGAGTAATAGTAGGGCGTGTAGGCTTCGAATTCCGCGGCGCATGTGTCTACGAGTTTGTAAACGGGCTTTATGCCGTGCTGCAACCGTTTCCGTCGTACAGTTCCCTCTTCGGTTCCGGTGAGTTCAGCAAGCCGCCGGTCGGAAAACCCCCAGGACTTCGCAACTCGAAGCTGCTCCGCATTTTCGAGAAAAGCTGGCGCGGAGGCGGATTGGACGATTGCCTTCTCCATTTCGAGGATTTCCATTATGTGCTTTAGAAACCACGGGTCTATATAGGTGAGCTTGTGAATCTCCTCTATAGATACCCCAAGCTTCAGTGCTTCGCCGATTTGAAAGAGCCTCTGAGAATTCGGCTTCGTAAGACTTAGCTTCAACTGATCGATGTATTCGGAATCTGAGTTGGCGGGGGGATCGTTAAATCCGAAACGGCCGATTTCCAGCGAACGGATAGCCTTCTGGATCGCTTCCTTGAACGTGCGCCCAATAGCCATTGTCTCCCCTACCGACTTCATCGAAGTGGAAAGAATGTCGTCGGTGCGGGGGAATTTTTCAAAGGTGAAGCGCGGGACCTTCACCACGCAATAATCTATGGTGGGCTCAAAGGAAGCTTTGGTCTCGCGGGTGATATCGTTTGCGATTTCATCTAGCGAATAGCCCACGGCGAGCTTGGCGGCAATCTTGGCGATCGGAAACCCGGTAGCCTTCGACGCGAGCGCAGAGGAGCGCGAAACCCGCGGATTCATCTCGATTACGACCATGTCGCCGTTTTCGGGATTAATCGCAAACTGGACGTTGGAGCCGCCGGTTTCGACTCCTATCTCCCGCAGAATGGCGATGGATGCATCGCGCATCATCTGGTATTCGCGGTCTGTAAGAGTCTGGGCAGGAGCGACCGTGATCGAATCCCCGGTATGCACGCCCATCGCATCCACATTTTCGATCGAGCAAATGATGACCACATTGTCCATGTAGTCGCGCATCACCTCGAGTTCGAATTCCTTCCAGCCGAGAACGGATTCTTCGAGCATGACAGATCGGATCATGCTCGCATCCAAACCCCTCTGGGTCTGATCGAGAAGCTCTTCCCGGTTATAGGCGACCCCGCCTCCGGTCCCGCCAAGGGTGAACGAAGGCCGCACGATCACCGGATAGCCGATTTTATGTGCAAAGGTTTCCGCTTCCGCAAGATTGTCTACGATAACGCTTTCCGGCACCCTCAGATTTATGTTTGCCATAGCGTCCCGGAATAGCTGGCGGTCCTCTGCCTTCTTGATAACCGAGGCGTTAGCTCCTATCATCTCCACGCCGAATTCTTCGAGGATGCCCATTTCGGCGACTTTGACAGCCACGTTGAGGGCCGTCTGGCCCCCGAGCGTGGGAAGCAGGGCATCGGGGCGCTCGCGCCTTATGATTTTTGCGACCGTCTCGGGAGTTATCGGCTCTACATAGGTATACTGCGCCATTTCCGGATCGGTCATGATCGTAGCCGGATTGCTGTTTAACAGGACTATTTCATAGCCGTCTTCACGCAATGCCTTGCAGGCCTGTGTCCCGGAGTAGTCGAACTCGCACGCCTGGCTGATGATTATCGGCCCGGAGCCGATGAGCAGTATTTTCTTTATGTCTGTGCGTTTGGGCATGAACTTGTTTTCCTTGGATCCTGCATCTCAATGGCGCCGGCCTTGCGGCCGTTTCCCCAGTGGCGCATTCTTTTCGATCATTTCCATGAACCGGCTGAAAAGGTATGAAGCGTCATGCGGGCCGGGAGAAGCTTCAGGATGATATTGGACACAAAAGGCGGGAATCTCCAGGTGTTGCATTCCTTCCAGCGTATTATCATTCAGGTTTATATGCGTGAGTTGCACAGGCACGTTCGAGAGCGAGTCAGGATCTACGCTGAAGCCGTGATTCTGTGAAGTGATCTCGATTCTGCCTGTTGTGAGGTCTTTTACCGGCTGATTTGCCCCACGGTGCCCGAACTTGAGTTTGAATGTGCTGCCCCCGAGCGCAAGACCCATCATCTGGTGTCCCAGACAGATTCCGAATATCGGTTTTTTCCCGAACAGGTCTCGAACGGTTTCGATAACATAATGTACTGCGGCCGGATCGCCGGGTCCGTTTGACAGAAAAATGCCGTCGGGATCGCAGGAAAGAACCTCATCGGCGGTAGCGTGGGCCGGGAAAACCAGCGCCTGGCATCCAGCCTTTTCCAGACTGCGCAGGATATTATATTTAATCCCGCAGTCCAGGACAGCCACACGAAATCCTGGAATGTCCGGCAGCCACGCGGGAGAGGCGATTTCGTGCCTCCGGCCGTCCCGCCACCTGTACGGTTTTTCACACGTCACGTATTTTACCAGGTCAATACCGTTCAGTCCCGGATACGCCTGAACCTGATCCATCAGTTCGCTCAGGTTGTCGGTGTCTGTGGCGATGATTCCGCGCATCGCCCCTCCAACTCGAATATGCCGGGTCAGGGCACGCGTGTCTATGCCTTCGATTCCGATCTTTCCATTTTCGATCAGGAAATCAGCCAGGGACCGGTTGCTTCGCCAGTTGCTGACAAAGTCCTGGTACTCCTTTACGATAAATGCTTCCACGTGAACTGCCGCCGATTCCATGTCCTCGGGATTGATTCCGTAAGTGCCGGTGAGAGGATAGGTCATCGCAACGATCTGGCCCTTATAAGAGGGATCGGTCAGCACTTCCTGATACCCGGTCATGCTGGTATTGAAGACCACCTCCCCCAGTGCCCGGCCATGGCCGCAGAACGTATATCCTCGGAAAACGGTTCCATCCTCGAGCAAAAGAATTGCCTTGGGACGATTCCACGGAAGGTTCATAAAATGTTCCTTACATTTTCAAATGTGACAAACTTCGTCAGCGCGCAAAAAATCATGTTTCAGTCAACATCGGGAATTTGCCGTGGGTACAGGAAAACCCTGAAAAACAATCAATTGTAACGGGTAAGCGCCGAATAGCAAACCTTTATAATGATCCCGAAAAGTATAATGATTTCGAAAAGTTTGCCCTGCATCCGGCACCAAGGGCTTCGGCCCGCCTTCAGCCGTCAAAAAAAGATCGAACCCCACGCCACGAACCGGCTTCGGACGCGACCAAGGAAAAAGAGTTTGTAAAAATCAGCGACTATGTTTAAGGGGAATTCCTGACGCGAGCCATACTATGATAAACTGACGATCGGATGCAATAGAGACTTTAACCAAACAGTTACAGGCGGCTTCATGACAGAGCTTGAATATGTCCGCAAATGCTCTCAGTACTTGAATATTCTTCTGCAGAACAACCCGGATTTCGAGGAATGGCTTCTGGGCGAGGGAAACCTGAAACGCAAATACCCTCTCACGGAACTCTATTCGGCTCTTGGGCGCGACGCGGCAAAGGCGCAGTCCTTCAACGACCTTCTCCGGATATTTCGCCGCTTCAAGCAGCTTCATTTTTTACGGATAGGCGCAAGAGACTTTCTCCACAATGCGGAGTTGTCGGAAACTACCGGGCAGTTGAGCGATCTGGCGTCCGTAGCCCTTCAGATTGGACTGGACGTCCTTTCAGCCCATTCCGACTGGTGGTCCTGGGATGAAGAACCGGATGTCTGGCAGCGGCTCGACGGGAGAATCCCGCTGGTTGTGCTGGGGGTGGGAAAACTGGGCGGTCATGAACTCAACTATGTATCCGACGTAGACCTGATATTTCTCCATTCGCAGGAAGACGAGGATGGCGAGAATTTCATCATGCTGCTCAGCCGCCTCAGTCACAGGCTGTCGAGGCTGCTGTCCGACCGGTTTGAGGGAGACCGGGTCTTTCAGGTAGATTTTCGTCTCCGGCCCTTGGGGAAGGAGGGGATACTGGTACCCTCCATGAGCGGAGCGATCGAACATTATCTGCTTCACGGCCAGGCATGGGAGCGCCAGATGCTTCTCAAATGCCGGCCCGTCGCCGGGAAGCGCTCGGAGGGGACCGCTTTTATTAACGAAGTGCGTCCGTTCGTGTTCCGCAGATTTCTCGATTTCCAGGCCATTGCCGAGATAAGAGAGATGCGGAACCGGATTCTTACTGAGGCGGTCCGGTTCCGACCGGGCGCAAGGCACTTCGATATAAAGTTGGGCATCGGCGGTATTCGCGAAATCGAATTCCTCGTTCAGTCGATGCAACTCATATACGGCGGACGGCACCCCGAACTTGACGAACCAAACACTCTAAAGTGCCTGGAAAAGCTCTCAGGCCTTGGATTCCTGCCGCCTGGAACGGCAGACGAGCTGAGGGGTTCCTATATTTTTCTTCGAAATGTAGAACATTACATCCAACTCGACCAAAACCGGCAGACGCAAAGGCTGCCGCAGTCGGAAGAGGCAAGGATGCGCCTCGCGTTCGCAATGGGCTTCGACAGAAACGTGGCCGCTTTTCTGAAAGCGCTGGAGATGCACTGTTCCATCGTCCACTCCAAGTTTCAGGAACTGTTTCATGAAGAACCCGAAGACGAAGACGAGCAGGGATGCTCTAAGCGGCCGGCCGGCTCCGGAAAGTCCGCCCTGTTTGCAGGCGGGCCGTTCGAGAGGCTTCAGGAAACACTGAGGGCCTATCCCGCCTCAGTGCAGTATGAAATCGATCATTGCGCGCTCGAAAAGTTCGCCGGTATCGGTGACCGGGCTCTTCTGGAAAAGATTCTTGTAAGGGTGGACTCCTACTTTGGGAGGGTAGCGCGAAGGGCTGGGCTGAAAAAGCAGTTCGAAACGATTAAGCCATGGCTGGCGCCTTTCTGTCAAGCGATCGCCTCCAGTGAGCTTTTCGCGACGCTTCTTTCGCATAACCCGGCCCTGGTCGAAGGCCTTGCAGTAAAGTCGGAGACCCTCAGCACGGCGCTGGAATGGAAAACTTCCAGCTTTGAGCTTGTGGGAAGGGCAGCAGGATATGGAGAAAAGCTCGAATGGATACGGCGGCTAAAAAACGAAAGGGTCCTCCAACTCGTACTGGCCGATCTTGGCGGCCGGCTCGATTTCGGCGCCCTGGAAGAGGAACTGACCTCTCTGGCCGATTTCTTCATTCACAACACGCTGGCGGCTGTAAGGCAGAATCTCGGGCTGCCCGCCGATTTGCCCCTGTCGGTGCTCGGGATGGGGAAGCTGGGCAGCGGAGAAATGAGTTATCTTTCAGACCTGGACCTGGTTTTTGTTTACGCACCGGGAGCGCACGAACCCGATGACCAGATTCCCGGAGAGGTGGTCCGGCTCATTCAGCGCTTCATGAATATGCTCTCTATTCCGCTTCAGGAAGGTCCAGGCTACCCTATGGACGCTCGCATGAGGCCGACCGGAACTCACGGCCCGCTTGTCGTCACGCGGAAATCCTGGCTCGAGTATTATCTCGATCAAGCGGACATCTGGGAAATCCAGGCGCTTCTCCGGATAAGGCACATTGCAGGGGACCCGGAGCTAGGCCGGTGGATTGAGGATAAGGGAGGGGAAATCTGCTACAGGCAAAGATCTCCTGAATCGGTATGGCCCAGGATTTGCCACCTGCGCGACAGGATGGAAAAGGAACGCGCCGCAGAATCGGAAAAGGAAATCGACCTGAAGCTGGGAATGGGCGGCCTGGCAGACATAGAATTCATGATTCAGGGCCAATTGCTCGTCGGAGGGCTAAACGCCGGGCACGAACGCACTCAGCTCCGTCCTTCTTATAACAATCCACAAACGAGCGGCGGCCGGTTCACGGCCGAGCGATCCGTCAGGCGCGCGGTTAGCGAATTTCTGAAAGACTTCCCTCAACTCAACCCTGACGGGACCGAGTCAGACAAGATAAACTCGGCATTCCGCACACTGCGCGCCCTGGACCACAGGGTCAGGCTGCATACGAATTCCAACGCAGGTAAGCTCGATGCCCGGCATTTCGAGACAATGGTTTTACTGGGACTTTGGCCTCCCCGTTTTGACGGCGGCTCGATAGAAACCTGGCAGGATGTCTTGCGCTTGAGAAGAGAGGTGAGGGGCGCTTTCAGGAGGTTTTGTCCGTGAGGCAAGGACAGGCCGCCACTTCGCGGGGCGTGGCATTTGATCTGAAAGACACCTCGCGGGGCGCGTGGTAGTGTAGGAGGAAAAGAAGACCAGCAGCGTGCGAAGCGTGCGCAGTGTGGTTTCCCGGGACCATTAGAGAAAGGTTGAGAACATGCAGATATCCCTGCTTCTCACCTGCACGGCCGATCTTTTGTATCCAACTTCAGCGCGGGCATGCGTGGAAGTTCTCGAAGCATCGGGCGTAGAGGTGTATTTTCCGCGACTTCAGACCTGTTGCGGCCATCCCTGGTTAAACACCGGCCATCAGGAGGGGGCAAGGCGGCTTGCCCTCCATTTCCTGGAGGTCTTCGAGCGAGCTGATGCCGTCGTGGCCCTGAGTTCCTCGTGCGCCGACACCGTCCGGAACCATTACGCCGAACTTTTCCCCGACTCGCCCGCTCTCCGGGAACGGTTGGAAGCCCTGGGGCACAGGACATACGAGTTTTGCGAATTTCTGCACACGGTTCTCGGCGTAAATAAAATTCCAGCCCACCCACGGTCTGCCCGCACGACCTACCATTCGAGCTGCCGCACACTGCGGGGCATCGGATTGCACGGGGTAGCCGAAGGATACCTGGCGCAGATGTTTGGCGCTGATTTCGTTCCCCTTGCCGAAAGTGAAACTTGCTGCGGATTTGGGGGAAGCTTCAGCATCAAACTCCCGGAGATCTCAGGGCGACTGATGGCCGACAAATTAAGGAACATAGAGGCGACAGGCGCCTCCCAGGTCGCCACACTGGACCTGAGCTGTCTGACACACCTGTCTGCCGGGGCCGAGCGACTGGGGCTCGGGAGAATCCGTTTCCTTCACCTGGCCGAACTCATGGCAGAAGTGATGGCGCGCTAAGGCGGCGGGACCCGCCTGCCGGGATTGCCGCAGCCGGGACCTCCACAGCCAGCCCATCCGCCTGCAGCCGGGTGGCGGGCGCCTGTAACCCGTATGAGTTACGAAGGGAGTTTCATGCAGATGAATGATAGGCCTCACAATTTTCGCAAAGCGTCCGTATCGGCGGTTGCCGACGAGGTCCTGGGCGCAGCCGTTCGCAAGACAGCGGAACTCTTCGTTTCTATGAGAGCCGCCTCGATTGCCGAATTTGCCGGCTTCGAAGACCTCCGGGACTGGGGCCGCTCCCGCAAACTGGAAGTATCCGGCAGGCTCGAGGAATATGCCCTGGAGTTTGCAAATCGGGTAGAAGCTGCCGGAGCAATCGTCCACTTTGCCCATGATGCTGCCGAGGCAGCCGATATTGCCGCGGACATAGCCGTGAAACGCCGCGCCTGCAAAGCAGTTAAATCGAAATCGATGACCGCCGAGGAGATCTCTCTCAACGAAGCCATGATGCAGGCCGGAGTCACTGTTACAGAAACCGATCTGGGAGAATACATCATTCAGCTTGCGGGCGAAAAGCCTTCACACATCATTGCGCCCGCGATCCATAAAGACCGGAATCAGGTTGCACAACTCTTTCATCAGTTCCTCGGGACCCCACCCGGCCTCGACGTGGATAGTCTCGTGCACGCCGCCCGAAAAACCCTCCGGGACCGTTTCCTCGCCGCCGAGATCGGAATTACCGGCGCAAATTTCGCCGTCGCCGAGACCGGGACGCTGGTGCTTGTGACCAACGAAGGGAACGGGCGGATGACCACAACGCTTCCCCCGGTGCAAATTGCCATTTTGGGAATCGATAAAATCATCCCGAAGATATCCGATCTTCCCGGCTTTCTCACCCTGCTCACACGCTCTGCTACGGGTCAGACGATCTCGAGCTATGTCACCATCATAACCGGCCCCCGAAAGCCGGGCGAAGAGGAAGGACCCGAAGAGCTTCATGTGGTTCTTCTCGATAACGGGCGATCTCCTCTGGCCCGCGGTCCCTTTCGAGAGATACTCCACTGCCTGCACTGCGGGGCCTGCCTCAATCATTGTCCGGTCTACCGCGCAGTCGGCGGGCATGCATACGAATCCGTATATACGGGGCCGATGGGGGACATTCTCTCGCCACTTCTCTGGGGGATGAAGTCTTATCCGGATCTGCCTGACGCGTGCACGCTTTGCGGACGTTGCGCCGAAGCATGTCCGGTAAGGATACCTCTGCCGGAATACCACCGAAAGCTGCGTATCCTGCGCGCCGAGGGCCAAACGCAGAGGACTGCCGGGGCCTCTGCCGCCATAGCCGCCAACCCGCTGCTGTATCGCGCAAACCTCGGCCTCCTGCGCCAAATCCTGGCGCACCATAAAGGGATACTCAACGGGAGAACCGGAGGCGCTCTGGAGGCCTGGACAACGTGCCGGGAGCTGCCGCGTCCCAAGCCGGGTCCGGGTTTCCGCGCCTGGTGGGGTGACAGAGAACGGGGGCGCTTGTGAGCAGATCCGATATCCTGGAGTGTTATGTTCGAATAGCCCGTGCCGCCGGGACCCATGTTGAATTCATCACCGCAGACGATCTGCCGGGCCGCCTGGCGCCGATTCTCCGCGAATTGAGCCAATCGCGCAGCCCGGCTCCCGTGGACAACCCGGTGCCGAGGCTTGCCGCCCTTCCCGCATCGGGCTGGCCTAAAGGGCTGCGGGAGTCGGTTGAGATAATCCTTGCCGCCTCAGGCTTTGAGACGATAATGCCCCGAAAGGCGCCCGACGGATACGACTGGGACCGGGATCGGCTTGCCGGAGCTTCAATTGGAATCACATGGTGCGCAGAATTCCTGGCTGACACGGGAAGCCTGGTTCTGCCCGCAGGACCGGGCATGGGCACCCTGGCGGCGCTTCTGCCTGAAGTCCACCTGGCACTGAGCTATGCTGAGGGATGCCGGGCGGATCTGGCCGATTATCTTCGCGAAAGGGGCACTGCCTTGCCCAGTCGCCTGACGCTTGTCACGGGACCGAGCCGCACCGGCGATATCGAAGCCACCATGACCAAAGGCGTGCATGGTCCCGGCAAAGTTCTGCACTTTATCCTGGATGGAGTCCATCCGGAAACTCTCCATGCTGACGGCTGAGACAAGAAGATCCTCCCAGGGAGTGTGAGAGTGGAGCAGAGCCAAGGGTTTCCGATTGCCGCAAAATTCATGACGGAATTCGCCCGTCTGAGCGGACTCGCACCTGCGAGTGACAGGCCGAGACGTTACCTGTGGACCGATGCTTTTGCTGTTTGCAATTTCCTGGGGCTGTATCAGCAAACCAACGATGAAACCTGGAAAAACCTCTCACTTCTGCTTGTCGATGGGGTCCACAGGATTCTTGGACGCCATCGGGCAGACGACGCGCGGAAAGGCTGGATCAGCGGCCTCGATGACCGGGAAGGCGAATTTTACCCGACAATTGGAGGATTGCGCATTGGCAAGCAGATGAACGAGCGGGGCCCCGATGTTCCCATCGATGACCGGCTTGAATGGGATCGTGACGGGCAGTACTATCATTACCTCACCAAATGGATGCACGCTCTCAACCGGGCAAGCTCGGTCACAGGAAATCCAGCCTATAGACGGTGGGCTATCGAACTTGCAAAAACCGCTTACGCCAAATTCACATATGATTCAACGCGAAGCGGAGGGACCGCCGCTCGCAATCAGAGGCGAATGTACTGGAAGATGAGTATAGATCTCTCGTATCCTCTCGTCGCATCAATGGGACATCACGACCCTCTCGATGGACTCATTACCTATCGCGAACTGCAGGCAAGCCGGGCCGGAGATTTGCAAGGGACTCCGGATCTAAGCCGTGAAATCGAAGAACTGGCCGCCATGTGCAAAGAAAAAGATTGGACTACCGATCATGCTCTCGGTATTGGCGGCCTTTTGTCCGATGCATTCAGGGTGGCGGAAATAGCAGCGAAAGGAGCTTTTGCACAGGCAGATCTTTTAACGGATATGTTGGAAGCATGTCGAATCGGGTTGCAGGCCTTCGCGAGAACGGGTTCGCTAAAGGCTCCCGCTCATTATCGACTCGCATTTCGCGAACTGGGGCTCTCCATCGGCCTGCATGCTCTTGAAAGACTGCAGCGGCTAATTGAAGACAGACCCGGCATTTTCAACGAGCAACAAGCGCTTGGCCGCCAGGTTGAAAGCCTGATGCGGTATTTAGCCCTGGCTGAAATCATCGAGAACTTCTGGCTCGAGCCGGCCAACAGGGAAGTACCCAGCTTTACGGACCATCTTGACATCAATACGGTCATGCTCGCTGCCAGCCTGGCTCCCGATGGATACCTGATGGTCTAGCGCCCGGCCGGCAAGCCGAGGCGACGCCGCAATCCCGGGGAGCAAGGCAACCGGATCGTCTCAAGGTCTTCGCCTTCTCATTGAGGCTAATTTTCACCCTTTGATTTTCGAGGTACTCCTATGGACGGTAAGCGAATCGGAATTGTCATTTTTGATGATATTGAAGTCCTGGATTTCTGTGGGCCCTTCGAGGTGTTTTCGGCTGCCCGATTGAATGAAGAGGACCGCATCACGGACCCCTCTCCTTTTGAAGTGCTGCTGGTTGCGCAATTCGACCGGCCGGTGACAACTGCAGGAGGAATGAACATTTTGCCCCACGCTACATTTGACAATTGCCCGCCTCTGGACATTCTGGTTGTCCCGGGCGGCCGGGGAACACGCAGGGAAATGAAAAACGATGCAATGCTCTCGTTTGTCGTTTCCAGCGCAGCACAAGTTGAAACTCTGGCATCCGTATGCACGGGTTCCTTGATACTTGGAAATGCCGGGTTGCTTGACGGATTGCGCGCAACTACTCACTGGCGTTCTCTTGGGCTGATGAAGGAGCTTTTCCCTAAAGTTACGGTTGATTCAGAGTCGCATGTAGTCGAACAAGACAGGATCATCACATCTGCCGGCATCTCTGCCGGTATAGACATGGCTCTGCGTGTGGTAGCGCGTTACTACGGCGAAACGGTTGCGCGGGCAACGGCGCGGCATATGGAATACCCGTTCCCGGAATCAAACGCGCGGCGGGTAAACCTCTGAGTAAGGAGTCAATATGGACCAAAGCGAAAAGGACTACATCGCCTACAGGGCATATGTGGACTTATGGGCCGCTGAAAACCCGATAAAGACAAACAAGCTGCAGGTTCTACTGATCGTTAACGGCGTGCTGGTATTTGCTCTTCGGGTGGGGGGCGGATTTCACACCGCTAACTGGCCGATCTTCACGGCAGGTTCGGTTTTTTCCGCGATATGGATCATGTCTATCGGCAGGACGAGCTTATTTCAAAAAGCATGGCAGACAAAGGCGGGAGAACTTTCAAAACAATATAGGGAAGACCCTCGGTTTCAACTGCTTGACACGGATGCAGCCGAATCAGCGGCGCCTCGCTGGCTGCGTTTGCTGGGAGCAGTGCCTTCCAAGTATTATTTATCAGGGGCGCCAGTGATTCTATCATTAGCCTGGACAATCGGGCTTATCTACATCATTTTGCAATAGTTGAGGTCAGATCGGTCCAAAGTTCACCAGTTGCAAGGAAACTGTAGCATAACACTTGGTAGATTAGTTTGAGAACGCCGACGGGCAAAATAGCCGGCACGATGCTCGTCCCGTGGATAGCTTATTCGGGAGCATTATTCGGGTTAATTCCTGAAAGTTTCTCTTGACACTGGTGGCTTTTTCATGCTTTTTTAATAAAGCTTCGGATTAGAATTACGTGCAGCGTTTACGCGAGCAGAATTCCGACAAGAGAATATATTATCTGCTAGTCATGGTCCAGGTGCAGCGCAGGTACTTGCGCATAAAGACAAGAACCTGCAGTTTCGCTGGGGCGTTCACTGCCTTGGCAAAGTATGATTTCCAGCTTTCAATCTCGAGATCTAAACTCACCTCAATGAATTGACTATCTGACGGCTGAACCGCCTGTTGGTTATCCTGTCTGTGTATTTAACCCGAGATATTCATCTCTTTGAATGGTTCACGCCGAACTTTGTCGCGACGGCGGGAGGCTTGCCTGTGGCCGGGCGCTCGGGAACTCAGGGCGTCTCATTTCATGTGGAGTGAACGGAGACAGGTTGTAAAGAGGAGAGGAAATGAGAGGAAGGGTATGGTTTCTTGGGTTCGCTTTGGGGATCGTTGTTTTAGCTTCAGGGTCCCACCAGTGTTCCGGTGCGGGATTTGCCATCTGGGAGGGCAGCGCCCGCGGCACCGCTCTTGGTCAGGCCGACGTAGGACGTGCTGACGATCCTTCGGCCCTTTTTTACAACCCGGCCGGGATCACCCAACTGCCGGGACTTCAGGTGATGGGAGGGGGGATCGCGATATTGGCGAGCACCGAAGTAAATAACCCGCATTTCGGAGGCCAAACGACCAATGCGGACTGGGGGTTTCCACCGCACTTCTACGCTACCTACCAGTTTAGCAACCGTCTCTATTTCGGCCTGGGTGTTTTTACGCCGTTCGGTCTGAGCTCCGAGTTCCCCAGGAACTGGTTCGGGGCCTTCAATAGCTTCGATTCAGAGGTCGCCTCTTTTACCATAAACCCCAACGTCGCATTCAAGATCACAGATCAGCTCTCGGTTGCGGCAGGCTTCGAGGCGATGGAGTTCAATCTCAAGCTCAAGCAGTTAATAAACCCTGTCGCGCCGTTCCCGCTGCCCCCGGCGCTTGCGCCTTCGCTCAATCTCGACGGCAGCTCCTGGGGTTACGGGTTCAATCTCGCCGCCCACTATAAGCCCTGTGAATTGTTTTCGATGGGTATATCCTACCGGAGCCAGGTCAAGCAGAGCGCTAACCTGTCGACCGACCTCGATACAGCTCGTGACCGGCTGGCCGCTCACACAGACGTTGCTACGTCCGTCACACTGCCGGATTCGATCGCTTTTGGCTTTACGATTTATCCCACAAAATGCCTGAGTTGGGAAGTCGGAGGAGTCTGGACGCAGTGGAGCAAATTCAACGCGATCACATTCGACTTCGCTCAGCCCATCCTGGGATTTCCCTCCGTCACGGGTACGAAGGACTGGCATGACACCTGGCGTTTTCAGACCGGTGTAGAGTACAAAGTTCTCCCCTGTCTGGACCTCCGGGCAGGATACATTTACGATGAGGAAGCGATCAATAGCCAGTATGCCGACTATTTGCTACCGTCCAACAACCGCCATTACTTTTCCTTGGGTCCCGGTTTCCACTGGGACAAATGGTCGCTGGATCTCTCATACACCTACGTTTTGA
Source organism: uncultured delta proteobacterium (assembly GCA_963741035.1). Classification (GTDB taxonomy): domain Bacteria; phylum Desulfobacterota; class Syntrophobacteria; order Syntrophobacterales; family Syntrophobacteraceae; genus SbD1. Next base: position 74,647 of record CAVUGX010000033.1, read on the forward strand.
TCGAAGACCGGGACGTGACGCATTCTTTGTCGACAGGCTACGCAAATCCGAGTTACCTGAGAGACGGGACTGCGAACATAATAGGCGCGAGCCTGGGATACAAATTCTAGGGGTATGTCTCCAAACAATATTTCTGCGATTCCGGGGATTCGAGATTATCTCATTAGAGGCTCCGATTGTGCGCACAGTGGCAAGCAAAGCTTAGTTATCGAATTTGGCCGGCTATCCTGCGGCAAAAGCATTTCTCATTGTGCAAAGGTGGCCGCCTCACGATTGAATGAAACCTCCACAAACAATTCGTTACGCCTTCGGCAGCTCAGCAATGAGTTTGTTCACCCGCTCCAGTTCCCACGGAATATTGCTGGTTGACCACTGAGCAGCGGCTTTTTCGAAATGCTCACGGGCAGTACCTGTATTCCCCCGATCACGACAGATGATCCCCCAGTACATCTGTATGCGCGCAGCGTAAAGGCGGGCTTCACCCAGTTCAAAAAGGCGAAGGCTTTCAGCCATTTGTGCTTCAGCTTCGTCCCACCTTGGCGGGCTCATCGCGGCAAGAGATCTTCCCCATACCTGACGCGCCATGCCTTCAGCCCAGATGCCGGACATCTTCCCGGCCATAGCGACAGCTTGCTCAGCCATGGACAAGGCTTGTTCGACCTGGCCTTTGCCAAGGGCAACTCCGGCGATAGTACTCGCGGTTATGTCAGCACCCGCAAGTTGCCCGCCAAGCTCCCGGGCAATTGCCTGAGCCTTCGCAGCGCTTTCGGCAGCGGCCTCGAACTGTCCGGCGCAAAGTTCAGCATAGGAGCCAGTAGCATAGCAGAGAGGTAGAAGTATCCTGTCACCTGACTGTTCGGCTGCTTCTATCGCTTGTCGAGTGGTTTCCGTGGTGTGGTCAAGATTACCGGCATCAGCGTAGATCCTGGACAGGCCGAGAGTACTGTAAGCGATCCCGTATAGAGAATTCAGTTGACGGGCGCGGGCAATAGCACGTTGACACTCTGCCAATCCCTCTGCATAGCTGCCTGTGGCTCCCAAGGTCACGCCATGATATGACACAGCCCGAATCCATTCAGTCCAGTCGCTCAATTGCTCAAACGCATTAATCGCTTGCCGAAACAGCACCTCAGCTTTGCCGAAATGGCCTTGAAAGTATAATGCCCCTCCAATGGCCAGGGAGGGGACAGCCAATAGTTCAGGATCGCCCAACTCTTGCGCCACTGCCAACACCTGACGATAATACCCGATCGCTTCAGGCATTGCATTGCTCACGAAATGGATCATGCCCATCCAAAATCGCACTCGTGCCATGACGAGTTGGCCGCTGCCGGGAGTACCGTCGGGTCCGGGCAATTCCTGTACCAGTCGCTCTGCCTCAATCATGCGGGCCATGTTTTGCTCCGGTAAGTCAGAAGCATAAGATACGCTCACTTGCTTGATAAGTGTATCCACCTTGCTTCTACGGTTGTTTTCCGAAGACGGCAGGTGCGCCAGTGCGTCAAGCCCACGAGCATAATGCAACCGTGCTTCAGCCAAGGCAAACAACTGGGTCGCAGTATCTCCTGCTCGTATCAGAAACTCAGAGGCACGTTCCCAGGCTTCGCCCCGCAAAAAGTGCTCACCGATGACTGTGGAAAACTCGGCAATCCGGTCGGAAAAGAGCTCCTCCATTGCCTGGGCTGTTTTGCAGTGCAGTTCTTTTCGGCGTGCGGCGAGCAAGCTCTCATAGGCGGTTTCCTGGGTCAGTGCGTGACGGAACATATATTCCAATTCGGGATCACGCACGCGCTCGCGGATCAGTTCATTGGTCTCCAGACAACTCAGGTCATTGTCCACGCACGTTTTTCTTTCAGCCATGTGAAACAGAACGCGGTAGAGAAATAATCTTCCGATGACAGAAGCCTGCTGTGCGAGCCATTTTGTCTCAGGCGGCAGCCGGTCAAGCCGGGACATCAAAAGGCCCTGAAGGGTATCAGGCACGGTAACCGATTCGATAAGCCGTGTTGCTTTCCATGTGCCATCCTCGGACTTGGTCAATGCCCCCCGCTCAATCAGGGTACGGATCAGCTCCTCAACGAAGAATGGGTTACCTTCCGCCTTGCCCGCAATCAGATCTTTGAGGGAAAGCGGGAGGCAGTCGAGTGATAAAAGGCGCGCCACCATCTCAAGGCTGGTCAAATCCGATAGAGGTTTCAGAACGATATTGGTAAAACCGTTGGAATAGCGTTCGCGGGATTTTTTTGTAAGCTTCAGCCATGCTTCGGAAGTCCAGGAAGTCTCGGTGCGGGAAACGCAGATGATTGCCAACGGCATTCGCTCTATCAGCGGAGTCAGATGCTCGATCAGTTCCAATGAAGTTGTGTCTGCCCAGTGGCTATCCTCAATAACAAGTATTGTAGGGTATTCTTTGGCCAATTTTGTAAAGAATGAAACCATCAGGCCGAATATGCGCTGACGCAATAGCTCGCCCTGTATCCCTTTTAGCAGGTTGGTCTCCTCGGTAGACAACCTCACCACCATCATATTTGCGATAATCGCCTTTGCTTCGGCATCACCGGGGAAAAATTGGTTGACGGCAAGGTCAAGACGCCGCCTGGCAGCGTCTTCGGACTGTTCATCTCTGATACCGGCATAGTTTCGGATCAGGTCAAGAAAAGGGCCGTAAGAAACCGAGCTCGTGTACGCCAGGCAACGTCCTTCAAGCCAGTGCACCTCCTCCCTGCTTGAGATGTCGCGCTTCAATTCGCTTAGCAGACGAGATTTGCCAATGCCGGCCTCTCCGCTTACTATGACCATTTGCCCCCGCCCGGCCTTCAGTCCGGCAAAGATATCATTAAGCTGAGCCATATCATGATCGCGGCCCACAAAAGCATAAGATAGATCACGCAACCCGCGCGACTTTGCCGGAGAAAGCTTTGAGCGATGCAACTCATAGACCATCAACGAGTCGCGCTTGCCCTTGACCCGGATCGACTCAGCGGCAAAAAAAGTAAACGCTTCACGCGTCAGCCGGTAAGTATCCCGGCTGACCAGGATCCGGCCTGCTTCACATGCGCTCTCCAGCCGTGAGGCGATATTTACCGTATCACCTTTGGCTGTGTAGTCCATACGCAGATCGTCCCCTATGGAGCCGACCACAACAGGACCGGAGTTAAGGCCGATACGCATATTGAAGTCAATCTCATACCGGTTCTGAAGGCTCTCGCCGTATATCTCCAGAGCTTTCCGAATGGCCAACGCAGCTTGGCAGGCTCGCTGTGCATGGTCTTCGTGGGCAATGGGCGCACCGAAAAGAGCCGTCACGCCATCGCACAGGAACTGGTTGACTGTCCCCTCGTACCTATGGATCTGGTCTATGAGGAGGCGGAAACACCCTTCCATGATCTCGTGAACCGCCTCAGGATCGAGCTTTTCGAACATAGATGTGGAATTCACCACATCCGCGAACATAACGGTAACGATTTTGCGCTCGCCCTCGATGGAACTGCGTGTGTTAAGGATCTTGTCTGCAAGATATTTGGGGGTGTAGGAACGAGGCCGTTCGTAGTCCAGCGGTTTGGTTTCTCCGGCCGTACGCAGATCACGGAGAGCGCTCAGTTGTGCCCGCAAAGGGGCAAGCGCTACATCGGCAACGGCATCACCCAGGGTCGGGCGTGATGCTTCCAGAGCCGCAATGGCAGCCTCAAGTTGCGAAATTTGTTCTGCCAGATCGCGCATGGCCTTACCCCTTGCAGTCTAGGACGTCGCAGCGCTCACATATTCATTCACCCCGCCCCCGGAATATTTACCGGCATGAGAGTGTGTTTTAATCAGCAAATCCTCCGCAAAATTTCTTAAGTCCCTTAAAAGGCATTTCATCCCACCGGATTACCCGGCCGATTTGTTGGGCTACTGCTTTCGGATATCTGAAAAATAGCGTTCGTAGGTCGACTTTGTATCGATAGCCTCAAACAGGGCTTTGGACTCCTCAAGGAGTTCGCGAGAATTTTCCAGAGCCTTTTCGAGATCTTCCCGGGGAGTTTTTGAGATCTTCCCATGCCCAGGGTAAAATTCATCAACTCTTATGGCGTTCAAACGCTGCAGCGAAACTATGTAATCACTCACATTCCCGGAACCCAAAATACCTGAAAGCACGCCTCCTGCTAGAACCGTGTCTCCCGTGAAAAGCACTCTCATGCTCGGTTCATAGAGACAAATACAGCCGGAGCAATGGCCAGGAGTGTGCATCACCCTTATTCTATAATTTCCGAGATCGATGACGGAGTTATCGTGGAGCCAGATATCAGCCCGGAAAGGCTTTGAAGCGCCATCCAGATACTTGCTCATCATCACGAATTCGTCCTGGAGTGAAATTTTGTTTGCCGCAAGAGGATGCGCGCCAATGACCGCCGTTTCGAAAAAGTGTGAACAGGCGCCAATGTGGTCGAAATGTTCATGGGTCAGAATAATCAAGTGAATTTGTGAAGGTCTCAGGCCAAGTTCCGCCATGCCCTGAGTTAAATTGGAATAGTTTGAAGCTGTACCCGTATCGATAAGAACATTCTTATTAAAACCCTTAATCAGGTATACATGACTTCCGGGCCTTTCCGAGCGGAGCTGGAAAATACCAGGCTTGAGTTCGGCAATTTTGGCCTTTCGAAGCGATTCACTCATATTGTATTCCTATATCATTGGGTGAGACTTGCCTCCTAAGAAACGGACTCGCTGAGAGAGCGGATTTTTTTGCAGAGCACGTGCATAATTACCAGGGCAAATGTGGGCTGATGGCTGACAAGAAAGAGAAATTTATCCTTGTCCAGTGCAATAAGAGTGGTGTCGTCTTCAATGGCGCAAGCATTCGCACTGCGAGGTGCGTTATCGACCAGAGCCATCTCTCCAAAAAACTCGCCAGGTCTAATTATACCAAGTTCACTTTCCCCTTCTCCGGAAGCCCGATAGATTCTTACCCTGCCTGATCGGAGTACATACATTTCGGAACCGAAGCTGCCTTCTTCAAAAATGACTTCAGATTTCCTGTATGTTTTCATGAACTTCCTGAAGCGGACCGAATCAAACGCCATTAGCGGTTTCCTCTTCGTTTGCGGATATCATCAATCTGAGCAATGTAATAAGGCAACCGAAACCTGCATAAGCAAGGTCAGCGAATTCGACCCCAAAAGCCACAGAAAGCAGGAAATTGAATTTTGCCATTTGCGCCTCCTAGATCTTGTGGGCATCGATGGGAGGGGGCAAAACAGGTGAACTTAGTACTAAAAACATATTACAGTCATATTCCAGTTTCGCAAGAATATTCTTGGATGGTGGATCAAGGTGCAAGGCGTAAATGACAAAGGATTGTTTCTCTGAATTGGATTGAGTGGAGATCGTCGAATGTGCAACCTTCTCGAATGGTTCTGAGTCATTTGGGCTTGTTGGAGTATGGGGTATGATCGGACAGTCATTTTTGATTATTACGGGTCTCCGAATCCGCAGTGAAACTATCTGATGCTATGAAGCCGGATACAGTGAAGGATCGAGTTTTCTCCTCGGCCTTTCCAGCACGTTGGTAATGTAGTCGTATAACTGTCGAGCCTGTTCGTCGGAGATTTTCGCCGACGGAACAATCGGCATCAGGGCTATGTTAGGCTTGGGCTGCTTGGGGTCGCGCAAGTAAAGGAGAAAAATCTGGAATCAACAAGCTGCGGCGCCCCGGTCACCGACAGCCCGGCGTTCACGATGTTACCGCTATATGGATGGCAGGCGCTGCAATCCCTTACGTAGATCTTTTCTCCCGCCTGGTATTCCGGAGGCGCAGCGGGCACTTTGGCCCCGAAGGCCAGTTGTGCCCCGAAATAGCCAAGGGCTACAACGGTGAGGAAGGCCAGCGCATAGCACGCAAGGACTACCTTGGAGGCGAACTGGCCTCCGCGCCCGAAAAAAATGGCCAGACCAAGAAAGATCAGCAATGCGCCGGACAGCCAAATCTTTATGGTGATGGGTTCGAGCCAGGCCCCCTGGTAATAATACTCCCAGTCCGTAAACCCGAAGAAAATAGCCGGAAAGGTGAAAAGGCAATTATTATACAGTGACGTGCGGACCTTGCGAGCTCCGGGCGTTTGGAAACCAGCGCAGCCAGTGCAAGCAGCAGCGCTGCCGTCGGAACGCCGGCGGATGTGTGGACGAACATGGGGTGGAGCGGGTGGTTGTAGCCAATTTAGGCAAGAAATTCATATAACGAATCGAACGGGTCCCTTCCTCCTCGTTAGAACGCAGTCCACAGCAGAACATACAATGTGTTGTTATCTGACGCGTTTGTGCCAAATCCATCGTAGTTCGTGCCTGCGCCGTTGAACTTGTTGTAGATTATATATTGCACGGACAATTTGGTAAATACGCACTTCCAGGGCGCAAAGTAATCCAGTTCCAGGATGACGCCGTTGCTGTCCGGGCTTCCGCTAAGGCTCCCGGTGACCGGAGCTGAAGCGTAAAGCCCCGGGTCGGTTCTCCCGGTTGTCGAGAAGAATCCGAAGGACCCGCCAAAGGTGCCGCAACTTTGACTCCGGTAGTAGTAATTTCCGTTGATTCTGAATGTGTTAAGCCAATCAGACGAATTCGCAGCAATGCCTGTTGCAAAGCTGCCGCCGGCCAGATCCTGATTTTCATGAATCCAGGTACTTTGCACAGAAAAGGAATGCTGGTCTCGAAGGTATTGATATTGTGCGTCGAAAGCAAAATCAGTAAAATGATCGGTTGGTCCTCCTCGTACGGCCCCAACAAATGTGTCGCCCACCAGTCCGTAAGTTCCGAGTTCAAAGGAATGAGCACCCTCTTGGCGCGTATAGGCGATCCGCCAGTAAGGAAGGGCTCCATCCACCTGCACGCCCAGCGGGTGGTTCCCGGCGCCAAAAGGAAATGTTATGCCGTTTTCCGCGGTACGATAGACCGTTACCGCTGCATAGATTGAGTTGTTCCAGTAACCGTAAAGACCGGCGCCTCCTACCTGCGCAGCCAGGGTGTTATCGATCAAAGTGGCTGCAGCGGGAGTCGGGGCGAGATTGGACGTGGCGTAAGGAAAGCTGAAGGCCGGGGTAGAGTTCCAGACATCCTCCACAGTCGGGTTGTTGTTCAAAGTGGCCCCGAAAACAAGGTCATTGTCGCATAGCGTAATGTTATTGGCATATCGGACATCCACCGTGTCCATGGCCATGTTGTTGGCGTCGTTCGCGTAGGTCGCCTGAATGAAGGCACCAAATTTATCGTAAATCTGGCCTGCGTAGAACACGCTGAGCTGCTGAGGCGATCCGACTATATCGTTCCCTGAAGACAGGGAGTGCAGAGACCAGATATCCGGCGGCAAGGTTCCTGGAGGCTGGGAAGCATTGGTGTGCGCATAAGAGATTTGAGCCATCCCCGCAAGCGGAGGAGAGCTTGGATACTTCGACATCGTTTTGTTTATCACGTACCCCGTCATCTTGAAAACACGCCCGGTCGGCGTTAATTCGGGAAACATCGTGTGACAGCGATAACAGTCCTGGCCCGTCTGCCGAGCAAAACTCGGGACGGCTCGGGCTTGCGTTGCGGCCAAAGCCGCCAGCAACCCGACTATTACCAGAGACAAGATAACCTCGCCTGCTTTCCGGCTCTTCATCTTTCTCCTCCTCAGCAAGATTCATCGCCCGAACGGCAACCCGCGTGGTCACCAACTATCTGCAAGGCACAGAATGCATCAAAAGATACCGCATTAGCAAGCAGTAAATCTCTGCCGTCAACTTTCTAAGGATTATTCGGCCCTTTCATTTTTTTTTATTTTGGTTTAAAGGTTAAGAGATGCAGGCGACAATGGCTTGAAAGATGCCACTACCTTAAGCTGGACATTTCGGAAAATTAAACCGGCAGTAGTTGACTCTAACGGATGTGCTAGTTAGTCTTTGACCAAAGGAGATGGAACCATGAATCATACTTTAATCAACTTTCGATTATTTGCAGTCTATGCCGCTGTCTTCGCGCTTCTTGTGGTGGGGGGGGTATTGGCAGACCCGCAAGATGCGGCAGCCCAGAGCGGAGGGGTGATAAAGGGCAAGGTAGATTCATCCTGGGTCTCACGCTACGAAGCTATTGTGTACGTAGACCAAGTGCCTGGCACATTTGCTCCTCCGAAGGAAAACGCCTTTATGGGCCAAAAAGGTCTTGTTTTTAAGCCGCATGTGATGGGTGTCGTGAAGGGTGCAACGGTTGATTTCACTAATGACGACAACGTCGCCCACAACGTGTCGTCCCCCCACGGCTCGGCCAAGGTTTTCAATCTGGGGCTGTATGGGGCGGGTGTCACCAAGACAGTAACGTTTGACAATCTTGGCGAGGTCCCTCTGCTTTGCAGTGTTCATCCGGAGATGTCGGCATTTATACTCGTGTTGCAGAACCCTTACTTTGCGGTCACGGACAAAGCTGGAAACTTCGAGATTAAGGATGTCCCTCCGGGAAGCTATCAGCTAAAGGTGTGGAACGAGAAGCTCCAGACGGGCTCGCAGAGCGTGGCTGTGGAAGCCGGAAAGACAGCCAGCGTAGAGTTTAAAGACTTAAAGAAACGATAAAACGGCGAGGCCGGAGGAAAGAACTCCTCTCCGGTCACAACGATCGCAGCCGGAAACGCCGCTCGGATAGATTTTCAGCGGTCGCCAAGCGGCTACATGGTTCTTTGCGTTCTGTAAGTCTTCTTCATGCAACAACGGGGCGCACATAACTTTTAAGATTCCGTGTCGGTAGATTGAAGCTGCCTCGCCCGGGATCAAAGTCGCTGGGCAACCGGCGCCTCCAGCCCCTGCCGATTCTCAACTGAAGAAAAGGTAGATCGGCTCGAGAAGAAGATCGAGACTATTGAAAAGGCTCGGACCGCCGTCCAGGGGTTCGACCCAGGAAGCGTTCTCCTGGATGAGATTGCTTGTAGTTCTTAATATTCCCGGGAAGAAGAAGCGGATGCAGGACGGCTCATATGGCTGAGGGTCAGGAAGAGTACAGTTTAATCAAAGAGATGCTGATTGCTTTCATTGGAGGCGGCTCACTGGGACTGGTCGTGCTGGTTGTCACAATAGCCGTGGTCGAGTATCTCAAGAAATGAGCCGGCAGGCGGGGAACTGCAAGCAGGGAGCAAGAAGCGCGAGCGAGGGTATTTCTCTATTCTTTCTGCTTCCCACTTAGACCCTTGCTTTCTGCTGTTTAGAATGGGAGGGAATTCGATTTGTCCGTATATAAATTCACAAGACGAAACTTTCTTGCCGGTGTGGGATGGCTTGCCACTTTGGGCACATTTGGCGGACTGACTGCGGCTTCTGCGCGTTACCTGTTTCCCAACGTCCTCTATGAGCCGCCCTTGGAGTTCAAGATTGCCCTCCCCGAGGAATATCCGGAAGGCGTGACTTTCGTCGCTGCCAAACGAATCTTCGTGATTCGGGAGCAGAACTTGATCAAGGTCGTGTCCGGAGTGTGCACGCACATAGGGTGCACGATACGCTGGTCCGACGAGCGCAACCGGTTTGAATGTCCATGTCATGGAACCATGTTCAGCGCAAACGGGGCTGTTACGGCGGGGCCTGCTCCCAAACCGCTGCCCTGGTACGAGGTGAGTTTGGCCCCCGACGGCAGGCTCCTTGTGAACGAGCGTCAGATCGTTCCATTCCAGCAAGCACTTACTGTTTAAGTGCAAAGGTTACTTGCGGGATCGTTGAAGGAAACTGACATGGCGTTAAATACGCGTGACGAAACGTTTGAGAACCGTTCGGCCACAAGTGGGATTCCCGTTGTCAGCAAATGGCTTGAGGACAAAACATTCGGGCTTGGCCTGATCAACATTTCCCTGTTTATAATTTTGAACATAACCGGCATTTTGCTGATGTTTTATTACGCGGCCGATACCGACAGGGCTTATCAGGACATAAAGGACCTCCAGTTCGTGATAAGCTTTGGGGCCATTTTCCGCAATATGCACCGCTGGTCCGCTTATGCAATGATAGCATTGGTATTTCTACACATGTCGCGGGTGTTCTACATGGCAGAGTACCGCAGACCGAGACAACTCAACTGGGTGATCGGATGGTGTCTTTTCCTCTGTACTCTGATCGCGTCTTTGACTGGTTATCTGCTGCCATGGGACCAGAAAGCCTATTGGGGTATGACCATAATGTCGAACGTGATGGCTTCGGCGCCGATCATCGGAGAAAAACTGAAGTATGTTGTACTGGGAGGAAACGAAATCGGCCAGAATGCCTTGAGCCGTGCCTTTGATCTGCACGTCAAGGTAATGCCTTTGATAATGAGTTTTTTGATTGCGTTGCATGTTATCAGGAACCGCACGGATGACCTGATCGCAAATCCCCAGATGCACGGTGAAGCAGAGGTCAGCGTGTGGCCCGATATTATCTGCCGGGAGTTGTCAAAGTTTTTTATTATTCTGATAATAATCATGGTGGCAGCGATTCTTTTTGGAGCGCCCCTGGAGGAGGAGGCCAACCCTTCGGTCACCCCTATTCCTGCTAAAGCACCCTGGTTTTTTCTGGGTCTTCAAGAGCTGCTGTCCTGGGGTGCCCCTTTCTGGTTTGCTATCGTTATTCCCAACATGGTGCTGCTCTTCGCTTTTTTAGTCCCATACATCGAACGCGGACAGACCGGTGGCGGCGTATGGTTGCACCCCAGCCGGCGACTTCAAAATATACTGTTCACTGCCTTTGTCACCGTGGCCATTGGTCTAATCATCCTCGGGGCGTTCTTTAGGGGACCGGGGTGGCGATTTTACTGGCCGTGGGAGTCCTGGCCCCTCCACTGAGTCGAATTGGTGTCGAATGGAGCAGATGGTTAAATGAGTTTCTTCCAAAGAATATTTCCCATTCTTGCCCTGCTAAGCTTTCTCCTGCTCATAGGGCTGGTGTGGAAAGATTACGATCGTCCCTACCTCGAATACCAGCGAAAATTCAAGGCGCTCCTCGATCAGAAATCTACCGGATCATCCAAACCGGTTGAATTCAGATTCGGATATCGGCAAAGATGGAGTAAGGAACTGGGCCGCGTAGACCGATGCGAAACCTGCCATTTGGGTCTTGACGAACCAAGATTCAAAGATGCGCCACAACCCTTTACGACTCATCCGGTTATAGCCGAACACGCCTATGAAAAGTTTGGTTGCACGGAATGTCACGGCGGGCAAGGCATGGCAACCACCGTGGAAGATGCGCATGGGCCGACCGAGAACTGGAATAAAGCACTCTACCATGACAACTTCATGGAAAATTCATGCTCCCTCTGCCATGGCGAGTATCTCCAAGCCCAAGCTCCGGTTCTTTTCCGGGGACAGACCATGTTTTTCGAGTATGGGTGCCGGGGCTGCCACAAAGCAGATGGGAAAGCGCGAACCGTGACCGGACCGCCGCTTGACGAAATGAGCAAAAGAGTCAAGTCCGACTGGCTATATAGATGGTTGATGGGTCCTAAGGACTACTGGCCGCAGACGAAGATGCCAGACGCCAAATTCACCTCACAGGAAGCTGCTGACGTCTCCGCGTTTCTGCTGCAAGGACCGGGACCGGAAGGTCAGGCCATATCCGGCGATGCCAGTCCCGGGAAGACAACTCTGCTTGAATCACGCTGCACAACCTGCCATACGATTGAGGGCAAGGGTGGAAAGACCGGGCCCGAGCTTTCCAAGGTCGCCTCCAAGGCATACCCGGAAAGACTCTTCAAAGTCGTCAAGGACCCGCATGCATTGTGGTCTGACAGCAAAATGCCGATCTTTGGCTTTGCAGATAAGGACATTAATGACATCGTGACCTTTATGTCCCAAGAATATACGGATCTGGACCTGAACGAGAATGAGGCCGCCAGGCAGGCCCAGCTTGTCGCAAGCGGCAGCAAAGAGCGCGGTAAGGAATTGGCGGTTAAACAAGGCTGTGTGGGATGTCATTCCAAGATCGAGGGAGTGAAGGAAATTGGCGAACTCGGACCCGACATGTCGACGTTCGGTGTAGTTCATATCAGCTTGTTGGATTTCGGTGATATAAAAGTGCCGTTCGAGGAACGTACTGTGCCCAATTGGATCTATAACAAGATCAAATCGCCAAGGCTCTTCAAGGAAGGATTGAAGATGCCCGATTACTATTTCAGCGCAGAGGAAGCTACAGCAATAACGACCTACACGCTCAGCTTAAAAGGAAAGGAAGTCCCCGCATCTTATACTCTACCCCTTGGCGAGCGGCCTTCGGATTATGCTCCTCAGGGGGCATTCGGCAAAATAGTGGACAAGTACCGTTGCCTGGTTTGCCATAAAATCAACGGAAAGGGAGGCGAGGTTGCAAATGATCTTTCCCAAGAGGGCAGCCGGGTCCAGGAAGCTTGGATCAAGAAATTTATGAAGGCACCCGATACTATCCGGCCGATGCTGGAAGAAAGAATGCCGCCCTTCAAAATCCTGGACCCTGAAAACGATGCCATCTTCGCATATTGCAGGACAACGCTGGTGACCGACAAAGTGGAGGATCTTACCGGGCCTGTAGATAAGATGGCCCTGGGCGACCCCAAAATTATCCGCGACGGAGAAAAACTCTACTTTGAAAAATATGGCTGCAATGCCTGCCATCAAATAAACCAAAAAGGGGGACTCGTGGGACCTGATCTTACTGAGACGGGAAAGCGGCTCAGGCCCGAATGGGTGGTTTATTATCTGCATGATCCGAAGGCTTTCGTTAAGCGCTCCGTCGAGCCTGTCTACGCATTAACGGACAAAGAAATCCAAGCTTTGACGGCTTTTGTGCTCAGCTCCAGGTCCTCTGTTACGCATTGACGAAGGAAACATCCATGCTGTTGAGATTGGGTCCGACACTCACACTGTTTGCCGCTCTTTCACTCTTTTTTTTGACCGCTACAAGGAGCAGCATAGCAGTGGCCGCTTCGAGTGAAGAAAGGGCACAACTACCACTATTTGAGGTTCCGCATAAGCCCGAGAGCACTTTGACGGCTTCAGAGCAAAGGGGTGCTAACCTGTACGCATACTATTGCGCGGTGTGTCATGGGAAAAATGGCGAAGGGGATGGCTTCAATTCGTCTCAACTGTCCACTCCGCCGGCAAAGCATGACGATGCCACGTTCATGTCGACCTTTTCAGATGCAGACGTTGCAAAAGCAATCAAAGGTGGGGGTCCAGCACTCGGGCGGTCGACTGACATGCCGCCATGGGGACGGGTCCTTACCGACCGCGAGGTTAGCGACTTGGTCGCGTTCGTCAGGACGCTGTCGAAACAATGAGCGCTCAAAACTGGATCAAGCGCACCACTTTTTCCTGATGAGAACAGGCCCGCGTTTGCTTCCGATTTTTTTGGGGGGGGGGCGGACAATCATAGCGCAATCACAGCGTTCAATTCCTGTTCAACCCCCACCATTTTGCCGTCAATTTCAAGGCGCAACTCGAGAAGCTGCGGATAGATCGCGCACGGTAGCAGGAGTATTGAAGTTGCGACACACCACTCCACGTTTCTGAATTTCTCAGAATTGCATCTGGCAATACTGACCTTGTTTGGCAGGCTTGATATCACTCAGGTCATTCAACTCAATCCATCCGGAGATTTGAAAACAAAATCCCCCACGCACTGATGGCGAACAGGGCCAGCCAGGACAAAAGGCAGATCAGTGTAAGCTCTCTGCGAATTCGTGGAATGGCTTGTTGCAGGCTTTTCACACTGCCGAAAGGTGAGATTGCACCGATTCCCAGCCCTGTTACTCCTCCGATGAGAAGCGCCAGATAAATTGGATACCCTATAAAGTCATACTCTCCATGCAGGATGCAAAAGGGACAGTGATGGGTTGGCAACTCATAGAAATAGGGGGAAATATAGTTGATCAGGGCAACGATAAAGACCCCGAAGAGTACAGAACTGGAAAGGCTGAATAGATATGCCCCTTTTCCCCTTAGATAAGAAAACAGGCCTGATACCATGGTCAAGCCCATGGCCAGATAGAACGAGGCTGCTACCGGCTTCCAGGGCAGCACGGCAATTCCTGCCGCTCCTTCTGAGGCGGAAGAAAACAGTGCCCCGCAGCATGATGTTATGACATCGGGCTTCAACCCGAGGAAATACAAGGTCTGCAAGGCAGCCTCAATGCATATCAGTGCGGTAATCGGCAGTAACAGAAGATACTTCTTCTTTATCAAAGGATAGTCGTAGGCACTGTTATCAGCAGAGTTGATAATCAGCCATACGCCAGCCGCAAGAAAATTCACTATCTTCAGGATCAGGGTCGGATAGCCCCACCGGTTTACATTTAGGGTGCCGACAGCGCACATAGCGCCTGAAAAAAGCGGAGACAGATGATCCGCCGTATAGACAAAAACGAAAAGGGACAGGAGTTGGAAACCCAGAGCATAGGCCATAATGGTTGAAATGAGATAGGTTCGCCTTTCCAGGCCTAGTTGAAGCTCACTGCCGCTGTGGATGTCCCAGCGCCTCACTATCTGGATTCCGTAACAGCTTGCATACAGAAGTATCGCAACGACTAGAAATGAACCTGAAAGTAGAGCGAGCACCGAGGGGTCAAGAATCATCGGATTACTTTCCCGTCCCTCATTTCCACTATAAGGTCAACTATGTTGGATTCATAAACGATCGGGTCGTGGCTCGCCACGATGATCGTTTTTCCTTTTTCTTTCAGGCCCCTCATAATTTCCATGAATTCGAAAGACAGCTTTGAGTCAAGGTGTGCTGTCGGTTCGTCGGCAATTATGATCTCGGGATCATTTATGAGAGCCCTGGCAATTGCCACCCGCTGAGTCTCTCCTCCCGACAACAATTCCACATTGGATTTTGCCTTTGCGGTCATACTGAACAGATCGAGGAGGCCCCAAGCCCGCTCCTTGAGCGAAGAAAATTTTTCCCCTTCCGGATAGACCGGCAACATAATGTTTTCCAGCGCCGTAACGCCCCTGATGAGGTTAGACTGCTGGAAGATGAAACCGAAGGTCTTGCGCCTGATTTCAGTGAGAAATCTTTGAGGAAGGCTCGTGATTTCCCGGTCTCCGAGCATGATCCTGCCTGAGGTCGGCTTTGCCATACATCCCAGGATGCTCAGCAAGGTCGTCTTTCCTGAACCGCTCGGCCCTTTCAGCACTGTCACCCCGCGAGCAGAGATCGACAGGGTCACCCCTTCGAGGGCGACAAACTCATTTGGTTTGCCGGCGTTGAATACTTTTCTGACCTGGTTTAGTCCTATCATTTGCCCAATTCCAGTGAACCAGCGTTGTCCCCTAAAATCAATCGAGGCTTTTCAGCAGATCGAGGGTTACTTCGTCGAACAGCAGCCGGGTCTTCCCGTTATGGTCGGCCATAAACTCGTCCGCATCTTCCTGTTTTCCGAAAGGGATCAACTCCCTTCCCATGGGGCCCATTACATCGCTTCCGACAATGTAAACAACTTTAAATCCATCGATCCACTTAAGGGCGTAGTAGTCGGTTACATAAACAGCTTTAACATCCTCCTGTTTTTGGGAGCCATTGTACTTGGGGAGGTTGAGGTAGTACTTGAACATATCCTTCGGACCGTCGAAAGTGGCGTAAGAGCCGTCTTTAAAAACTATTTCGGCCAAAAAATCCGGGTATTTTGCCACAAACATCCCGCAGACCGGGCACTTATCCCTGCCGGACGGCTTCACAGGTTCCGTCGCAAAGCATACGGAAGTTAAACTCAACACCAAGATGAGAAGAATTGCCGTGTATCTCATGAATCCCCCTTCGTTTGTTCTCGTGTTCATAGTATTTCGGCGCTGCTGGTACGTCCCGGGGAATGCCATCATCTCATCACTTCGTCAGGGTCAAGCGTCGCCGCTCTCCAGGACGGAATCAGTGTTGCCACCGAATAGGGAATTACGGTTATGAAAAAGAGGACGGCAACATCGTAAAAGTCGATAAAAGGTACCGGTTTAAAATTAGGGTAGAGAACAGACCAGCCTTTGAGCGCGGGTTCGAACAGGGATGAAGCGGCTAGAAAAACGTGTATATAGGCGAGCAGTATCCCGGCGAAAAACGATGAAATAGAGATTATGGCACTTTCCCAGAATTTCATGAGAAGCACATCGGAGGTATCCCACCCGATAGCCTTCAGTATGCCAATTTCTCTCTTCTCTTCAGCGCTTAGTCCGGTGGCCTTGTCCCAGGCTAAAATGATGAACGCTAACACTGCCCCCGACAAAACGACGAGCACCATTCCGCCGCGCCAGTTGAACACGGCGTCATATGTGCTGAGTATCATGTCGCGCCGAATCGGCCTGCTATCCGGCAGGATCTGGGTGATCTTGAAGGCAATAATGCCCAGTTCCTTCCTGTTTTTGACCTCGAGCACCGCATCGGTCGAATAGCCTTCCGGAATGCCGAAAAGCCTTCTGAAATCGTCTTCGCAAAGCAGGATCAAATCGGACGAAACCAGCTCAGATTTGGAATCAAGGATCCCTCTTATCCGAAAGGTAACCCGCACTCCGTCATACGCCCTGAATGAGAGCAAATCGTCCTCGAATGCTCCAAGGCTCCTCGAAATCCCTTTCCCTACTACTATTTCCCCTGGGTTGGATCCACAGTTTTGAGGAACTAAAAAAGTGAAGTTTGCGTGTGTCCTCGGATCGAAGTAGTATCCCCACAGACGCCCTCTGGCTGAAGCAACGCCCTTTATGGTGCTGATTCTATCGATGTAGTTTACGGGAAACAGACTCTGTCGCCCTGCAATCATTTTCTGGACTACCATTTCGGGAGTATCGTCCAGGATAAGGGATGCCTCCTTTTTCATGGCCTGCGTAAAAAAGATCACCGACCCCAAGGTAAAAACTATAAGAATGTAGACCAGGAGCAGTGAAATATTCTTACACTTGCGCCGCAGCAAAGATGATAGCGTAAAGTCAATTATGTTTCTCTGCCTCTCAATGCGGCTCATTCTAATTGCCTCGTAACGCGGGGGGAGGGCTTATTATGGAACCGGACGGGAAATGCTCAAGGCACATCGGGTGATCCTGAAAAGGGGTATGACGGTCGGCCTGAGAAGGATGTCTTGTATAGCTAGCTTCTGTAGAGAGGCACAAATCGGTCAGGTCAAGTTCTTTGACTATCCGTGCCAGTGTTTGGATATCTGTGAGGGCGGCGGTCTTTGCAGTATGGGAATGCACCAGCGCGAAGCAGGCAAGAACCAGATTCATGCCCATCCAGATGAGAAAAACATCAGACTTTCGCATCACTTATCCTCGTCCGGCCAACGATCATAATCGGAGATCACTGTCAAAGAGATGAAACCGGATAACCGAACAGCCCCTTCTTCCCAAGATACAGTGGAATCCGTTTTCCGCATTCCAAACCTTATGAAAGTGTCGAAATATATCCTTAATCCTGATGAATCGGGCAAATTCAATGGGAGTTTGTGGAGAAGTGAAAAATATACTGCACTGTGTCTCCAGAGGCAAGCATGGACCAGTCAGGGATGGAGTGAATGCCTCCATGCAAGGCTCTCGGGAGCACTGCTCAACGAGTGCCCGAGTTGTCGAGTCAGGATATGTGGAAATGAGAAAATATTGTGAGATCGATTCGGGTTAGGCATCTTTGGGCTGACAACCTGAGGACAACCTTTGCTATCTGGATCTATTTGGAATCCGTCGGTGTATCAGGGAAGCCGTGAAAGAATTGGGGGGCACTTTCTCATCACCCTTTGACGCGGGCGATGCCAGACGGAGCACCACTCAAGAGGCAGGTTGTCTGTGTGGGAATCTGTGTGAGAAACTTTTTCCAAAATCTGTCAAAATGTAGAAAACCTGCTAAAATGTGGGAAATTCAAACTGAGTCATTTCCGCTACTTACGTACTGATGGGGAGTTCATGAAGCTCGGAGGCTGTGCCCCTTGCCGTCCCCTTTAGGGCCGTGGCAGAGCAGGCATCTTTCTTCGTAGAGTGCTTTACCTTTTGTCAAATCTGCACATTGGGCGCTATTCAATAGTACGAAACCTGTCACAGAACAGAGGATCACTGCACATGCGAGTGCTTTTTTCAACAAGTCATTCTCCTTGAACAGGGCAAAAGGGTGTTTCGAAGCGGATCGCAATCTGGAAAAGCCCCAGCGGATTTTCATCCCATTACACGCCCAATATAAATTTATGAGAGGACTTGTCACGAAGTGCGCCATAAAATACCCCCGGCCCCCTCCCCTATTGGAAAAGGGAGAGTTGGAAGAAGTTGATTGAAAAACTCCTCATGCTTCATGAACTTTGGCCGATTCTTCTACTACAAAACCTGAAGCCTCTTTAAAATAGACGTTCTCCATGAAGCAAAGGATGTCAGGTTGATTGACAGTGGGAATACGAAAGTCCTAAAATGAATGTGTTGAAGACGCCGTAGGTGAATTGACAAATATGATCCGTGGAGATGCCCGTTCAATCCTCAAGGATGACGGGTTTTCACTGTGACGGCAGGGGCCGCACCGATATGATCCGGCTTTTTTGAAAGGCCGCAATTATGGCGGACAGCCAGTCGCGAGTCCGGAAGAAGATTTCACCAGGCACCTCATGGATCAGACTGCAATCGGCGAAAGAAAAACTCTAAGGGCGAAAAAAGAAAGTATGCATGGTGCCGATTTCATCCGGCATGCTTAGAATAACGAAGCGATGCGGAGGCAAGTCCAAAGATCTGCGGTAAACACTAAGATGAAGATGGAACGATGATCCCCATTGGACCACTTATGAGAGAGCACCGGCTCATTGAGCACATGATCGGCTTAATGAAATCCGAGGTGTCTAAAATCGCGGGCGATAAGCGAGCTGATCCCGTTTTCATCGAGACTGCCGTCGATTTTTTTCGAACATACGCGGATAGATGTCATCATGGGAAAGAGGAAGACATTCTTTTCGCGCAATTGAGAGGGAAGAATCTCAGCCCGGATCACGAAGGAATTATGACGGAATTGCTCGAAGAGCACACGATCGGGAGAGAGGCCATCCGGCACCTGCTCGATGCCAATGCAAAATACAAAAACGGCTCGATTGCCGCTCTGGAGAGAATCGGCGAACTTTTGAATTATCTGGTAAATTTTTACCCCGTGCACATCGCCAAAGAGGATAAGGAGTTTTTTTATCCGTGCATGGAGTATTTCACAAAACAGGAACTGGGCGCCATGCTCGACCAATTCTGGGATTTTGACCGGAAACTGATTCACGAGAAATATAGCCATACCATAGCTGAACTCGAAAAGGCCCGGGTGGCCGGGCCTTAAGGCAAACATGGCGCATTCGGCCGGAATGTAATCAACTCAGCCAATCGAGGCTAGAATCAATATAACAGGTTCTCAAATATGAGCCAAAACTGTCTCAACCGGTTGAGCGCCGCGTGGGTAAACAATCTGAGCTGGGATATGCTTCTGTGCCGGGATTGAAAAGGTTGTCAACCGGTGCTTGCTTTTATTCGTTGATTTCGGTATCTACAGAGTTTAAAGTGATGTTGGTAAGAGGGAGTATACTTTACAATTTTCAAGACGATTCAATTTGCCCTCGATTGTCGTCACTCCAAACCCATAGTGCCTTATATCGGCTATCTTCGGTGAGCATCCTTTCACTATTAAGGTCGAGCAGGATCTATCGGATCTAGCTTAAAGGGCATTTATTTGAAAAGGACAAGCATGAACATCTTTGTGGGGAGCCTCTCATTTAAGACAACGGAAGAGGAATTGCAGAAGGAGTTTGAGGCGTTTGGCGAGGTAGGTTCTGTTAAAATCATTCTGGACCACGAGACTTTAAAATCACGGGGATTTGCTTTTGTTACAATGCCGAACCAGGATCAGGCAACGGCTGCAATCGCCGCCTTAAACGGCAGAGAGATGAACGGCTTCGCTCTTAAGGTAAACGAAGCAAGACCCCGAGAACCTGGCAGCGGTCCAAGCCGTGAGCGCAGCGGGACAGGCTACGCGAACAGTAATCGTGGCGGATCCGGTTTTGGTTCAGGGGCAGGCTCGGCGGGCGGCGGCTACAATAGGAATCGGCCAAATGTTGTGATCGATAGCAAAGACCTTGATATATACGACACCAAGGGCGGCCGAAGCGGCGCTCACGGCAGGAAGGGCCGCGGCGGTGACGGCCATGGAGGCAGCCGCTCAGGCGGCGGCAAACGTTCGTACTAAATGCCCGGTTGCCCCACACTGTAAGCGGGACCTTTGTCGATCGCAAGCAGCACAATAATATGCAGGTTTAGCGGATACAAGCCGGAAGGTCGAATTGGTCAATTTGGCGCCGCCAATCACCAATGCGGCAGCAACATTGACTTGTATAAACGCAGCTACATTTCACAAAAGCCGGGGGTTACTCCGGCTATTCTTTCCGTTGCGCGAGTAAGCCGTTTCCGCCGTCTCTTTCTATATATCCGAAACACCTGCTCTCATTGGCAAGCGTTCACCACAGCAACTCACGTCTCCGTGGGACACACCCTAAACCACAAAAAGTTGCAAGGACGGTCGACAACTCGCACAGCCCCGGGGTGCGGGTCCGAAAAACCCACCAGGCGCCGCCGCAGTTATTGAACCTATGTGGGACGTCTAATGGAGGTGAGCCGCTCCCAAACATTTGCAAGCTGGTTCTCCAGGTCGACCAAATACATGTCCTCCGAGATCTCCACCACGGTCCCGACTCCGTTTGGTATCTGCACTCTCTCGTTCAGTTTGGGTCTCCAGACATTCACAGGTCTATCATGAGATTTGGGAAATGCGCTTATCTTCCGCGTGGAGCTGCGAAAGGAATTGAAACTATAAAAGGGGGTCTTTACCATTTTGTTCTGCTCTCTGGCTTTGCCGGCTATTTGTTCAAACCACAGCCTTCCTGAGTAATTTCCGCCAGAAAAGTCTTTTAGTCTTTTCGCAACGGCTTATTTCCCGGCAGGATGAAGCAACCTTAAACTACTTATGGCCCTTTGCAGCTTTTTTCCCTCGGGCCTTTTTCTAAGCGGGATTCAATGAAAAATCGGACTCACGCTGTGGTCCGCCCTATTTCTGAGGGGCAATTCGGAAATTACGGAACATTGCCACGTTCCACATGAGGGAAATATAGTAAGTTGTGTTTCAGTATCTACATTTTTTGTTTTTCGTCGTCGAACGTCATTCCGTCTATCTCTCCATCAAGGATTTTTCTCGCAAATATAATGCTCTCCATGTCAGCCAGTTCTTTACTCGGAAATGTGCTTTCGGAAGAGAAAGTCTGCTCTCTCATTTCGCCTTCTTGACCGTTTTTCCGGACGATAGTGACTTCTAATGTCCAACGGTCACCTTCGGAGAGCTGAACGGATTTTGATCTGAGCAAATAACCTTTGTAAATGAAGCCCACGGATATACACCTTTTGAACCGATAGAGTTGTTTAATCCTATTATCGTCATTCTTTTCAGAATGTCCCCCTTATACCATACCAGTTCGAAGTATTGCTACGGTGGTCCGGCAGTGTAAAATGCGCCCCACAGCTCCTGGTATCGCACATCTGAAAAATGACCCGATCCTCGTCTCTCTCCTCAGATTAAATCTCTAATATCAGCTTGACGCTTTATCTTTCAGGAAATGCCGCACTGCTTCGGGAGAAGTCCCGACTGCCGTTACTGCATTTTTTAGCTGGAACGCTGTGCAAGTGAACTTCTGGCACCAATATTTCAGTTCATTCTGTTCATGAGGATTGACTCTATTATTAGCGAAAGGCCCTCGCTTGTTCCTGATAGTAGGCATGATATCTCTCCCTGTCAAAGGGTAACAAATTATTCGGCCCACATGAAAAGCGGCCCACAACGGTATACGCGGGCAGCAAAATTATAAATGGACTATACCAGATTGCGAGATGAAAGGATATGGGTCACGAACGATTCCAGGCACGATGCTCCCATTTTGTTCCAAATCTTCGATTATTTGAACATAAACATGCTCTAATTGTAGACTAGGGCTCATTATTGCGTTCACCTATAAAATTAATATATACCCGGACCCAGGCATTTTCGGGGAATTGATGTGAATAAGTCAAACAGGGATTAATTCAACACGACAGAGTGAAAATCCCGAGAAAATGGAGTGTTCAAAGGCTGCAAAGCTGCATCATAGTTGATTCGATGCCCGCACTCCTTACCTTTTTAGAAATGGTCCGGCCAATGGAGCGCCGGTTGCATGGCGACTGCATGGCCGGCTTGAGGTTCTCGCTGCTCAAGAATTGAGAAAATTGCAGCGTTATCCAAGAAGGCTCGTATCTCTCATGACTCAAATCTCCACGGAGGTAATTGCTGTGTTCGGAAAATTCACTTTAATCCTGTTGCTCTCTATGACTATGGTGAATCCTTTTATCGCTAATTTTGCCCTGGCGGGCGCCGATCCAATCCCGGCTGGAGAGGGGGGAGCGAAATCGGCCCTGGAAAAATCCCCCCGACACCACGAATGGGTCAATATTGCCGTCCCGGGAACTGATGTTAAATTGAATACTTTCGTCGCATATCCGGAGCGTAAGGACAAAGCAGGGGTGGTGATCGTTATCCACGAGGTGTACGGTCTGACCGACTGGGTCCGGGCCGTAGCCGATGAACTGGCGGCAAGTGGTTTTATTGCGATCGCACCGGACTTGCTCTCGGGCAGGGGACCCGGCGCAGGGGCGACCGAGGCCTTTGCGAGCCGCGACGATGTCGTTAAGGCTGTCAGAGATCTGGAGCAAAATCAGGTCGTGAAGATGCTCGATGCGGTAAAAGCCTACGCAACGAGTCTGCCGGCTGCAACCGGGAAGTTTGCAACCGTTGGCTTCTGTTGGGGAGGCGCCCAAAGCTTCTACTATGCGACGGCTAAACCCGACCTCAGTGCAGCCGTGGTCTTTTACGGGACATCGCCTCCACTTGAAGTTTTGGCAGCAATACATGCACCGGTGTTGGGCCTGTACGGCGAGGATGATAACCACGTTACCGCAACGATTGCACCGGCTGCCGAAAAGATGAAAGAGCTTGGGAAAGTCTATATCACGCACTTATACAAAGGCGCAGGACATGGTTTCCTCAGGGCGCAGGAGGATCGCAACGGGGCCAATCTCGAAGCCTCACGAGAAGCGTGGCCTGCTGCAATTGAATTTCTGAGGAAAAACCCGGGATAGAGGAATCCGCTGACAGAGTAAGTATCACCCTGCTCGCCGAGCGCTCTACCCGCGAGAAGGTTTCCGAATGTCGGGCAAAAAAGCCGTAAAGATCCCGAGCAGCGGCAAGAAGGAACACAGTCGATAAACATACTCGATGCCATACGCATCGGCCAGCTTGCCCAGCACCGCAGCGCCAATGCCCGCCATGCCGAAAGCAAGCCCGAAAAACAGGCCTGATACCATCCCCACCTTACCCGGCATGAGTTCCTGCGCGAAGACCAGAATCGCTGAAAAAGCCGAGGCAAGTATGAGGCCGATAATAAAAGTTAGAGGCGCGTTCCAGGCCAGGCTTGCGTAGGGCAGTATCAACGTAAACGGCGCAACTCCCAGAATAGATGCCCAGATCACCCGTTTGCGGCCGATGCGATCGCCGATCGGCCCTCCGATGACGGTCCCCAGGGCAACCGCGAACAAATAGATGAAAAGGTGAATCTGGGCCGATTGCACCGAAAGATGGAATTTACCCATCAGGTAGAATGTGTAGTAGCTGCTGAGGCTCACCAGATAGAAGAATTTGGAGAAAATGAGTACCAGAAGGACTATCATCGCTCCTGCCACGGTACGCCCGGGGAGGGTGCCCTGCACAAGTTCGGCAGATTTGGCCCGTTTCTTCCTCTGCGATAGCCGTCGCTTATACCAGCCGCCTACCCGCAATAAAACGAAAGCGGCCAGCAGGGGGAACACTGAGAACCAGGCAAGACTCCCGCGACCTCGGGGAATGACGATCCAGGCGGCAAGCAATGGTCCCATAGCGGTGCCCGCATTGCCGCCAACCTGGAAGATCGATTGCGCGAGGCCATATCGCCCGCCGGAGGCCATTCGCGCAACTCGCGAAGATTCCGGATGAAAGATCGATGAGCCGATGCCGACCGTGGCGGCGGCAATGAGCACCATCTCGTAACTTGGCGCCAACGCCAGAAACATCAGCCCGGTCAGGGTACAACCCATACCCATAGCCAGTGAGTAAGGTTTAGGGTAGTGGTCCGTATAAAACCCGATTACAGGTTGCAACAGGGACGCTGTGATCTGATAGGTCAGCGTGATCAAACCAATCTGAGTGAAGCTCAGAGCAAACGTGGCTTTCAGCACGGGATAAATGGCCAGAATCAGGGACTGGAGCATATCGTTTAGAAAGTGCGAAAAGCTGATTGCCCCCAGTATCCTGAAGACAGTGTTTTCTGCACGACCGGTTGGCGGAGCAGAGGGGTCAACGCCGGTTCTCATAATGGTTTCCTTGGCAGATATAGAGCACGACAGCTCTCACCTGAGTGGGAGCGCCGTTCCTTTTCCGGATAGTTTGTCGTTTTTATATATAGCGGTTCTCACGAATCCCTTCAACTCGCCGCATTGCTGTGTCAATCCCGGGAAAGAGGGCTTTCCGAACCTTCCGGACTGGTATCCAACCAGTCTGCGACCATAGCCGAACGGCGAGAACCGAAATCCGGGAGGGCATACAGCGCTGCGCTTCCCCTCCCCTACTAAAGAAGCGTGCGACAATGCTTTAGGGGCAGGGTTTATCCTCGCCCGTTCTTGAACGCAACTCGGTATTGCTTGCCGGATTCCATGTTTTCCACCTGATCGGCATTTGAGTTGAGGGACGCTATACTGAACTTGTTTCCATGAGAATTCAAGGAGCATGCACAGGGCGCCGGCAAGCGACCAAGCTCTTGCGATAGTGCCTCGGCGATTTTGGAATGGCGGTCACCTCGGCAAAAGAACCTTCCCCCGGGCGAACCCAAAGGAGCGCCGGGGCCTGCAAGCCTTCCCCCGGCTCGATCCGGAGACCTCGACGCCCCGCGCGGCGGGGGCCTGAAGTCCGCTTCCTAAAGGGGAGCAGGCTCTTGCCGGATTTTGAGCGCCGGGAAATCAGGACTTTGGCCGATACATATCCATGCCCTTTACTATGGCCTCCTTATCCAGGACGAACTCCATCATTCCCACCTGCTCCTCGTAGACTTTAGGGTCAATGAGTTCCTTTACCCTGTCTTCAAGGATGTGGTAGACGGGCAGCATGAGGGCCGTTCCTGCCAGCGGTCCCGCGAAGGTGGGATCACCCGCGGTGACGGTTTCGGCATAGATCCCTGCGCTGTCCCCATCGGGAGAGCCCAGGACGACTACGACATCTTCTTTCCCCTGCTGATCGACGACTTTCTTTATGGTTGCCTGATCTTCCAGATCCATGGCTCCGGCTGCAGTTCAGACGAAGCACTGGGTGAGGACCAGTACGGGCTCCGCCCCCGCCGTGCTGACACAGGCCGCTATGGCCGGGGCGGGAATGCCGTCCCGCTCGCCAATGCAGACTACTTTCTTTCCGTTGAGAAAATTCTCACCCATCGATTGTTCCTTTTCAAATTATCCCAGCTTGGATTCCAGAAAACCTTTAATCCCGGACTCACTGACATCTTTGCCTGCGAGCCTTCCCAGTTCCTGCCCGGCGTCGTAAAGGAGAAATGATGGCAGGCTCATTACCTTGAGATCTATGCAGAGCCGCCGGTTCGTACTGCTGTCTACCTTGACGATTTTCAGCTTCCCGGCATATTTCTCGGCCAAGTCATGGACAAAGGGCATGAGCGCAAGACACGGCCCGCACGAGGGACCCCAAAAATCCACCAACACCGGCTGGGTTGCCTCAAGCACCTCTTCTTGAAAAGTGTCTTTGGAAATATCAGCTACCATGGTTTTCTCCCCCGTTTTTCTCCAGAATGAAGGACATCCCGTCGGATAATTTGGTCATTTTGCCAAGGAAAAGGCTTCCTTTGGCTACGAACATGGCCCGCGTGATCTCCCCGTTGAGGATCATCTCGCGCGCATGCCCCAGGAAGGGCACCGCCGCGGCAATATGCCCCTGCGTCGGAGAAAATCCCGGCATGCCGTATTGACGGACAAAATCATTGAGCTTTGATGCCGGCATCTCGTTATTCATGACCGCCAGTCCGCCGATCATTCGATAATTGACATTGGGCACATTACCGCTTCCCGCAGGTTCCGTGATCTCGGGGTTGTGCATCTCGGTTGCAAATTTGTCTATATCCTTGATTTTCAGGCCTAAACGGTTCAGAGGCTTGCTGACGAGCGCGGTCATGATCGCCTGGGGTGAGGAGCCTGCAGCGACATCATGCTTTCCGATGGAGTCTAGCCGCATCTGCGGGTTCTTGCCGTCATCGGCGCTCACAAGAATGGCAATGGCGCCGAGTACATCTTCCATTATCGGAGTTTCCCCGGCCAGATGGCCGCGCATCTTCATACCCAGTTTGGCCAGGGCCCCCCCGCCAACAACTGCGACGTTTCTGAAAACCCCCGATTGAACCAATCCCGCCGCAAGAACCAGGGAGTGTACCGGAGCGCAGCAAAAGGCTTTAACATCTGTTCCGCTGCTGTTCAGACATCCGGCAAACTCCGCCATGGCTTTCGCGATATTGCCCGCTCCACGCTGGTAGCGGTCTCCGACACCTTCCTCCCCGCAGCTCATCACGTAGTCTATCGACTGCCCCCCGCCGTCAAGGTCTCTAATCACATAGCGCAGGGCAAGTATTCCCGAAGCCTTCGCCGAGAGATTTTCCAGCAGAACGGGGGCAAAGAGGTTCTCATCTTCATCGTGTCCCTGGCGGAAGCAACCGGCGATGCGACCGTCTTCATAGAGGGGAAGGGCCCCCGAGGCTATCTCCGCCTCCAGAGCGCCCATCTCTATTCCGGTTCCCAACCTTGCCAGGTCACCGCTTGTAATCAGCGGATGTTCTGCGAGTTTCCCTTTCACCCGGGAGATGAATCGGCGTTCAAACTCGACAAGCTCAAATTCATCAACGATTTTCATGAAACCGTAGAACTCGGCCTGCGGCATGATTTCGCCGCACCGGCTGAAGCGTGCAGCCGGACTCAGAAGATTGCGGAACCAGGGCCGTTCGATGTCCCAGAGTTTTTCCGGTCGCATATTGCCGACGTAAACCTGATGAGGCGGATAAGCAAGGGCTTCTTCATAGCTTCGCAGGTGCTCGGTCAGGCGATCTATAAGTCCAGGGTCCTTCGGAATTTCACGGGCGGGTTTTGACCCATATCTCACAAGATCGGGCGTGTGAACGAGTACGTTGGAAATACCCTTTAACACTGGATAGGACATTTTCTCTTCCCTGCTGCAAATAGGACTACTAATAGGCACCGCTTCCGGCATGCCTGCCATGACCTGAATTATTGCCGTGAATACCCCAGTTTTCTTGAAATATCCTTTGCTGCTTCAGTGACTAATCGTATATATAACGTAAATTCTCCATCCGTTCGACTATTCGGGGCGGTAATGGAAATAGATGCCATTACCTGTCCGGTAATATCGCGTATCGGAGCACTGGCGCCCTTAGCATCAGGCATACGTTCTTCAAAACTGGTAGCATACCCTTGCTCCAGCGTCTTTGCCAAATTATCTCTGAGTGTATCAACGTCGATTATTGTACCCGGGGCTATTTTTTCGAATCTTACGCTTCTTAAATAATCTTCAATCTCAGGTTTCTCAAGAAAAGCAAGAATTGCTTTGCCAGACGCCGCAACATGAAGCGGTGAGCTGTGACCGGCGTAAGCAACAACGCGTACACTTTTCTTGCCGTTTAGGCAGTCAATACAAAGTCTTTCGTTAGCATTTCTTATATTCAGGTATACTGTCTCTTCGCTTATATTCCAAATATTAGTCAGATATGGATATGCTACTTTTCTGATATCAAGCCTCTCCGAAACGGTCATTCCTAATTTGAGCAGCTTTATACCTAAATCGTACTTGTGTGTTTCTTGATTATAGCTGACAAAGCCGTGTTTTATTAAAGTACTCACCATTCTAAGCAGGGTTGCCTTAGATAAATTGGTTCTTCGGCTCAGTTCAGACAAACCCTGAACGTCTTCCTTCAATGCCTCCATTATTGCAATTGCTCTATCGACGGCGCGCACCGGCATAAAGACAGCCTCCTGTGAATTTACCCGATGAACCATGGCAAACCCGGCACGGGAACCACAGGTTCGACCGGACAAACTTGAAAAGATATCGGCGATATGGGCGCAGAATGTTGCAACACTATGTTAAATCGTTTCATAAGCGCCCTTCTTCCCCTCCTGCTGCAGCATCTCGATGGCTTTTTTCATATAGCGACGCCGCATTGTTTTCTCTTCCTCAGGCGTCAAATGAAAATCGGCAACCGGACAAGTTATCGTATATCCCCTGATTAACCGCGATACCCCGACCATCATTGCCACATCAACAATTGACGTTATCTGCACTGTGGGTATTCCCAGTTTCTCGATTTGCATCGCAATCGTTGCACCGCAACGAGAACTGGTTCCTCAGGTGGATGTGAGTATGACTGCGTTGACTCCTTCATCGAGAAGCTTTCGTGCTATGCCCGTACCCATATCCCTGCAACTCTGCACGGTTGTGGTATTCCCGGAGCAGGAACAGAAAACGGGAAACAGACTGCCAAATGCCCCCTCGGCCTCCATTTCTTTGAGTACGTCCATCGGCAATAGACGGTTTAAATTCTCACGAACTTCAGTAGGGTGATAACCCGAATGAGCTATTTGAAATGGATTTGCAAAAATATCGGCAAGATTGTAAGAAGCCCATATCGTGTTCTGGCTTACTTTTATTTTATCCGGATTTCCTTTGGGTACCGCGCCGCCATCTGACACAAGCGCAATTGTAGCGGTCTTTATATCTTTCACCGGCGGCGCAGGCGGGATTTCTTCGAATTCGGGTATTTTCAGCTCTGTCTCGAAAGCCCGGCCGGCGATCTTATCGAGCAACATATCTATGCCCCTGATCGCCGCAGGCTTCTCAACAACTTCGTTTTTCAACAAACCCCGGGGCAAATAACCTTCTTTGTCCGCACTGCCGATCGGCTCCTTTTTCAACAGGCGCCGGCCGATGTCGGCCATTTTGGTCAAAGCCAGTCTCATCTGGGCCGCATTGATACCCGTCTTGACCACACAAGCCTTCTGCCGGTACATTTCGGCTCCCGGATTTTCAGGGTACAGCCCGGTTATTGCCGGAATTGCAAGCCGTTCTCGAACAGCGCTTGCGATAGCCCCGCAGGCGATCCCATACCGACCGGCATTGAAAGCAGGCCCCGAGAAAAACAGTGACGGTTCCAAATCAGTGATGATTTTAAGACCTTCTTCAACGGCTTCCTGCAAATTCTCAGCTATATAATTGTCACCACAGATCACCGTGGCCACTATCTCGCCCTCATCCTTGAGCAGCGACTGCAGCAGCAGAGCAGGTCCAACCGGCCCTTCTTTAACCATAAATCCCACATCCGCTTTTTCCTCACCGCCCAACTGTCCAAAGAATTGGTTGAGATAGCATACAACACGCCATTTTTGATTTTCCGAGGTTTTCTCTACCGATTCATCGCTCATCATGATGCCTCCAAAAACCTTGTGGTTTCTCAACAATTCTCACTAGCCCTTTAAAGAGATAATGAGCGTGATAGAGAGATTTGCACTAATATTCAACAGCTATTGCACAGGAAGCGCCCAATTGATTCAAACAACCACAAATAAATCTCTTTTCAACTTCTATAGGTTGTCCGGCGAACTGTTTACGACTGTCATTGAACACTTGTGTATCTTTATCTCCACCGTAGATTGTATCCAGGGCAGGCAACTCCTGCGTCTCGAAAATAATCCCGGTATTGATGATAGCGTTAAGGGACTTATCGCTGAACAGCATCTCCGAATCAAGAGATGCCCGGGTATTCAAGATTTGAACCAAGAGCGTAGTCTTAATCCCCAGTTTTTCACACTCCGATGCAGCAACCCCCAGATCGACATTAGGAGCACCACCCAGGGGCTTGGTCATAATCACCCCATCGGCTTTCAAGGTATCACGAACCAGATTTGCCACCATCATTGCGCCCAGCGCGCGCCGAACCGGTTCCATGCTGCATACGGCAACCACCACCCCGGTAAAATTCAAATCCTTGCCATGACGGCGCAATAATTCCGTAATGACGGGGTGGTTTTGAATGGAATAAGTCTCCATCATGCGGATGGTGTATCCGCTCAATACCGCTCCATCTATTATTTCATTGGCGTTGACAATCAAAGGAAGTGTCAGGGAAATCGGAGTCCCATAGAATATCGGGTCGGGAATCCCTTTGGGATCGTGTTGAGGACTGTAGATTTGATAGTAGTATGCAATCTTCGGCAAGTCGGGATTGATATTTTCCGCATCGAATACTTCGACTTCATCCACCTGCTCATCCGCAGCGGCCCGAGCCAGGTAGACGGCAGCCTTAAAGCCGGCCTGCCTGACTGAATAAGCGTAGTCTATATCACCTGGTTCTCCATCAGGGATCGGATCGATGACCAGATTAAGCATCTTTCCGTAACGTCCGATCTGCGCTGCAGGGCCTGACATATCAATCAGGGATTTTGAATGAATCCAATGGCGATGCCGGTCACACAGAACAACGGCTACCCCTTTCAAGGCCCGCGTGGTCCCTCTCCCCGCAGAAACGATCCTTCCCAGTACGCCCGGAAAATCGACTCCGTCGGAAATCTTACACCTTGGTTCGACAACGTCGGCCACGTTAACGATACGTATGGAGTCGCCCGGTTTGGCAAGGCGGATGTTTACACTTGCGAAATTTTCATCCTCCGACAAAAGGCCGGTTAATTCTTCTTTATTTACATACAAAACCCCGTTTGATATCCGGGTTTGTGGCCCAAACTCAACGTCGGTGATCTTGACTGACTCCAGCCGCAGTTTCATGCCCCCTCCTCACGTTTGTTGCCTTGCAGATAAGCGGTCTGCAGTCTTGCGCGCAGCGCCGCACTGCTCAACGAGCGATTCCAGGCAAGACCTCCAAGAACTTATATCCAGGCCGGACTGATCTGAGTTGTAACGATCCGGCGCATATCCCCCTTTGCCGCTATCAGGAACGTGTTGCCTACAGTGACTATTTAGCGGCCCAGTTCGAACCTTCGATCTGTCAGTCGAACCACTAATTTTTGTTTTCTGAAATTTTTTTAATCGACACCGTCCAGAGTGGTCCAGTAGACGGACCTCCGGTTCATTATAGAGCCTAAAGGCCGAGTGTTACTTTGTCAAATAAATTCTACAATGCTGTTCAGGATAGAATTGCAGCGCCGCAGCGCCCGGGAGCATCCGAAAAGGCAGGCCCAGCAACCTCAGCACACTCAGCGTCAAAGGAAATCTGCATTCTATCGAGAGGCTGCACCGCACGTATGCCTGGCGCAGGCCGAAAAGTGTATTATCTATTGCTTTTACAGGGACAACGGTTTGAAACAGGGAGTGATGTAATCAAAACCGCGTCCGGAGGCAGTCCCCTGACCGTTTTTCGCAGCGACCGGTTTATGGCTTCGGTTTAGAGTGAAGGACAGTTCATGGGTTTTTTGTCACTGATTCCGGGCCACAATTCGGTTTACAGGCGGCAGGCGTTGCAGATAAACGATTCTATCAAGAGATGTCCATGGGTGGATCCAAGCAAGCCCGAATACCTGGAATACCATGATAAGGAATGGGGTGTTCCGGTCCATGACGACCGGCAATTATTTGAGTTACTCATTCTGGAGGCCTTTCAGGCAGGGCTGAGCTGGTATACGATCCTGAAGAGAAGGGAGAGCTTCCGTTTTGCCTTCGACCGGTTCGATCCCGGAAAAGTCGCCCGGTATGACGAGGCAAAAATCCGGGAGCTGCTAGCAGATACAGGGATTATCCGCAACCGCTCAAAAGTTCTTGCTGCAGTGAATAATGCCGCGAGGTTCCTGGAAGTTCAGGAAGAATTCGGAAGCTTCGATGCCTACATCTGGAGTTTCATTGACAATAAATCTATCGTGAATGAGCTCCGCAAATTAGAGGATTATCCCTCGAAGAGTTTAGAATCCGAGACCATCAGCAAAGCTTTGCGGAAAAGAGGCTTTTCTTTCGTGGGACCCACGATAATTTATGCCCACATGCAGGCCACCGGAATGGTTAACGATCATACGATTGACTGTTACCGAAGACGGGAGATCATATCCTTTGGCTGCGGGGGGGGCGGTACCGGGCCGGTAAGCTGACCTGATGCTCGGATCGCTTACACATGATGAGATTATATTTCACAGGCAGTTGTACGAAATGAGCAGCGGTTGGACTTTTGCTGTCGTACGATCGACTCGGCAGTACATCCGATGCAGAGAAAAATAGGCAGAGCCCTTCACCTAGCCCTGCCTCTCAAATCACTTTTAAGCCGTTTTATCGATGTTGGTGCCTTTGCCTTCTGCAGCGTTGGCACTTTTTGTTGCAGCGTCTGACGCCTTCGCGGCAAACCCTCCGTTTCGTTTTTCAGCCAACTTTGTGGCCCCCGATTCGGCCGCCTCAAGCGCAGCACTGTCACCATCCCTGGCACGCGGGGCCTTTAACACAGGATTAGTCGTTGCAGAACCAATTGCCGAAATGCTCATACATCCATCCTCCATGACGTAAATTGTCCTTGAAGATTGAATAGGTGAAGTTCCAGTTCCGGCTAAATTCGATTTATCGGCACATTTGATGAGAATGATTAATATTATTTTCATCCATTCATCTATTCACCCAGAAATCCACCGACCGCATCCCTCAGTTTATCCCGTTCACACAGGAACGCAGCGTGCCCGCAATCGGTGGATAATTCAAGGAGTTGAGCTTTTATCAATCCGGAAAATTCTTTGGCCGGCCCCGGATTGACCATGAGGTCCGGCCGGGACACAATGACTAATGCCCCGGCACGAACAACCGATGCGGTTTGCTCAGGGGAAGCGCCGTAGGCCCGGAAAATGTCCTGGGCCATGATCGCCTTTAGTTGCAATTCCCAATTATCAGGGTTGAATCGTTTAATACCCTTTTCGATGCCGGCCAAGTAAGCCGGAAAATCATCGGGCCGTGTATGCGCGGCTATGAAGTTGGGAGTATGAAAGGCAATCGAGTGAATGGCTGAGACGGTCTTCATTCCAACATCTAAATTCCCGCAAGAGCGGCCTTGCTCGATAGCCATGATCTCGGCCTGCCACAGAAGCAGGTCACAGGAAGCCACTCGCGGACTCCCGGAAATGGCAACGGCCTTCTTGAAATAATCGGGATAGGAGACCATCCATTGGAATACCTGCATACCTCCCATCGAGATGCCGGCAACGGCATAGAGGCGGTTGAGCTGCAAGTCGCGAGTGAGCAGAAGATACTCGGCGTTGACCATATCGCGGATCGAACATTGCGGGAAGGCCCGCCCCGGCTGAGCTTTGCTGTTTGACGGCGAGGAAGAAACACCGTTGCCCAGGCTTTCCACGGCAACGACATAGTAGCGGTCGGTATCGATGAGCCTGCCCGGCCCGATCATTTCGGTATCGACAAGGTCCTGCGTTGTCCCTGCAAACCAGGTCGGAAAAAGTACTGCGTTGGATTTATCCGCATTGAGGTTTCCGAAGGTTCGATAGCCGAGCCTGCAATCTTTTATGACCTGGTTATTCTCCAAACGAAAATCGCCCGGCTCGGAAAACTTCAGATCTCCCTGGCCATGGGCGGCGCTGGTCATTATGAGGAAGAGGAACAAGGAAAGTAAAGCGCGCACTGCAGATCTCATCCACACCCTCCAGCTAAGTCAGCAAAGACTCCGATTCCCGAAAAAACCGTTCGAGTACCCCCGCAGCACTCAGTTTGTCTGACCTTAATGTAGAATTTCGCAGGAGGAAAGCGATTATTCGCGTCGATGTGCATTACTGGTGTTTATACAACGGAACATGAGAGGAATACATGACCAATACTAACCGGCTAAACGTGGAAAAAGGGACAAAACGCTTGATGGGCTGCTCTGCATCTTACAAACCATCTATGATGTGAAGATTTCCTCGGCAAACAGGGAGAGTCAATGGCCGCAATGACACCACCCCGCCTGAAAGAAATCGAAGCGATCTTGCGGGAGCGGGGTGACGAACTGGCGATAGACAATGGCGTCACGAAAATAGGCATCTTCGGTTCATGCGTCCGGGGGGATGCATCCAGCGGCAGCGATATTGACGTACTGGTCGAGTCCAATCGGCCGGTGGGATTTTTCAAATTCCTGGAGCTTGAAGAGTGTTTGAGTGAATGGCCAGGTGCGAAAGTGGACCTGGTTACCAGGGCGGCCCTCAAGCCGCATTTCGGCCGCCGCATTCTGAGCGAGGTGGCGATGTTGTGAAGAGCGACTATCGCGATTACCTCGAAGACATCCTGGCAGCCATTCGACGAGTCGGCTGAATTCACCAGGGACATTTCCTTTGAAGTGTTCACTCGGGACCGAAATACGGTCAATGCAGTGGTGCGCAGCCTGGAAGTGCTCGGCGAGGCCGCAAAGCGCATTCCAGACCACTTGCGCACCGAAGTTCCCGATGTCCCGTGGAAATATATGGCCGGAATGCGCAACAAGCTCATCCACGAGTATTTCGGCGTGGATCTGAGTATGGTCTGGACAGTCATCAAGATCGAATTGCCGCCCCTGCGCCCGAAAATTGAACATCTGCCGGAAAAGCAGGAAAAAGAGAAGTAGGCTCGAAAGCGGATGTAGGTTAGAGCGTATGGAAGCATCCCGCCAACTTTTATTCCCATATTAAGCAAGCCCGACCCGGTTTGATTTCGGGCTCCCTGCCGTCTACGAAAATGACGACCGTTGATATAGGAGAGACCCGGGCAACTTAATACCCGGGTCTGAAGACAATTGCTCAGATGCGAGTACAAAGAAGCACTTTAGAGGCTACTCGATAACTCCGCAGACAATTTTTTCTCTTTCTACGGGCACTTTTTGCCATCCAAGTTTCGGGCCGCCAAAATAGGTGACTGTAGAAGCTTCAGTAACGACTATCGGGTTTAAACAAGAGGCCATGGCCAATTGATTGGCCAGATCAGACGATTGACTGGATTCATACATGCCGGCATAAGAAAATGCCGACGCGAACAACAGGACAAAAAGCAAACTCATAGTGAAAATTAGTCTCATAGTCCACCTCACTTTCCATGCCATGAGAATAATCATCCTCCGATCGTAATCAATATCCATCCGAAAAAACTCTCTCGGCACGCATCCAGCATGGTTGCCGCCGTGTGTGGGTTCTCTCTCCATAGCCTTCACCAATTATCGCCGCGACTTCGCCAGTCGGAAACTGAGGCTGACTCCCTCGATGTTCGGTTGACCTGATTCACCGCCCGGCGCCATATTTTGGATTGATTTGTGATGGTTTTTTCGCAGCAAGCAGCGCATTGAAGGCAGCCGGCCAAGGTCTCCTGGTCGAATACCGAGCTATGACAATTTTACCGGTCCACCAGCTCCCGAAGGCATCTCGGCTTCCAGTCCCTTTTTAAATTATTTTCTTCGATCAAAAAGGCGGTTACCGCTCAGCACCATTATTTGCAGGTACCAGCAATATTTTGTTTAGTTCGAGACATCCTTTGAAAATAAAAAGTCAGCTATCGAGACAGTTACTCCCGCGTTCGAAAAGTATTGTAAATGGCGCGTGTCCGGCTATTTCATCAAATGACATCTGAACTATTCCAAGTGGCGGAGAAACGGACGAGTTCGAAACCAAACGTTTCATTCGAGCAGGCAAAGACGGGCTGAAGCTGGAACTTTGGGTCCGGCCATAGGAGGACATCATCTCTATGGACCTGTACAGGGATGGAACAGAACTTCCCATTGCCCGATGTGCTTTCCTCGTCAGGGGCGAAAGCAAATCAGCGAAAGAGAAAAATGGTGAATGGTAGATGGTGAATAGTGAATAGTTGGAGGTTAGGAATTGTATAATTAATCTAAAGAGGCAAGGCGACCTGATGAAAGGTCGCCTTGCCTAGCCCTGCAACTATTTACTTTGGTTTCCATTAATAAGCTAACCGCTGTGATTCAGGAAGTGATTATTCTTCCGGTAAGCTTAAGGATTCTATGACCAGTCCGCTAATGGCCTCTGGTAGAGATTCGCTCTCTGGATCTGCATTCTCAATATCTTCAGTTACAGTCTTTCCGCCGACAAAACTCGCAGTCGCAGTCATTGAAGCATTTACTCCATAATCGTCAAGGAACACCATAGCCTTAACGGTTATCTTGCCCTTGACCGTACTCGCACTTACAGTGCCCTTGGCAGTCAATTTGGTGATAGTGGCAGTACCAGGAACGCCGACATGGGCTAAAGCTGCATCTATAAGAGTTTGATATTGGCCTTTATTGAACGACACGGTGACATTTTTTCCCTTTTCACTCCAGGAACCGGTAACAGTGTCGCCACTAGTAGTGTCATGTGCTGTAAAGCCGCCACCCGTAGCAAATATCCACGTCTCAGTAGTATCAATGACCTTCACTAAATGATGTTTCTTGTATGTAAATTTAATCTTCGCTACACCGTCAACTGTCCAAGTACCTTCCGCAAGCGTTGAAGAAACTGTAGTTTTCGCAGGTTCAATTTCTGAAGCCCTACTTATGGTACATAGAGAAAAGAACAGTAGCAATGACAATGATAAAACAAGAACAAAGGACCTTCGGATGCTTTGCATGACACTACCCCCAATTAAATGTGAACTCCCATAAATTCTCATCATGCGGCCCAGAAGAATGACGCGGCAATGCCAGCCTTAATTACAATTCTTTACTTTGTCAAGGGTGATTTTAGTGAGGAGATAGTAGGTATGTTAGATAGCCATTAATCAATAATAAATTGAGAAAACCGCTATATGCAATCTTTAAGATAATGACTATTTATTGCGACTTAATATCTGCCTGAACAATTCCCGCTGGCGTAAAGCTTTCGACAAAGATGTAAGAGGAGTTGGATCCGACTCTGTCAAAGAAATGGGACAAGATTCGGCGGCAACTGGGAACGGACTCTCAACGATTCTCACGTCCTTTGCAGGCGGGTTGTAAGCCCTTCTCCTGTTCGAGGGTTGTCCACGGGTTCAAAGCGGCAATGGAGAGTTCGGTCCCCGTCTTTTGGAATCGAGTGCAGCGTCGAATGCTCTTGCCCTGTTTCTTCCTGCACTATTGCCGGCAGCTCACTTCTTTATCTTCGTAATCTTCGAGCCTTGGAGCCCGATTCCTGCCATTAATCCCTTCTGGTCGAAGATGAACGCGTAGACATCGGACTTGAGCGTCGTGCTTGTCAGCGCCGGGGCGACGCCCTCGTCCGCCACAACGACGCTCGGGCCGACTCCGATCTCCCAGCCGCCGCTCCTATTGAGATAGTGGACAGCGGAAGGCGTCATCAGGAAGAGAACATAACCGAAGCTTTGAGCTCCGGCCTGCAAACCGTATGATGCCGCTACGGAGTTGTAGTACCCCACCGTCCTGCCCTTTTTGAGAAGAGCGCCTTCGCCATACTGGGCACCCACAATAAAGCCCGCCTTGACCATGTTCGGAAAGACCAGGATGGCAACGGCCTTATCCGCAAGCATCTTCGCAACAGGTTGCTCTTCGTAGAGCTTAATCAGCGCAGCGTCAACATCGGCATCGATCCCTGCGGCAGAGGCCGCGCGCGCGACCCCGTTGCCCTGTGTGAGCACCAGTACTGCGGTCAACACCAAAGCCGTTAGTACTGTTCGTTTCATTGTCGTTTTCATTTCACCCACTTTTCTCATGGTTTGTGTTTCCCTTCCATTTAATGTCGTTCCAAGGAATCGGCTTGCGTTCATTCATTTTTTCAGTGTGCGGTGAGGAAGGCCCAGCCGAGCATCAACAGATCACGATCCCCTTCTTCTGACTGATCGTGCCGGGAATTGCCGGCCGGTCGTGAGCGGGGTGGAATGCCGTAATTCCAGCAAACTAAGAGTCTACCGGAATGTCGTCAACTAAGAGATGCTTGATTCGGTGGACCCTTTTCAGTTTGTGGAATGCGTTGAGGAGATACTATCCTCGGCAAAAAAAGAAGCCGGAGCCGGATACTGCGGCGTTTCTGCAGCGGAAAGATTTCAGGGAGTTTCTTCCGGAGCGTAAAAGTCCTGGTGGAGAATTGATCGGGACGACTGGATTCGAACCAGCGACCTCTGAGTCCCGGACGCATTCACTTGCTCCTAATTTATTGCTTTCTTTGACTTTTTCTTCTTAGAGTATTTTAAAGTAGAATAATTTAGAACAGAACGGGATTTGACCGCGACGCCGGAGTGCCGGTTCCGGTCACATAATGGTAGCATCGAAATAGTTGTACGGGCCGAAGGCGCCCTGCCAGCACGGGGATATCCTGGTTGAATGCGTGGGCAGGGTTGCAGCGCAACTTCCCCGACTCATTCACGCCGCGGTATCCCCGCCCCTCCGTGCCCATATTTCGATCGCTCAGTCGCCCATCGGCTCCGGAGCAGTCGGACCGTACCGATCCGCGCCCTGGCGGGTTGTATCCGGTTTGTCATAATCTCTTTGCGGCGCTTGGTCCCTATCGCCTGGCTGAGCAGGACAAAATCCTGCCCAACACGAAGGGCTTATGTCATCGGCCTTCGCCCCAATAAATGGGCCACCAACCAGCACGGACGCCAACGCTAATCCGAGAATCAGTTTTTTACTCATTTTACATCTCCAGAAAATCTAAGCATTCCTTCTCTGATGTATCCAAGCCATTGGGATTTCATAAGAAAACCTATTCTGATAAAGTAGAACCGCCCTTGTTTCGTGTCAATTGCCACGAACTTTGACAGGGGGAACGTCCCTGAAGCTAATCGTTTCCAGGAATCCGAATAACGGGTTAGAATCAGTCAAGCTGTCTGGGACGAATTTGCACATTCTCCAGAGGAACCGAAAATGATGATGGACGTAGAATATATAGACAACGGTATGAGGGTGATTATCCCGGCCGAAGTATGGGAGGCGCTTAAGGAACTTGCCGAGCACGTGCAGATTTACGAACTCGTTCAGCACCGCAAGGGTCTTGCCGGCGTTCACTCTCTGGACGGCATCCTTGCTGATGAAGGCCTGAGCCGTGCCGACCTGGAAAGTTAAGCTCACCAGTGAGGCAAAGGGTGTTTCAGGAAATTGGACGGGAGACAGAAACTCCTCGTTGCAAAGAAACTCGCCAAACTCGAAAAAGGCCCTCAGATAGGCAAGCACTTGGGTAATAAGATCGGTATGGATCTCACGGGCTTTTACAAGTTGTATGCAGACGGAAATCGGATCCGGGCCGTTTACACGATCGAGGCCGATGAAATCGTTGTCATAGCCATTGGCCCCCGCGAGGATATGGAAGTCTATCAACTGGCGAGCAAGCGAACACCTCCAAGGCCAAGCTGAATCTTTCCAATTCTGTGTTCGGACAGCGCTTATCGCTGATTTGCCTACAAAAGAATTTTCTGATCGGGACGACTGGATTCGAACCAGCGACCTCTGCGTCCCGAACGCAGCGCTCTACCAGGCTGAGCCACGTCCCGATCTAATCGTGCCGCCTTTTTAACAAAATTCCCCTACCCTGTCCACATCCTTTTGGATTTAATCCAATTAGATTGAAAATGCCTGAGCACTCGGGATGCAGATCATGCTTTAGACCTGGCAGGCCATTACCCTTAAGACACTTATATGAACCGGTGGATAGACTTGGGCCGGCGAAAAGCCGGATGCCGGAAGCAGTCGATAGGACTCTATTCTCGGGGAGGTCCATTCACCATCCTTTAAGGAGATGAAGCGCACCCAGGCCGTCATTGTGGGCGTTTTTTCCGATTGTCGTTATACTTCAGGAGGCCTTCGAA
The DNA here is from genome assembly GCA_963741035.1 of uncultured delta proteobacterium. Taxonomy (GTDB): domain Bacteria; phylum Desulfobacterota; class Syntrophobacteria; order Syntrophobacterales; family Syntrophobacteraceae; genus SbD1. The sequence continues at coordinate 114,492 of CAVUGX010000033.1, forward strand.
ACCGTTATTTTTGAGCGACGCCAGGTCGCCGACGGGCGCGACCGGCTCACATTTTTTACCGGATGACGCGGCCGCCTGGAAAGCGCTCGTATACACGAATCTTTATTTTAGTCGATCGCTGTATTGACGTCCCGGGGATGACCGTTTTTCTTTGCCCTGTACTCGGATAAATCGATTAATGCTCCCACGCCCTGCCCTCGCTGGTAGTACGGTTTTATAGCGAGCCGCTTAACGGCTTCACTTCCGGGCTCGGGTCCCCCGGAAGGATTCTCTCCCGATGCGTGTAGATGCTCATGCTGTCCTCACGCAAAAAACCTATCAGGGTGATATTCAGCCTGTCTGCCATCTCGACCGCCATGCTGGTTGGCGCCGAAAGCCCGGCAAGGATTTCGAGGCCGAGTACGCCGGCCTTTTGCACCATTTCGAAACTCAGGCGGGACGAAACGATGGCAAGGAAAGCCTCCCCTGTTTTGCCTTCATTGACCAACGCTCCAATTACCTTGTCGAAGGCGTTGTGCCGGCCGATGTCCTCGGCAAATGCAAGCAGGTCCCCGCTCAGGCCGAAAAGAGAAGCCGAATGCGTTGACCCGGTGAGCCGGAAAATGGTTTGCCGGGTTTCGAAAGATTTCTTGAGCCTGATGATGTCGCCCAGGGACACCTGGCGGAACGTCTTAACCGGAGGGCTTTCGGAATATATCTCGTCCGCCCGGCTCTTGCCGCACAACCCGCAACTCGACTTGCTAAGATAGGCGCGCCGGCTCTCTAGGTTCACCGTATTGCTCGATCTTTTGGGGTCCAGGTAGACGAGCACCCGGCGCTCTGCCGGAATGGCCTCGCAGTGCCTGATTGAAAGCAGGTCATCGCGGGAACCGATAATTCCCTCGGTAAAGCAAAACCCCGTCACGAGGTTTATATCGTCACCGGGCAGGCGCATGGTAATGGCGTAAGGGGAATCGTCGATATAGATTTCCAGAAGCTCCTCCACCGCAAGGTTGTATTCGGCGGCGAAAAGAGCGTTATCTTTGAATCTCGACGTCTTGTGCCTCAGGATTTGCACTTTATTCCCTCACGCCGAATTTAGGGATTGAGGAATTCAGGGATTGAGGAATCCCCCCAAACCTCCAATTCGTCTTTAATCCCTTAATTCCACAATTCCTCAATCATTCAATTTCTCGGCAAGCTTTTCGACCCGGACAGCACAAGCTTTGTATTCCGCCGTGAACGTCACCGGATCGAACGCGGCGTTTGTCAGCCAGTTGGCGCAATTCTCACGGAAATGAAACGCCATCCAGACCATTCCCCGCGGCACCTCATGGGTCACCCGGGCCTTGACGACCACTTCGCCCCGCCGCGATTTCACCCGGATCTTCTCATTGTGCTCAATCCCAAGGGTTCTTGCGTCTTCAGAGGAGATATCGGCGGTTTCTTCCGCCAGAAGATCGTTCATTCCTTCGCACCGGCCGGTCTGGGTCCGGGTATGGTAATGATAGAGCCGTCGGCCGGTACTCAGCACCAGCGGATATTCGCTATCGGGGACTTCGGCCGGGGGGGTCCAATCCATCGCCTTTAAGCGGCCCCGACCGCAGGTGAACTCCCCGTTCTGATGCAAAAAGCAGGTCCCGGGGTGATCCGCAGTGGTGCAAGGCCATTGAAGTCCGTCGTTTTCAATCCGGTCATATTTGATTCCCGCCATACTGGGGGCCAGGACGGATATCTCGTTGTCCCAGAGTTCCCGGGCGCTGTCGCTTGCCCAGTCATGCCCCATCCGCTTTGCGATCTGCTTGAATGTCCACCAGTTCGGCCGTGCCAGCCCCGGCGGCGGACAGGCGGTCCGAATCCGGCTGACCCGGCGTTCGCTGTTGGTAATTGTGCCGTCGTTTTCACTCCACGCGGCGGCCGGGAAAATCACGTGCGCAAACATGGTGGTCTCGGTTTGAAAAATATCCTGGCAAACGACAAATTCCGCAGAAGCCAGTTCGTGCTCGACCTTTCTGATATCGGGTTCGGTGTTGGCAAGGTTTTCACCGAAAATATAGAACGCCCTGACCTTTTTGCTGACAAGTCCCTCCATCATCTGGGGAATCATCAGCCCGACCTCTCCGGAAAGCCCGGTTACCCCCCAGGCCTTTTCAAATTTTTCACGCGCGGCCGGCAAAGTCACTGCCTGATACCCGGGGAAGACATTGGGCAGCGCTCCCATGTCGCAAGCGCCCTGCACATTGTTCTGGCCCCGCAAGGGGTTGACCCCACCGCATTCCACGCCCATGTTTCCCAGCAGCATCTGCAGGTTGGCGATGGACATGACATTGTTCCTGCCGCAGGTATGCTCGGTAATTCCGAGGGTATAGCAGACCATCACCGGTTTTACGGCCGCCAGACGACGGGCGGTATCCCGGATGACTTCCGCGTTGATCCCGCATATTTCAGAGGCACGCTCCGGCGGGTAGTTCATGATCGTTTCCCTGAGCTCATCAAAGCCAGTGGTGCACGATTCCACAAATCGCCTGTCATAGAGGTCTTCGGTGATAAGCACATGCATAATGGCGTTCAACAGGGCGATATCGCTCCCAACCCTCAGCGGCAGATGCATTGTCGCCCAATCGCAGAGCTTTTGCTTTCGCGGATCGACGACGATCAACTGTGCTCCGTTTTGAACCGCGTTTTTGAGAAACGTCGATGCCACGGGATGGGCTTCCGTCATATTTGACCCGATCACCATAAACATTTTCGCTGTGGCAAATTCACTGAACGAATTCGTCATTGCGCCTGAACCGAATGAGGCCCCCAGACCGGCGACCGTCGGCGCGTGTCAAGTGCGGGCACAGTGATCGATATTGTTCGTTCCGATCACCGAGCGAAAAAGCTTCTGCATCTGATAGGAATCTTCATTGAGACTGCGGGCGCAGCTTACGCCGGCAATGGCATCCGGACCGCTTTGCGAGATAATCTCCTTGAATTTGCCGGCCACCAGGTCCAAAGCCTCGTCCCAGGATGCTTCCCTGAACCCGCCGTTTTCCCTGATCAGCGGAGTTCGAAGCCGCTCTTCCGAATGGATGAAATCAAACCCGTATCTTCCCTTGACGCATAACCTGCCCTTATTGGGCGCGCCATCTTCGACACCGGAGACCCTGACTATTCTGTTATCCTTGACATGAAGCAACAACTGGCATCCGACGCCGCAGTATGGACAAGTGGTTCGAACCTTAGTCACTTCCCATGGCCGCCAGCGAACGCACGATTTCTTTTCAAGCAGCGCGCCCACCGGACATACCTGGATACACTCGCCGCAGTTAACGCACTTATCCCTGTCATATGAAATCAGCTTCCCGTTCGGCCCTTCTTCGACCTGGAGCGCGCCATGCGCTTGGATTTCATTGCAGGCGCTTACGCAACGCAGACATGAAATGCAGCGTTCCGGCCATGATTTTAAGAAGGGAGTGCTATAAGCAGACGTAAATTTCGACGTCGGAGGCTGCATTTCAACGTTTGTTATGCCATGTTCGTAAACCAGGTCCTGGAGCATGCACTCGCCTGCTTTGTCGCAGATTGGACAGTCCAGAGGGTGATTGACGAGCAGTGCTTTCAATGAATCCTGCCGGATCTGGAGAAGACGGTCCGACGATGTGATAATGGTCATTCCGTCTGCGACAGGCGTCTTGCACGAAGCCATGGGTGTGGAATCTCCATCGATTTCAACGACACACATCCCGCAGGACCCTATGGGTTTCATTCTTTCATGAAAGCAGAGAGTTGGGATTCGTATTCCCGCGCCTTTCGCAGCCTTAAGGATCGTGCTGTCCTTCCAGGCGAAAACCTCCCGGCCGTCAATCGTCAGTTTCACCTTATTCATCCGTGTTTCTCCTTCGTCATTTCATGCCTTACTCGCTGATGCTTTTACAAAAAGTCAGGAATGCGCTCCGGTCGCCGCTCCGGCAGACCCCGAAATCAAGCGTTCGCCAAGGGGAACGTACTAAAGACTTCCAAACGGACTCATGCCGGTTATAGCTCCCTCTTTTGAAACATCGGCATATCGACACAATCAACCCGGCGGGGACGGGGCAGAGACACGAAGAGAGGCAGGCACTTGGACACGCGGAACAGGATGCTGTGAGAAGAGGAGACGAACACGCAAGGTCTCTGTGGTGCGTTTTATACGAAACCTCCATTGTGTTTCTCAGCCTGTGCATTACAGATTGAGAAGAATCAGCCTGTCTCAGACCGTCTGGATCGATCACTGAAAAGTATGTACGTTATGACAAATATGACATAACGAAGACTAAACGACCGCCCCATATTTGTCAAACAAATTAGCTTTCTTGAGCTTTCTCTTTGAAAAGGTTCCGAGTCAGGAATTGCCGTGGCAACCAAAGCAGTGAACAACCCCATTGCGCCAGCCGCCTTTTCAGCCGCCGAACGGGCATTTGGGGAAAGTGCAGGACTTGCACTCCAGGCAGAAGGAGCCGTGTCCCAGCTTTGCAAGATCTCGGCGGCTGAGTTCCAAACCAGCCAGCAGCCTCGGAAACAACAGATCGAAACATGTTATTTTAAAGTAAAGCGAACATGCCGGGACACCCATTACCTGGACCGAACCGACGCGAGCGAGCAACGTCATCGCTCCAGGCAGGACGGGAGCACCGTGCAACAAGTCGGTCGCCCCGGCATCTAAAAGGCCCTGTCTCGTGACATCATCAGGATCTACAGAGAGTCCGGCGGTTGTCACCAGCAGGTCCGCTCCGCACCCGAGGAGTTCCCGGACCCCGTCGCTGATCGCTTTGCGGTCGTCGGGGGCAATTATTGCCTTGACCACCTGACAGTTGAGCGACTCGACCTTAGCCCCGATAATTGGGATAAACCGTTCCTTGACCAGCCCCTGGAAGACTTCGCTGCCGGTGACCAGAATGCCCACCCGAGCCTTGCGCATGGGAAGAACGCGAAATAGAGGGCCGTGGCGCAGAACGGTTATCGCCCTCAAAAAAGAGGCCCTGGGCAGATAAAGAGGAATCGCCCTCGTTCCCGCCAGGCTCCGGCCGCTGCTCACAGGAGTATAGCTTCTGCGCGAAGCGCACATCACGCCGGGGATCATGTTGAACTCTTCGAGGCACTCCTCGTCGATCACAAAAAGGCCGCTTCTGTCCGCAACGAAATCGATCTTGCCTTCCTTTGGCGGCTCAATGAAGCGCACCCCCTCTCCGGCCATGGCGCCGGCAAAGGCCATAGCGGCCTCATTTTCATGAATCCACTCCTCCCCGGAGGGTTTTTGTTCTTCCACAAAAATTCTCCGGCGCCCCATCAGCTGGAGGCGGCAGAGATCGCCGGCCGTAAACTGTTGGCCTCTGACAAAAGCCGCGCCCTTGCTCTTTCCGGGCACAATCATCGTCATGTCGTGCAGAGCTGTTTTTCCTACGGCATCCGGAAGAGGCACAGCATCCAGGGCCGGGCCTTCAAATAGTCCCTCAAAATGCTCCGTACCGGCGGCAAGGTAAGGGGTCTCCCCCGCACATGCCCGGCAGATCGCCCCATCATCTACCGGATACGGTTCTCCGCACAGGTTACAGCGGCCAATTCCACCCCTGTGGCGCTTACCGAGGAATTGAGGCTGGACTGTGACGGTCTCAATTCCATAGAGTTGCGGCCCCGCTTGCCTGATTTGTTCAAGAAGCAGCCTGCTATCCTGTTCCTTTTTCGTCTTGAGCTTGAAAAGCCATGCCTCCACTTCCGGCCACGCCCGAATTTTTTGGGCATCGGCAAAGACACGCACACCTTTCCCGCTGTGCTTGTCATAAAGGCTCATTGCAAAGCGCCCCAGGTTGATAATTTTCAACCAGCCGTTTCCCACCGTGCATGGCGTGAGCAATTGTATGGCGTCGGGGAGGCAGTTTCTCGTTTCGGAAATCGCCTCAAACAACACCCCACCCTGCATCCGGCTAAGGGCAAGGTCCACCATGAACCCTCCCGCCGCCAAACCTGGCGCGGGGTAGCCGTGAAAAGACTTCACCACACTTAAGTATTCTTCGAAAGAATATTGTCCTATACTCATCGCAATATCCCATAACGAGCCTGTCCAACGACTCAGATTGGCTCATAGATTCCCACTCCGGGCGGAGAAATCGATGCGAACGAGTTCGAGCTGAGCAGATTCCAGGTGGAGAATCGGATACGTTGCCCACCTTTCCGACAACACATTTCAAAATTTCGAGTTATCGGACAGGCCCATAGTGCCTCACATCTGAACCTATGAGGCAGCGGAGCATGGGGAGCGTTATGTCAAACGTAACATAACGGCGTGGAATTATAGATTCCCGGCGTGTTATGTCAAGGGATATACCGATCCGGCATCACTGTTTTCGTATTCTGCAGGGGAGGTTTTTCAGGTTCGGCGTCCCGAACTCTTTACCCAGCTTTCCGATAGAGGTGAGCATATTGAAGTTGGATTTCCGCCATTCGAATTGCCTGGCCGCATCTCCTTCAGGGAACCACCATCCCAGATCAGCGCTTACCACGCGCGGGTGCACGATGCCGGTAACCCGCGCCGCTTGAATGATCTCGCCGTACTTTGTTTCAATGACGACCTGGTCGCCATCGCCGATCCCACAAGCCGCTGCCGTGTCGGGGTGGATCTCGACGATCGGGAAGGGCCGCTTTTGACGAAGCTTCTTCACCCATCGATAAGAAGAAAGCAGATAATAACGGCTCTTGGCGCTAATCAGGATCAGCGGGTAATCGGGATCATCCTCTTCGGGCAGACCGGTGAATTCGGGAAGCGGTTTCAATTTGAACTTCTCAGCGGTGCTTAATTTCAGTTCTACCTTCCCCGTTGGAGTGCGGAAGCCCTTCTCCTCGTAGAGCCTGAAACGATCGGGCCCTTTCAGAACTCCCCTGGCGGCGAATTCAGGATAAGTAAGGCCCGATGGTCTGACAACATCTTCAAGAAAGTTTTCAAAATCATCGTGCCAATACTGAGGATCGGAGATCCTCTTGCCCAGTTCATTCATGATTTTCATGTCGGGCCAGCACTCTTGGGGTGGTTCGACGATTTTCGGCCGGGCAAGTATCATCCCATGGCCAATACCGTAGTGGCCGATATCGTTCATTTCGTATTGGTGCGCCACCGGAAGGACAATATCAGCCAAGGATGCGGTAGGCGTCATGAAAATCTCCGCCATAGCGACAAAATCGAGGTTCATAAACGTTTCATAGGTGAGGGGGCTGTCGGCCCATGCTACCAGGGGATTGGTGCACATACCGTAATATCCCCTGACCGGATAAGGCTCCCCCTCAAGCACGGCTTTCCGGAAATAGGCCGGCGGTACGGTCATCAGTCTCGGAATTACGCCGCTGTAGGCGCCTATCATCTCCTTGCGCTTGTCCGGAATGAGGTCGGCTCGTACGAATTCGCCGAGCCCCATGATCTTAGGCTCATGGGCGTTGATATTTCCGCCGGGCACTTCGAGATACCCGCAGATTGCCATGAGGCAAACCAGGGAGCGGGTAGCGTCGAAGGCATTGACGTCATGTTCGATGGGATTACCCCACTGCAGCGCGGCCGGTCTCGCGGCAGCATAGAGCCTTGCGGCCTTGCGTATCAGATCGGCCGGAACCCAGGTGATGTCAGAAACTGTCTCCGGGCTATAGTGCTTCACATGCAGCGCAAGTTCTTCAAAGCCGTAAGTATAGTTTTCGACGAACTTTTTATCGTAGAGATCTTCCCCGATGATGACGTGCAAAAAGCCCAGGGCAAGCGCCTGTGCCGTTCCCGGACGAAGTTGGAGCCACAGCTCGGCCCTCTCGGCGAGATCGGTCCGGCGGGGATCGACAACAATAAGCCTGGCGCCATTTCTAAGCTGTTCCGAAGTGAGAGTGGCTATCTGACCTTCTTCGTTGGTGGACAGAACATTACTGGCCCACGAGAGAATGAGACGGGTAGGATTGTGGAGATCTGCGACGGGGTAAAACCCGCACGTGTGGATGCCCGTGACCTCCCGCGGGGCATGGCATACATCCTGAGATGCGATAACATTGGGGGAACCGAAGACATTGGCAAGCCGGATTAGAACGAAATGCTCAAGGCCCTTGGGCATCCCGACGCCAAAGCCGACTGCCCGTGCTCCGAAGCTTTCCTTGATAGCAATGAGATTGTTCGCGGTCTCAGCGAGCGCTTCATCCCAGGAAATTCGCTGCCATTTCCCCTCGCCGCGTCTGCCCGCACGCTTGAGAGGATAGCGAAGACGATCGGGGTGATTGAGGCGATCGGGCGACACCTTTCCCTTGTAGCAGGTGTAGCCTTTATTTAAAAAGCCATCCGGATCGCCTTTGACCTGAACGATCTCATTATCTTTCACACCTACCAACAGAGCACATCCACCATGGTCCATCCGTGCACAATGAGTCCTGACCCAGCGAGTCTGTCCTGTCATAGATAGCCTATCCTTTTTCCGAACCCCGAATCCTTCAATCAGGTCCCGACGATTGACCGATGCATACCTCAGGTGAACACCCGTATTGCATCTTATTCGCTGCGCGCCCATCTAGCAAGCTGAGAGACCGATTCAGTTCACAATATATAGCGCGCTGAGGATTTTCTGTTGGAATCCGAACGTGTTCGACCTGGTTATTACCGGTTATGATCAGAAGTTGATTTTCAACGGATTGGCGAGTATAGACTGTCAGTATGTCCGAACAGATGAAGACTTCGAAAACTTACTGCGCGCCGGTTGCAAAGATGGGGCGCGCATTGAACTCCTGATAGAGTTCGCCGGAGCGCATCATAAACGATCTGAGTTCCGTAATCCTGCGATTGTTACGAAAAGACAGGCTTTCACGCGACGCTGAGGAGCCCCAACGGGACATGAATAACCGTCCCGCTCGTCAAACTATTTACTCCATAAGAATAAACCGAGGCGGCCGACACGTTTCGCAGTCGAATTAAAAACCAATCGGAGTCCTGCTTTGCGCCAGATATTTGCGCGTGATGCCGGTCGGCACATGTCTTGCTAAAAGTTACACGCCCAGTTTGTCCTGGAGCAAATCGCGGAGCTTTTTCGAAGGCCCTTCTGCCGGTGCTCCGCCGCTTTTTTCAACTGTCATCGACTCTGGGCAGGGAACTCGCACGGCTCGAAATCACCATGGTTGGGACGATTAATAGCTTTGTCAAGGAAGAGCCATTATAAAGCAATATTTTTGACGAGTAGGAAACTCATTATGTTTCTGCAGAGAATCTTGACCACATGGTCCATTCGGAAAAAATTGCTGCTGCTTATCCTGACAGTCTTATTGCCGGCAGCCGTGATCATTGTCCTGGACAGTATAAAAGATCGCAGGCAGGAATTGGAGAACGCAAGACACCGTGCGATTTTAATGGTAGAGAGTTTGTCAGCCCTGCAGGGTCAAATTGCCGCAGGGACAAGACAGATGCTGAGCACCCTGGCACAGTTGCCACAGGTTCAAAGCTTGGATGTTGAAGCCTGCAATAAGCTCTTCCACGAGGTAGGAGATCAGAACCCGGCATATGTTTCTATAGGGATAGTCACACTTGATGGAAGCATATTTTCTAATAGCGCGCATTTCTCGCCTGGTAAAACAAATGTATCCGAGCGTAAGCACGTAAAGGATACCATTGCGTCACTCGATTTTTCTGCTGGGGAATATATCGTAAGCAGGCTGACTGGCGATCCCGCAATCTTTTATGGCTACCCCATCCTGGATGCGAGTCAAAGGCTAATAGCCATCGTCACTGCCGGGTTTAGACTTACAGGATATGACAATTTCATAAAGAAGGCGAACCTGCCGCCTGACTCAACAGTAGTGATTCTTGATCATCAGGGACTGCGCTTGTATCGCCATCCTGAAAATGACGCAGCAGCCCTGGGCAAGCGTCCTGCAGCGGGATTAGAACAGATGGAAGGTCTGGATGAAGGGACTTACGAGCGGAAAACCGACGACGGCATATACCGTCTGGTTGCCTTCAAGAAATTACGCCTTACTGAAAGCTCGTCTCCATATCTATTAATTCTGGCAGGTGTTCCTAAAGATAAGATTCTGTGGAAAGCAAATGTTGCGATGATGTGGAATCTGTTAATCCTTGGGTTAGCAGCCGCCATTGCAGTATCTTTGGCATGGTTCCTGGGAAATGTTGCTTTTACCAGTCCAATCAATCAGTTGGTCAACGCCACGCAGCGATTCGGCAGTGGCGAGATGGGCACGCGGACGGGTCTACCTCACACTCACGATGAGTTGGGCAAACTGAGCCAATCCTTCGATAGTATGGCGCAATTGCTGGAACAAAGGAATCTGGAGAGCAAGAAGGCTGAAGAAGAGCTGTTCAGCGCTTTTCGCAAGAATGATCTCATCCTCAACGCGGCGGGGGAAGGTATTGTAGGTCTGGACGGTAAAGGAAACGTCACTTTCGCCAATCCGGCAGCTCGCGAGATGCTTGGATATGAGGAAAAGGAACTGATCGGCAGGGATTTGCACACGACGATCCACCATTCCTTTCCGGATGGGACCCATTACCCGGTGACGGAATGTCCCATGTGGCTATGCCTCCAAAACGGCACATGCTCTCGGATACGAGATGAAATCCTTTGGAAAAAAGATGGAACGAGTTTTCCCGCGGTATATTCGAGTACCTCCATTATGGAAAATGACCGGGTGGTTGGCGCAGTAGTCACCTTTCGTGACATCTCGGTGCGTAAGCTGGCCGAAGATGGGTTGCGCAAGAGCGAAGAACGTTTCTCCAGATTCTTTCACTCCAGTACCGCCGGCACCAGCATCACCCGCCTGAGCGACGGACAATTCGCAGACGTAAACGATGCGTACCTGAGCTTTTTTGGCTACACACGCGAGGAGGTCGTCGGTAAGGACGCTTTGACGCTGGGGATATGGGCCAACCTTGAAGAACGGACCAAGATGATTGAGATATTGGAAAAGCAAGGCAGGGTAAAGGACTTTGAAACGACGTTTCGCAGGAAATCCGGTGAGATCAGGGATGTCAGCATCTCTATGGAGGTGATCGAGTTGACCGGGCAGCAGTACATCCTGGGCCTTACGCATGACATTACCGAGCACAAGAGGGCAAAAGAGGAACAGGAGAAACTGGAGGCGCAGTTGTTTCAAGCCCAGAAGATGGAATCGGTGGGACGGCTGGCGGGGGGTGTGGCGCACGATTTCAACAACATGCTGAGCGTGATTATCGGTCAGGCGGAAATGGCTATTGACCAGGTCGGGAGGACAGATCCACTCTGTGAGAACCTTCAGGAGATCCTCAAAGCCGGCCGGCGCTCAGCAGACCTGACCCGGCAACTGTTGGCCTTTGCCCGCAAACAGACCGCTATTCCTGCGATACTGGATTTGAACGATACGATCTCCAGCATTCTCAAGATGCTGCGGCGGCTCATCGGCGAGGACATTGACCTGCACTGGATCCCGGGACCCGATGTCTGGAAAGTCAAAGTAGATCCCTCCCAGGTGGACCAGGTTCTGGCCAATCTTGTTGTCAATGCCCGCGATGCCATTTCCGGAGTGGGCGCCATCACCATGAGGACCGAGAACGCTGTGATCGATGATTCCATTTGTACCGATCACCTGGAACTTATTCCCGGAGATTACGTCCAACTGACAGTGAGCGACACCGGGGAGGGTATGAGCCAGGAAGTCCGCGAGAATATCTTCGAGCCTTTTTTTACCACCAAGGAACTGGGCAAGGGAACCGGGCTGGGATTGTCCACCGTTTACGGCATCGTCAAACAAAACGCCGGTTCCATTTATGTTGCCAGCGAACTCGGCAAAGGAACTACGTTTAAGATTTATCTGCCGCGATTCGAGGCACGAATTGCACAAGCCGCTTCTCAAGAGGCGGCCGGCGAGCGCCCGACAGGCACGGAAACCATCCTGCTTGTCGAGGACGATGAAGCGATCCTGAACCTCAGCAAGACCATTCTCGAAAAGCTGGGTTACGCTGTTCTTGCAGCGCATTCCCCGGTACACGCCATAGACCTTGTCGAGGAACATACAGGTGAACTCCACCTGCTGATCACCGACGTAGTGATGCCGCAGATGAATGGTCGAGCTCTGGCAGAACATCTCGGCGCCATCCGACCGAACCTCAAATGCCTTTATATGTCAGGCTATACGGCCGATGTGATTACCCATCAGGGCATTCTGGACGAAGGAGTAAACTTCATTCAGAAACCTTTCGGCAGCGACGATTTTGCGTCAAAAGTCAGACAAGTGTTGGACCACCTGGAATAGATGGCTAAAAGATCATATCGGCATTACTCTTCTCGCCCTTTATAAACCGAACGACAAAATCTTGCCGTTTCGAACTCTCAGGCACAACAAATTCTCGGAGAGATAACGGTAAGGATGTGAGTTAGAATTATTTGTCTGCCGAGTCGCCACCCCGGGCGGGTTTTTGCCTATCGAAACGTGAGTCGGCAACTGTTGCGCCCGTCAAAATATTTGCTCCCCAAAAATAAATCGAGGCGTCCGGGACGTCCGCAGTCGAATGGAAAACCAATCGGAGTCCCGCTTCGCGCCGGGCATTTCCAGATAATATCAGTCGGCACATGTCTTGCTAAAATGGCCCCTTGCAGAAGAATCGCAATCGCTTTTAAGAGCGCTCAGAAACGCAGGGATGCGAGAACTCCGCAAGAAACGCATAGAATTTCAACGAGTAATTTCAGCCGGCAATTCACATGGAGCCAAGATGAACATGCAGAGCTATCCCGCAAAAGTTCTTCTCTTCGATGATGATGCGAACGACTCTATAGTCTTCCGGGGTCTGCTCTCATACCAAGTTGCGTTCAAGCAGGTGCTTCGGGCGGGGATAAACCCCGTCCCTACGGCATTATAGCACGGTTGTTCCGTAGGGCTGGGTTTATCCCTGCCCAATCTTGAACGCAACTTGGTATCAGATCTCTCTTCCATAGACTTCATTCTCGAGCAGGTTCCAGATTACGGGGCGGTATTGGGTGCAATCCTTTCCGGACATCCCTGATTTGCTCCGAAGGATTTTACATGAATTCAACACGTTTTTTCCGGTTTTATGTCTTTGCGGCAACTGCGACATGGGTGAGCGTCGTCATCGCCCTGATGCTGCTCAACTTCCGGCAGATTCGCGACGCACAGTATACGATGGCAACCAGCGATGCACGGGAGCATGTTAATGAGGATAACGCCTTCCGGTTTTGGGTGGCCTCCATGGGAGGCGTCTATGTCCCGGTGACTGACCGAACCCAGCCTAACGCAAACCTTTCGCAGGTACCGGAACGGGATATCGAAACCCCAACGGGTAAATCGCTTACCTTGATCAACTCGGCTTACCTGCTTCGCCTGATAATGACGGATTACGCCGACCTCTATGGAATTCGGGGCCATCTGGCCGGCGTAGCTCCATCGCGGAAGGAAACTGTACCCGATGAATGGGAAAAAGCAGCTCTTTTGAAATTTCAGGAAGGCATTCCGGAGATCTCGAAAGTCGCCACTATGGGTGGGATCTCGTATTTGAGACTCATGAAGCCCATGTACGTTAAGGAGCAATGTTTAGAATGCCATAAAAATCAAAACTATACTGTTGGAAACGTCGCGGGAGGGGTTTCTGTTGCGGTCCCGCTGGGCCCGTACTTTGCCAGGATGCAAACTGAGATGATTTTTTGCGCCGCCTGTTACGGGATTGTGCTTCTCTTTGGTCTCACGGGCATCCTGATGGGCAGAAATCGCCTGGTTCATCACATCGAGGAACGTGACAAGACAGAGAATGCCCTACACGTGCGAACTGCCGAACTGGTTAACGTCAATGCGGAACTCAGGGCAGAGGTAGAAGAACGCAAGCGGGCGGAAGTGGCACTGCAACAATCCGAACGGGAAAAGGCGATATTGAACCAAATCGCCAACATCTTTTTGTCGATCCCCGATGAAAAGATGTACGAGGAAGTACTGGCCGTAATTCTCAAGGCGCTGAAATGCCGTTATGGCCTCTTTGGGTACATAGGAGACTGCGGTGATCTGATCGTTCCCAGCATAACAAAGGAGATATGGAGTGACTGCCGGGTCGCAGGAAAGTCGATTGTGTTTCCCTGGCATTTATGGGGAGACAGCCTCTGGGGCAAGTCGATTAAAGAGAAGAAATCGTATTCTTCCGACGGACCATTCCAAACGCCCGAGGGGCATTTACCCGTTTACAATTTTTTGACTGTTCCGATTGTCTTCAGGGACAAAACAATAGGGCTCGTTTCGTTAGCCAACAAAGATGGCGGTTTCTCCGTCGAAGACAAGACCATTCTCGAACGCATTGTCTGCAATATTTCGCCAATTCTCAATACCAGGTTGCAGAGCGATAAACAGGAACTGGAACGCAAGCTGGCGGAGGATGCCTTGCGCGAAAGCGAAGCAAGACTCAGGCAGATCATCGACCTTGTCCCTCACAAGATCTTCGTGAAAAGCTGCGAAGGGAAATATCTGCTGGTAAACAAAGCAGTCGCCGAGGCTTACAACACGAGCGTCAGCGATCTCACCGGAAAAAATCATGCCGACTTTCATCCGGACGAGAGTGAGCTTCAAAAAATGTTGCAGGATGACCAGGAAGTCATCACAAAGGGAGAGACTAAGTTCATTCCCGATGAACGCTGTACCGACGCCCAAGGCAACCAGTGTTTCATGCAGACCACCAAGGTTCCTTTCAACATCCTTGGCGATAAGACCGCCGCGGTGCTTGGTGTCGCCATCGATATTACCGATAAGAAGAGGACTGAGGAAGCGCTCCGGGAGAACCAGTCCAGGCTCGAGCTTGCGCTGCGATCCGCTCACATGGGTGTGTGGCGCATAGATTTAATCGAAAACAAACGCCACTTTGACGATCAGGTCTGTCATCTTCTGGGAATCGACCCGGCTAAATTCACCGGAACTGCGGAGGAGTTCTACACGGCGGTACATCCTCACGACCGTGAGATGCTGAAGGCGGCATTGACCCGAACCATCGAACAGGACGCGCCGTATGAAGTGGAATACAGAGCGGTCTGGCCGGATGGAAGCGTCCATTACGTTACTGCCCGTGGAAAATTGTTCCGCGATGAAACAGGGCAGCCGGTGAGGTTGGACGGCCTTATATGGGACTTCACCGAGCGCAAGCAGGCGCAGCAGGCTTTGAGTGACAGTGAGGAACGGCTTAGCCTGGCGTTGGCCTCGGCACGAATGGGCGTCTGGGAATGGGATCTGTCAACCAACGCCATCTTTTGGTCTCCCGAGTGCTACAACATTTTTGGGGTGAAGAGCTTCGGCGGCAATCTCGAATCTTTCACGGAGATCGTGCACCCTGAGGACCTCGACGAAGTATGGCTGAGAATCGAACACGCACTGGGACAAAGAACCATTTACAAAGAAGAGTTCCGTATTATCCAGCCCGGCGGCAACGTGCGCTGGGTCACGGGCCTCGGACAGGTCCAGTACGACGCGGACGGCAAACCGCTGCGTTTTGTGGGCAATATCCAGGACGTCACCGAGCGAAAAGAAGCCGAGGAGTCCCTGATCGTCAGCGAGGACAGGTACAGGAGACTGTTTGAAGATGCTGTGCTGGGCATCTTCCGATCTACTCCTTCTGGAAAGCTTGTCAGTGTAAATCCGGCCTATGCCAGAATGTATGGCTTCGATTCGCCGGCGGAGGCACAAAGCCTTGTAAACGATACGGCCGTTGACCTCTTCGTCGATCCTTCGCGCCGGGAGGATATGATGCGCATGATTTCGGATTCCAAGGGTCCTGTCCATTTAGAGAATCAATACAAGCGGAAGGACGGGAGCATCTTCACGGGTAGCCTTCATGCATGGGCAGTGTATGACAAGGAGGGCAAGCTCTTATATGTTGAAGGTTTTGTAGAGGATATCACCGACCGCAAACGTGCGGAGGAAGAAAAGGAGATGCTGGAAGCAGAGCTTCGCCAGGCTCAGAAGCTGGAAGCCATCGGGACACTTGCCGGAGGCATAGCACACGACTTCAACAATATCCTGCAGCCTATGATAGGCTACACGGAAATGGCGCTAAGTGAACTTCTTCCAGCTCATCCTGTGCGAGATGATCTGGAGCAGGTGCTCAATGCATCTCTAAGGGCCAAAGAACTGGTCAGGCAAATCCTGGCGATTTCCCGCTCGACTGAAGAGCAGCAAAGAATACCGATCGATATAAGTTCGATTGTCAAAGAGGCCCTGAAGCTTTTGCGTTCCTCTCTCCCGACCTCGATTGAAATGAGGCAAAAGATCCGGAAGGGTGTCGCGGCGGCCGATCCGACTCAAATCCACCAGGTGTTGATGAACCTTTGCACCAACGCGGCCCATGCAATGGATGACAAGGGCATTCTGGAAGTTCACCTGTCCCCTGTCAATTTGAGCCAGAGCGATTTGACCGATCTATCAATCGTTGATCTCAAGCCCGGCCCATACCTGAGGTTGAAGGTTTCAGATACTGGGTGTGGAATGGATGCAAGCACCATGGAGCACATCTTCGACCCCTATTTTACCACCAAAGAGGTGGGAAAAGGAAGCGGTCTGGGGCTCGCGGTTGTTAACGGAATAGTCAAACGGCACGATGGGGCAATGACCGTCCGGAGCGAACCCGGAAAAGGTACGACGTTCAGTGTCTACATCCCAAAAGTTGATATTCAACCTGAAGCTATCATGCAAGTTGACGATCTACAGCCAAGAGGTTCGGAAAGGATATTGCTCGTCGATGACGAGCCGGCCGTTATGGGAATGGGAACCAGACTCCTTGAACATCTGGGCTACAGGGTGACATCTCAAACAGACAGTGTGAGCGCGTTGGAGGTTTTCCGTTTAAGTCGGGACGAATTCGACCTCGTCGTCACCGATTATGCTATGCCCAAAATGACAGGGCTCGATTTGGCCAGAAAAATGTTGCGGATTCGGCCTGATATTCCTATCCTGCTTTGCACGGGATTTAGTGAAAAAGTTACTCCCGATCACGTGAAAGAGCTTGGCATGGGACTGCTGATGAAGCCTTACGGCATGAAGCAAATAGCCGAGGAGGTCCGAAAGATTCTCGACGCGCAAAAGGGGGGGCTGATTTGAAAAGAGAAATCAAAAGGGTCATGGTCGTCGATGATGAACAAAATATTTGTGCCATGCTGACCAAATACCTGCGATCTTCGGGTTATGCCTGCGAGAGCTTCACCGATCCTGCTAAAGCACTGGAAGTATTAAGACGAAACGGTTTCGAGCTCGTTATCTCAGATATTAAAATGGCTGGTATTGAAGGCCTGCAATTGCTCAGTGAAATTCTTAAAATCGACCCGGGTCTCGATACGATCATGATGACCGGATATATCAGCATTTATACTTACAGCGATATAATCAGGGCTGGAGCCACCGACTTCATAGCAAAACCATTCGAGTTTGCGGAACTGAAGGCAAAGATGGAAAGGATCGACCGCGAAAGGAAGATGCAGCGGGAACTTCAGGAATTGAATATTACCATGGGGGTGCTCCTTCAACGAGCGGAGAAAGACAAGGAGACACTCAGCGAAAATGTCGTCTCAAATGTGAAGGAACTGATTCTCCCTTACGTGGATAAGTTGAAAAATGGTCGTCTCGGTTCAGAACATAGGGCGTGCATAGAGATTTTGGAGACTAATCTGTCGGAAATATGTTCTCCATTTCTGAAAAACCTCTCGATCAGCCATGCCCATATCACCTCAATGGAGGTCCAAGTCGCAAATCTTATCAAGGCCGGCAAGAGAAACAAGGAGATCGCTTCGATACTAGGGCTCTCTTTGAATACTATCATGACTCACCGCTATCGTCTTCGATCGAAACTGGGATTGAAACAGCAGAAGGTTAATCTGACGTCCCACCTTAACTCCATCGAATTTTAGTGATTTTTTATCACTGATATCTCACTATTTTTTTAACTCAAGAATTCCCCGAACAGCTCCGACCTAAGTAGAGCCAAACACATGAACACATGAGCGGGAGGCTTTTGCTCCCTGCTCCTTGCTACCTGCTTCCTGCTTCGCAGAAATCACCTTTTTAACGAGGCTGGGATCCCGGGCATAACTGGAATGTCTTTAGGTCGGGGGCGTCAAATTACCGTGAACTTGGACTCAGGGACCATCTTGACGAAGATTTTTGGCTGGCCGGGTAAGTTGCTCTCCATGCTGCATGGAGACGTGCCCCCTGCGAATGGGTGGCGGCAAGTTCTACCAGCGCTGGGAAGCGAACTGGAATCATTGGGGAAGTCCACGGAAGGCGAATTTCTTTCCATTGGAGAAAAACTGCAGGATTTTTATCAGCGCGCCGGAGATATCTCGAAGATATCTTCCACGGTTGCCCGGCTGATGTCCGGAGAAGAGCTGGGGGCGGCCATAGAAGGATTTCGTAATGTAGTCGACAGGATGAAACGGCTCGAGGGCGAGTCCAGGCGGAACACGAAGACTCTCCAAGACGTATTGGAAAACCTTGCTGTCCTCAATCGTCATGTGGACGGTTTTGGCAAGACCATTCGCCACCTGCGGGTCTTGAGCGTATCCACCAGGATCGAGAGCGCCCGGCTGGGAGATCACAACGCCGACTTCGAGACTTTGGCCGATGAAGTGGGAAAACTGTCTTTGGAGATTGAAAACCGGTGTTTTCAACTTCTGGGGAGTTCCGATTCGCTAAACCAACTGATCGGGCAGACCCTTGCCAAGGTCCTGGACCTGGAAACCGCTCAGCAAACCCAGGCAACCATCGTTTTCGACAAGACCATGTCGAGCCTTGAGTCCCTCATGGAAAGACACGGTCTATCGGCTACCGGCGCAGGAGATATATCCGCCCGTTATGAGGCCGTCTCCCAACGGATCGGGGGGATCGTCTCGTCCATGCAATTTCATGACATTACCCGCCAGCGGATCGAACACGTTCAGCAGGCACTGGCCGGCCTCGATCCTCACGAACGATCGGAAGGCAACGGGACACAACAAAAAGTTGGAGGATTTCTATCCGGTTTCGGGCGGATACGCCCGAAGGAGACAGGGGAAAATCTGCGTCTGGTGGGGGATGTCTCTGACCTGCAAATAGCCCAACTCCATTATGCCAGGGAGGAACTGGTCTCCGCCGTGAATAACATCCTCGATAATCTCTCCGCCATGTCAGACCTCGTGGCAGAGATGGCCCGGGAGACCTTCAAAATGGCGGGAGCGGCCGATGAGACGGGACAATCGTTTCTAAACGGAGTAGAGGCCGGTTTTTCTTCGGTCGCGTCAGCCATCGAGGCGTACGGCGAGGCCAACCGGGAGCTGAGTTTGGCAACGGGCTCAGTAGGGAGCATGCTGGGGCAGATGTCGGCGCATACCGGCAATATCGAAGCCATCGGAGAAAAAATCAAGCTGATTGCACTCAACGCCATCATCAAAGTCTGCCACATCGGTGAGGAAGGCGCAACGCTGGGCGTGCTGGCCGAAGCGGTCCACCAACTCTCGGTTGAGACCCGCCAGCGAACGGAGACGGCCAGTGAGTCACTGCGTTCCATAACTTCGGCGTCCGAGTCCCTGTGCGCCGCTGTCAACGCAGACGGAAAAGATAAGGGATGCGTGGCATCCGTGGGTGACACGCTGAAAACCCAGTTGCAGGCCCTGCAGAAGGTCAACCAGGGCATCGTCTCTCTTCTTAAGCGAATGAACCTGGACGGCTGCAGCCTTTCGGGTGACATCCGAAAAACCATTGATGAAGTGCATGTGCATCGCAGGGTTGACCAGGTAATCGGCAATGTGGTCTCGGGCCTGGGTGAGATCGTGGCGTACTCACGATCGAAGGGGCCGGCTGAGGATCAGGCAGATAGAGCCGAACGCATGGAGGCCCTGGAGGCCACTTATACGATGCAGGGAGAGCGTGAGGTGCACCATTCACTGTTTGAACTGAAAACAAATCCTGTAGAAAAGCCAAATGGAGACGCTGTCACTCCCCTGATGGCCGACGGAATGGAAAATGAGAAGACCGGCAGCGAGCCGGACAAAGCGGACCAAGAGGACCTTGGGGATAATTTCGAGCTCTTTTAGCCAAGCACCGGAAAGAACAAAGGGAAGAAGACGATGGATGTAGAGATGACGCGGTCTGCTGAGATGAATGTTCTCAAACTCAAGGGCAGTTGGACCATCGAGCGCGCGAGCGAACTTAAGCGTGTTTTGCTGGAGATGTTGAACAGTTGCGAGCATATGAGCATCGATCTCGAAGAGCTCACGGACCTGGACCTGTCCACCATGCAATTATTCTGCTCCGCCCATCGGACATCCTTGAGAGACGGCAAACAGCTCGCACTGCACGATCGAAAATCGCAGAGCGTAAAACAGATAGTACGCGAGGCAGGGTTCGTGCGAACTCTCGGCTGTCATAAGGACCCCAATAAGAAATGCTTGTGGATAGGAGACTGGACATATGAGCAAGACCATCATGACCGTAGATGATTCGGCCAGCGTTCGCCAGATGGTGAGCTTTACGCTCAAACAGGCCGGCTATCAGGTGGTGGAGGCGGTAGACGGCAGGGATGCCTTGTCAAAACTTGACGGGTCGGGCGCTAATATGGTGCTGACCGACCTCAACATGCCCAACATGGATGGCATCGAACTCATCCGCCAAACAAGGGCCAAGCCTTCCTGGAAGTTTATCCCAATCGTGCTGCTTACCACCGAGTCCCAGGCCGAGAAGAAGCAAGAAGGCAAAGCGGCCGGAGCGACCGGATGGATTGTCAAACCCTTTAAGCCTGAGCAACTTTTGGCAGTAGTAAAGAAGGTCCTGGGATGATGGAACCTCAAAGAGAAGCTTACAGAACTGAAGCATACGAACTCCTCGCCGAACTCGAGACATCCCTGCTCGCTTTGGAGGAAGACCCCGCCGACATGGAGTTGATCGGTCGCGTGTTTCGCGCGCTGCACACGATCAAAGGGTCGGGGGCGATGTTCGGTTTTGATGACATTGCAGCATTCACGCACGACGTCGAGACCGTTTTTGACCTGGTCCGCAATGAAAAACTGGGCGTGACCAAAATGCTCGTTGATTTGGCCCTCCGGGCGGGAGACCAGATACGCGGCATGCTGGATGGAACAGACGGCGGGACTGGGGCCGATACATCCAGGGCCGGCGAAATCACGAGTGCACTCAGGGAACTCATTCCCAAACCTGGCGACCCGGCCGTCCAGGTCCCCCAAGAGGCATTGCAGGCAACGGAAGGTGAACAAGTAGAGAGGACCTACCGCATCTTTTTGCGTCTGGATCGCGAAATCTTTTCACGAGGCACCAACCCGGTCCTTTTGCTAAACGAGCTGCGAGAACTGGGGGAATGCAGTGTGATTGCCCACACGGAAGCCATCCCGAACATGGAGGACCTTGACCCCGAACAATGTCACATTTCGTGGGACATGGTGCTCACCACGCGGCGCGGGATCGACGCCATCAAGGATGTTTTCATCTTCGTCGAAGATGACTGCGAGTTGGCGATCGAGGTTGTCGATGACTACTCGGGTCTGGAGGACGATGACGTTCCCACGAAAAGGCTCGGGGAGATATTGATCGAGCGCGGTCTCGTGTCGCAGGAAGATCTGCAGGGAGCCCTGGGCACCCAGAAGCGCGTTGGACAGATACTGGTCGATGAGGGGCTTGTCGAGCCGAGCAGGGTCGAGTCCGCCCTGGCTGAACAGGAACACATCCAGGCCGTTCGCAGCAAGCATCAGAAAGAGGAACAGGCTTCGAGCGTCAGGGTGCCTGCGGAGAGGCTTGACGCTCTGGTCAACCTGGTGGGGGAAATGGTCACCGTACAAGCCCGCCTCAGCCAGACGGTTGCTTCTATGGATCACGCAGGACTGCTCTCGATATCCGAGGAAGTAGAACGCCTCACCGCCGAGCTGCGCGACAACACTATGAGTATCCGGATGCTGACCATCGGGACGACTTTCAGCAAATTCAAACGGCTGGTTCGCGATCTGTCCGCTGAACTCGGCAAAGATATTCTTCTGGTTACCGACGGAGGGGAGACCGAACTCGACAAGACAGTGATAGAGCGCCTGAACGATCCACTCGTGCATCTGATTAGAAACTGCATCGATCACGGCATCGAGCTGCCCGCGGTTAGAGAGGCTGCCGGCAAACCAAGGCAGGGCAGCGTACATCTATCGGCAATGCATTCGGGCGCAAACGTACTGATCCGGGTAACAGACGACGGGGCAGGACTGGACGCCGCTTCAATCAAGTCGAAGGCCCTGGAAAAGGGGTTGATCACAGCCGAAACGGAACTCTCTGAAAAGGAACTCTTTGCGCTGATTTTCGCCCCTGGTTTTTCCACCGCACGGCAGATTACCAACATCTCAGGCCGCGGTGTCGGAATGGACGTGGTGAAGCGCAGCATCGAGGCTCTGCGCGGCTCGATAGAGGTCAGCAGCCAAAAGGCGATCGGGACGACCATTACCCTCAAACTGCCTCTCACCCTGGCGATCATCGATGGCTTGCTGGTCAAAGTCGGAGATGGGCACTACGTCTTGCCGCTCTCCATTGTGGAGGAGTGCGTGGAACTGACGCGCGAGGACGTGGCAAGAGCGCATGGGCGCCACATTACTCACGTGCGGGGAGGAATCGTCCCCTACATCCGGCTTCGCGAGCATTTTGCCATCAACGGCAATGCGCCGGAAGTCGAACAGATCGTGATCACCGAATCTCCGGGCGGCAACATTGGCTTTGTGGTGGACAGTGTCATCGGGGAGCACCAAACGGTCATTAAAAACATGGGTAGAATGTACCGCAACGTGGATGTGATCTCGGGTGCGACAATTCTGGGCGATGGGACGGTAGCGCTCATCATGGACGTACCCAAGCTGCTGCAGGGTGTCGAAATGCAGCAATCTTCGGTGCATTAGGATTCAGGAGCAGTGACATGGCGTTCACCTATTTTCTCAGAGACCTGCAAACGTTGGAACGCGTTGTCGAGCACGTGATCCCATACGCATCCGGCCGCAGCCGCGTGCAGGTCTGGGATGCCGGATGCGCCATGGGACAGGAGCCATATTCCCTTGCCATGCTTTTTGCCGAAAACATGGGGCACTTCGGTTTCAAGAACCTGCGAATTCGCGCGACGGACCTGGACGATTGCAGCCTGTTCGGGGATATCATACGCACCGGTATCTACCAGGAAGAAGAAGTGAAAAGGATGCCAAGGGAGCTTTTGGATAAATACTTTCAGCCGGATGACAAAGCCGGATGCTTCAGGATATCCGAGCTCCTGCGAAGCCGAATCGAGTTTCAAAAACATGATCTTCTCTCGCTGAACTCTATCGGGGACGGCTTCAGCCTGATCATATGCAAAAACGTTCTACTTCATTTTCACTACACCGAGCGGGTCGAGGTGATCAGGATGTTCCACAGCTCACTGGCCCCTGGCGGGTTCTTCGCTACCGAACAGACACAGAAACTGCCCGGTGAGACCTCCCATTTGTTCGAAAAGGTAAGCGGCGACGCCCAGTTGTTTCGGAAGATCGAAGGACGGTAATGAAGGTGATTGCGCTGAAACGCAACCCTAAAGCCTATTCCTGCAAGGCCTATCTCGTCCTCGGGAGCTGGAACAGGCTGGAGGACGTGAACACTCTCGTGGACGTGGGAATCGACGGATTCATTAGTGATGAAATAGAGTTGATATCCACCGGGTGCGGCAAAAAACCCGTGGAGCAGGTCGTTTTGACTCACAGCCATTTTGACCATGCGAGCGGCCTTGCAGCTATCGTGGATAAATACCACCCGAAGGTCTACGCGTTCACGAAAATCGATTGCGTGGACGCACTGCTCAAGGACGGAGAAATGCTGAAGATGGGAGATCGCTACTTCGATGTCTTGCATACACCCGGCCACTCCAATGACTCCGTCTGCTTCCATTGCTCGAATGATGGTGTTCTTTTCGCCGGGGATACGCCGCTAAGGATCCTCACGCCAAACGGTACTTTCATACAGGAATACGTCACAGCTCTTCAGCGAATAGCGCGGCTCCGCGTGGAGAAGATTTATTCCGGTCATGATAAGCCCGTAACGGCAAACGCCGGACAGATGATCGCAAACACGTTGCGCAACGTCCTGAACTCCTCATGATAGAGAAGGAAAAGCGGGGCAATGACCAGGAAAGTCTCGTTCTAAAGAGTGTTTTCTATGCTAACAACCGGTAAGACCCAGGAGAAAAAGTAAATGTTCAAAAGCATGAAAATTGGATTTCGAATCGCCTTGGGCTTAGGGATGGTCATCGTTCTGATGACCGCCATGGGCCTGTTTGCCATGAACAGACTTGGAGCATTGGATAAGACGGTAAACTCGATGGTAATCGACAGGTGGCCTAAGACCGTCGAATGCAACGAGATAATACAGGTCATCAACGAAATGGCAAGAGCGATGCATAATGCCCTCCTGCTGACAGATACCGGTGAAGTAAAAAAAGAGCTGCAGAAAGTGACTGAGGCAAGGAATGAAGTCACCAAAAGGATCGAGGAACTCGCCAAAACAATCAAGTCCGAAGAGGGCAAAGCAGGTCTAAAGAGTATAGAGGATAGCCGTTCCAGATATGCTCAAGCACAAAACGATCTTATTCGAATGATAGAATCGGGAATGAAGGAGCAAGCAATAACGGCACTTCACTCCACGCTGCATCCGCTGCAGGCTGACTACTTCAAAGCCGTTTCCAATCTCGTGAGCTATCAGAGCAAACAGATGGAGAAGGCGGCCGGGGAAGCGGAAGGATCTTATCGCTTTTCCCGAACCATGATCGTCATCGTTCTTGGTGGATCGTTGGCCCTGGCAATTTTTATCATATTCTTCGTCACCCGCAGCATCACGAAACCATTGAGCGAAGCGGTGGCAATCAACAACAAGCTGGCTGAAGGCGATTTGAGCGTCACCGTGAAAGTCGACCGGAGCGATGAAGTCGGGCAACTCCTTGCGGCCATGAAGAACATGGTCGATAAGTTCAAACAGATCACGAATGATATTGACATGCTGAGCGACGCTGCCGTCAAGGGGAAGCTGGCCACGCGCGCCGATGTCTCCAGACATGAAGGCGATTATCGAAAGATCGTGCAGGGAATCAACGATACTCTCGATGCCATCATAGGTCCCTTGAACGTTTCCGCGGAATATGTAGACCGAATCAGCAAGGGGGATATTCCTCCCAAAATCACGGATGAATACAAAGGTGATTTCAACGAAATAAAGAACAACCTCAATAATTGTATCGACAACATTAACGCGCTCGTTGCCGACGTCAACACGCTGGAACAGGCGGCTGTGGAAGGCAAGCTGGATACCCGCGCGGATGCGGCAAGACACCAGGGGGACTTCCGCAAGATCGTGGACGGGGTGAACAATACCATGAGTTCCGTTGTTGGACATCTTGATTCGATGCCGGTACCTGCTTTCATCGTCGACCGGGACTTCGGCGTTCGATACATGAACGCAGTTGGAGCAAGCCTGACCGGCCTCTCGCAGCAGGCCGTCATAGGGACCAAGTGTTACGATCACTTCAAGACGCCTCATTGCCGCACGGATAAGTGCGCCACGGGCCAATGCATGCAGCGCGGCCACAGTGTGACAGCCGAGACGGACGCCCACCCGCAAGGCATGGATTTAGATATCTCCTACACCGGTGTCCCCGTGAAAGACACCGAGGGCAGGATAATCGGAGCCCTGGAGGTCGCCACGGACCTCACGGCGGTGAAGAGCGCCGCACGTCTGGCCAAAAAACAAGCCGATTATCAAGCGGTTGAAGTCGATAAACTGGTGGTCAATCTGGAGAAAATTGCCCGGGGAGATCTGAGCGTCGCCCCTTCCGCCGCTGCCACCGACGAAGATACTCGTGAAATTGGGGAGAACTTCACAAAGATCAATGACGGGCTGGAGAGAACGGTTCAAGCCGTAGCCGATGTGGTGCGGGATGCCGATGGTTTGGTCAAAGCAGCAGTGGAAGGAAAGCTTGCCACCCGTGCGGATGCAACGAAACACCATGGGGACTATCGCAAAATCGTGGAAGGGGTGAACGATACTCTGGACGCTGTGATCGGCCCCCTGAACGTAGCGGCTGAATACGTGGACCGGATCAGTAAGGGCGACGTTCCACCGCCTATAACCGATATTTACAAAGGTGATTTCAACGAAATAAAGAACAACCTCAATTCATGTATCGATGCCGTGAACGCTCTTGTAGCCGACGTCAATATGCTCGCTGGAGCGACTGTACAAGGCGACCTCGCTACACGCGCGGATGCAACGAAGCACCAGGGCGACTTCCGCAAGATCGTCGAAGGTGTAAACAATACCATGAGTTCCATTGTTACACATCTTGATTCGATGCCGGTACCTGCTTTCATTGTCGACCGGGACTTCGGCATTCGATACATGAACGCAGTTGGAGCGAGCCTGACCGGCCTCTCGCAGCAGACTGTCATAGGGACCAAGTGTTACGATCACTTCAAAACGCCTCATTGCCGCACGGATAAGTGCGCCACGGGGCAATGCATGCAGCGCGGCCACAGTGTGACAGCCGAGACGGACGCACACCCGCAAGGCATGGATTTAGATATCTCTTACACCGGTGTCCCGGTTAAAGACACCGACGGCATGATAATCGGAGCCCTGGAGGTCGCTACGGACCTTACGGCGGTGAAGAGCGCCGCACGTCTGGCCAAGAAACAAGCCGATTATCAAGCGGTTGAAGTCGATAAACTGGTGGTCAATTTGGAGAAAATTGCCCGAGGAGATCTGAGCGTCGCCCCTTCTGCCGCTGCCACCGACGAAGATACTTGTGAAATTGGGGAAAACTTCACAAAGATCAATGACGGGCTGGAGAGAACGGTTCAAGCCGTAGCCAACCTGGTGCGCGATTCCTACGATCTGGCCAAAGCAGCGGTGGAAGGAAAGCTTGCCACCCGTGCTGATGCAACGAAACACCATGGGGACTATCGCAAAATCGTGGAAGGGGTGAACGATACTCTGGACGCTGTGATCGGCCCCCTGAACGTAGCGGCTGAATACGTGGACCGGATCAGTAAGGGCGACGTTCCACCGCCTATAACCGATATTTACAAGGGTGATTTCAATGAAATCAAGAACAACCTGAACTCAACGGTCAAGATGATGAACGAGCTGCTTGCAGAAACGGACAAGATCATCTTGGCGGCGGCGAACGGCGAGTTGGACAAGAGGGCGGATGCCAATCTTTTTGTAGGGGGATGGCACAAGCTGGTCGCCGGGGTAAATGACACTATCACCAACATTGTCGATCCTTTGATGGTCACGGCGGACTACGTTGAGAAGGTGGCAAAGGGAATCAATCCTCCGAAAATTACCACCGAATACAAAGGGCAGTATAATCTCATCAAGAATAACCTCCATATGCTGATTGACGCCATGGAGGAGGTAACCACAACCGCAGAAGAAATAGCGTCCGGAAACCTTACGGTCAAAGTCAAAGAACGATCCCCCCAGGACAAGCTGATGCAGGCTATGGCAGATATGGTCGCCAGTCTCACCGAAGTCGCATCGAACATACAGACAGTAGCAAATCAGGTTATGACCGGAAGCCAGGAAATGAGCGCCAGTTCCGAGCAATTGTCCCAGGGTGCGGCGGAACAATCGGCATCGGTAGAAGAGGTGTCTGCTTCCATGGAGCAAATGGCGGCTAACATCAAGCAGAACTCCGACAATGCCCAGCAGACGGAGAAAATCGCGCTCAAAGCCGCCACAGACGGTAGAGATGGGGGCAAATCGGTCTCTGAGACGGTTGCAGCGATGAAGGAAATAGCGGGCAAGATCTCCATCATCGAAGAGATAGCGCGTCAGACAAACCTGCTGGCGCTGAACGCCGCCATCGAGGCGGCGCGCGCCGGTGAACACGGGAAGGGATTTGCCGTGGTAGCCTCCGAGGTGCGCAAGCTCGCCGAACGGAGCCAAACGGCGGCGGCTGAAATCAATAAACTCTCGGCATCCAGTGTTCAAATCGCGGAAAGAGCCGGAGAGATGCTGGCAAGAATGGTTCCGGATATTCAGAGAAACGCCGACCTGGTGCAGGAGATCACCGCCGCGAGCAACGAGCAGTCCTCGGGAGCGGACCAGATCAACAAGGCCATTCAGCAATTGGACCAGGTCATACAACAGAACGCCTCGGCATCCGAGGAGATGGCTTCCACGTCTACCGAATTGTTGAGTCAAGCCGAGCAACTTCAGAACACGATTGCATTCTTCAAACTCAACGGCGGCTCTGCCATTGCGAAGACTGGCATTGCGGCGGGCGGCAAGCCGGCTAAATCTGCGCAGAAGACACATGCGGCACATTTGAAACACGCCGCATCCAGGAAGACCAACGGAAGCACGCAATCGAGTGGTGTGCACCTGAATCTGTCGAAGGAAGTCACTACAGAGATGGCCGATGATGAGTTTGAGAGGTACTAGGAGGGAGTTGACATGAGTGTGTCCTCAATAACCCAAACAAGTCAGTATCTTACCTTCAAGCTCGAAGACGAGGTATTTGCATTGGACATCGTCAAGGTCCGGGAAGTCCTTGACTTCATATCGTTCGCAAAATTGCCGCAGACTCCTGATTTCATGCTGGGAGTGATCAATCTTCGGGGAACCGTGGCGCCTGTCGTGGATATGCGTTTAAAGTTCGCCATGACCCGGAGGGAAACGACGGTAAATACCTGCAATATTACCGTTTCGGAGCGTTAATAACGGGCGTTTGAGCCTTAGTCCATAGGGATTTAGAGCGAACGGCACAAATCAAACCATGAAGGAAGAGACGGAGATGAACTGGTTTTATAACCTCAAGATCGACACCAAACTGATTGCGGCATTTGTTATCGTAGGCCTGATCGATGGACTCGCTGGCTACATCGGAGCTAATGCGCCATTAAAGTCCCTGTTACCCATCGCCGGGGCTGGAATACTGCTGACGATTGTTTGCGGGTTTTACATTTCAAGGTTGATAAGTAAACCAATACGAAATCTTGCATCAGTCGTAGACAAAGTGGCCCTCGGGGATGTGAATGTCAGCATCGAAGCCACTGCCGGGGATGAAGTTGGTACGCTGTCACAATCGTTCAAAAAAGTGATCGAAAACATCAAAGATGCATCAACGGCCGCCGAAAAAGTTGCCGCAGGGGATATGAAGGTTGAGCTGAAGGTCAGGTCCGAAAACGACCTACTCGGTAAGAGCTTGAACTCGATGCTGGATACCATCAGGAATCTCCTTTCGGAGACAGAGAGCCTGGCCAAAGCTACCCAGGATGGAAAGCTCGATACACGTGGAAATGCAGCCATGTACAAAGGGGCATGGAATGAACTGGTAAAGAACATCAACAGTTTGATAGATGCTTTCGTGGCCCCGATCAATGTTACGGCGGAATACCTTGACCGTATTGGCAAAGGAGATATTCCTCCCAAAATCACAGATGAATACAAAGGTGATTTCAACGAAATAAAGAACAACCTCAACAACTGTGTCGATGGATTGGGGGGCCTGGTGGAATGCAATGACGTGCTGAAGAGGATGGCCGTCAACGATCACACCAGAAAGATCGAAGGAAAATATGTGGGGCTCTTTGCTTCCGTGTCCGAAGCCACTCACCTGGTGAGAGAACGACTGCTGGCGGTAACAACGATGTTTACCGACTTGTCCCTGGGCGATACTTCGAGCCTGCCCAAGTTTGAGCAAATCGGAAAGCGCAGCGACGAGGACATCATGGTCCCTGCGATAATCAGATGTATGCAAAACATAAACGCGCTGATCGGGGACATGACCGAGCTGTCGAATGCAGCTGTTGAGGGCGATTTGGCCAAACGCGCGGACGCCGGTAAGTACAATGGAGACTATCGCAAGATTGCTGAAGGAGTGAACCATACTCTGGATGCAGTCGTCGGCCCGTTGAAAACGGCTGCAAGCTATGTGGATCAGATAAGCAAGGGTGAAATACCTCCTAAGATTACCGACGAATACAAAGGTGATTTCAACGAGATCAAAAACAACCTCAACAACTGTATCGATGGGTTGGGCGGCCTGGTGGAATGCAATGCCGTGCTGAAGAGGCTTACATTCAACGATCACACCAAGAAGGTCGAAGGACAATACGTGGGGCTTTTCGCATCTGTGTCCGAAGCGATCAACCTATTGAGGGAACGGTTGCTAGGGTTAACGAGGACGTATACCGATCTGTCCATGGGCGATACTTCGGACCTGGCTGAGTATGAGAAAGTCGGAAAGCGCAGCGATGAGGATGTCCTGGTCCCGGCGATGATCAAATGCATGCAAAACATCAACCTGCTGATCGAAGACATGACCGCGCTGTCGAGCGCTGCCGTTGAAGGCGACCTGACCAAACGCGCGGACGCCGGCAAGCACAACGGAGGCTATCGCAAGATAGCTGAAGGAGTCAACAATACTCTGGATGCTGTCATCGGCCCGCTGCAAGTGGCTGCAAGCTACGTGGATCAAATCAGCAAGGGTGAAATACCGCCGAAGATTACCGAGGAATACAAAGGTGATTTCAATGAAATAAAGAACAACCTCAACAACTGTGTCGATGGATTGGGGGGCCTGGTGGAATGCAATGCCGTTCTGGAGAGGCTGGCCAACAACGATCACACCAAAAAGGTCGAGGGGAAATATGTGGGGCTCTTCGCTACCGTGTCCGAAGCCACTGATCTGGTAAGGGAACGGTTGATGGCGGCAACAAGGGTCTTTACCGAGATATCCATGGGCGATACTTCAGCCTTGGCTAAGTTTGAATCAGTCGGAAAGCGCAGCGACGAGGACGCACTGATACCTGCGGTTATCAAATGCATGAAAAACATCAACATGCTGATCGAGGACATGACCGCACTGTCGAGTGCCGCCGTTGAAGGCGACCTTGCCAAACGCGCGGACGCCGACAAGCACCACGGTGGCTATCGCAAGGTAGTTGAAGGAGTCAACGATACGCTGGATGCCGTCATCGGCCCGTTGCAAGTGGCTGCAAACTACGTGGATCAAATCAGCAAGGGAATCAATCCACCGAAAATTACCACCGAATACAAAGGGCAATACAACCTCATCAAGAATAACCTCCATATGCTGATCGACGCCATGGAGGAGGTAACCAGAACCGCTGAAGAAATAGCGTCCGGAAACCTCACGGTCAAAATCAAGGAACGATCCGATCAGGACAAGCTGATGCAGGCTATGGCGAACATGGTCGCCAGTCTCACCGAAGTCGCATCGAACATACAGACGGTAGCAAGTCAGGTCATGACGGGAAGCCAGGAAATGAGCGCCAGTTCCGAGCAGTTGTCCCAGGGTGCGACGGAACAATCGGCAGCGGTGGAAGAGGTCTCTTCTTCCATGGAGCAAATGGCTGCCAATATCAAGCAAAACTCCGACAATGCCCAGCAGACGGAGAAAATCGCGCTCAAGGCTGCCACTGACGGTAGAGACGGGGGCAAATCGGTTTCGGAGACGGTTACAGCGATGAAGGAAATAGCCAGTAAGATTTCCATCATCGAAGAGATCGCTCGCCAGACCAACCTGCTGGCGCTGAACGCAGCCATCGAGGCGGCGCGCGCCGGTGAACACGGGAAAGGATTTGCCGTGGTAGCCTCCGAGGTGCGCAAGCTCGCCGAACGGAGCCAAACAGCGGCAGCCGAAATCAATAAACTCTCGGCCTCCAGTGTTCAAATCGCGGAAAGAGCCGGAGAGATGCTGGCAAGAATGGTCCCGGATATTCAGAAAAACGCCGACCTGGTGCAGGAGATCACTGCCGCGAGCAACGAGCAGTCCTCGGGAGCGGCCCAGATCAATAAGGCCGTTCAGCAATTGGACCAGGTCGTGCAGCAGAACGCCTCGGCATCCGAGGAGATGGCTTCCACGGCTACCGAGTTGCTGAGCCAGGCCGAGCAACTTCAGAGCACGATTGCATTCTTCAAACTCGACGGCGGCTCTACCGTTGCGAGGACAGGCATTACGCCGGCCGTCAAACAGGCTAAAGCGGTGCAGAAGACACATGCAGCTCATTTAAAACACGCCGCTCCCGAGAAGACCAACGGCGGCGCGCAACCGGGTGGCGTGTCTCTGAATCTGTCGAAGGAAGTAAAGACCGACATGAGCGATGAGGAGTTTGTAAGATATTAGGAAGGAATTGACATGAGTGTGTCCTCAATAACCGAAGCAAGTCAGTATCTTACCTTCAAGCTCGAAGACGAGGTGTTTGCATTGGACATCGGCAAGGTCCGGGAAGTCCTCGACTTCACATCGATTGCAAAAGTGCCGCAGACTCCTGATTTCATGCTGGGAGTGATCAATCTTCGGGGAACCGTGGTGCCGGTCGTGGATATGCGTTTAAAGTTCGCCATGACCGGGACGGAAACGACGGTAAATACCTGCATCATCATTGTTGAGATCGAGATCGACGGGGAGAACAACGTGCTCGGAGCCATGGTCGATTCCGTGCAGGAAGTGATGGACCTCGATCCCGGCCAGATTGAGCCGCCCCCGCGTATCGGGACCCGCTTGAATACAAAGTTCATCAAGGGGATGGGGAAGCGGGACAATCAATTCATAATCATCCTGGATATCGACAAGGTATTTTCGGCAGATGAACTTGCAATGGCGCACGACATGGGCGAGGAATCCGCCGCTTAAGCAAGGGCCCAGGGACCAACCGCGGAGGGCGCAGACTGGGCAGAGAAAGAAGAACCATGCACTCCTAAGTTTTTCTCTTCGATCTCTGTGAACTCCACGGCGGTCTACAGAAAGATTGGAGGCAATCGCGCACGAAATGGGGGGCTTAGATCAGCGGCGTAGAGCACAATACGCTGTTGCCAAAAGCAGTGCGGAGGGAATCGTCTTCTTTGCCTGAAGATACGAATGGGATTTCAGGGGCCTGTGAAATGGATGTCCCGTTCGCGGATGGAAAGGAACACATGATTCAAAGTCATTTTACATATTGGCTAAAGGAGATTGTTAACTGTTAGGAGGGTCGGCAGCGCCGAACTCCAAAAAAACTGAACTCCATACTCCAATCGTGTTGAGCTCCATACTCCAATCGAGCTGAAAGGTGCTGATCATGTTGAAGAACAAGACGATAGCAACAAAGATCATGTGCGCTTTAGGGATCATGGCGGCGTTGATTCTCGCGTTAACCTTTGCCGGCGCCGGCGTGCTGGGTTTGTTAAACGAAAGAATCGGAGAGATTGCCGGAACGCGTATCAACCAATTGACCAGCATCTATGAAATCATGCAACAATATGATGCAGTCGCCAGATCGGCGAGGAATCTCACCATTATAGGCAATGACGCCTCGCTGAAGAAGCAGCAGGAGGATCAATACCTTCGGGGTAAGTCAGCCATGGTTGGGGCCCTGGACAAGTTAGACAGGACGCTGAGCGACGAGAAGGGAAGAGCGTTGTTCTCCCGTGCGAAAGAAGCGGCAACTCCAATTTTGCCCATATACGATAAGGTTGTCGACTTAGCCAAAGCGAACAAGCATACAGAGGCAGGCGACCTCCTTACAGTTCAACTTCTTCCCGTTCAGGCGAGGTTTCTTGAGTCTTTAGGTAATTTGATGACATATTCCCGGGACGCGGCTGCAAACCAAGCGAAGGGAGCCGTGCACGAATCCGCCGCTGCACGAATGCTGATCCTCGTCTTGGGCGCCGTTGGGCTGGTTTTGGGTGTGACGCTTGCACTCCTGTTCCGTCGAAGCTTGGCAGGGATCGTCAACGGATTGTTAGACGAAGCGAAAAACCTCGTCGATGCCGCGGTAGGGGGCAGACTTGCCACGCGAGGCGATCCCGAGAAGGTCAATTTCGAATTCAGGGCGATTATTGACGACGTGAATCAGACTCTCGACGCCGTCATCGGGCCCCTGAATGTCTCTGCCGAATATGTGGATCGGATCAGCAAGGGGGATATTCCTCCGAAAATCACCGATGAGTACAAAGGTGACTTCAACGAAATCAAGAACAACCTCAATAATTGTATCGACAACATTAACGCGCTCGTTGCCGACGCCAATATGCTGGAACAGGCGGCTCTGGAAGGCAAGCTGGCTACCCGCGCCGACACTATGAAACACCAGGGGGACTATCGCAAGATCGTGAAAGGGGTGAACGATACCCTGGATGCCGTGATCGGACCTCTGAACGTGGCGGCCGAATACGTGGACCGGATCAGTAAGGGCGATATCCCACCGGCTATAACAGACACATATAAGGGTGATTTCAACGAGATCAAAAACAACCTCAACAACTGTATCGATGGATTGGGCGGCCTGGTGGAATGCAATGCCGTTCTGAAGAGGATGGCTTTCAACGATCACACCAAGAAGGTCGAAGGACAATATGCAGGGCTCTTCGGATCTGTGGCCGAAGCCACGAACCTGGTGAGAACGCGGCTGCTGGCGATAACAAGGACGTATACCGACCTATCCATGGGCGATACTTCGGATCTGGCTGAGTATGAAAAAGTCGGAAAGCGCAGCGACGAGGACGTCATAATCCCGGCGATGATCCAATGCATGCAAAACATCAACATGCTGATCGAGGACATGACCGCGCTGTCGAGCGCCGCCGTTGAAGGCGACCTGGCCAAACGCGCGGACGTCTCCAAGCACAGCGGAGGCTATCGCAAGATAGCTGAAGGAGTCAACAATACTCTGGATGCTATAACAGGTCCCTTGAATGTTTCCGCAGAATATGTGGACCGAATCAGCAAGGGAGATATTCCTCCCAAAATCACAGATGAATACAAGGGTGATTTCAACGAGATCAAAAACAACCTCAACAACTGTATCGATGGATTGGGGGGACTTGCGGAATGCAATGCCGTTCTGAAGAGGATGGCCTTCAACGATCACACCAAGAAGGTCGAAGGACAATATGCAGGGCTCTTCGCATCTGTGGCCGAAGCCACGAACCTGCTGAGGGAACGGCTGCTGGCGATAACAAGGACGTATACCGACCTGTCCATGGGCGACACTTCTGATCTGGCTGAGTATGAAAAAGTCGGAAAGCGCAGCGACGAGGACGTCATAATCCCGGCGATGATCCAATGCATGCAAAACATCAACATGCTGATCGAGGACATGACCGCGCTGTCGAGCGCCGCCGTTGAAGGCGACCTGGCCAAACGCGCGGACGTCTCCAAGCACAACGGAGGCTATCGCAAGATAGCTGAAGGAGTCAACAATACTCTGGATGCCATCACAGGCCCCTTGAACGTTTCCGCAGAATATGTGGACCGAATCAGCAAGGGAGATATTCCTCCCAAAATCACAGATGAATACAAAGGTGATTTCAACGAAATAAAGAACAACCTCAATTCATGTATCGATGCAGTGAACGCTCTTGTAGCCGACGCCAACACACTGGAGCAGGCTGCAGTGGAAGGCAGGCTTGCTGCCCGCGCCGACGCAACGAAACACCAGGGGGACTATCGCAAGATCATGGAAGGGGTGAACAACACACTGGATGCGGTGATCGGACCTCTCAACGTGGCGGCCGAATACGTGGACCGGATCAGTAAGGGTGATATCCCGCCAGCTATAACAGACACATACAAGGGCGATTTCAACGAGATCAAAAACAACCTCAATAACTGTATCGAAGGATTGGGGGGCCTGGTGGAATGCAATGCCGTTCTGAAAAAGATGGCCTTCAACGATTACACCAGGAAGGTCGAAGGACAATATGCAGGCCTCTTCGCATCCGTGGCCGAAGCCACGAACCTGCTGAGGGAACGGCTGCTGGCGATAACCAGGACGTATACCGACCTGTCCATAGGCGATACTTCGGATCTAGCTGAGTATGAGAAAGTCGGAAAGCGCAGCGACGAGGACGTCATAATCCCGGCGATGATCAAATGCATGCAAAACATCAACCTGCTGATCGAGGACATGACCGCGCTGTCGAGTGCCGCCGTTGAAGGCGACCTGGCCAAACGCGCGGACACCGGTAAGCACAACGGCGGCTATCGCAAGATAGCTGAAGGAGTCAACAATACTCTGGATGCCGTCATCGGCCCGCTGCAAGTGGCTGCAAGCTACGTGGATCAAATCAGCAAGGGAATCATTCCACCGAAAATTACCGCCGAATACAAAGGACAATACAACCACATAAAGAACAACCTTCATATGCTGATTGACGCCATGGAGGAGGTAACTACAACTGCAGAAGAAATAGCGGTGGGAAACCTTGCGGTCAAAGTAAAGGAACGATCCCCCCAGGACAAGCTGATGCAGGCCATGGCGAATATGGTGGCAGGTCTCAGGGAAGTCGCCTCAACTGCGGAAGAAATAGCGTCCGGAAACCTCACGGTCAAAGTCAAGGAACGATCCGCCCAGGACATGCTGATGCAGTCTATGGCGAGAATGGTCGCCAGTCTCACGGAAGTCGCCTCGAACATCCAGTCAGTAGCGAATCAGGTCATGGCTGGAAGCCAGGAAATGAGCGCCAGTTCCGAGCAGTTGTCCCAGGGGGCAGCGGAACAATCGGCATCGGTGGAAGAGGTGTCGTCTTCCATGGAGCAAATGGCGGCCAACATCAAGCAGAATTCCGACAATGCCCAACAGACCGAGAAGATCGCGCTCAAGGCTGCCGAAGACGGAAGAGACGGGGGCAAGTCGGTCCTGGAGACGGTCGCCGCCATGAAGGACATCGCCAGCAAGATTTCCATCATCGAAGAGATCGCGCGTCAGACAAACCTGCTGGCGCTGAACGCAGCCATCGAGGCGGCGCGCGCCGGTGAACACGGCAAGGGATTTGCCGTAGTAGCCTCCGAGGTGCGCAAGCTCGCTGAACGCAGCCAAACGGCGGCGGCAGAAATCAATAAACTCTCGGCCTCCAGTGTTCAAATCGCGGAAAAGGCAGGAGAGATGCTGGCAAGAATGGTCCCGGATATTCAGAAAAACGCCGACCTGGTGCAGGAGATCACTGCCGCGAGCAACGAGCAGTCTTCGGGAGCGGGCCAGATCAATAAGGCCATTCAGCAATTGGACCAGGTCATACAACAGAACGCTTCGGCATCAGAAGAGATGGCTTCCACGTCTGAAGAGTTGTTGAGTCAAGCCGAGCAACTTCAGGATACGATTGCATTCTTCAAACTCAACAGCGGCCCTACTGTTGCGAAGACAAGTGTTGCGCCGGCCGGCAAACAGGCTAAAGCAGTTCAGAAGACACAAACGGCACATATAAAACACGCCGTTCCCAAAAAGACCAACGGAACCACGCAACCGAACGGAGTGTCTTTGAGTCTGTCTAAGGAAGTCAAGATAGACATGGCCGATGACGAGTTTGAGAGATATTAGGAAGGAGTTGACATGAGTGTGCCCTCAATAACCGAAATAAGTCAGTATCTTACCTTCGAGCTCGAAGACGAGGTGTTTGCATTGGACATCGGCAAGGTCCGTGAAGTCCTCGACTTCACATCGATTGCAAAAGTGCCGCAGACTCCTGATTTCATGCTGGGAGTGATCAATCTTCGGGGAACCGTGGTTCCGGTCGTGGATATGCGGTTAAAGTTCGCAATGACCCGGACGGAAACGACGGTAAATACCTGCATAATCATCTTCGAGATAGAGATTGACGGGGAGAACACCATACTCGGCGCTCTGGTCGATTCGGTGGAGGAAGTGATGGACCTCGATCCCGACCAGATTGAGCCGCCCCCGCGTATCGGGACCCGCCTCAATACGAAGTTCATCAAGGGGATGGGGAAACGGGACAATCAATTCATAATCATCCTGGATATCGACAAGGTATTCTCAGCAGATGAACTTTCCATGGCACGCGGCGTGGGTCAGGAATCGGCCGCGTAAGCCGGAGTCCAAGGACCAAACGTGGAGGGCGCACAGTGAGCGGAGAGAAAGAAAAATTCATGCACCCCCGCGTTTTTCTCCGCAACCTCTGTGAACTCCGCTGCAATTTAACAGAAAGACTGGAGGCAATCGCGCAAAAATGGGAGCTGAGACCACGAGCATAGAGCACAATACGCCGTCACCAAAAGCAATACGGAATGAATCGTCTTCTTTGCCTGAAAATGCGAATGGGATTTCAGATGGCGGAATATTCTCGGTGCAGATGTCGGATAAGGACTTTGTGCGCCTGAGCGAGTTTATTCGAGCTTCATGCGGCATCAAATTGCCTCCCGCCAAAAAGACGATGCTCGAAGGACGGCTCCGTAAGCGGTTGCGCGCGCTTGGCATCGAGTCGTTTAAGAGATACTGCGAGTTTCTCTTCAGCCCCGGCGGGTCGGAGTCTGAATATATCCACATGATCAATGCGGTGACCACCAACAAGACCGATTTCTTTCGGGAGCCCGATCACTTTGATTATCTCTCCGACAGGGCCCTTTCGGAGTTAGTACGTCTGCTCGGGCTCGGGAAAAAGCTCAATGTGTGGAGTGCCGCATGTTCAACCGGAGAGGAGCCCTACACGCTGGCAATGGTTTTGAGTGAGTTCACCGAAAGGTGTCCGGGGTTTGGCTTTTCGATCCTCGCAACCGACATCTCCTCCGCAGTATTGGAAAAAGCAAAGTCGGGCATATACCAGCATGATAGTGTGAGCCCGATTCCCATGGCGCTTCGAAAAAAGTATCTTCTCAAAAGCAGGGAAAAAGACAAGGGGCTCGTGCGGATTGTACCGCAATTACGCAATGCAGTGCGATTCGGAAGGCTTAATTTTCTGGAGGAAGAATATGGAATAGATGAACCGATGGCGATCGTATTTTGTCGCAACGCTCTAATCTATTTCGATCGGCCAACACAAGAAAAAATCGTAACTCGACTCTCGGAACATCTGATCTCAGGGGGATATCTGTTTGTGGGGCATTCGGAGAGCCTCCATGGTATGGATTTGCCTCTGATCCAAATGGCAACCACCGTATACAGGAAACAGTGATGGACTATGACTGCAGAAGGCCGATGAAATGAAAAAAAGCATCTGCATCCATATCGGCGGATTTCATGCCAGCAGGGAACCCACCGTCATTGAGACCCTTCTTGGCTCCTGCGTGGCCGTCTGCCTGCATGACTCCGTAGCGCGCATCGGGGGCATGAATCACATCCTGCTGCCGGGAAAGGCCGATTTGAAGCACTTCGATAATGTAGCCCGGTACGCAATAAATGCTATGGAGTTGTTGATCAACAGGATCATGCACCTCGGGGGCCAAAGACGCGACCTGACAGCAAAGGTTTTCGGCGGGGCGAATGTTCTTCCGGCTGTCGCTTCCGAGAACGGGATGGGGACCAAAAACTCCGATTTTGTCATCGAGTTCCTTCAAATGGAAGCCATCTCCATAGTCAGCCAGGATGTTGGCGGGCATGACACCCGAAAGATTTACTTCCACACAGATAGCGGCGAAGTCTTCCTGAAACGTACCCATCCCTCCAGTTGTCAGAAAGCCGCTTTTAAAGAAAGAAGACTTCTGGAATTGGCGCGAAGCAAAGCCGAAGAATCGGGAGAGATAGCTCTGTTCGACTGAAAAGGACCCGGAATGGCAGTTGCAAAAGCGTTGTTAGCAAGGGAAAAAGCGATGCGCTTGCCGGATTCCGCAAAACAGACAAAACAAAATTATCACTCATACTCCCGGAAAAGTGGAGAATTCGACACTGTTAACGAACCACGTTCCATGCCGGCGTATCGGCAACTGCAATGGAGTCCCTCAGATGAATAAGAAAATCAGGGTATTGATTGTTGACGATTCGGCAGTGGTCCGCCAAACACTTGCGGATATACTTTGTTCTGATCCCCATATCGAAGTAATGGCGACAGCCTCCGATCCTTTCGTCGCGGCAGAAAGGATATCCCATGAGGTCCCGGATGTGATCACGCTGGACGTCGAGATGCCGCGCATGGACGGCATTACCTTCCTTGAGAAGCTGATGGCGCAGCATCCCATCCCTGTGGTGATATGTTCCAGTCTGACTGAAAGTGGTTCCGAGACTACGTTGAAGGCACTGGAATACGGGGCGGTGGAGATCATCCAAAAGCCAAAACTCGGCACTAAACAGTTCCTTGAAGAATCCAGGGTTCGCATCTGCGACGCCGTCAAAGCCGCCTCCCAGGCCAGGGTCCGTCGCTCCAGCGAACGGAGCAAAGTCGAGCCGAAACTAACCGCTGACGCCGTCATTGCGAAGCCGACCACGATGGCTATGATCGAAACAACCGAAAAAGTCGTTGTCGTAGGAGCCTCCACCGGTGGGACCGAGGCATTGCGGGTTCTGTTGGAATCACTTCCTCCCGACGCCCCCGCGACAGCGATCGTACAGCACATGCCGGAACATTTCACGGCCGCCTTCGCGAGGCGCCTTAACTCAATTTGCCGGATTTCCGTCAAAGAAGCGGAGGACAACGACACGCTGATCCGGGGACGCGCGCTGATAGCGCCGGGCAGTCATCACATGCTGCTCAAGCGCAGCGGCGCACGCTATTTTGTGGAAGTCAAGGACGGTCCGCTTGTGTGCCGCCACCGTCCCTCCGTGGACGTGCTGTTTCGATCCGCCGCCCGCTACGCGGGTAAAAACTGTGTGGGCGTCATCATGACGGGGATGGGGGACGACGGCGCAAGGGGCATGGCCGAAATGAAGGAGGCAGGGTCAGCTACTATCGCCCAGGACG
The DNA here is from genome assembly GCA_963741035.1 of uncultured delta proteobacterium. Taxonomy (GTDB): domain Bacteria; phylum Desulfobacterota; class Syntrophobacteria; order Syntrophobacterales; family Syntrophobacteraceae; genus SbD1. Next base: position 155,121 of record CAVUGX010000033.1, read on the forward strand.
AGAAGTCCTGCGTCGTGTTTGGAATGCCTCACGAGGCGATAAAGCGCAAGGCTGTGGACCGTGTCGTTTCACTTGAAAATATCGCGCAGCAGGTCCTGAGGTTCTGCGACAGGTAATACGACGTAAATCTTTTATGTGCCGGCTCTCCCTCAATCCGCCGGAAGGTCGAAGCGCAATGCGCGCGGATGGTCCTGAGAATACCGGATATAATTACATGGAGCGGGTATGCTGCGCCGGACTCTTCCTGATCCTACGGGCAGCCCTGACCGATTTAGGGCTTTTCCGTAGACACCAGCCCCCCAAAAGCACCCGTAGATAATGGCCGGGTTGCCTTCCGGTGGAGGCTCGCCGCCTAAAAATGCCCCTCACCCCTTCTGCGCAGCCGAACAACCTTTCTTGCGCCCGGTTCAGGAGTCGATATGCTTTCCTGCCAGTTGTCGACAATCTCGGATTCCAGGACCCAGGGCGGCAGAGCCAGACGAAAATGCGTTGAAAGAGCAAAAAGAAAAGGCTCATACATCCCGCGCAATTCCATTAACTTCCGGTCCGCTTCATCCCCCATATGGGGTCGCAAACCAGTCGCCATTAACCTGGATCTCAGGTTCTCCAGTTGAGCGGGTGGAAGGCGGTCGGGATCGGGCCATCGGGGCGTAATTCCGAAAATGAGGGTAAGATCCACGACAGCGTGCCTGGCCATGGCAAAAGTCATTTGCGCCTGACGCACGCAGGCCCCTTCCAGGCCAACCATTACGAATGCGCTGGTATCCAGCATGACGGCGAGCGCAGCAAGCCATGACTGGTTATCGTGCTGAGACCTGAAATAGGCAAGCACCGGATATGACAGGTGGCTTTCGAGCAGTTCCGCAGACCATCTCTCCCCTTCATTCAAAATCTCCCGGATAGATTCCATGCCGTGCTCGTCGTTGTGCCTGTAAAGCATCTCCGCCGCGGTAGGCGGCGAGCCGGCGCGGGCATCCAAAAGCGATATGTTTACCTCACGTTTGGAAAATGACTGATTCAGACCCGGCAGGTAGCCGATGACAATCGCCAGAAAACCAAGCCCCGTCCCCGCCTCTGCTACTGTCAGCAGTCGAGCCAAAGGCGTGAGCGGCTGCACATCGCCCAATCCGAGAGTAAAGAAAGTTGTTCCGCTGAAATAAAGACTTGTGGCCAGGCTGTGTTGGCCTTCCGATATAGTGGCTGCATCCCAGTGAATAAGCCCAAACCCCAGGATCAGCATAAAGGCCCACAAACTCAGGAGCCCCATCAGGGAAAGCGGCCCGTAGATGCTCAATAAATATTCCCTCAGGCGTACGGTCGTCATGGGGTGCACAACCGCTCTCCAGGCGCGCCAAGTCAACCTGTAAAAAATGCGGGTCAGCCGCACCCGCCGGGTTACACGGCGCGGGAAAATAAAAGTTTCGAACGCCTCCCAAAGTATAACGACTATCAGAAAAGCCCCGATGAACGGAGTTGCGATGAACATATTCTTCTCCCTGGACGACGATGAATTTGCTACTCGCGACGCACTCATCATCCTGTGTGCGGCATCCCGCATTGGAGCCCACTCGCTTTAGCCGGGGCAGTCCCTATTCACCGAGCTACGCTTTTAAAGATAATGGCGGGTTACTCATCAAGCATCCCCGGGTACTGAGTGGCTCGGGCGAACCGATTCCCGGACATTTTCAATGCACAGGCATTCGACCCGAAGGGATGTCGACAGGGCGGGGTATAATCCAGCAAATCAGCTCTCGGAGCCAAAGCGATAAGTTGCGCTCACCTCGCCGTCCCTGATTCCAACAAATATGAATCAGGACTGTGGCAAAACCTTCCCCTCTCCGAAACCGGGGAAAACTCTCAGCAGTTCACTTCGCAGTATCGCTGCATTCGAATAACGCTGATTCGGGTCTTTTTGCAGGCATGTGAGAATGACGGATTCCAGTTGCAGCGGCAATTCCGGTTCCAGGTTCCGAGGAGATTCGGTATTGCATTCAAGAATTAGATCCATGAGGACCTTTTGGTTGTCATCATAGAAGGGAAGTGACCCCGTCGAAAAGAGATAAAGCATTACCCCGAGGGACCATACATCACTCGCCAGGCGGCTCTTTCCCATGATCTGTTCCGGCGCCATGAAGGGACGCGTACCGATGGCTGTACCGCTCGTGCTCCAGCGGGAGAGATCTTTACCGGCGCCGAAATCCAGGAGTTTGGACACTCCCGCAGGTGTAAGAATAACGTTTTCGGGCTTGATGTCTCTATGCATGATGTTCTGCTCGTGAGCATGAGCAACCACATCGAGCAGTTCTAAGAAGACTTTCTCTTTTGAGACGCTGTCCATCCCATGATTCAGAAGATCCCGCAGAGTAGGACCTTCCAGGTACTCCTGGATGAGGATTACTCGACCATCCTCCTTTATGACCTCTTTTAGTTGTACAGCGTTGGGATGGCCCGCCATTCGCCTCAGGATAGCCGCCACTCGTAAGAATGTGGTGTTCATTTGACGGGAATGAGGGACCTTGGCGACAGACAGCGTATCTCCACTTTCTTCTTTCACCAGCCAGATCTCCGCCTGGGTCCCGAAACCCAGTGTGCGTATCTTCTTCCATTTATTGGCTATGAGAGGAATAAGTTCCGAAGGCATCGTCTTTTTGGAAGCGGCAGGCGTGAAGAGATTTCGGAAGGCGTAATACACACGGTAAAAGGACGCCGTTCTACGCGGCTTGGACGTACTTACTTCCTGGCGTCGAGTATACTCTTCACTCAACGCAGACTGCCCCCATTCGATCAATACTCCAAGGCGAGGAGGAAAAGCCGTCGAATCCAACGGCAGTATCCAATATTCGTCTGCACCGGCACGGAGGTATTCTCTGGTTTTTGTGGCTTGATCCGGAGAAACGAGGACTAAAAGGGGTACGGATCGCCCAATCAAACGTCTAACGAGATGCACGTCTTGATCCGGTCTTTTCTGATGCCCGCGCACGCCTAAAATCACCAGAAGAAGGTCTCCCCGGTTGAAGTATGGTTCGGCATCTCCTATTGCCGGAACCGCTATTGATCCGATTTCAAGATCAAAATGGGAAAGCAACTCCTGAATATGCCGAATTTCTTCAGGAGTCAGGTTGACGAGCAGTACACTCTCATCGGGCATGGATTGAATCTTTCAAGTTGTCATCAGCTAAAACCCGCCGGAAACAAGCAGCCAGGATAATGCATCAAGGGCCGCCGATAGATGCCGGAGCACAGTTTTGGGATCGGATTTCGTCCTGGATTGCTCCGGAACTGACTGTCAAAAATCTCACTAAAAATACAAGTTGCATGTGCACAATTCCACTATTGCACTTCACTTTTACTGGTAGGTTTTGAATAACCACAGCACGACCTCTGTTTGCGGAATGGGGCGGGAGGAAAAGGTCAAGCAACGTGAACATACCATCTTCCGGCATAGTAGACTACCCCCGGCCATAACCTCTACAAGCTATTTGAGGATCGAGTCTATGGTAGCCTTGAGGCTCACGCCCCAATAGGCCGCATCCCGGATCATATAGAGCAGATTCTGATTACTTCTCGCGATTGCTGTTGATTGGCCACACCGGGGTCAAAGAAAGGTACCCCAACGGAAGACTCTACCCAACCTCAGAAACTATCTTTCAAGGGACCCTGCCTGCCTCGCCGAAAATGGAAAGGGGCGATTCTACTATCGGTTGGCTTATGCGCTCTTCAGACAGATACTCCTGTAACGCAACTGCGTTGTTGTGCTCCGTGTCGTGAGCGCTGTATAGCAGGGTCACATCGCCGTGACGTGACGCCTCTACGATTGGCTGGATCGCTTTAGGCCCGGCGTCCAGTTCGGTAAAATAACGCTCCCTGAACTCGGTCCACTTTGCCGGATCGTGTCCGAACCAACGGCGCAAAGCGTCGCTCGGAGCCACGTCTTTGAGCCAGGCATCCATGTGGAGTGACTCTTTTTTCATCCCCCGGGGCCATAGGCGCTCGACCAAAAAACGGACCCCATCATCGTCAGCGGGTGATTCGTAGACTCGCTTTGTTCTAATCATATTTTCCTCGATCGGCCGATATCGCGCAATCCCAGCTTCGTTTGCAGCCCCGAGCACCAAGCGGCTGACCACGGCTGTCGTCTAATCTAAGGAGTTCGACACTCGAATTCCAACTCGATCACTCGGTGAGATCGGATTTGCTTCCATTCGGGGTACGGCAATATTTGGACCCGCTAATATCCCTGAGCGCCAAGACGAGCCGGATTACCACGGGCTGGGGCTTCTGTGCTATAATTGAAAATCGGGATAATCAAGGTTCCGGTAATTTTTCTTTAATTTAAATGAAATAGATGCAACGATGCCTGAAGGCGAAAACCAAAGAGCACCGGCAGGGCCTGATAGTGAAGACAGATCCCAAACCTCTGCCATGGAACCGCCCGAACCTGCAGCCCTTGCGAGCCGGATATCCGCATTTCCGCACCTGCCCGGCATATACATGTTCAAGGACCCGGGCGGAGCTATCCTTTACGTCGGAAAGGCCCGGGACCTGAGGAAACGCATCAGCAATTATTTCCGGGGCGGAGACGCGATAGATGTCAAGACCCGGATCATGCTCGCAAAGGCCACCGATCTCGAATACGCCATTACGTCATCGGAAAAGGAGGCGCTGCTCCTCGAGGCCAGCCTGATAAAGAAACACCGTCCGCGCTACAACGTCGTACTTCGCGACGACAAAAATTACCTCTCGATCCGGATCGATCCTCGTGACCCTTACCCCAGGCTGGACATAGTCCGCCGGTTTCAAAAAGACGGGGCGCTTTACTTCGGCCCGTATACTTCGGCTCGAGCGGCCCGCGACACGCTCAAGTACCTGCACCAGCTTTTTCCGCTGAGGCTTTGCAGGGGCAAAAAACTCATCCCGAGGGAGCGCCCGTGCCTCAATTTCCCGATGGGCCAATGTCTCGGCGCATGTGCGGGCAAAGTTTCGACCGAAGACTACATGAAGATGGTGGAGGAAGTGGTGCTCTTCCTGGAAGGAAAGACCGACATCCTCCAGAACCAGCTCAAACAAAGAATGCAGGAGGCCGCCAAAGGCATGCAGTTCGAACTGGCCGCTTTCTACCGCGACCGGCTGCGAAACGTGGCGGCGACAATCGAAAAGCAGCATATAGTGTCCGACCGGTTCATGGATCAGGACGTGCTCGGAATCCACCAGGAGGAAGACCGGACCGAGTTGGTAGTTCTTTTCATCCGGCAGGGGGTGCATTCGGGCCAGCGGGCATTCGACCTCAAGGAGGCCAAGGGAGACGAGCATGAGCTGATTTCGGCTTTCATTCAGCAATACTACTACGAGGGCGCCTTCATTCCCTATGAGGTGCTCGTTCCCGTGTCGCTCGATTCCGAGACGATCCTCGCAGAATGGCTATCCGATCTGAAGGGAAAACGCGTGCGGATCTGGCACGTAAAAAGAGGCCACAGGAAGCATCTTCTCGATATGGCCCAAGCCAACGCCCGCGAGAGATTCATCAGCCGGAAGCGGTGGCAGAAGCGGGATACGGCACTCATCGACAGCTCTCCAGCGCCTTCTCAAACTGCCGAGAACGCCCGCGCGCATCGCCTGCGTGGACATCTCCAATATGCAGGGACAGCACGCAGTCGGAGCGCTGGTGGTTTTCGAAAATGGACGCCCGGATAAGAGTTCCTATAAACGCTACCGAATAAGGCTCAAAAGCGAACCCGACGATCCGGCGATGATGGCCGAGGTAGTAGGCAGACTTGTCGAAAACGACCGGGAATTTTCCTCCGGCCTGGATCTGCTTCTTCTCGACGGCGGAAAGGGGCAGTTGAACACGATCGTGCGCCTGCTGGAGCAACTCGAGGCTCCCGGTCTCCCGGTGGCATCCATTGCGAAGGAGCGCGAATCCGACATAGGTGAGAAGGGAAAAGGGTCATATGAGAAAATTTATCTGCCCGGCCGCAAGAATCCCCTTTTCCTGCACCGGTATCCGGACATTCTTCACCTGCTCCAGCGAATACGTGACGAGGCCCACCGGTTCGCCATCTCGCATTACCAGAGCCTGCACAGGACCTCGCTTCTCACCTCGGCGCTGGACGGCATCCCGGGAATAGGCCCGGGCAGAAGGAATATGCTCCTCCAAAGCTTCGGCAGCCTGGAAGCAATCCAGGAAGCCTCTGTCTTCGAACTGGAAAGCGCAGGCCTGCCCCGGAATGTAGCGCAGAGCGTCATTCGCGTACTTTCAGAAATTGAAAACAGCGCGATTTTGGATGATCGGGAAGGCAGCGAAAATTGAGTTGTGAGTTTCGCTCTCCGCGTTAACTATTCATCGGCCGGTTGATCCAGTTTTAGCACGGCCTTGTAACGGGACCTCGCAAAGAAAACCAATCCGACGATAAGGACCGCCACGATTACGATATCGACCTGATGGGAATATCGCTCAACGAGGTCCCATCTCTCACGAAGATACATCCCGCAGACAAGCAGAAATGAATTCCAGAGGGTCGCCCCGACAAGTGTAGCCAGAAGGAAAGGCAGAAGCTTCATTTTGCCGGTCCCCGCGGGAACCGAGACAAGGTGTCTCACAACGGGGATGAACCGGCAGATGAAAAGAGTAATGGTCCCCTTGCGGCGGCTGAAAAAATCCTCTGTCCACTCCAGATCGTGCCGATTTAAAAAGAGGTATTTGCCGACCTTCAGCACAAAAGGCTTTCCGCCGTAGTAGCCCATTGTGTACGAGATTGCGGAGCCTACTACCGAACCGGCGCTGGTTGCTGCAATCGCAAGCCAGAGGACCCATTTGCCGTCGGCAACCATAAATCCAACGAAAGGCATAACCGCCTCACTCGGCACAGGGACTATCATGCTCTCAAGCGCCATCAAAAAAGCCGCTCCAAAATAGCCTGACCCCAGAAGACACCAAATTGCGAAATTCGAGATTAGATGCGTAAGCACTCAATTCTTTCCTGTTCTTGTTCGGTCTGTTCGGAAACACTTAATTCATTCCGCGCCCGGTATTCAAAACAGAATTCAGCGCAAATTGCCAGAATATTCTTAGACCGTTATGATTACGTGCCGTTTTAACCGGATCGCATTAGAGTTGACAACCTCGGTGATTAACCATGAAAGAAGACGAAACGATCCAATACCCCGTCGAAGACTCGATCGACCTGCACACCTTCAGGCCAAAAGAAGTGAAAGACCTTCTGAACGACTACCTGGAAGAGGCGAGCGGGAAAGGATTCGAGGAGGTTCGCATAATCCATGGAAAAGGCATCGGGGTCCTTCGCCAGATAGTCCATTCGGTACTCAAGAGCCATCCCCTGGTAATTTCGTTCAGGGAAGCGGACAGTGAAGCGGGCGGCTGGGGCGCAACAGTTGCCGTGCTCAGAAAGAAGGGTGAAGGGTGAAAATTTCACCCTTCACCCCTTCTAATTTCACACCTCATGCCTGGAAGCCTTTGTTATAGCTTCCGAGAAACTTGAAGAACTCGGTTTTTTCTATGATTTCGCTCAGAATATGCCGGCGGCTCTCTTCGGCAATGTCGGTTTCCAAATCCACATAGAACAGATACTCCCATGGCCGGCTGTGGATCGGCCTGGACTCGAGTTTGACAATATTTATGTCGTTCTGCGCGAAAATCCGAAGTGTCTCGAACAAAGCCCCTGGCTTGTCACTTACCGAATAAATCAGTGATGATTTGTTCTTGGGGCCGGGAAGAGATTCATTCCTGGATATAACCACAAATCTGGTGAAATTCCGGGGATTGGTCTCGATGCCCTCCTTTAACACCACCATCGGTGAAAATTGTTCGTCTTCTTCTCCAGCTATGGCGGCTTCCCCGGGGTCGCCGCCCTCTTTCACCCTTTGAACAGCCGAAGCCGTATCTTTACATGAAATCAGGTCCCAGCCGGGATTTTTTGCGAGATATTCCCTGCATTGCTGAAAGACTTGCGGATGGGAGTAGATTCTTTCCAAACCATCGATCTGCGCGTTTGCCTGCCCCAACAGGTTATGCTTGATCCTCAGGGTCAGTTCACCCACTGTCTTGAGGTCATATTCAAGCAGCAGGTCATAGTTCTCATGAATGCTGCCCGTAAGGCTGTTTTCCACGGGAACGACGCCGAAGGCCGCCTGTTCGCTGTCCACCAGTTCAAAGACTTCCCTGAATGAGGAGCTGTTTCGAAGGGGAATCTCACTTCCGAAAAACTGCATGCACGCTTTGTGAGAAAACGAGCCGGGCACGCCGCTGTAGGCAACCAGTGAAGGCGCCCTGCCCTCGCCCGGGCGCGGCTTCATGATTGCGGCTTTGTCGAGGTAAGCGTAATCGACCTGCTTTCCCACAACCGGAGCAATTACGTAAAGGTCTCGCATAAGCTGCTCGAACTGCTCAGGGTAGAGGCTCTGAGGTCCGTCGGAAAGCGCTTTTTCGGGTTCGGTATGCACTTCGATTATCAGACCATCGGCGCCCGCGGCTATGGATGCTCGGGCCATGGGACTGACTTTATCCCTGATTCCCGTGGCATGGCTCGGGTCCACTATAATAGGCAGGTGGGTAAGCTTCTTTATGACGGGAACGGCGGTAAGGTCCAGAGTGTTTCGCGTATAACGCTCGAAAGTGCGAATACCGCGTTCGCACAGGATTACCTGGTCGTTTCCTTCCGAGAGAATGTACTCGGCGGACATGAGCCATTCCTCGATGGTCGCCGACAGCCCCCGCTTCAGGAGCACCGGTTTTCCGATTCGGCCCACGGACTTCAGCAGCTCGAAATTCTGCATGTTCCGAGCCCCGACCTGAACAATATCGACGTATTTCATCATGAGGTCGGCCTGGCTCGGGGAGGTTATCTCCGAAACAATGCCAAGCCCCGTCTCCTCCCTGACCTCACGGAGTATCTTCAACCCCTCCTCCCCCATACCCTGGAAGGCATAGGGGGAAGTCCGAGGTTTGAATGCCCCGCCCCTGAACAGCACGGCGCCGTGTTTGCGCACTGCGCGCGCAATATCCAGAGTTCTTTTCCTGTCCTCCACGCCGCATGGACCGGCAATCACTACCAGACGGTCACCGCCTATGGCCACATCTCCCACTTTGATTATGGAGGCAGCGGGATGCAGTTCTCGGCTCACAAGCTTGTAGGGCTTGGATATGGGAACGGCCCTTTCCACGCCGGGCATCGATTCATAATATGCGGTTTCCCTGTACATGGTGCCGACAACTCCCAAAACCCGTTCTTCCACCCCTCCGATTTCCTTCACCATATGGCCCTCGGAACGCAAAGTTTCTTTGAGCCTTTCCACTTCTTCCGTTGTTGTTCCTTTTCCAAGTACAAGAATCACGACAAATCCTCCGGTCCGGATCTTGAGTTAAGTGCAATAAAAAACCCCGAGGAAAACTCCCCGAGGTCTGGTATCCGTGTCAGCCCCGGGGAGGATTCCTGCTCCACCCGGGGGTCTTTTTCGCTAGACTAATCTCCCTGGCGGACGCTCCTGAAAAAGAAAAAAAAGAATCCCGAAAAGGACGAAAAAGCACGTCCATTCGGTCGGCGCCAACCCGGAAAGAAAACGCAAATATCGAGAAGCAAATCTTTATTCATGAAGAATCCTTTTTGATTTCCCGGAGAAGAATAGAAAATCT